>CAMTXU010000018.1:0-98285 GCA_947085815.1 uncultured Ignavibacteriota bacterium | reverse complement strand
TTTATCTATTACCGCTATGTAATTATTCCGATGAAGAAGAAGCATCTTGAAGAAGAGAAGAACATACGCCTCGAGCAAGCCGAGTTGATGGCTCTATTTGCCGAACTCTCTCCTGACCCTATATTTAGGTTTGATGTCCAAGGTAGAATTATTCTTGCAAATAACTCTGCGCATAAGATTTTCCCGAACAGAATACTTGTCGGCGAACAAGCAAAAACTATTCTTCCTTTTTTTAGTAACTATGATATTAAAGAGATCATCGAACGCGAAAAAGTTATCAGCTTCACGACTCCTTTAGACAAAAAATACTTCCAATTTATTATCGATGGAGTTAAGAAATTTAACGTCTGTCAAGTCTATGGACGTGATATTACTGAAATGAAACATACCGAGAGAGACCTTAAAGAAGCATTGATAAGAGCGGAAGATGCCAAGCGGCTGAAGGAATTTTTTCTTGCACAGATTTCTCACGAGATTCGTTCTCCGTTAAATGTTATTGTTGGTTACTCGGATCTATTGGCAGATGAATTAAGAGATGAGAAAAAAGCTGAATTCGGAAACATACTCCGTTCGGTAAAGAATAATAGCAAAAGATTGTACCGGACTTTTGATTTGCTGCTGAATATGTCTCAGCTTCAAACCGGAAAATATGATGCACGATTTGAAAAAATTGATCTTTACGCTCTGCTTAAAACGTTGCGAAGCGAATTTGCTTCAATGGCAGAAGAGAAAGGTCTTCTTATAGAATTGACAAATTCTACCAACGAAGATGTATCGGTAATTGTAGACCATTATTCTCTTGCACAAATTTTCATTAATCTGCTGGATAATGCAATTAAGTACACGGACAAAGGATGGATCAAAATTAATATTTATCGTGACGGCTCAGATTATTGCGTAGATGTCTCCGATACCGGAAAGGGGATGTCAAAGGAATATATTGATAAGTTATTTATTCCTTTTACTCAAGAAGAGATGGGATACACAAGACGATATGAAGGCACCGGATTAGGACTTGCGATGATTAAAAGCTTTTTAGACGTCAACAAAGCAGTAATTAAGATCAAAAGTGAAATAAATCACGGATCAACATTCACAGTAGTTTTAAATGGAGATAAAAAATGGGGAATATAACGGAAGCTAAACCGAGACTTTTAATTGCGGAAGATGATTTTGAGAATCAGAAATTTCTTCAACTTTTTCTCAACCGCTACTTTACGGTTGATATCTGCGACTCCTCACTTACTTTTTATGAATTATTAAGTAACGAAAAGTATGATATCATCCTTATGGATATTTCTATCAAAGGTGAAAAAAATGGCTTGGTATTAACAAAGGAATTGAAGAACAATCCCGATTACTCCGCCATTCCAATAATCTGCTACACAGCCCATGCCTTCAATAAAGATAGAATCAATGCGCTTGAAGCCGGTTGCGATTTATACTTAAGCAAACCATCGGATATTCATACTCTGCTAAATGCGCTCTTCGATCTGCTCAAAGCGAAAGGAAAATATTTAATGGGACCAATCAATTTGATGCACTTTGCAACAAGTTAATAAAAAAGCCTCCGCATTTTGAGCGGAGGCTTTTTATCTAGCTTAATAACAGCATCTGTCAATATCTGTAATAATCAGCTTTGTAAGGACCTTCGACTTTAACACCAATGTAGACAGCTTGTTTCTCACTCAGAACATCCAACTCAACACCTATTTTTTCTAGATGCAATCTTGCAACTTGTTCGTCAAGGTGTTTTGGCAGCATATAAACTTTCTTTTCATATTTATCTGTATTATTCCAAAGTTCAAGCTGTGCGAGAACTTGATTAGTAAATGAATTTGACATCACAAAAGAAGGATGACCGGTAGCGCATCCGAGATTTACCAATCTACCCTCAGCTAGAATAACAATATCTTTTCCTTCAATTGTGTATTTATCCACTTGCGGTTTGATTGTATCTTTTGTGTGCCCGTAATTTTCGTTCAACCATGCCATATCAATTTCGTTATCGAAATGCCCAATGTTGCAAACAACTGTTTTATCTTTCATCAATCTGAAATGCTCTTCGGTGATGATATCAACATTGCCGGTCGCGGTTACTACTAACTGAGCGCGGGGAATAGCGTCTTTAATCTTCTTAACTTCATAACCATCCATAGCTGCCTGCAGTGCGCAGATCGGGTCTATCTCCGTTACAATAACCCGTACTCCGGCGCTTCGTAATGACTGAGCCGAACCTTTTCCTACATCGCCATACCCAGCAACAACAGCCACTTTGCCTGCCATCATTAAATCGGTTGCTCTCCGGATTGCATCAACCAAAGACTCGCGGCAGCCATATTTGTTATCAAATTTAGATTTTGTAACCGAGTCGTTTACGTTGATTGCGGGAATTGGAAGAGTTCCTTTTTCAACTCTCTCATATAAACGGTGAACACCGGTTGTGGTTTCTTCAGAAATCCCTTTTATGCCGCTAACTAATTCCGGAAATTTATCTAATACCATATTTGTTAAATCGCCGCCGTCATCTAATATCATATTTAACGGTCTGCTATTATCACCAAAGAATAATGTCTGTTCAATACACCAATCGAATTCTTCAAGGTTCATTCCCTTCCAAGCGAAAACAGGAATTCCAGCAGCAGCGATAGCAGCAGCGGCATGATCTTGTGTTGAAAAAATATTGCATGATGACCACCGGACTTCTGCACCCAACTCAATTAATGTTTCAATTAGCACTGCTGTTTGAATTGTCATGTGAAGACAGCCGGCAATTCTGGCATTCTTTAACGGTTTTATTTTACCATATTCTTTTCTTAAGGACATTAAACCGGGCATCTCAGCTTCAGCCAAATGAATTTCTTTTCTGCCCCATTCGGCGAGTGAAATATCTTTTACTTTATAATCAATAGATTTCTTTTCAACTGCTTGACTCATTTTACTTCCTTTTTTTATTATAAATATTTTTTAAACGTAGCAACTAAATCCAATTGTTCCCAGGTGAAATCTTTATCGTTGCGTCCAAAGTGACCATATGCAGAAGTCTTTTGGTAAATTGGTCGGCGTAGTTTGAGTCGCTCAATTATTCCGCGAGGTGTTAAATCAACTTCTTTTTTGATCATGTCTGCAATTTTTTTATCCGATATTTTTCCGGTTCCTTTAGTATCAACAAAAATTGAAACCGGTTCTGCAACACCGATAGCATAAGCAACTTGAACTAAACACTCTTTAGCGAGACGTGCGGCAACAACATTTTTCGCAATGTGTCGCGCTGCATATGTTGCGCTGCGATCAACTTTGGAAGGATCTTTTCCGGAGAATGCACCTCCGCCATGAGGAGCCCATCCGCCGTATGTATCAACAATAATTTTTCTGCCGGTCAAACCGCTATCGCCGTGAGGACCGCCAATTTCAAATCTTCCTGTTGGGTTTACAAAATATTTTGTTTTGCTGTCTAAATATTTTTCCGGAATGACGTTTTTGATTACATGTTTAATCACATCTTCTTTAATTTTTTTCTGACTTACATCTCCATCATGCTGTGTTGAAATTACAACAGCATAAACACGCAGAGGCTTGTGGTTATCATCGTACTCGATTGTTACTTGAGATTTTGAATCCGGTCTTAAATATGGCATCAACTTCAAATTCTTTTTACGAATGTCTGCAAGACGTTTCATAAGTTTATGAGCATAAACAATAGGCATCGGCATATATTCCGGTGTTTGATCGCAGGCGAATCCGAACATTATTCCTTGATCTCCGGCGCCGCCTGTATCAACACCCATTGCTATATCAGGTGATTGAGAATGAATAGCATTCAAAATACCGCATGAGTCTGCATCAAATTTATATTCAGCTTTTGTATAACCAATTTTACGAATTGTAGTGCGTACAACTTCCTGTACATCTATATAAGCGTTGGTTGTTACTTCTCCGCCAACAACAACAAGTCCGGTTGTAACAAAAGTTTCACATGCAACACGAGCTTTAGGATCTTTTAAAAAGATTGCATCCAATACACCGTCGGAGATCGCATCGCAGACTTTATCCGGATGCCCTTCCGAAACGGATTCTGATGTGAATAGGTAAGACATTTATTCCTCTATATTGATTAGTTAAACTCTATCTCCGATGAATCGCCTGTATTCATCTTCTTATAATTACTATTTACAATTGCATTGCTTCCAATTATTGAGTCTTCTAAAATTACTCTTCCAATCTTTGCACCCGAGCTGATTATTGAGTTACGGATTATTGCGTCGCTAACTTCACAATTTTCTGAAATCGTTGTAAATGGACCGATTATAGAATTTTTAACTACAGCACTATCAGCTATAAACACCGGGTCATTAATAACAACATTATTAACCGTACGGTTCGTTCCGCGTTTGGTAAGTAAAAATTGATTCGTTGAAAGAAGAGTCTCCGGTTTTCCGCAATCGTACCATCCGTCAACTTGAAACGTTTTAATAGTTTCTCCTTTCTCAATCATTAATTGCAAAGCATCGGTTAACTGATACTCGCCGCGCGTTTTTATATCCCTCGTAAAAAGTTCGTTCAGCGACTCAACTAATAAATTAGTATTGGCTATGTAATACAAACCTACAAGCGCAAGTTTGGAGATCAGAGCCTTCGGTTTTTCAACTAATTTAATTATTTTTTCTTCATCACAAACCGCCACTCCAAACCGTGATGGATCTTCAACGGTTTTAACACCTAGAGAGCTGACTTTGTTAGCGAGAACCGATTTCAAATCAACATCAAATATTGTATCGCCGAGAATTATAAAAATTTCTTCATCATCAAATGTTGGAACCGCAATTTGAATAGCGTGTCCTAATCCAAGCATCTCTTCCTGATTAATAAAATCGGCTTTGAGAGAGGGATAATTGTTTTCCACATATTCAATAATTTGTTCGCCAAGATAACCGATAATAAAAGTTGCCTTGTTGATATTTTCTTCGAGCAGCTTTTCAATAATATGACCGAGAATTGGTTTGCCGCCTACATTGAGTAAAACTTTAGGAAGTGAATAGGTATGTGGTTTTAGTCTTGTTCCAAATCCTGCCGCAGGAATGATTGCTCTCAAGAGTTCCCTTCTTTATGAAAATAACTGTTGTCAATTTAATTAATAGGGAAGCGTATATCAAACTTGTTGATTAATAGTTTTTGTTTGATGAGATTTGGATAGAACAATTTTGAATTAGAATGAATATAGAAAACAGAGTAACAAAACTCCTTGGAGTTAAATTTCCAATAATTCAGGCGGGAATGGTTTGGGTGAGCGGATGGAAATTAGCCTCTGCGGTTTCAAATAACGGCGGTCTGGGGTTGATTGGCGCCGGCTCTATGAAACCGGATCTTCTAAGAGAACATATTAAGAAATGCAGTTCCGCAACAGATAAACCATTTGGTGTAAATATCCCTTTGCTTCGTGGTGATGCAGCAGATCTAATCAAAATAGTGATGGAAGAAAATGTGAAAATTGTCTTCTCATCCGCAGGTCACCCAGGAAAATTTATAGATGAATTGAAAAAAAATAATATCACCGTTGTTCATGTTGTTCCATCCTTAAAATTTGCTCTTAAAGCAGAAAGCGTTGGATGCGATGCTGTTGTTGGAGAGGGCGTTGAAGCCGGCGGACATAACGGCGCAGACGAGATAACTACTTTCTGTTTAATTCCCCAGCTCGTTGATGCTTTAAAAATTCCGGTAATTGCTGCCGGAGGAATTACGAACGGACGCGGTATTCTTGCAGCATTTGCACTAGGAGCCGAAGGTGTGCAGATCGGAACACGTTTTGCCGTCACGGAAGAATCATCTGCTCATCCCAACTATAAAAAGAAAATTGTTGAAGCAAAGGATAACGATACAATTCTTATTTTAAAAAAAATCGGCGCCGCTCGTATGATCAAAAATGAATTCACTGCTGAAGTTCATAAAGCAGAATTAAACGGGGGGGATGAAAATCAGTTGAAACAATTGCTGGGAGAGAAGCGGGAGCGGATCGGAATTTTTGAAGGCGATGAACAAAACGGTATGATGGAAGCGGGACAGGGTGCCGGATTAATTAAAGAAATTCTTCCTGTTAAAGATTTGATTGAAAAATTAACACGAGAGTTTGATCTTGCAGCCTCTCAGTTTTAATGGGGATTAAAAAAAAGACTTGACAATCTCAAAAAAAACGGTATTTACATAGTAGAAATTTAACATAACTGATTTAAAACTAAATGGGGGAGATATGAAACCCTTCTTAAAAGCAGCAACACTTCTTTCTTTATTCACATTTCTCATTTCTTGCAACAAGAACCCTGTTGAACCTGAACCAAATTACGAACCGGGAAGAAGAGATTATACATGGACTGCAGATACAATCAAAGCATACTATATATATTTCAGTTCGTTCTGGGGAATGACAGCAAACAATGTATGGGCTGTAAGTATGGTCGGGTCAGTATTTGAAAACATTTATCGGTATGACGGAATAATATGGTATAGAGAGACAAGGATACCTATCGGCAACACAGCTTCACTATGGGGTACAGATAATAATTTATGGATTTGCACTCATGATGGACGGATATGGAACTATAAGAAGGATACTTTTTCATCTTCACACCAGTTTTTGTATGAAGGGAAAGAAATTGATTTTTTAAGTCTGGCTGGCAAAAACGACTCTGAAATTTATGCTGGTGGTGGTAAAAATGTTCCGATGAATAGAGACGCGATTCTTTACAAATACAATGTCAATAGCTGGCAACTAAATAAAATTTTAAAGAATAATGGTAACATAACAAGAATTAGATACAGTACTACGAATAGCCGTTATTATATATTGACTTCTCTAGATAACGCAACACTAAGCGATACTGTTAGATTGTATGAATATAACGGTAACGACTTAAAAGTTATTTATCAGAATTATATATCAGAAAATACGTCGTGTGTTATGAATGATATAAACGGATATCTATACGTAACAATTGGTCATAATATCTTTAGGTATTACAAAGATAATTTTGAAAAAATACTTGAATTGAACAATCCAAATTTTGGTGGACAAACATGGGGAAGAAATAAAAACGATATTTTTATAAGAATGTTTGACGGACTAATGCATTATAATGGTTCAGATGTTCAATACATTTTAAAATTCCCCCCAGATATGAGATTTGGCACCTCAGCATCAGTGCTGGAAAAAGACATTTTCTTGCACGCATTTGATAATAAAACCGGTTACAATATTATTTACCATGGCACACTAAAATAAGGAGAGTAATTGCAAATGAAATAGAACGGCAGTACTGACATACTGCCGCCCTTGTAATAAAGATGCGCCTTTCAGCTCTGCAAGCTTAACAACATTTGGAAAACCAAATGTACCGGTACATCTCTTTTTAAAATTAATTAATTCCACAACAAATTATTAGGAGTAGAAAATGAAAAAGATGTTATTTCTTGGACTTTTATTTTTTGCAGTTTTAACAACTTTTGCACAAAAAACAGAAAGTTATACTAACAAGGTAATTCAACCAACTTATGTCCGTTCATTAATACGTATAGGCACTTCTACTTACGATTATACTGAAAGTACAAGCGTAAGTGAAATTAAAATCGGATTATCAACGCCAAATCTTTATGGGTGTGGTTTCGTTGTTTATGACCTCGCGTCAATACTCGGAACAAACCCAAATGCGACAAGCGCAACATTACGAGTAAAACTATATAATTCCGCGGGACAACCACCATCATTAATCTACGGAATTATAACCCTAGATAATGGAATTATTAACTCATCTACAAGCCAACAATGGCAAACAATAGCTCAAGGTTCTTCAACTACTTCCGCGAACTATAATCAGGTATTGGAATACAATGTTACATCATTAATAAATTCAAACTCCACAAGTGGAAAAATAACAATTGGATTTAGATCGGCAAATATCGATCAAATATCGATCAAATATATGATGCAATTGAGTATGCCAATATAACCTTTACCGGTACTGCAACCGTACAAGAACAAATATCCGTTTCGGTAAAAAACAATTTTAACGGCGGCAAAATAAAAGCAAAGGTAGATACTCCGCCAACAAGTATTTCAAATAGTCCCGTTACTATTACCAATATGACCAGTAAAACACTCTATATGGAAGCTGTTGAGGGCAGCAGTCAACCGGTTTTCGAAAATTATGCCCGTGTTTTTAACGATACAGAAGGACCAAGTAATCCAAGTAATTGGAGGAAAGAAGATCAATCAGGTGTTCCACAAGGAAATTTTTCCTCAAGTTTTAGTGCAAGCGTAACGCTCTCTTCTTCAGAAAAAAATTACAGTTACGTAGCGGATATGAAAAAGTTATGTAACGCAACTTTTGTCAGCAGCGGTGGAACTGTTTATGTTGATTGGAATTCTTACTCCTCGCCAAAAATAAGCCCAGTAGTAGAACAAAATTCTGTTTATGCATTTGCTTCCGGCTATACAGCAAATGGATTAGATTATACATTCGCTTCTTGGGATAATAACCCTAATTCAAATACAATTACAGTTACTGAACATCGTACATACACTGCAGTTTTTACGGCAAAACCAAGCATAGCAAATAGAAACCAGCAGATTACCTCTTCAATTGGACAACTTATAACACTAGTATGGAATGCGAATCCCAACCCGAATGTTACCGTATATCGTGTTTATAGAAAAATAGGTCAAAATGGATCTCCGTCATTAATAGCTAGTACAAGCAATACTACATTCACAGATCCAGATTACACAATGACCGGTAATTCAGAGGATACTTATCTTATGTATGACGTTAGACCGTATTATTCAGTTAATCAAACCGAATCAGATCCATATTTTCAATCGGCGGCTTTTGGAAGGATAGAATCATCAATGTCTGAAGACAAACTAATTGCTTCTCTTTCAAACGAGCTGCCTGTAAACTACTCAATTAGCAACTATCCCAACCCATTCAACCCAACAACAACTATAAATTATCAACTGCCGGAGAATAGCTTTGTTACGATCAAAGTTTATGATATGCTCGGTAAAGAAGTAGCAACATTAGTAAACGAGAACAAATCTGGCGGTTACTACAAAGTAAATTTTGATGCAAGTAAATTAACAAGCGGAGTTTATATTTACACAATTAACGCTGGAAAATTTATCCAATCTAAGAAACTAATGCTGACGAAGTAACTTGAAAAAGTAAAGGGCGAGAAAACTCGCCCTTTACCTCTATCCTCTTACTTCTATCTTCTTGCTTTTCAATACCAAAAATGAAACTGTAACACAAACGCATTGTTATCCACGCTCGGTTCTTCCAGATTCATTCTATACTGCGGGCGCACCTCAATAAAACTGTAGGGGTAAAATTCAAATCCCAAGACTAAATGTGAGAATTCATCTTTACTTTTATCTGTATTGGGATCGAAACGATCGTAGCGAACAACTGCTTCCAGGCCAACCATCATTTGATACGATGCCTCGATCATAAGAGCGTTTGATTTTGTCCCCCACGCAACATAATCGCTCGCAATATCATATTCGCCCATAAGGCTAAAACGATTAAATCCAATACCTGCAAATCCACCGTAGAGCTGAGTTGGCAGATAAGAAAGATTCCCGCTAAGCGGATCAAATCTTTTTGTCTTGGTAGAAGAAAATGATCCGCCGAATAATAGATTAACTTTATCGATAGATGGAGTTAATTCAAAACGTGCCGTCCAGGTTGGATCTACAGCTAAAGTTGAGTTGGATTTACTTCTTCCGACACTTGCCGTTAATGAAGCTACATCAGAAAAGTTTGCACCCAATTCAATTCCGGTTTCTAAGTACAATGGACTGTAGATAAGCCCTTGAACAGTGCCTTTAGAAAAGAGCAAGCCAAAATCTCCGCCCCGCGTGTAAGCGGTATGATCGTCCAAACGAATTCCATAATAAGGTACGAACGAACCGATTTTAATATAACTATCATTAGGTAAAATTTTAGCTGTGGCGTAAGCTTCCCAAAGTGACCATACAAAATCGTATCGCGCGGTAACATTAATTTTCTCCGACACCGCCGCATTGAAATAAATAGAGCCGGTCATATCCATAAAGTCCGTTCTCTTTTTTTCTTGTGAATACAAAAATTGCGAACGGTAATCGAAACCGAACGAAACATTTTCCGAAAGTTTAGGCGAGACCGGAAACTCTTTATCGCGCGGAGAGATCATACTTATAACATTTTTACCGAAGAAGAAACCGTTTTCGCTTCTCATCTCGCCGCCCGTTGAATTTATGTGACAGCTGCTGCATTTATCTTTATAACGTAAGGCAAATCTTGGCAACGAATAACTTTCCAAGGATGTAAAAACTATTAATGCAAGAACTAAAAGATATTTCGCTGTTCTCACGATTTTCTCATCGTATTTTTTTTGAAATTAATGTTACAAAATTCAGCATGTTTTATTCGTATCCCGTTTCATCCCAAAACAAGCTTACCAACTGCAAGCAGTTCGGGACAGGCTCTTTCACGTTTGACTTTTCACTTCAAACAAACGACAATAAATTACTTCATCAGAACCATTCTCGCAGAACGGTCAAAGTTGCCTGCAGTTAATCTGTAAATATAAATTCCGGATGAAACTTCAGTACCGAAATCATTTTTCCCGTCCCAAACTTTTTCAAAATGACCTGCCGGAAGAGTTTCATTTGTAACTGTTCTGATCAATTCTCCGTTGATGTTGTATATTTTCAGAGAAACGTTTTCGCTTTGAGGAATTTCAAAGGCAATTTTGGTAGTTGGATTGAAAGGATTGGGATAGTTACTTAACAACCTATAATTCGTCGGGACTTCGATAGCATCTTCAACTCCAGTACTCAAAGGATCGCCCGGATTTGTAACTGCACTTAGAATCCCCGGATTCGGTTGACCTGGTCTCCAGCTTCCGTTAGGATCACCAAGCTCCTGACCGTTTGTTTTGCCGTCACCATCAGAGTCAAGTAATGCAAGTTGTGAATTCCAAAAATCTTGTGTACCGTTTGGAGTAACTCTCGCTTCAACCGCTTGACCAAAATTGTTTCTTGGTCCGCCACCGAATGGATCTATATGGCAATTTGCACATTGAAATTTAGAACCATTCGGCATCATCAAAATTCTAAATCCTCTTGACATTATGACGGTGGTTGTAGTAATAACAACTAAAACGAGTATATAAAGAAAAGATTTTTTCATTTTGCACCTTTTACTAATTGTTATGAAGTGAACTTACTTACTCCGTGTACCGTTAGAATATCGGATAGCTAAGCATTATTACCAAAAATTTATTTTCTTATGCTTTTGTTATATTTAACCACATTAATCTGGAAAGGATTATTTTATGGATTACCTACTGATTTCAAAATTGCATGTTGTCTTTGCCGGCATCTGGTTAATAAATCTTCTCACCGATTCTATTCTGCGCGGATACATACTTACAAATAAGAACAAAATTGGAGAGAAAAAGTTCATTCATCTCTACCTCACATTTGCTAATTTATTTGGTATGATTGGAGCAATAGGTATTTTGATTACCGGAGTTACAATGGTATTTCAAAATCCGGTTTATGGATTTTTTAGTATGGCTTCAAATCATTGGTTAGCAACGAAACAAATTCTGATGGTTGTTCTTCTTGTCATTCTTGGGGGCTTTATAATTCCAACAGCTAAAAAAGTTAGAGATGCTATTGGTAAAGATCTAGAGAACCAAGAAATGATGAATGATGAGGGATATAAAAATCTTAAAAAAATATTTAAGCTTAATACCGCGATAAACATTATTGTTTTGATTAATTTTCTTCTCGCGATTACTCATAGATTCTTCGGCGCCTAATTCGAATTGATGAATAAAATAGATCGTCCAATGTATTTTGGAATAGAAGCGCTTTAATAAAAATTATAGGGCAAAAACAGAGTAGTAATGAAAAAAATTTTGATCCTGGGGTCTACCGGCTCAATCGGGATAAATACAATAGAAATAGTGCGCTCATTCCCGGATAAGTTTGAAATTGCGGGATTAACCGCGAACAATAATATCGAACTTCTCCGAAAACAGATCCAAGAGTTTCATCCTAAAGCAGTAGTTGTTCGTGATAAAGCAAAATCTGATGAACTGAAAGCGCAGATCGGGAGTCGCTGCGAAATACTTACCGGTGATCTGGGTCTACTCCAAATTACAAAACTCAATAACTATGATATTCTTGTCTCTGCGCTGGTGGGATTTGCCGGACTTGCACCAACAATCGAAGCCATAAAACTAAGGAAGAGAATTGCTCTTGCTAACAAAGAGACTCTAGTAACCGCCGGTGAAATTGTTATTGCCCTTTGTGAAAAATTTAATGCAGAGTTGATTCCAATCGATTCAGAGCATAGCGCCATTTTTCAGTGTTTAAGCGGCGAAAATAAAAAAGATATTAATAAAATTATACTTACTGCTTCCGGCGGACCGTTCCTGAACAAAACGAAACAAGAACTCGAAGAAGTGAACATTGAGGATGCGTTGAAACATCCTAATTGGAAAATGGGAAGTAAAATTACAATCGATTCAGCCACAATGATGAACAAAGGGCTTGAAGTAATTGAAGCCTACTGGTTATTCAATTTACCAGAGGAAAAGATCGAAGTTATTATTCATCCGCAATCAATTATCCATTCAATGGTTGAGTTCAACGACGGCTCGATTAAAGCACAGCTTAGTACACCCGATATGAAACTTCCCATATTATATGCGCTGACTTTCCCTGAAAGGTGCCGTTTTAACGCCGTAGAGACGGATTTCAAGAAAATAAATCAGTTAACGTTTTTTGAGCCGGATTTTGATAAATTTGCCTGCCTTAAAATAGCTTATGATGTTATCGGAGAAGGCGGTACGGCGCCTTGCGTTCTGAATGCAGCCAATGAAGTAGCAGTTGACAGGTTTCTTTCAGGTAAAATTAAGTTTACGCAGATTCCGGAATTAATAACCGACGCGTTAAACAGTATCAAGAATATTCAAACTGCCGATCTTGAAACAATTGTTGAATTCGATTTTAAGACAAGAGACTATTTAACAAAAAAATATAATTAGGATACTGAATGGATTATATCATCTATTTTATAATAACAATTGCAATTTTGGTCTTTGTACACGAGTTAGGTCATTTTGCCGCAGCTAAGCTATCTAAAATGCGTGTTGATGTATTCGCAATCGGATTCGGAAAAAGATTATGCGGTTACAACAAAATAAACGGATTCACATTCGGCGATCTTCCAAAAAATTTTGACACTCAGGGCTTCACAGATTATAGATTATCACTTTTACCGCTGGGCGGCTACGTAAAAATAGCTGGAATGGTCGATGAAAGTTTCGATACAAAATTTGCGAATACCGAACCGAAACCTTACGAATTCAGGGCAAAAAAAACATTACCGAAACTTTTCGTTATCTCTGCCGGCGTTTTAATGAACTTGTCTTTGACAATTCTAATCTTCTGGGGAATCAATTTCTTCCAGGGAAAAGAGATTGCCAAGTCCACCACAATCTCGGTTGTTGATAAGGGCACAGTTGCCGAAAAAGCAGGCTTCCAATCCTTAGATAAAATTCTTTCCGTTAATAATTCTCCGGTGAAAGATTGGGAAGAAGTGGTAGACCGTATTTTACTTGATAACCAAGCCGGTGATGTAAAAATAAGTTTCGAAAGAAACGGCTCGGTCCAGTCTCTTGATATTTCTCGAAAATTCATTACGGAAAATTCTCAAAACGGATTTTTCTTATTCCCATATCCTACTCAGGCAATGGTTGTTGAAGTATTGAAAAATTCACCCGCACAGGATGCCGGAATGAAAAGCGGCGATCTAATTTTATCTCTTAACTCTATCAGCATCAAAGAGAGCACACAAATAACAAACATCATCGCTGCAAGTAAGGATAAATCTATTCCAATAGTTCTGCTGAGAGATATTGACACAGTTCGCACATCCGTTAAACCTGCCATGGATGGAAAAATCGGAATCAGTCACTCTGTTGCGTATGTTGGAGATATCGAGTACCGCACCTACGGTTTTTTCGAATCAATTCCGCTGGCTATTACTAAAGCAAAAGATTTTACAGTTATCTTTTTTAGTATGATGAAAAAGGTTTTTACAGGAAAACTTGCTTTTAAAGAGGCATTCGGCGGACCGGTTAAGATTGCGCAGTTCGCGGCAAGATCTGCTGACACAGGCGGTGTGGCATTCCTTTATTTTCTCGCAATGCTCAGTTTAAATTTAGCAATCATCAATATTCTTCCATTCCCGGTTCTGGATGGCGGTCATTTTGTAATAATTCTTCTTGAGGGAATTATTAAAAGAGAGCTTCCACTTAAAGTTAAGTTGGTAATACAGAATATAGGATTTGCACTTCTTCTTCTTCTTATGGCATTTATTATTTACAACGATGTGATAAGTCTATAAGAAAAAGAAAATATTTTTAACTTGAGGTTGTCTCAAAAGTAATGTTTTATAATAGAATAGCCCACTGATGACGCAGATAAAGCAGATTTTCGCAGATTATTTATTTGAATAATTACTTTTGAGACAACCTCTTTTTTATAATCACCCAAAGGCTTAACAATTATGAATAGATTTTTTTTACTTGCCGCATTTTCTTTATTAACCATATTAACCATCCAAACAGTTACCGCGCAAAATTTGCCGGAATATAAAATGAGCGAAATGACTGTCTCGGCGGGAAGAGTTCCGCTAACATTTTCTAGTCTCGCAAGAAGCGTTGTATTATTGGATGAACTGAGAATTAGAAGTTTTCCGGTAAACAATATTCAGGATGTTTTGAAGTATATCGGCGGAGTAGATCTAAAATCCCGGGGCGCTGAAGGAGTGCAAGGTGATGTTGCCATTCGCGGCGGTACTTTTGAGCAAACCCTTATTCTCCTCAACGGAATGAAAATGAGCGATCCCCAAACAGCGCATCATAATTTAAATATTCCGGTTTCACTTGATAATGTTGAGCGGATTGAAATTCTTAAAGGACAGGGTTCCAGAATTTTTGGTCCAAATGCGTTCAGCGGCGCTATAAATATCATTACAAAAAAATCGAACTCTCCTTTTTTATCGCTCTCAGTTCTCGGAGGTGAGCACAATCTTTACGAAACCGGAATCGAGGCAAGTTATCCAATTGGTATTACCCGTAATAATATCTCCTTCACAAAGAAAAAATCGGACGGCTACCGCTTCAACACAGATTTTGATATTACTAATTTTTCTCTCCAACAAAATTTTAGCACCGAACCGTTTAACGTAAATTTGTTCTTCGGATACAACGATAAAAAATTCGGGGCTAACAGTTTTTACAGTAATCTTTTCCCTAATCAATGGGAACATACTACAACAAAATATTTAAATGGGTCTGTTGAATTTGCTTTAGGCGATCTGCTAATGTCGCCGAAAATTTCTTGGCGCAGAAATGATGACGATTTTTTCTTAGATCATAACAAACCTGACTGGAACAGGAACATACACCAGACAAATTCTTACGGAGCTGAGGTCCAATCATCATTAAAAACAAAATTTGGAACAACTTCTTTCGGCGGAGAATTAGGCAAAGATGAAATAACAAGCTCGAATCTTGGAGAACACTCTCGTATAAAAGGAGGATTTTTTGCTGAGCAAGTTTTTGAACAGCTGGAGAATTTTACATCATCAGTAGGTTTTTTTATTTACAACTATTCAGGCATCGGCTGGAAACTTTGGCCCGGTCTTGATATCTCCTATCGATTAAACGAAAACGCAAAAGTCTTTGCATCTGTCGGTAAAGCATTCCGGATGCCGACATTCACCGATTTGTATTATAAGAGTCCGGCTAACATCGGCAATCCCGATTTAACCTACGAAGAAACGATAAACTATGAAGTTGGATTTTCTTTCCAACAAAATATTGTTCGTACTGATGTAAGCGTTTTTTTGAAGAATGGAAAGAATTTGATCGATTGGGTACGTGCGAATAATTTATCGCCATGGAAGGTTGAAAATGTTACAAGCATGAAAACTTACGGCGCTGAAATTAGCGTCTCACTTAACACAGTAGGTTGGTTTGGAAATTCAGCCATCAAGCAGATTGAATTAAGCTACGCATACCTTACCGCCGATAGATCGGCGAGCAACTTCGAGTCTAAGTATTTGCTCGATCACTTGAGACATCAGCTTATTGCCAGCATAACTAATGATCTTCCTTTCGAAATATTACAGAACTGGTCTTTCCGTTTTCAAGATAGAGTTAATCTAGCTTCACAATTCACTATCGACACTCAACTGCAAAGGAAAATCGGCACTTTTGAAATATCTATAAGAGCGACAAACATATTCGACCGGAAATATTCCGATTTTTCAGGTGTGGAATTACCGGGCAGATGGATAAGCGCGGGAATGAAATATTCTATTCGTTAAACAATAATGGATGCCGGAACAAGTCCGGCATGACAACTAATTCATCTGTCATTCCGTGGTGCTTTTACACGGAATCTAAAAAACACAATAATGTATGCAAAAGAACAGAGAGGACGCAGATTTGTGGGAGATTTTCGTGGAATGAACCTCCTCGCCCCAAGCAGGAAGGTATCTTGTCATGCCGAATGCTTTTATCGGGCATCCACAAATAGATTCCCGCTAAAAACTTGCGGGAATGACGCCGCAAGCGGCGGGGAATTCAACCCGAAGAGATTAAATCTGTGCAAACCTGTGCTTGCAGCAGGCAAGTCTGTCTTATCAGCGTTATCTGCGTGCTACTGTTTTCCAGTGTGTTTACTATAGTCTAAACGCCAGAACGATTGTCAGCTGCACTCTAACTACTTTCCCATTCATTTTACCCGGACGAAATCTGGTACTTCTTACTGCGGCTATTGCAGCTTCATCACAGCCGCTTCCAATGCCCTTCACAATCTCTGCTCTTCTAACAGATCCAGCTTCGTCTATAAAAGCTTTCACTATCACTTTGCCTTCAATTTTATCTCTTTGCGCTTCCGGTGGATAAACTACTTTTTTCTGAATCGCTTCAATTCCCCCACTCGGTTCGGGCATCATATCAACTGCTACATAAAATGTCTCATCAATAATTTCTTTTTTTACTTCTTCTTTCTCAGATTCAATTTTAATTTCTCCCGTAGTTGGTGATGAATCTTTCGGGACCTCAAACTCACTAATCGCTTCCCCTTTCTTTGCTGCGATGGGTGTACCAAAATTTGGTTTTTCCGCCACAATTTTTTCTGCCGGAGGCAAATCACGAATAATTGAGGGCGGCGGGCCAAGTTCTGCGTACTTGAGAATTTTAACTTTTACCGCTGAATTATTTTCTTCTTCCAGCGATATCAAAATAAACGGGACTAATATTAGCAGATGCAGTATGAGTGCGGCAACAACGCCGTATAAATAATTTTTATTATAGATTCTCTTTAGCTCGAAGGCGCCGTAAACATTATTTCGATTTTCGGAATTCAATTATGGGACTGTCTCTCAATAAATTTCAAAACAAAGTTAGAGACGATGCGACAGATTAGCAATTGCAAAACAGATCTTCATACTCAGAGTATAAAAAAAGCGGACCGAAGCCCGCGTTTCAGGTCTTCATAATAACAATAACATTTATTGATCTTTTCTCTTTATTTCATTTTCATATTTTTTGACTTTCTCGATTAGTTCTAAATCATCAACATATCTTTGAATTTTCTCAATCGTTGGTGCTGTAAATTTATATACGCTTGCTTTCTTCCTCGCTATGAAAATATAACTGCTTTTCTTTTCACTCGACATCTTATATAGTGCAGATTCATCACCAAAAGAAATTTGACTATCCATTTTTTCGAATGTCATTCCTTTAGGAGCACCAATGCCTTCTCTATTTTCTTTGTTTTCATACATGTAAATGTTTGCATTGTAATCATCTTTAGCAAGTTCAGCAGTATCAAATTGCTTTACCTCACCTTTCTTTGGATCATCTTTCTTTTCGCCATCAAGTGCAAACTTATACGGCAGTACAATCCAAACAGCAACCGGTTTCCCTTCTTGTATTGCCGGAGAAAATTTTGATTTCATCGCTGCATCAATTGCGGATTGATTAAAAATTTCATTTTCGCTCTTAATGACCATAGCTTTTTTAGGCATCCCTTCTTTATCAACTAGAACCTTTATAAAAACCTTCCCAGTAATTCCGGCACTTTTGGCAATTTCAGGATAATTAGGTTTTGCAGCTTCGATCATTTCCTGTCCTTTTTCATACGGTACCATTGCGTTTGGATCGGGATCTTCGCCGGAAACATTTAATCTAGTATCTTGCTTATCAACACCAAGCTTAAAAGCAACCGGTAAAATTACCCAAACCTTAACCGGCTTATTATTTAACATCGCCGGAGAGAATTTTGCTTTGTTTGCAGCTTGTATAACAGAGTTGTCTAATAGTTCTTGTGCTCCTTGCTCAATTTTTGCTTTTGCAACATTTCCCTTCTCGTCAATCAACAGTTTTAGATAAACTGTTCCATGAATTCCCGCGAGTTTTGCCAATTTGGGATACTCCGGATTCAATTGAGAAATCAGTTCCGGCATTTTATCTACTTCTATAAATCCGGATTCATCGGCTTTTTGCAGTTTGGCTTTTTGTTGGGCATGGATGCCTGCAAAAGAAATAAAGATTATTAATAATAAAATTTTAGTTTTCATTTTATCCTCAACTATTAGGTCTAACTATTATTTGTTTTGTTCTGTAATAACTGCCCGAGACATCTACTTGCGGTAATGCGTTCATAATAAGTTCGAGCTTGTCGTTCTGTTTTTGGACTTCGCGCGTTAAGTCCGCAAACTGAACTTTATACTCTTCCGACTTTGAATAGAAAAAAATTGTCAAGATCAGAAGTATTACTGCAACTGAATAAGTAATTGTAGAGAAAACTTTTTTATTCATAAAAAGGATTTTTGGTTTCTCATTGATACTACCAACTGAGCGGAGAATTTTTTCATCCAGCTTGGAGGGAAACTCTTCCATCGTGTTTATTATTCCCGCCTTCAACGCGTTCGAGCTCTTAAAATATTCACGGGCTTCACCGTCTTGTGAAAGCAGTGTGAACATAACCGGTTCTTTCCCCTTCTCAAGTCCACCGTCAAAATATAGATCTATCATTCTAATAATTTCATTTGTGCTCATGGCTAACTCACTTTCGTTTTAATTCTTTTATTTTTTTTTGAGAATAATTTTTTCTTTCTGTTTGAGTTGAATCGTCTCCGGCAAGTTCAATTACCTTTTTGTAAGCGAGAGAAGCGCTGCGCCAATCCAATATTTTTTCATTAATCATGGCTATATAAAATTGCGCGTCAATGTTGCCGGGATTATAGACCAGACATTTTTCATAAGCGGCTTTGGCTTCTTTCATATTTTGTTTTGAGTAATAAACTGCCCCAATTTGATTGTAGATATTTCCGATTTTATCAAGTGGCATTAACTGCAGAGCTCTTTGAAATGATGCAATAGATTTTTTGATTGAATCCATTCTCGCGTATGTAAATCCGAGATTCACATAGTAGATCGGGCTATTATCCAAGCCCGCCGCAATTTTATACGCCGCCGCAGCTGAATCATACATGCTCATGTTAAAGTAGACAAACCCAAGATGATCAAAATAATCTGCGTCTGTAGAATCTAACGAAGCCGCTTTAGAATATAGATTTGCAGCTTCACGGTAAAACTTTAACCGTTCATTGCACAAACCGGATTTGTAAGTCAAGTCGGCATTTTCCGGTCTAAGTTTGCGGGCTATGTTGTATAAGGCATTGGCTTCGTAATATTTTTGAAGTCCAAATTGATTTGAAGCGAGTAAAGTGACAGCCGGAAGATATTCCGGATTTAGCGCTACGGCATGTTTTAAATGTGCTGTTGCCTGTTCGGCAAGAAGCGGATTTGGTGTCAGCAGCTTTGAATATCCCAAATAGTAATTGCTAAGAAAGTCCGCATCGTTTAATTCCACCAGTTTAGTAAACATCCGAATAGATGTGTTATAATCTCGTTTGTCAAACTGGATCAATCCGCGTTCAAATAATGCTGTTACATTGGTGGTATCACTCTGAGTTATAACATTATAGTTCGAAATAGCATCGTTTGTTTTTCCAAGTTGATTAAGTACACGCGCTAATTGTAATCTGTAACCGTTCTGATCCGGCTTCAAATCCACAGCCCCTCTGAAATATTGAGATGCTTTTAAGATTGCACGCAAATTATTGTATGATAAACCAACATAGAACAATTCTTCGGCTGAAAGTTTTTCAAATACGGTATTCTTGTAAACATCAACTGCTTCTTTGTATAATCCTTCGTTATAAAATTTTTTACAAAGTGTTAGCGTGCTATCACTTGCCTGCTTAATTTCGGGTTGAGCATAATTTACCGATAACCATAGAAGAAAGAATATTGCGCTGAATATTTTAATTATAGTGATTTTCTTTTTCATATGATCTCCCCCTAATAGCCGACAACTTTTGAAAGTTGGTAAATTAATTTTTGACGCACTTTGAATAATCTGCTTTTTACAAGTTCCTCGTCAATTTTCATGATCTCCGCAATTTCTTTGTATGTAAGACCGCCATATTCTTTAAGAAGGAAAACATCACGCTGTTCAACCGAAAGTTTATCAAGTTCTTTCATTATCATTTCTTTCATTTCCTGAAGCTCAAATTCCTCATCAAGTTTAATTGAAGAATCTATTTCGAGATCATCTGTATCCAGAACACCAAACTGATCAACATGTGAACTTTTGGTCCGGAAGAAAGAGTATATTTCATTTCGTGTTGCTGTATAAAGCCACACATCAATCCGTTCTCTGTTTTTTATCTGATCTAAATTTTGAAAAAGCTTTACAAAAACATTTTGAACAATATCCTCACAGTTCACCTTATCGCTGAGCATTTTCCTAGCGTAGTTATAGATCTTTGTTTTATGCTGGTTGTATATCAGCGAAAACTCAACGATATTTTTTGTGGAATCGCTCAAAACCGTGTTTTCTTATAATTA
The DNA here is from genome assembly GCA_947085815.1 of uncultured Ignavibacteriota bacterium. Taxonomy (GTDB): domain Bacteria; phylum Bacteroidota; class Ignavibacteria; order Ignavibacteriales; family Melioribacteraceae; genus Fen-1258. Next base: position 77,240 of record CAMTXU010000018.1, on the reverse strand, counting down.
AAGATGCTTCAAATGGAGGAATGTTGCCTGCTGTTTCTCGTTTTATGCAATTTTTTGTTCTATTTCTTTTAGTATGGATTCCGCTAAATGCATGCGGGAATGACTCTGTGCTTCAGATTGCGAAAACAGAACAATAATGCAACTAATGTTAATTTATAGAATTTAACACCGAATTCTGAATCTTGTACAGTTCTAGCGGGTTTTGGTTTTTAAATGGGATGGCTGAAACTTCGTAATACTTATTACCTGAATTGAATACCACAACCCGGACAGCGCGTTTGGAGTCGTCAATATATTCATAAGCCGCAAATTGTTTTTTGTTGATTTCAAAAATTTCTTGATTAGCAAATTCTTTTACCGCTTTGCCGTATTTCGCTTTTCTGAAGAGTTGGCTGAATTTTAACACACCGTTGATTTCATAGGCTTGGATATCTTTCATCGTAACAGAATCAATATTCATTGCCATAAAATTTAATGTGGCGGAGTAATCCGACTTCACAAGCCATAGATCAAATAAATTGTTTTCATTTTCTTCAGCGGCAAACCATCCTTGCGGAATTTTTACCGTAAGCTGTGTAAATCTTAATTTTGCAATTTCGTTTGAGAGAGGATAATCGGCAGAATAAATGGATGACAATCCGCTTGAGCAGTTATTGAGAAATGCTGATAATATAATCAGCGTAAGATAGAACACGAATGAACACAGACCCGCCTGCTGGACGGGTATGCAAAACGAATTTGCACGAATTAAATCCGTGCGAATTTGCTTAATCCGTTTTACCTGTGTTCCATTCATTAATTATATTTTTCCTACGAGATCGGTTCCCGGCTTTAATGTATCTGTACCCGGTTCCCAGCTTGCGTGACAAACTTGTTCCGGATGTTTGCGAACATAAGATAAATGAGACGGGACGTGTCTCGTCTACATATAATTACATTCCGTCACGCATAAATTTGGGTTGTTCAAGAGTCAGTATTAATGAGATGCGGTGTGAATCCGGTAATCGCTCGGTTTCGGATTGACTAAACCGTGCGAAGGAATAATCTATTTGCAACTTTGGTAAAAATATTCCCGCGCCTAATGTAAACTGTTTAACATCGTTATACCCCGCACGCACGGCAAAAGTATTTTTAAATTTATACTCAAATCCGGCATGTGCGTCAAAACTAATTGGACCGACAGCAAACGTAGAAGCCGATTTTCTATTTTCAAATCTCAAATCGAAATCAAGAGCAGGCATAATTGATCCGCCGAGAAACTTCATTGCATAAGCCGCACCAATTTTTACGGTAGGAGAAATCAATTCGTTGCGGCCAGTACTCCAAGCAACAAGTGTTGTAGTTACATCTTGAATGTTTGCGCCGAGATATAAATTTTCCATGGGCATATACACCGCACCCAGATCAAACCCGATTCCCGTTGCACCATACTCTGCAAGATCTCTTCTGATAATTTTAACATTTGCGCCCCAATAAAAATTGTCCGATTGACGCTTGGCGAAAGTCAAATAGAAAGCCCAATCGGAATTGCTGAACTCCGAAATTTTTGTATAGTCGAGACGATCACCGGTGCGAAGATCAAGTATGCCGTCACCGTTGGCATCATAGAGAGCGTTACGTGTATCCGGAATTCCATCAATGCTCGATCGCGTCATGCTGACACCAAAACTCATATCATTTCCGTAAGGGATTGCAACGGCGGCGTAATTGTAATTAACTAGATTTCCAAAGTGTTCCTCATGCATCAGAGCAACTTGAGGATAATTCATGCGCGCAAGTCCCGCCGGATTCCAATACCCGGAAGTTACATCATTAGCTATTGCCACTTGAGCATTTCCCATAGAGAGTGCGCGGCCGCCTACACCTAATGCCAGAAACTCTCCGGCGTATTTGCCTATTACCGTTTGAGAATAAACCGATGTGAGCGAAAAAAGGAGAAAGAATACAACAAGAGCTGTCCGTTTCATAAAACTTCCTTCTGAATGTGTTTTAGTTATTGTAGAAATAACTATGTTTTCTCCTTTTCGTTGATGCAATAATAATTTTTCTCTTCTTAGTATGCAATAGCAAATACTTGCCCGCTTTGCTCAAAATCGGTAGAGAATTATTTTCAAAATCAATTCTATTTTTTCTCAGTCTGTTTTGCTACCGCATTAATAGCCGCACTGATAGCTTCCTGATCGCCTAGATAATAATGCTTTATCGGTTTCAAATCTTTATCAAGTTCATATACTAACGGAACACCCGTCGGAATATTAAGTTCGGTAATTTCAGCTTCAGAAATGTTGTCCAGATATTTTACAAGAGCGCGCAAGCTGTTTCCATGTGCGGCAATGATTACACGTTTACCGCTTTTAATTTCCGGTGCAATTGTATCATGCCAATATGGTAGAAATCTGTCCACCGTTAATTTCAAACTTTCTGTTAAAGGAATATCTTTCTTATCAAGATCAGCATAGCGAGGATCTTTACCGGGAAAACGATCATCATTTTCTTCAAGTGCCGGAGGAGAAACATCGTAACTTCGTCTCCAAATTTTCACTTTCTCGTTGCCATATTTTTCAGCGGTCTCAGCTTTATTCAATCCTTGAAGTGCGCCGTAATGTCTTTCATTCAAACGCCACGATTTTACAACCGGAATCCACAACAAGTCTAATTCCTCAAGCGTTATATTTAATGTTCTTATTGCGCGCTTTAGAACCGATGTGAATGCGATATCGAACGTATATCCTTTCTGCTTTAGAACTATTCCGGCTTGATTAGCTTCTTCCAATCCTTTTTCCGAAAGATCTACATCCGTCCAGCCAGTAAATAAATTTAATTTGTTCCATTCGCTTTCGCCGTGTCTCAACAAAACTACTTTGTACATTTTTGATTTCCGTTTTTAGTTGATAATTGCTTGTGCAAATATAATAAAATTCGAAAAGAGGATGGTTTCATTTGATAGCTTCATCTATTATCTTTGTTTCAAAGGAACTAAAGCCATGGACAAATTAATCTATCAATATTTCTCCGACGATGATTTTCTACGCATCTCAAACAAAATAAAGGAAGCCGAGAGGACAACTTCCGGAGAAATTCGAATTGCTGTAAAGGAGAAAAAAAGTTTTCTTGATAGCAAGAAAAATATACGTCAATTGGCAGAGAAGGAATTTCATAAACTGAACATGCACGCAACGATTGACAAAACCGGCATTCTTTTATATCTGCTTCTTTCTGAAAAAGAATTTTATATTCTCGCCGATAGTGGAATAGATAAAATAGTCGGTCAAGTTGCATGGGATACTGTTCGCGATGAAATTCAATCACAATTTCAAAATGGAAAATTTTGCGACGGACTAATTTGGGGCATTGAAAGAGTTGGCAAAATTCTTTCCGAACATTTTCCGATTAAATCGGGCGATTCAAATGAACTCTCTAATAAGATTGTAATAGATTGAACTACCTGCCGCGCGAATGGACAGCTACTTACAAAAGAACGATTTGAATTTTTTATCTCTTTTCTATGTTTAGAATTTCATGAAACGAAAAGAATTTATAAAGAAAAGTTTATTTGCCACAGCCGCAACTTTGCTCGCCCCTCTTTTTCTAAACTCCGATTCCAAAGCCAAAACAACTGTTAGACTTAATCACAAACCTGAACTACATAACTGGAAAGATGATAAGTTAACTTTAGCATGGATAGGTCACTCAACCGTGCTCATTAATTTTTTCGGGAAATGGATTTTGACAGATCCAGTTCTATTCGAGCGGATTGGTGTTTCATTTTTTGGTGGAGTAATCGGGCCTTCACGTATAACTCCTCCGGCATTAGAGATAAGTGAATTCCCAAAACCGGATATAGTTCTTCTTTCACACGCGCATATGGATCATATGGATTTTTCTACATTAAAAGCATTTACAAAAAAATATCCGAATCAGATTGATGTTATTACTGCTTATCTAACAAAAGATGTAATTGATGAACTGCCGTGGAAATCTCTACATGTTATGGATTGGAATGATGAGCTAATAATTCAAGATATTCGATTCAGAGCGAACGAAGTAAAACATTTTGGTTGGCGCTATCCCTGGGAAAAAGATCGGTCGCGCGGGTACATAAATGACGGAAGAAGTTACAATTCATATCTGATCGAATACAAAAACAAAAAAGTTTTATTCGGCGGCGATATGTCTCTTCATGATAAACTTCATCCACTGATAGATGAAAATATTGATATAGCAATTATGCCTATCGGTGCGTATAATCCTTGGATTAGAAATCATTGCAATCCTGAACAGGCGTTGCAGATGGCAAGTGAAATCAAAGCAAAATATTTTATCCCGATTCATACCAAGACTTTCAACCAAAGCCAGGAACCGTTCAACGAGGCAATAGATTGGATGAAACGTTCTGCACCAGACTATAATTTGCAAATCGGGTTAGATGAGATTGGACAGACTTTTGTGCTTTCAGACTGAAAGAAGTAAAAATTATCGAATAGTAAACACGAGTGCATTATTGTGGTGGTCTTATAATAGCAGGTATCGTCGGCATAGTAATGCGTTTTATAAACGCATTACCGTTTTGATTACAAGTTAATTTGACGGAATTAGTCTGAAATGTATGCATAGTGGCATGAAAAGCAGATAATATTTTCTCTTGTAAAGTTTCATCTGATTCTAGATCAATAATTTTTAACCCAATTTCTTTTGCTTTTTCAATGTTTATATGTTTTCCGTGTGTCTTAAAATTATCATGATTTGATAAATACTCTGAAATAAATTCGGACTTTCCGCCATCATCTTTATTAAACATAAAATTACCTAACCAATTTTTCACTAACTCTCGACCAAAATCGATTTGATTTTGACACTGAATTAGTAATGCTGGTCCGTATTGACCAAGCATTGGCAACCAAGAGTTTAGATTTCTAGGATTAGTGGCACAATCTTCTTGAGCTTTCTTAAATTGCTGTATAATCGCATGCGCAGGAACTGCTTGCATACCCACAGCTGTATTTAAAATGAATTGAGGATCTATTGGCCCGATGAATGAATGATTCCCCATTATTATTTCATCTGCACAACAGCTTAGCATGGTACCTGCAGACATAGCTGCTTGTGGAATAATAACTCTAATATGATCAAATTTTTGTCGAAGATAAGTCACGATGGCATCTGCAGCTTCTGCAGAACCGCCACCAGTATGAAGGATTAAATCTAATTCTCTTCCCTTAAGCCCATGGATTGCCTCCATGAATGCTTGAATATCCTCATCATTAATGGAAATCAAATTGGCAGGAACATCGCCGCTTGTCCAGCGTGAAGCATAGACGATAACATTTCTTTTAGTGTATAATGAAAGTTCCTGAAGATATTTATTTCTTATAGTATCGAACGCTGTAGGATTATTATTCCTGATAGCCTCATTTATCTCGTTTAATATCTGTCCCCAGGTTGGCATCTATGAAATACTTGTATTATTTGAAGCTGTCGGAAGAGGATTATCTTTTAATAAATTAACAAAATTCACGTAGTCTTCTGTTTCAATACGAGTAGAATTGAAAGTCTCCAAGGTCTCTTGAAGAGTTGGGTAGATTTTTATTGCCTTTTTCTGTAATTCCTCATATGATTCTAGCAACTCATTTGTTTTATCTGCGTTTTGCATAGCTATTACTTTCATTTATTTAAAATAAACTCATTTCTACCGCGTTGAGTTCAATTAAGTTTCTAACTTGATGATCGAATTTATTACTTGGAAAGTTTATAGTCAAGACTTGTTTTTTCAACAAACTTTTCTGTTTTCTAAATATTGTTGCAGACTATGATCCAAATTTCATCAAATTCGATTAATTATCGCGTATCATGATTCAATAAGTTGAACTCGTTTAAATATTTAAACGACCGATTTATTATTAATTTGCTTACAAAGCTATAACAAAGCATGCTGACTCATCCTTTCTCTTTACTCATCATTCGATTATATTAACCGCATAAAAACATAACAACATTGCACTATACTTGCGAGATAAAGGTTACATTTTCGATATAAAAAAATTTTCGGTCAATGATGGACCGGGTATCCGCACCACTGTTTTCCTAAAAGGATGTCCCTTAACCTGCTGGTGGTGTCATAATCCTGAAAGTCAAAGAGGCGAACCGGAAAAAATTGATAATTGCTCATTTCGATGGAATCTTTCTCATGATTCGTCTCAACGAAATATGGTTGGTTATCAAGTCTCCGTTGATGAAGTAACCCGCGAAATCGAAAAAGATTTTCCCTTCTATGAAGAATCTAAAGGCGGGGCAACATTTTCCGGTGGTGAGCCGATGCTTCAAGTAAATTTTCTTCACTCGCTTCTTGCCGAATGCAAAAGGAAAGAGATCAATACCGCAATTGATACTACAGGCTATGCTCCATATTCAGACTTCGAAAAAATTTATGATGTTACGGATACTTTTCTTTACGATTTGAAACTGATTGAAGATAAGATTCACTATGAATATTGTGGTGTGTCAAATAAACTGATCCATGAAAATCTAAAAGAACTTTCAGATCGCGGCAAAAAAATAATTTTGCGGCTTCCCATTATTCCAACTCTAACAGATACGGAGAAGAATTTATCCCAGACTATTTCATTCATCTCAGAACTTAAGAACATACAAGAAATTGATCTGCTTCCTTTTCACGCAACGGCAAAATCGAAATACGAACGGATGAAGATTCAGAACAAAGTAATTGATCTCATTCCGCCTACAAAAGAATATATGAACGAATTAAAGAATAGATTCTCGCAACTTGGCATTCCGATTAGAATTGGAGGATGAAATGAACGAAAGGATAAAAAAACTCAGGCAACAATCTATCGATGCAACACCAACACTTTCACACGAACGTGCGCAACTTTTAACTGAATTTTATAGAAACGGCGAAGCACAAAAACATTCTGTACCGGTTACACGCGCTTTATCATTCAAATACCTTTTGGAACACAAAGAACTTTGCATAAATGATGGTGAACTTTTTGTCGGAGAAAAAGGACCGGAGCCGAAAGCCACTCCAACTTATCCGGAGCTATGCATTCATTCGGAACAAGATTTAAATATTCTTCATAACCGACCAAAAGTTTGGTTCAAAAGTAGTGATGAAACACGTCAGATTATTTTGAAGGAGGTTGCTCCATTCTGGAAAGGGAAAAGCATTCGCGAAAAAATTCTTGCAGAAGTTGATGAACAATGGCGCAATACATACAACGCGGGAATCTTTACAGAATTTATGGAACAACGAGCACCGGGTCATACTGTGGGGGATGACAAGATTTTCAGGAAAGGAATGCTCGATTTCAAAAAAGAGATAGAAGAATCAATTAATAATTTGGACTTTTATAACGACAGAGAAGCATTTGCAAAGCGCGAAGAATTACGCGCTATGGATATTGCCGCCGGTGCAGTGATATCTTATGCGGAGAGATACGCGAAACAATTGAGTGAACTGGCGGAATCGGAAAAAAATATACAGCGTAAAAACGAACTTGAGACGATGGCGGGAATTTGTAAGCGCATTCCGGCAAATGCGCCGCGCACATTTTGGGAAGCGCTTCAATACTATTGGTTTGTTCACATCGGTGTAACAACAGAACTTAACACCTGGGATTCATTCAATCCGGGCAGACTCGACCAGCATCTCTATCCATTTTACAAACGTGATGTTGATAGCGGATTACTTACTGAAGAGCAAGCGCGAGAACTGCTTCAATCGTTCTGGGTGAAGTTTAACAATCAACCCGCGCCGCCAAAGGTTGGAGTTACTGCGCAAGAGAGCAATACTTACACTGATTTTTGTTTGATCAACGTTGGCGGTGTTACGGATAAAGGTGAAGACGCAACGAACGAAATGACTTACATGATTCTTGATGTAATAGAAGAGATGCGTTTACTTCAGCCGAGTTCTATAGTTCAAGTGAGTAAAAAAAATTCGGATAGGTTGTTGAAACGCGCTTTAAAAATAATACGAACAGGTTACGGACAGCCCTCAATATTTAATACAGATGCTATCATTCAAGAATTAACACGGCAGGGTAAATCAATTATTGATGCACGATGCGGCGGAGCGAGCGGCTGCGTTGAAGCTGGAGCATTTGGAAAAGAGAGTTACATTCTAACAGGCTACTTTAACATTCCAAAAATTTTAGAGATAACTCTTCACAACGGATTCGATCCACGCACAGAAAAACAGATTGGCATTCAAACTGGCGATCCAAACAATTTTAACTCGTTCGATGAACTTTACCGCGCATTCGAAAAACAGCTTAATCATTTTATTGATATAAAAATCAAAGGCAACCTTATAATAGAAAGAATTTATGCGGAGTATATGCCAGCTCCCTTCTTGTCTATTCTTATTGATGATTGTATTAATAAGGGAAAAGATTATAATGCCGGCGGCGCGAGATACAATTCATCTTACATTCAAGGTGTTGGACTTGGAACAATTACCGATTCACTTTCATCAATCAAGTATAACGTATTCGATAAAAAGAATTTTTCGATGGAAGCTATGCTCGAACTCCTCAAGAATAATTTTGAAAACAAAAAAGATGCTCGTGATAAATTTTTATTTGATACACCGAAATACGGAAACGATGATGATTACGCCGACGATATCACACGCAGAGTTTTTGAAACATATTTTAAAGCGGTTGACGGAAGACCTAACACGAAAGGCGGGCATTTTAGAATTAACCTTCTTCCAACTACGTGTCATGTTTATTTTGGAAGTGTATTAGGCGCAACCCCTGACGGCAGACATGCGCATGAGCCGGTTAGCGAAGGAATTTCTCCTGTACAAGGTGCCGATATTCATGGACCGACTTCGGTAATAAAATCCGCGTCTAAAATTGATCATCTGCGCACTGGCGGTACTTTACTCAATCAAAAATTCACACCAAACTTTTTAGAAACTGATGAAGGAATAGAAAAAGTTTTGCAGCTAATCCGTACTTACTTTAGATTAGATGGGCACCATATGCAATTCAATGTTGTTAATGCGGAAGTCTTGAAGGAAGCGCAGAGGCATCCCGAAAAATACCGGGATCTTATAGTTCGTGTTGCCGGTTACAGCGATTACTTTGTTGATCTTGGTGAAGATTTACAAAATGAAATAATTAAAAGAACGGAACATACAGGCGGGTGAATAATGAAACGTTGTCATTCTGGCGAAAGCCAGAATCCATAAGCAATGCCATATTATATTTACATATTAGCTTGTAAAAGAAATGGTACATTATACATCGGTGTAACAAATAATTTAATCCGCCGGGTTTTTTGAACATAAAAATGATTTAGTAGTGGGATTCACTAAAAAGTACAGTATAAAAAATTTAGTCTATTATGAACAAACTGACGATGTGAAAACAGCGATTCTAAGGGAAAGAAGATTAAAAACCTGGAAAAGAATTTGGAAAATTAAATTGATTGAAGATTTCAATCCAGCATGGAAAGATTTGTACGATAATCTAATTTAAAAAACTGGATTCCAGCTTTCGCTGGAATGACAATAATAATTGAAGGAAACCACATTATGTTCAACTCAAAAATTTACATCCAACGTAGAGCAGAATTAAAAAAGAAAATCGGAAGCGGATTAATTCTTTTCCTTGGTAATAATGAAGCGCCGATGAACTACACTGCTAACACTTACCATTTTCGTCAAGACAGCACTTTTCTCTATTATTTTGGATTGGACCAAGCCGAACTTGCGGCTATGATTGATGTTGATGAAAACAAAGAAACTGTTTACGGAAACGATTTCTCTATTGATGATATTGTATGGATGGGACCCCAGCCAACAATCAAACATCACGCAATAAAATGTGGAATAAAACAAACCGCCTCTTTAAGCGATCTTGAGACTGTTTGCTTAAATGCTATTAAGCAGGGAAGGAAAATTCATTTCGTCCCTCAATACCGTTACGACAACATATTAAAACTCCATAAACTTCTCGGCACTGCGCCAAAACATGCAAACGATTACGCTTCGACTAAATTGATCAAAGCAATCGCAGATCAACGTATGGTAAAATCAAAAGAAGAGATAATAGAAATTGAGAAAGCAATTGGAATTTCTTACGAGATGCAGACCGCTGCTATGCGATTTGCAAAACCCGGAATGCTCGAACGTGACGTTATGGGTTTCATTGCCGGACTATCGATGTCGATGGGCGGCGGACTTGCTTTCCCTGTAATTTTTTCTCGTCATGGAGAAACGCTTCACAATCATTCTTACGGCAACAAACTAAAAGATGGAGACCTTGTTGTTAATGATTCAGGAGCGGAAACTGAATCACACTATGCAAGTGATATAACACGCACATTTCCCGTAAGTGGTAAATTTTCTCCTCGCCAAAAAGATATTTACGAAATTGTATTAATTTCTCAATTAACAGCAATTGCCGAAACAATGCCAAAAATTAATTTCAAATCGGTTCATCTTAAAACTGCTGAAGTAATTGCCGAAGGATTAAAAGCACTTGGATTGATGAAAGGTAATATGAAAAATGCGGTTTCAGCCGGCGCACACGCATTGTTCTTCCCTCACGGACTCGGTCACTTGTTAGGACTTGATGTTCATGATATGGAAAATTACGGCGAGAATAATATTGGTTATGACAATAAATTGAAACGCAGTACACAGTTTGGTCTGAAATATTTACGATATGCAAAACCTCTTGTTCCCGGAGTTGTACTTACCGTTGAGCCGGGAATTTATTTTATTCCGCAATTGATTGATAAATGGGAAGGTGAGAAAAAATTTAAAGAATTCATCAATTATAACAAGGTAAATACCTACAGAGATTTTGGCGGCGTTAGAATTGAAGATGATATTGTTGTTACTAAAAATGGAAGTCGTGTACTAGGCAAACCAATTCCAAAAGCTGTGGAAGATGTGGAAGAAATTGCTTCTGATAAAATTTAATGCGCATTGAACGTATATTTATTGCGAAGAATCTCGTTCTAATCGTGTTCGAGATTCTTCGAATCTCTCCAGACAATAAATAATCCTACGGACTAATATGTTTAAAAAAATATTTCAATTTCTGCAACCCGATTCTCCAATCCCGCAGGAAACCAATAGGACAAAAATTGATAAAGACTATACAAAATATCGATGGTCTGTTTTCATCTCTACAACTCTTGGATATGGAATTTATTACATCTGCCGTCTGAGCATCAATGTTATCAAAAAACCGATTATCGACGAGGGGATTTTTACCGAAAGTCAGCTTGGAATAATCGGTTCTGCATTATTTTTTTCCTACGCAGCCGGAAAATTAGTGAATGGTTTTATTGCCGATCACATTAATATCCGGCGATTTATGGCTACCGGATTGTTAGTATCCTCACTGGTTAATCTTATTCTCGGTTCACAATCATTATTTATTATTTTTCTGGTTTTGTGGGGCATCAACGGTTGGTTCCAGGCAATCGGTTCCAATACATCTGTTGTCGGATTAGTAAGATGGTTCAGCAAAAAAGAAAGAGGTATCTATTACGGATTTGGAAGTGCAAGTTTGAGTATGGGTGAAGTATTTACTTTTACTATAACATCTTTAATTGTTACAACAGTCGGATGGAGATTTGGTTTTTGGAGTTCGGGAATTATCGGACTTATTGGCGCTCTAATTATATTACGTTATTTTCATGATAGTCCCGCAAGTAAAGGATTGATGCCAATAGCTGTGTATAAAAATGATTTTGAAGAAGATACTTCTAAAAATAAATCTATATCGTCCCTTCAATTCCAAATTCTTAAAAATCCGGCAATCTGGATTTTAGCTCTATCAAGTTTGTTTATTTATGTAGTGCGTTATTCAATTAATAGTTGGGGAATTTTATTCCTTCAAGCTCAGAAAGGTTATAGTAACCTGGAAGCAAGTTCAATCATTTCAATCAGTTCTATATTCGGATTAGTCGGAACCATTTCTTCGGGTTTGATCTCGGATAAAATCTTTAAAGCAAGAAGAAACATACCGGCTCTAATCTTTGGAGTTTTAAATACCATCTCACTAACTCTCTTTCTATTGACTCCAAAAAATTATCTCTGGGTTGATATTGTTAGCATGATTTTATTTGGTCTGTCTATTGGTGTTCTTGTCTGTTACTTAGGGGGTTTAATGGCAATTGATATTTCACCTAAAAAAATTTCCGGCTCTGTCATGGGAATGATAGGAGTTACAAGTTATTTCGGCGCCGGTATTCAAGATATTGTAAGTGGATATTTACTTGAACAAAATAAAATAGTTGTAAATGGAATTGGAGCGTATGATTTTTCATTGATAAATTTATTCTGGATTGGCTCTTCAATTTTATCTTGCTTGCTGGCTCTATTTGTTTGGAATGCAAAAACATATAGATAGCATCAATGTTGGAATTGAATTCCTGAATATTATAAAATAAATTGGAAAATATTTAATCATACCAGTACCAATCATCCGAGTACTAATTTATCGAACGCATGTAACCATTTATAGCCCTTCACAAAAATTCAATTAAATAAATAGATTGCTTCTCACAAATGCAGCAGATAAATTTCGTAAGAATAATTTTTCGGCGATAATTCCAACTATAGAAATTGTTTAACAAGTGAGGAGGTGCACAATGAAAGCTGGTATCTTTTTCACCGGTTCCGGTCCTATTGTGATTCTTACTTCGTATGATTCTTTGACAAATCCAAACTTAATCAAGCGCTTATCTTCTAAAGGAATTAAAAAATTTATTGCGTTTGAAATTCCTGAGGATAAGGCAAAAGAGAAATATGGACATCATTACGATATTGTTATGGGCGATATTAAACAGGAAGATTTTCTGCGGGTAATTGATTTTGACGGACACCATATTTTATCAAAATTTTCATTTAAAGAACTTGGAATGCCGATCTACTATGAATAGTAGAATCCCGATTTTTGTTAATTGTTTTTCAGGAATTCAACTTTTTCATGTATGCGTTCAATTTATTGTGTGTTATGCGGCAAAAATTTTAGAAACATGTTGATGAACTGGATATAGCAAATTTATTCCAAACGATGATGAAGCTATATCCTTAGGTAAAATTTAACCACTTAGTCATTCTGACACCCCGATGGAAATTGAGTGAAGATTCTTCTATTTATGAAGTTTAGAATTCTTAGTCATCTTAGACTCCTCAGAACGACAATAACGAGATAAGCCATGTCCTTTACATCTCACTTCAGAAAAATAGCCGAATGGTCTCATCCAGATGATTGGATTGAGATTGAAACGATTGACGCTCACACCGGTGGAGAACCGTTAAGAATAATTTTGAGCGGACTCCCGGAAATAAAAGGCACAACAGTTTTAGAAAAGCGCCGCTTTATGAAAGAGAATCTCGATCACTTCCGTACCGCTCTAATGTTTGAACCGCGCGGACATGCAGATATGTATGGCTGCACTATAACCCCGCCTGTTACACAAGATGCGGATTTCGGTATTCTCTTCATGCACAACGAAGGTTACAGCACAATGTGCGGACATGGAATAATTGCGGTTACAAAAGTTGTTATTGAAACCGGAATGTTTGAAATGATTGAGCCGGTAACCACAATTAAGATTGATTCCCCCGCGGGATTAATTACTTCTCATGCAAAAATTAAAAACGGAAAAATTGAATCGATTTACTTTCACAATGTTCCTTCATTTGTATTGATGCTCAATCAAACTGTAAACATTCAGAAACTCGGAAAAATAAATTTTGATGTTGCTTACGGCGGCGCGTTCTATGCTTATGTAAAAGCAGAACAGCTCGGCTTAACAATGGCGGATACAGAGTTCGGGGAATTGATCGAAAAAGGAATGATGATTAAACGGGCAGTAATGGAAAATTTTCCAATCACTCATCCATTCGATAAGTATCTAAGTTTTTTATACGGAACAATTTTTTACGGAGCGCCGTTAAGCAAAAACGCCGATAGCCGAAACGTATGCATCTTTGCGGAAGGTGAAGTTGATAGAAGTCCAACCGGAACCGGAGTAAGCGCACGAATGGCTCTTCATTATGCAAAAGGTGAAATTGGTTTTAATCAACCAATGGTAATTGAAAGTATCATCGGCTCAAAATTTACTGGAAAAGTTATTGAGTTGACAAAGTTTGGCAATTATGATGCGGTCATTCCTCAAGTTGAAGGCAATGCATTCATAACCGGGAAGAATACATTTTACATTAATCCGGACGACCCGCTTAAACGCGGATTTATTTTGAGGTAGATGTCTGTAAGCAGTTGACCAATAAGCAAAAAAGTTTAATTTTGGTTTGAGAATTAATAAGAAAGGAATTCCCTATGGGAATCTCACGCAACATTCTTCTTTGGGCTTCAGAAAATCCTTGGATGCGTCTTCGCGTTCCAAAGTGGAAATTTGTTCGAAGTGCCATTAATAAATTTATGCCAGGTGAAAGTGTTGATGATGCTCTTCTAGCTGCAAAGAAATTTCAAGAAGATTCAATACCTACTCTCTTCACCAGATTGGGGGAAAATATCCAGCATTCTTCCGAGGGTCTCGAAGTCTGTAATCATTATCTTGAAGTGATTGATAAAATCGCAGAGAATAAACTCGATGTAGAAATTTCTCTAAAACTTACTCAACTGGGTTTCGATTCTTCTTTCGAAGAGAGCTACGATCGGTTTAAAACAATTACTCAAAAAGTGAAAGAGAAACTTGGCAATATGGTTTGGATAGATATGGAAGGAAGTGCTTACACCGAAAAGACTTTGTTCTTCTACAAGAAGATCAAGGAAGAATTTGACAATGTAGGAATATGCTTACAGTCATATCTCTACCGTACCGAAAAAGACCTTGATGATCTGATGAGCATTAACGCTAATATCCGTTTGGTAAAAGGAGCATATAAAGAACCATCTGATATTGCTTTCAACCGGAAGAAAGACGTTGATGAAAATTTTCTTCATCTTTCCAAGATCATATTGAAACTCAAAAGCGAAAAAAATATTTTTATTGCTTTCGGAACACACGATCAAAACTTATGTGCACAAATATTAAAAGAAGCTAAACATTACAGCGTTTCAAAAGATAAGTTTGAGTTCCAAATGTTGTATGGAATTCAATCCGGTTATCAAAGAGAACTGGCTAATCATGGTTATCAAGTAAGAGTATTGATTAGTTACGGCAACTTTTGGTATCCGTGGTATATGAGACGGTTAGCGGAACGCCCGGCAAATATTTGGTTTGTAATTAAAAATATTTTTTAATAACAAGTCATTCTGAGTCCCGATCCAACGGGCGAAGAATCTCAAAGTTTATCTGTTAGTGATTCTTCTTCCCCGCCTTCGGCTCGTCATCAGAATGACAAGGAATAGAAATGAAACAACTAAAAGGTATAATGCCGCCGATTGCAACTCCATTCATTGATGATGAAGTTGCATTTGATAAGCTGGCGGGAAATTTTTCCAAATGGAACAAAACCGGATTGAGCGGCTTTGTTGTTATGGGCTCCAACGGTGAAAGTGTTTTTCTTACACGTGAAGAAAAATTGAAACTCGTCGAAGAGGTGAAGAAAAATATTCCGGAAGAGAAATTACTAATCGCCGGCACAGGATCAGATTCAATTAGAGAAACAATTTCATTGTCGAATGATGCGGCTGACCGTGGCGCAAATTATGCTTTGATACTCACCCCGTCATTTTACAAATCAGAGATGAAACCCGTAGCATATATAAAATATTTTTCCGCGGTTGCAGATCAAACAAAAATTCCGGTAATTATTTACAATGTTCCCAAATTCACCGGCGTTGATATTGAAGCCGAGACGGTGGCAAAATTAGCCGAGCACAAAAATATTGTCGGCATTAAAAACAGTTCGGAGAATATCCGGCAAACAACGGAGATGATCGATCAGACCCCGGAAGAGTTTGCGATAATCATAGGAACAGCATCAGTTCTATATTCCGGTTTTTCAGCAGGCGCTGTTGGCGGTATTCTTGCTCTTGCAAACATTGCCCCGAATGAGTGTGTTCAAATTCATAAACTTGTTGAAGAAGGAAAACATCCGGAAGCGCTTGAATTGCAGAAAAGAATGCTGCCGGTTAATAAAGCAATTACGGCAAAGTTCGGTGTTGCCGGCTTAAAAGCAGCGATGGATATACTTGGATATTTTGGCGGTGAACCACGCTCACCGCTTTCAAAATTAAACGATGCTGACAAAGAACAACTAAAACAAATATTAGTTAGTTCGGGATTGTTAATATAAAATTGTAGGGAAGAGTCTGTGAATCTCCCTAAGGAATAGTTAGCCTTTTCACTAAATATTAAGAGGAGATAGCTCTAGCAATTTCTTTGTTTGATGTGCCAAGAGCTAATAAGGATCTAATAATGAGATCAAGTGAAACAGAAGGATCACCTACTTCAAGTTTTGCTACACGTGATTGGCTTGATTTAAGAATTTTTGCCAGTTCAACTTGTGTTAGTTTTTGCTCAGTTCGCAACTTCCTTAAATTGGTGCTTAATTTTAATTTTAATTCTATGTATGAAGATTCTTCTTCAGATAAACCGAGAAACTCTGTAGTTGAACCCATTTTCCAACCTTTTTTCTCTAGGTTTTTTTGTTTCTGTTTATTCATTGTCATACTCCTTTATTCTCTTTTTACATACATCTATAATATTCTTAGGCGTCTGTTGAGTTTTCTTTTTGAATACTTCAAGAATTATTATTGCATCATCATCAACTCTATATATAATCCGCCAAGTATTTCTTTCATCATTTACTCGCATTTCATGGCAATTAGAACCTAAACTAGGCATTGGTCTCGAATGTGGCATTTTCTATTTCTCTCCCATCTGAAGAAGTCTGAAAAGAAATCCAGTTTCTATCCTTGCGGCAGAAGAAAATGGAGGAGTTTTAATCTCTCCATGCAACCAGATGAGAGGTTTATCTTGAATTATCATGGTGTAAAGATATGTCAGATATGACATGTTGTCAAGAAAATAAATTTCAAAGGCTAACCAGCCGCTCAACACGGACAGCCCCGCAAAGCGGGGTAAACTGTTTTTCAGTGTGGCAATTGAGTTATTATAAAGTTGCGTTGTAAAAATTAGTTGCTCTTTAAGGTAGGTTGTTCTAAGAAATATTTTTTTAAAATAAAAAGTAATTGCAACTATTCGGCTTTGTTGTTCTGGGCTTCCGGTTAGCGGCAACGTCGTTAGGTTGAATAACTTCTCCAAAGTTTATGGATGAAACTAAGATATACTTTAATATTGCTTATGGTTAGTTATAATGCTGATATTTTTCACCAGAGCAATAAACTAGGAGTTAATATATTTGGTATAGGGGCTTGGGGGCAAAACTTTCACTATCTATCCCGGTAGCTGAAAGTTTTGGAATATGGCAAATTATTTACTGTCTATTCGAAGAGAACGTAAAGATTTGTTTTCATTTTCAAATTATGAATTAAGCGTTTACTGCAACATTATTTCGAATGAAGCTAATGATTTGTATATAGCTGCTGGTTTGGGTTATAATAAATATCATTTGCAAGATACAGAAGGTAACGCAACAAGATATGTTGATCGAGATGATGGCACCAGTCTTGGCGTGCGTATTGGCACTTCTGCTTTTATTTAGAAGTTTGGCTTACTAAATTTTGAACTATCCTATCACAGATTATATTCTAAAGTTCAGTATAAATATTTAACTTATCCTGTGACATATTCTGCAAGGAACCTTGAAACAGTTGATATTATTACACTTGGAGTTGGTTTTGGTTTATTGCTTTAACAAAAAATCTCAACCCAATTAGCCGCTATGCGGCTAAAATTAATTTGAAATTATTGAGAAGGTAGACTATATTTGGTCTAAAAAAGGACTACAGCATGAGGTTAAGCGAATCAGTAAAATCAATTAGTTATCTAAAAGCTAATGCAGCTAACCTAATTGAGGAAATTAATAAGGAACAAAAAACTTATGTAATTACTCAGAATGGTGAAGCAAAAGTAATTGTTCAAGACATAAAAGTTTATGAAAAAACTCAAGAAACAATGGCTATGCTTAAATTACTTGCTATGACTCGAGGTAACAGTAAAAATGCAAAAGGAATTCAAGAAACGTTTACTGATATTCGTAACGAATTGAAATCTGATCATTGATTATGAAATATAAAGTCATTATTGATCCTCAAGCCAAACTCGATCTTAAAGAGATATTTTTCTACGTTGCATTGAATGATAGTGTCCAATCTGCAAATAAACTTTTAGATGCTTTGGAAGAAACTTGTTATAAACTGGAAAAATATCCAGAGAGAGGACACATTCCACCTGAACTGAGACCTACAGGAATTAAAAACTATTTAGAGATTCATTATAAACCTTACCGTATAATCTACGAGATTGAAAACAACTTAATCTATATACATTCTGTTATTGACGGAAGAAGAAATATTCAAGAAATCTTGATAAATAGATTGCTAAGATAGCAGCGCCATATATTCCGCTACTAAACAGGTACTACCTAGCAAAGCGGGGTAAACTAATTTCAGTGCGGTAGAGTGGGGAAAAGTCCTTGACTCTCCCTAAATAATAGTTAAGTACTTTACATTAATGTTCTATGGAGAATAATGATGAACATGAATAAATTTATTGTATCAATACTTGCTCTTTATCCCATGACAATTTTAGTAAAATATAAAATTGCTGTTAATGAAATAATGAAGAAAGGAAATAAAATGCGAACGAGTAAAGGGTTCAAAGTAAATTCGGGTTATGCCAGATATGGTGAACACTTTAGAATGAAAGGGGTTACTCTTAATACTTTAGATATTAAGATTTCAGCAAAAGATACTGAGGGCGATTTAGCAGTCTTTGAACAAACCGGACTAACGCCAAATGGAGGTTCTCCACTACATCTCCATCCGTTTCAAGATTAGTGGTTTTATGTTGTTGAAGGAGAGTATCATTTTCAAGTCGGAGAAAACAGATATACGATGAAAGCTGGCGATACAATTTTTCTTCCAAGGAATATTCAGCACGCTTTTATTCAATTAACAGAAAAAGGCAAGATGATTGTATCTTATCTTCCAGCCGGGAAAATGGAAGCATTTTTCAAAGTAACAGATTTGTGGAATTCACCACCTAGCAACGAAGAGATTACCAAAGTTTTTGAAGAACATGATATGAAGATTGTTGATCCACCGTTAAAGATTGATTAAAAATATTATTTCGTGCAATAAGATTAAAAGCACCTAACAAGGTACTGTGTTAAAAATCAACAAGAGTTATAGATAATATCAAAGAACAAATCCCTATGTATCGAGATTACTTATTGCTAATTGAGTATGGCTTTTTAGACTAAATAAAATTGGAAGGGTCATAGATCCTTTTCTACAAAGGAAATATAATGTCGCACAATTCATTCAAACCATATAATAGAATTTTGATGGGACCCGGTCCTTCAAATGTTAATCCGAAAGTTTTGGAAGCATTGTCCCAAGCCACACTCGGTCATCTAGATCCTCAATTCATCGGACTCATGGATGAAATAAAATCGTTACTCAAATACACATTTAAAACAGAAAGCGATGCAACGTTTGTTCTTTCAGGTCCCGGCTCGCTTGGAATGGAAGCCTGCCTTGTGAATTTGATTGAACCCGGCGATAAAGTTATTGTCTGCACCGGGGGATATTTTGCGAATAGAATGATACAGATTGTTGAGAAGATTGGCGGACAAGTTGTTACTGTAAAAGAAACATGGGGACGCGCAATTGAACCTCAAAAACTTGAAGACGCACTTAAAGCAAACACCGATGCAAAAATTGTTTCGTTTGTCCATGCAGAGACATCTACCGGTGCGCTTTCAAATATAAAACTGCTTTCAGAAATTGCGCACAAACATAATTGTCTTGTTGTTGCAGATGTGGTTACATCACTCGGCGCAATAGATGTTTTTGTTGATGAGTGGAAGCTTGATGCCGCCTATTCATGCTCGCAGAAAGGATTGGCATGTGTAGCCGGAATGTCCCCCATAAGTTTTAGTGATCGGGCGGTTCATCATATCAAGAATAGAAAAATTCCTGTACAAAGCTGGTTCAACGATCTGAATCTATTAACAGGTTATTGGAGCGGCGGAGCTAAAAGAATGTATCATCACACAGCTCCAAGCAATCAATTTTACGGACTGCATGAAGCGCTTCTGATTCTTAAAGAAGAAGGAATTGAAAACGCTTGGCGCAGACATAAAGGAAACAGCGCAAAATTTATTTCAAGATTGAAAGACGAACTTGGTTTAGAACCGATTGTACCAAACGGCGAAAGAATTCCTCATCTTCTGGCTATCAAAGTCCCGGATGGAGTTGATGAAGCTAAAGTTAGAATTAATTTGCTTGCTCAACACAATTTGGAAATCGGCGCCGGTCTTGGTGAACTTGCCGGAAAAATTTGGCGCATCGGTTTAATGGGTTATAATTCCAACGAAAAAATGATTGAGTATTTCATCAGCTCAATGAAAAAGGTTCTCGCATAAAATAATTTATTTACTCTAAACCGGGCTTAATAAATGGCTGAAATTAATTTAGAAGAATACAAAAATAAAATTGTAACAAACGTTTACCGTATTTCTATGGAAAGTAATGTCAAATTGCACAAACATCCAAAGCATGATGAAATATTCTATTGTGTTAAAGGTTCGGGTTTTGGTGTGTTAGAAAATGAAGAGATAGAATTGAATGTTGAAAAAGAATTCATCGTCCCGGCAGGCGTAATGCATTCTCTTAGGACAAGCGGTGAGCTATATGTTGCGTCTTTTTTAATTCCGTCAATTGAAGAATAATATTCTTTGATCAAGCGCAGAATCATTGTTCTTGTTTTGAATTCTCACATTTTTTGTAATTCTCTTCCTATTTGAATTTTTTTCCAACTCTCTTTGTTTTAATAGTAATAAGTAAATTCAACCAAACAATATGGGAAAATTCAGTTTATGGCAAATGCAATATTTAATTTAGCTTTACCTGATAATGAAGAAGTAAAGTCTTACGCACCGGGCACGCCGGAAAGAGAATTATTAAAAGCAAAGCTCGCCGAGATGCAAAATCAAAAAGTTGATATCCCTTTGATTATCGGCGGTAAAGAAATTCGAACCGGAAATACAGAGAATATAGTTCTTCCTCACAATCACAAAAAAGTTTTGGGGAAATATCATAAGGCCGGCGAGAAAGAAGTTCAAATGGCAATTGACGCCGCAATGGAAGCGTACAAAATTTGGTCTGTTATGGAATGGCAGGATAGAGCGGCAATTTTTTCTAGAGCTGCAGACATGATCACATTAACAGATTGGCGTTATACACTTAATGCAGCCACAATGCTGGGACAGAGCAAGAATGCTCATCAAGCAGAAATTGATGCCGCTTGCGAAACTGCAGATTTCTTCCGCTTCAATATTTATTACGCTAACAAAATTTATCAGGAACAGCCCCCTCATTCTCCCCGTGGAATGTGGAATAGAATGGAGTACCGTCCGCTTGAAGGATTTGTATTCGCAATAGCGCCGTTTAATTTTACTACTTTCAATGCTAATCTCCCCGGTGCGCCCGCTATTATGGGAAATGTTTCAATCTTAAAACCGGCAAGTACAAGTGTTTACTCAGCATACTACACTATTAAATTGCTGGAAGCCGCTGGTTTACCTCCAGGTGTAATAAATTTTCTTCCGGGTTCAGGTTCAACACTCGGAAATATTATCTTCAACGATAAAAATTTTGCAGGACTTCATTTTACAGGAAGTACACCGGTATTTCAGCAGATGTGGAAAACTATTTCGAATAATCTTCCCAAGTATAAAACTTATCCTAAAATTGTTGGCGAAACCGGCGGTAAGGATTTTGTATTTGCTCATAAAAGTGCAGATGTAAGACTTCTCGGTGTTTCATTAATTCAGGGCGCGTTTGAATATCAAGGACAGAAATGTTCTGCGGCATCGCGCGCATATATTCCAAAATCAATTTGGTCCGAAGTGAAAAATTATATGGTAACCGAGTTGAAAAAATTGAAAACCGGAGATGTAGCTGATTTTTCAAACTACAATAACGCTGTCATAGATAAAAAAGCTTTCGATTCTATTACCGGATATATCCAGTACGCAAAAGAATCAAAAGATGCGGAGATAATTGTGGGCGGAAAATTTAATGATAAAGTGGGTTACTTCATCAATCCGACTATCATTGTAACAACAGACCCAAAATTTAAAACTATGGAAGAAGAAATTTTTGGACCTGTTCTAACCGTTTATGTTTACGAGGATGAAAAGTACGAAGAGACATTACATTTGTGTGATGAGACTTCTCCTTACGCATTAACAGGCGCTATCTTTGCTCAGGATAGAACTGCAATAATAACTGCGGATAGAATTTTAAAACATGCTGCCGGTAATTTTTATATTAACGATAAACCAACGGGTGCGGTTGTAGGGCAGCAGCCATTCGGCGGTGCGCGGGGAAGCGGAACAAATGACAAAGCCGGAAGTTTCTTAAACTTAGTCCGGTGGGTTTCACCACGAACGATTAAAGAAAATTTTGTTGCAAGAAAAGATTTCCGCTATCCCTTCATGCTTGAGAAGTAAACAATTCTTTAAGTAAGCAGCGAAGTGTTTTGTCACTCCCGCGTATGCGGGAGTCTATTTTTTGGATTCCCGCCTGCCTGCCGGTAAGCAGGCTTTCGCGGGAATGACGACAATTTTAAGAAGTCCTTCGAAGAAGAGTGACTTAGAAATTTTCTCAAATTCAATGCCCAAGTCCATGCACCATAAGTATTGAATGCTCAAGAATTTTAGTTATTTCACCAACGTAATCTTGAACAGCTTTCATACTTCCCGGCAAGCAAAAAATCAGAGTTCGATTTTTTACAGCAAAGATGGATCTGCTTAAAATTGCTGATGGAAGAGAATCGAAATACTTAAGACGGATACTGTCCATAATTCCAGGAACTATCTTGTCGGCAAAATTTTCCACAACATCTGGGGTTATATCACGCGGTCCGATTCCTGTTCCACCAGTTGTGAAAATCACATCAATATTTTCGTCAACACTCTTCTGTAATTCATTCTGTAATTTCTTCTCATCATCCGGAATTAAGGAATAATAAAATTCAGTATGCCAGCGTTTGTCTTCAAAATATTCGCTAAGTAGTTCTTGAATTTTTGGTCCGCTCCTATCTGCATATTCACCGGCACTTGCCCTATCGCTTAGAGTAATCACTTTTATTCTCAAAGGTCTTAGCTGGTATTCAATTTTATCGCCTTTCCGAATTTCACCGCCTTTGATTACCCGTGTAAATATTCCGGATTTAGGCATCACACATTTTCCGATTTCAACAAATATTGCACAGCCGTCTCCATGACACATTTTCCCGATTTGACTTAACTCCAATTCTACTTCACCAATTTTGAAACGATCGAGCAAGCTGACTTTTTTGAAATCAATTCCTCGCGTAGTAATGTTTTCAGCAAACTCTCCGGGAAGGAATTGTCTTTTATCTGCATCCATTAAAGAAAAGTTATCAATATCTTCTTGCGCCAGCAGACTTATCTGTCTGTGCCATCTTCCGGAATGAGCATCGCCGATTATTCCAAATTCATTAACAACAATTTTCTCGCATGGGGTTTTAATTGTTCCTTTCTCTTCAGAAATATTCAGTGAGACTACATATATATTTGTTTCCTCAAAATTGTTGTTCATTTATTTTCCTTTTGATGAGATACTTATGTCATTCCCGCGAAAGCAGGGATCTATTTCCCTACTAAGAAATTTCATTAAATAGATCTTTCCATTTGGGGTTCATTTTTTCAATCAACTTAATTTTCCAACGTCTATTCCATTTTTTAAGTCTTTTCTCTCAAAGTATTGCTTCATATATATCATTTGTCTGTTCATAGTAAACAAGGTTCTTAACAGAATATTTTTTTGTAAATCCATCAATAAGTCCATTCTTGTGTTCATAAACTCTTCTTTTAAGATCATTGGTAACTCCAATGTAAAGAGTTCCATTTCTTTTACTGGCAAGAATATATACATAGTATTGCATAAAAATGATTCTTTTAGATTCCCGCTTTCGCGGGAATGACACATGCTTTAAATCTCATCATCACTTTTTAATTTTTCAATCAATCGTATTCCTTCAATAGCCATCTCTTTATCAACTGCTTTGCACATATCATAAATGGTTAGCAAGGCAACAGAAACCGCCGTTAGCGCTTCCATCTCAATTCCCGTTTGACCGACACACTTCGCAAAGCTTTCAATACGCACTCCGTTGTTAATAATTTCAGCTTTCACATCAAGTTTGGTAATTTGCAAAGGATGACAAAGTGGAATCAATTCTGAGGTTTTCTTTCCGGCTTGAATGCCTGCAATCTCAGCAACCGTCAGAACATCACCCTTCTTCATTTTACTTTCTTTGATGAGCTGAATTGTTTCTGCAGACAAACGGATAAACCCTTCTGCACGTGCAGTACGAAATTGAACTTTCTTTCCCCCAACTTCAACCATATTTGCCCGTCCTTCGGAATCAATGTGTGTCAATTTTTCCATTCATCCTCCGATGTTATAAAACTTATGAGAAGTAGTGCTTAAACCACATTCCGGTTTTTGCTCAAGTGCAATTCTAACCGCTTGGCGGTAATCCGTTTTTCTAATGTTAACAGAGATGTCGCTGAATAGACATGGTTTCAGTAAACCATTGCTTGTTAAACGAAGCCGGTTGCAATTTGCGCAATCTCCTCCGCTTCCGCCATGAACAATTCCGAATTCACCTTTCTCTATATCCATTTCATAAATGAATCGAGCAATCAATCCGTTTTCATCACAATATTTTTTTACTTCGATGGCTTCCGGTTCGTCAATGGATTTTTGTATAACACAATTTATTTTTATCGGAGAGAGTCCGGCTTTATTGGCGGCTTCAATTCCATTGAACACTTCTTGAATATTTCCACCGCGTGTAATCTGCCTATATTTTCCCGGATCAATTGAATCAAGACTGATATTCACTCTCATCAATCCGGCTTGTTTTAACTCCTCGGCATATTTTTTTAGAAGAATTGCGTTGGTAGTCATTGAGAGATCATTAATTTCTTCAATAGCTGAGAGCATCTTCACAAGTTTAACAACTCCTTTTCTTGCGAGCGGTTCACCGCCGGTTATCCGGACTTTTGTAATTCCCATTTCAACCGCGCACTTTGTAAACTCGGTTATCTCTTCAAATGAAAGAATTTCGCTATGATCAATAAGTTTAATTCCCTCTTCTGGCATACAGTAAATGCATCTTAAGTTACAACGGTCTGTAACGCTGATGCGGAGATAATTTATCTGTCTATTAAATTTGTCTAACATCTATAACGCTGCCTTCCTTAATCTCATTGACACCGATTGGAATTGAAATAATACCATCCGCAAAAGCAAGAGCATTAATATGCGCAGAACCGTGATACTCGACCGATTCTGCTTTGCCTTCAGCACTTATTTTTACCGGTACCCATGCGAGTCTCGCATTTTTTTTCCGCTTTATCTCTTTTGCCAATTTCATCTTGAAAACCTTTGCATGATCTTTCAAGCCCATCAAGCCTGAAAGAAATTCTTTCACAAAGATTTCAAAACAGATGAATGATGAAACGGGATTACCGGGCATTCCAAAAATAAATTTGTTCTCGCTTCTGCCGAAGACAGTCGGTTTACCAGGTTGAATAGCTACTTGATCAAAAAGAATTTCGAACCCATTTTTTACAAGCACAGAAGGGACAAGATCAAAATCACCCATCGAAACACCGCCGGTAATTATGATCAGATCATTTTCCTCCTTCGCTTTGATAATTATTTTGCTGATAGCATCTTCAGTATCAAGGGCAATTCCATAATAGATCGGTTCACATCCGAATTGAATACATTGAGCCATCAACTGATATGAGTTCGTGTTTCTGATCTGAGATTTTTCAGGAACTAAGTAGGGCTCAACAATTTCATCACCAGTCGCAATGATTCCGACCTTCGGTTTTTTACTTACTAAAGGATTTACATGACCACACAAAGCAAGTGAAGCAATTTCTTTAGAGGTAATTCTCATCCCAGTGGAGAGAAGTTTCTGTCCAACTAAAACGTCTTCACCTAAAAGACAAAAATTATTGGATGTTTTTTCTCCAATAAATTTAATTTTTGATTCGGGAATTTCTTCTACCTCTTCGATAATAATCACACAGTCGGCACCGGCAGGCATCATCGCTCCAGTCATAATTTTTGAGCACTGGTTTTTCCCAAGTCCTCTTTGCGGCTGATAGCCGGCTTGAATAATTTCAACTACGCTTAACTCGTTTGCTAAGTCCTCTCTTCGGCAGGCGTAGCCATCCATGGCAGATTTGTTGAACGGAGGCATATCAATATCGGAGAAAACATCTTCCCGCAACACACGGTATAGGCTTTCTTTCAAATCAACTTTTTCTGAACCAAGCATTAGTTGGTTTGTGGTTATAATCTCAATCGCCTTTTCGAATTTTATCATTGTTCTATTTTCCTAATTGTAAATTTTGCAGGATGCCGCTTTGAAGTTTATCCACACTTCCTTGCCGACTTCCAATTTTAAGGCATTCCTAGCCTCGGAAGAAATTTGAATAACCATCTCGCAGCCAATGTCCACGTAAATATCCATCCCAAGTTTTGCCTGTGCGATATCGGTTATCTTACCTTTGAAATGATTACGTGTACTTCCGGTATCAACTTGATTAGAAATACTTATCTCGTCCGGTTGAATCATTAAGAAAGCTTCACCATCCTCCACACCGGTTAAACAAAATATTTTTAATCCGTTAGATGAAAATTCCTTAAGATCGCTTCCTTCAATTGATATTAATTCACCGCGGAGAAAATTCTTAACGCCTGTGAACCGGGCGACAAATTCGGATTTAGGATGTTTGAATATTTCCTTCGGCGTATTAATCTGTATCAGTTTACCCTTTTCCATTATTCCAATTTTACTTGCTAGTGAAATTGCTTCTTCATAATCATGCGTGACATGTATAATGGTAATTCCATCACGGTTTAGTTTTCTTAACAGGGCACGCAATTCACACTTGGATTTAGAATCAAGCGAGGAAAGCGGTTCATCTAAGAGAAAGATATCGCTATCGGCGGCTAAACTTCGCGCAATAGCAACACGTTGATACTCACCACCTGATAGAGTTTCAGGCTTCATATTTAATTTATCAGTAATACCAACTTGTTCTGCTGCTTTTAATACTATTTCCTTTATTCCTTTTACCTTTTTACTTCTCAATGGATAAGCGATGTTCTCATAAACATTAAGGTGAGGGAACAAATCAGCGTCTTGATAAACTATACTGATATTTCTCTTCTGAATTTTTTCCTCGGTAATTTCTTTTCCGCGAAGAATGATTTTGCCGCTGTCTATTTTAATTAAGCCTGCAATCGATTCCAGCAGCAGACTTTTGCCCACGCCGGAAATTCCAAGTATTACAAAGTAGTCACCCATCTCAACAGTGAAACTGATATTGGTCAATTTAAAATTGCCCACATGTAGTGATATGTTTTCTATGTCTATCATTTAACTATTTTTTTTGATCAATCTTAATACGACAAAAATTATTAAACACACCGATACAAATACTACAGCCGCCGGAATCGCGTATTTTAATCCGTAAGATGTAAACCGTTCAAAGATTAGGACCGGCGCAGTTTGTGGATTGTAAGCAATAATTATTACCGCACCAAACTCGCTCATCCCGCGTGCCCACATTAAAATGAATCCCGATAAAACCGAACGCCAAGCAAGCGGCAAGGATATTGTAAAAAAAACTCTGGTTGGAGATGCACCCAAAGTTAGTGCTATTTTTTCAAGACGCTCCGGAACGGTTGCAAATCCATCTCGTGCCGCATTAATTAAGAATGGAACGCTGACGAATGCCATCGCTAAAATAATTCCTGCTGGATTACCTATAAATTTTATTCCGAATAATTCTCCGGTTTGTCCAAGTAAACTATCACGAGTGATAATTCCCAAAACAGCAATACCCGCAGCAGAATGTGGAATGATAATGGGAATATCAATGATGCCGTTTACTACACTTTTAAGTGGAAAATTTTTTCTTGCAAGAAGATATGCAAGAGGAATAGCAAGAAATGAAAAAAAGATTGTTCCGGCCATTGAAGCCCACAAACTAAGCCAGACACTATTTCTCACCTCATCGCTTCCGATTGCTTCGCTAAGTGAACCGAATGAAGTGTTCAAATACAGTCCGGCTAAAGGTGCAATGATGAATAGTAATAACACTCCGCCGAGGAATATAAAGATCAGATTGAGTAACGATTTATTTTTAAAAATTGATCTCATCGGTCAGCTACTTCTTTTTCGAAGCATATTTTTTAAACTCGTTTGGAAGTTTGTCGTAAGTACCGCAAACAGATGGAACTACCGTTGGCTGACCCATCTCTTCCATCACTTTTAATCCTTTCTTATTATCCATCAAATAATGAATAAATTTTTTTGCCAATTCAGGATTTGGTGAATTTTTAGGGATTGTTACTCCGTAGATCATAGAAGAACCTATTTGTAAAATTTTTTCTCCCGGTTTTTTACCGTTAAGTTCAACCGAAACTTGTTTGTAATAATCATCGAGTTCAGATTTCTTTAAATTAATTTTGTCGGGTAATGTTAAAAATTTCAGTCCGTATTGTTCTGCTACCGATCTGTAAAGAAAAATATAATCTAACTCACCTGCCTCAAGGAGCGCTAATAAATCCATCTCTTTTGGTCGGATATACTCGTTATTTTTTTCCAATACTTTTTCGGCTAATCCATATTGGTTGTAGAATATTTCCCCTAGCTTCAGGGTTAGTATGGTTCTGTATCCGCATGGATCGGAATCTGGGTCGGCTCTGCCGATATTTATTTTCTTATCAAGCAAAATGGTATGCCAGTTCTTTTGATTAATCTCTTTTGATCTTCGTGATTTATCCGTGTAAACAATCGTCATTTCATTCGTGGCGAACTTTAAATTCCAATCTGCATTCTGCGAAATTAAAAGTTGATCGATCACCATATAATCGGCGGAAGCAAAAACATCGCAGGGCTTTTTCAATTCTGAAATCTTTCTTGCACATTCGCGGCTTCCGGCAATTTCTTTTAATACCTCTACGCCCGGATTTTCTTTCTTGAATCCATCAATAATTTTTTCAAATGGAGCCGTTAAACTTCCCGCATGAAAAATTGTTAGTTGATTTACTCTCTGAGCATTCACCAAACCGGCAAATAGAATTGCTAGAATGATCGGTTTTAAAACTGAAACAAAATTCATTTTTACTATCTTGGATTTTTTTGTGCGCAAAGTCTAATAATTATTACTCTTTCATTCAACTATTGAAATCGATTAGTTATCTTGCGTTGGGTTTGAATTCCTCCTTTCTTATATTTCAAAAGATTTTTATAGCTTTTGATTAACAAATAACTCTTGGAGAAATCCCAATGGAAGTGCATGAAATTTTAGAAGAACGCAAACTTATTAAAGAGTTTCAATACGATATATTCTCTATGATAAAGGGATACTCGGATAAAACGCTTTATATCAATCTCACAGATAATAAAATATTAATTAAAGACGTTCCTCTAGAGATGAAGGAAAAATTTATCGGCGGTAAAGGATACGGACTTAGATATCTCTGGGACGCAACAACTCCGGAAACAAAATGGAACGATCCAGAAAATGAAATTATAATTTCCGGAGGTCCGGTCTGTGGTATAACTCAGTATTCCGGTACAGGAAAATCTTTGGTGGTTACCATATCTCCTCAAACAGATTCTGTTATGGATAGCAACGTGGGGGGATGGTTTGGACCCTTCTTAAAACTCAACGGATTTGATGCTATTGAACTTCAGGGAAAAGCAGAACGTGATGTAATTATTATTCTTGATGGAAGAGACGGAACGGGAAAAATTAGAATTGAAGAAGCTCCGGCAGATCCAATTAACAGCCATCATCTTGCAGACATGCTAACAGAGATGTATTGCCCTACAGAACAGGATAAAATGAAAATTGCAGTCGTCTCAGCCGGTGCAGGCGCAGATCATTCTTTGATCGGAATGCTGAACTTCAGTTTTTATGATAAGCGAAAGAAACGCTCACGGCTTAAACAAGCAGGCCGCGGCGGAATAGGAACTGTTTTTCGCGATAAAAAAATTAAGGCGCTTGTTGCTCTTGTTGCTAAAATAGATAATGATATGAACCACGTAGTTGATATGAAAGCAATCATCGAGCGCGGTCAGCGTTTCAATAAAGAGATGAAGGAACTCGATGATTCGCAATGCGAAATGAGAACAAAGGGTACGGCTCACTTAGTTGAGGTGATGAATGATTACGATCTTCTTCCTGTAAACAATTTTAAGTTCGGAAGTAACGAAGCCGTAGTTGGAAATATTGACGGCAATACGTGGAAAAAGCAATTCGAACAGGGTTCTTTTGACGGATGCTGGCTTGGCTGTAATATGAGTTGCGCAAAAGGCGTTAACAATTATCTTCTTCGTACCGGACCATTTAAAGGAGAAAGCGTAATTGTTGACGGACCGGAATATGAAACCGCCGCAGGCATTGCAGCCAACTCCGGAATTTTCAGCACCGATTACACAATAGAAGTAAATTTTTATTGCGATACTTACGGCATCTGCACAATTACATGGGGCACAACCGTTGCCTTCCTGATGGAGTGTTATGAAAACGGAATCTTGAATACGGAAAGAACCGGCGGTTTGAAATTAAACTTTGGAAATGCGGATAATGCGATGGAACTACTTCATCAACTGGGACGTGGAGAAGGTTTTGGCAAAACGGCGGGACTTGGCGTACGTAAACTGAAAAATTTATTTACGGATAATGGCTGGGGTGATCCTCAGTTTCTGCAAGACATTGGAATGGAAAATAAAGGATTGGAATACTCTCAATACATGTCCAAAGAATCTCTTGCGCAGCAAGGCGGATATGCGATGACAAATAAAGGTCCTCAGCATGATGAAGCCTGGTTAATTTTTATGGATATGGTGAACAATCATATTCCAACATTTGAAGATAAAGCCGAAGCGCTTCACTACTTCCCTCTCTTTAGAACGTGGTTTGGTCTTGCCGGTTTTTGCAAACTTCCATGGAATGATGTAGAGCCAATAAATAATGCGGAAACATCGGAACCTGCAAAAGTGCCGGAACATGTTGATAATTATGTTACAATTTATAAAGCCGTCACCGGTCGCCCATTCGATAACAAAAGGTTGATTGAAGATTCCGAAAGAGTTTATAACTTCCAAAGAATGTTTAATCTTAGAAGAGGTTACGGAGTTCGTAAATGGGATGCTCAGCCGTACAGAGCAGCGGGTCCCGTTACGGAAGAAGAATATTTATCACGTCAAGATAGATATGATGTACAGTTGAAAGATATTATCGGAATTAATCCCGAAGGAATGACCATTAAAGAAAAGATGGCAGCACACAGAAAGTACCGTGAGAACAGATACGAACAATTACTTGATGCAGTTTACGAAAGACGCGGCTGGGATAAGAACGGTGTCCCCAAAATAGAACTTTTACGAAAGCTGGGTATGGATTTACCAGAATTGATTGAACTCAGAACAAAATATGAAAAAGGTGAATGGCATTTGAAATAACAGCCCTATCTAACTCCCCCTAAGGGGGAGAACTGTAAAAACTTAAAAACCGTCAAAGAATCTTTGAGGGTTTTTTATTTTAAAAGCCCTTCCCTTTGGGAAGGGTTGGGATGGGCAGTTTCATCCGCCGCTAATCATATGTATAATTTCCACATTATCATTTTCACTGAAAGATGCCAAATCAAAGTTTTCACGTTTAACCAATTTACCGTTGATCTTTACAACAAGCCGTGTAAATGAAAATTTCTTCAGCTTTAGTAATTCATTTATTGTGAGACTTGCATTCGAAGTCTCCAAAAATTCTTCCCGGTGATTCAGAATTATCTTCATTCTACTTATCCTTTCCGAGTAATAATTCTAGAACTACATTTGCCATCATATTTGCTACTATACCAACACGCGGAGCTATCGGAGGGTCGTCTTCGCTCGTTTCAGAAATATGATCTCCAACGATGTATAAATTATCGTGTCGTTCAACTTTTATCAGTTCATTTCCGCCCCATCCCGCCAATCCAACACCGCACACCAACGGCTTATTTGGCAGCTCAGAAAGTACCGTTTCGGCAATCATCTCCTTCATTTCTGCCTTATCGAACGCTTCCACAATTACATTGCATTCTTTGTAAAGATCGAGAATATCTTTGGGAGTCAATTTAATTGTGTGCGCCTTTACTATCACGTTCGGATTTATCCGATTAATATTCTCTTTCAGTGCCGGGGCTTTGTATTGTCCGATTTGATCATAGAAGAAATATTGGCGGTTAAGATTACTCTCCTCAATCTTATCAAAATCTGCAATTATTAATATACCAATTCCAACACGTGCCAAGGCAACAGCCACGTTAGATCCTAATCCACCGCAGCCGGCTATGCCAATTGTTTTATCCTTCAGAACTGTTTTTACTTTTTGAAATTCCATCAGTTGCATTATTTATTTACTAAAATATACTTAAAAGGAATCCCCTCTTCAAAATTTTAATCGTCCTCTTGCGTTTACTTCTTTTTTGTTTTTATCTTGATTTAAGTTTTCTGAAAGTGTTGGATTCATGCACAAGGAGAATATTATTTTAAAATCATCTTAGAGTGGAGATAAAGTTCAGCGCCAAACAAATGATCTTCTCAACAATTATATTTATTCTAAGTAGAAATAGACATTGTTTTCTTAGTAATTCACTTTATGAACGGTATTGTAATTAACACACTATAGCAATGAGCAGTATTTGAAAACCAAGTGTATGAAATTCTTCGTAACCAGAGACATCAACCTCGCTACTATTACTGACTACTTTAGACTAATAAAAGGATAATAATAATGGATCCATTTAAAGAATTAACTCTAAACGCACTGCAGATAATCCAACTGATGGTTGCCCCCGCTGTTATGATCAGCGCATGCGGTCTACTTTTGCTTGGAATGAATAACCGCTATTCATTAGTTGTGAATAGGATTCGACTTCTCAATGAGGAAAAGCGAGGTTTGATGAATAGAATTGGAGAACAGCAACCATGCACGGATGATAACGTTCGTCTTGAAAGCATTGCCATACAACTTGACGCATTAGTTTATAGAGTTAAGCTGGTGCGGAATGCTGTGCTTTCTTACACAACCGCGGTGGCACTATTTGTTGTAACCTCTTTGCTGCTTGGAATATCCTCCTTTTTAGCTCTTGGTAAATTGAATTATGTAATACTTCTCTCATTTTTATTGGGGATGATTTCCGTTTTGCTCGGCGTTTTCTTTGCCGGAGTTGAAATTAAGAAAGGCTACGAAATAATTTTTTATGAAGTCAAGGCGCATGAGTAAGGAAGATTTTCATTCGTATAAAGAATTACTTACACCCGATAAAATGATTTTAATGTATTCGAGCGGCGCATTTCCAATGGCGGATGAGACGGGCGAGATCAACTGGTATATGCCGGATGTTCGCACCGTCATACCGCTAGATTCACTTCATATTCCCCGCTCACTCAAAAAATTTTTACTCTCTGCTAATTTCGAATTCAGATATGATTACAATCCCATAGAAGTAATTAAGCAGTGTGCTCAAAGAGAATCGACATGGATTTCCGATGAGTTAATCGAAGCGTACAAAAGATTAAATAGTTTGGGATATATTCACTCGGTTGAGGTTTTTCTGAAGAATATTTTAGTTGGCGGACTATACGGAATCGGCTATCTCGGCGCGTTTTTCGGTGAATCCATGTTTTCTAAAGTTCCACAGGCGTCAAAGTGCGCGCTGGCAAAACTCTTGGAACGGCTTAGGGAAAAGGAATTTGTTCTACTCGATGTTCAATATCAAACCGAACATTTAAAAATGTTCGGGGCAAGAGAAATTCCTTTTGATGAATTTTCAAACATGTTATTAATTTCAAGAACCAAAAATATTTCATTCCTTTAGAGGCACCTCTTTACGGCTTCTTCAATAAATTTGTATATTTCCATTAGAAAAAAAACATATGCAGAATCAAAATATTTTTACCGATTTCATATCGGTGTGATAGATTATTTCAATTAATAATGTGATCAGAATAAATTTCATTTACAAGAAAGGTGAAACATGACTTCATACAAAGAATTAGGATTAGTGAACTCCAAAGAATTATTTCAAAAAGCGGTGAAGGGCGGTTATGCAATTCCGGCTTTTAATTTTAACAACCTCGAACAATTGCAGGCTATTATAGGCGCATGTGTTGAGACAAAGTCGCCTGTTATATTGCAAGTGTCAAGCGGCGCGCGTAAATATGCAAATCAAACTCTCCTAAAACATTTAGCCAAAGGAGCGGTAGATTACGCTCATGAGTTAGGTTTTGATATTCCGATAGTTCTTCATCTCGATCATGGTGACACATTCGAGCTTTGTAAATCATGTGTTGAATCCGGATTCTCCTCAGTAATGATTGACGGTTCACATCATCCGTATGAAAAAAACGTTGAACTCACCGCTCAAGTTGTTGAGTACGCTCATAAATATGACGTAACCGTTGAAGGTGAGTTGGGAGTGTTGGCAGGCATTGAAGATGAAGTATCGAGCGAGGTTACTCACTACACAAAACCTGAAGAAGTAGAAGACTTTGTTAAGAAGACCGGCGTTGACTCTCTAGCGATTTCTATCGGAACATCGCATGGTGCGAACAAATTTACCCCGGCTCAATGCACACGTAATGCAGATGGAATTCTCGTTCCACCCCCGCTCCGTTTTGATATTCTTGAAGAGTGTGAAAGAAGAATTCCCGGCTTCCCAATTGTTTTGCATGGCGCTTCTTCAGTTCCGGCTGAGCTTGTACAATTAATAAACAGCAACGGCGGCAAACTTAAAGACGCCGTTGGAATTCCTGAAGAACAGTTACGCCGTGCTGCGGCATCTGCAGTGTGTAAAGTGAACATCGATTCAGACGGACGTTTAGCAATGACAGCAGCTATACGTAAAACATTTAGCGATAGTCCCGCTGAATTTGATCCGCGAAAATATCTTGGTCCGGCACGCGACGCGCTTAAAGTTTTGTACAAACATAAAATTGTAAATGTTCTTGGCAGCGCAGATAAATCGTAACTCAACTATCATATTTAGGAGGCTTCTAATAACATGGTAATGCCTATGGCAAAACTATTTTTTTATCTAATAGAACGCTGAAAAACGCAGATAAAGTTGATTTCCGCTGATCATTTTTGTTGTTTTTAGAAGTCCCCTTTAGTAATCGAATCTAGTTTTAAGGAGTCCCGGAACAGATGAGACTCCTTTACATACTCTTCGGAACGTCTTAATATGAAGAAAGAAAAATCGGAAGAATTCTACGAACAGAAATACAGAAGCGAATCCGAGCCATGGGAGTACAGCAAAAAAGCTGTGGAAGTGCTTCGTCATAACTTTACATTAGACATAGCTCTCACTTTAAAAAATAGTTATTGCAAGATTCTTGATGTCGGATGCAGCAAAGGTCGATTGACTTCACTATTTAAGGGCATCTCAAAGGAAATTTACGGTATAGATGTATCCGAAACGGCTTTGGCGTTTGCAAAAAAATCTTTTGATGAAGCAAAAAATAAAACTTACGTTTGCTGCAAATATTTTTTTGAAAAAGAAAATATAACTTCACTCACATTCTCAGACAACTCATTCGATTTAGTGCTTTTGTGTGACGGAATTTTTGAATGGTTTATCAACAAAGAGAATCGAATACAAGCTTTGAAAGAAACAAACCGTGTGTTGATGAAAGGCGGTTTTGTGATACTCTGCGATTATGGAAATCAAAAATATTTTGATGAATATCTCGCAATAATAAAGGCAAGCGGATTAGAAGTAGTATCAACGCATCTCTTTAATGATCGGCTTTGTTATCAATTTAATTCCTGGTTAAAAGCAGTTGAAAAGAATCTTATTGCCCGGAAATTGATTGAAAACAAATTTGTAGCCCGGTCTCTTATGAAAATCTCTTCTTTGTTTGGTGTAAAAGGTTCAAAACATATCT
The DNA here is from genome assembly GCA_947085815.1 of uncultured Ignavibacteriota bacterium. Classification (GTDB taxonomy): domain Bacteria; phylum Bacteroidota; class Ignavibacteria; order Ignavibacteriales; family Melioribacteraceae; genus Fen-1258. The sequence continues at coordinate 41,075 of CAMTXU010000018.1, read as the reverse complement.
TTGTCGTAGCCACAAAAAAATAATCCTTCAGCCCAAAACCTATCTCTTTTTGAAACGACTAATGATTAGAAGCTTGATTCATGAACTTATTTCGTGTATTATAAATGTAAATTAATTATGATCACTCGATTACAGAAGATTAAATCAATTCTAAAAATAGTTGAATGGGAAGCGGTTATTTGGCTTGCCGGATTAACTTATTTAATGCTGATTAATCCATACGAAGCCCAGCAATTCACTCTCTGCCCTTTTCACAATTTGGGAATAACTTTCTGTCCCGGATGCGGGCTGGGGCGTTCAATATCATTTTTCTATCACGGAGATTTTCATCATTCGCTTAAAACGCATCCCCTCGGCATTATTGCATTTCTGTTCATCACTATACGCGTCATAGAACTTTGCATCAAAACCGTTAACAACTATCACAAAACAAAAGAGGTTATTTATGGCTAACGTTTACGAAATTCTTCCTGAAATCATGGGCGAGGAGCAATATTACATTTCGGGTCTTATCAAGAATATGGAGGACAAACAAGCCCAGCAGTTTGCTAACATTTACCGTTCGAGAAGGAAAGATCCGCAGACTATTCTCTTAGTTACACTTGTCGGGTTTTTGGGAATAGCAGGCATTCAAAGATTTCTGACCGATCAAATTGGATTGGGAATTCTTTATCTTCTCACCGGCGGTATTTGTTTGATCGGAACAATCATTGATCTGGTAAACTACAAAAATATTGCTTTTGATTATAACCAGAAGCAGGCTGCGCAGATTTTAATGATGTTTAAAAACTCGTAATTAATCTGCCGAGGAGATAGTTTTTGTTTCGCTGATAAAAGCGGCATCACAGCCGCTTTAGTTTTCCTTCTTAGCATATTGAACTTTATTTTCATATATTTGTTATAGTAATTACATCCGAGAAAATTTGTAAGAAAGTATTAATAGAGAATGATACATCCATTTAATAATATTTCATCTGCTTCTGTTACCATTGATAACGTAGCATACACATCCACGATCTTTTTTACTTCGACCCTTTCCTGTTGTTGTTAATCTCCTTTTAGCTGTTCAATTATAACACATTTTAAACAATCATAAAGAACCATTATGAAAACTATTACAGGTACAAATACTTCGTATTCGGAATTTGCCGAATCTCTTTTAGCCAAGCGGCAGACAAATTCATGTACAGCATCATTAAAAACAGAAGCGATAGAATACCTGAAAGATTTAATAGACTTTCTTTTCCCGCATTTCTCGAACAAAGTATATTATTCTCAAGAAGATATACTCGCTAAACTGCAGCTAATGGAGAGGAATCTGATCAGCGTAATCAAAGAGTTAAACTCGATCTATAAAGAAGATGCAACAACAACCGCGCGCGAATTCACAAAACGCATTTTTGATATTTACAAAATGCTCTGGGCTGATGCCGAGGCGATCTATAAAGGAGATCCCGCGGCAGAAAGTGTGGATGAGGTAATAATTGCATATCCGGGATTCATGGCTATTACCATTTACAGGATTGCTCATGAATTATATTTATTGAAACTACCAATACTTCCTCGAATACTAGCGGAATATGCACACGAGTTAACCGGAATAGATATTCATCCCGGCGCAAAAATCGGCTCGCCGTTTTTTATTGATCACGGCACCGGAATAGTAATCGGCGAGACAACCGTCATCGGTAAAAATGTAAAACTGTATCAAGGGGTAACTCTCGGTGCGTTGAGCGTTGATAAAACACTCGCTCAAACTAAACGGCATCCAACCATAGAAGATGAAGTTGTTATCTATTCCCAGGCAGTTATTCTTGGTGGGAATACGATAATCGGCAAGAATAGCGTAATCGGCGGTAACGCATGGATTACACAAAGTATTCCGGTGAACTCAATAGTTTATAATAAAAGCGAAGTCCGCGTGAAGAGCAATCAAGCATTCGAAGAAACAATTGATTTTATTATTTAAGGAGAACCTTTATGAAAGTACAAAATATACTCGCTACAATTGGAGATACACCTCATATAAGAATTAATAATCTTTTCGGAAACAAAAACGAAGTCTGGATTAAACTTGAAAAAGCAAATCCCGGCGGAAGTATTAAAGATAGAATAGCTCTCTCTATGATTGAAGATGCTGAGAAGAAAGGAATTCTTAAATCGAATAGTATCATTGTTGAACCTACCTCAGGTAACACCGGAATAGGATTGGCTATGGTTGCCGCAGTTAAGAAATATGAACTGATCTTGGTGATGCCCGAATCGATGTCTATTGAACGGCGGAAAATAATGTTGGCTTACGGTGCCAAATTAGAATTAACTCCGCGCGAACTTGGAATGAAGGGTGCTATCGCAAAAGCCAATGAGATCGCGGCTAATAATTCTAACGTGTGGATTCCACAACAATTTGAGAATGCGGCAAACGTTGAGGTTCACATCCGAACGACTGCACAGGAAATTCTGAATGATTTCCCCGAAGGATTTGATTACTTGATAACGGGTGTTGGAACCGGTGGACACATAAGCGGTGTTTCAATGGTTCTAAAAGAAAGATTTCCTCATCTCAAAGTATTCGCGGTAGAACCCGCCGCTTCACCGGTTATATCAGGAGGACAACCCGCTCCTCATCCACTGCAAGGTATTGGCGCCGGATTCATTCCTAAAAATCTTAATACTTCCTTATTAGATGGAGTTATAACCATCACCAAAGAGGAGGCATATGATTTTGCTCAACGTGCTTCAAAAGAGGAAGCGTTGTTTGTTGGAATTTCTACCGGCGCATCGCTGGCAGCAGTTTCTAAAAAAATTAGCGAGGTTGGTGATGGGAAGAGATTTTTCACATTTAATTATGATAGCGGCGAAAGATATTTATCGGTTGAAGGATTGTATTGATTGTTTTCCTTTCATGCTCTTGCTCATGGTCTTGATCTAATTCTTTTGAGCAAGAGCATGAACTCGATCAAGATCGCAATTAGAAGCAGATTGAAATATTCGATCCATCTTTTAACCTTCGTTTAGAATTAATTTCAGCGATTCTTGAATTACGATCCATGCAAGTTCAACATCTTTCTCCTCGGTTCTTAATCCGGAGATTACTAAGCGGATTGTAAACTTGCCGTTTAATTTTGTATGTGTAAGAAATACTTTTCCGGTTGAATTGATTGTGTTAATAAGCATCTCATTCAATTCATTAATTTTATTTTCATCACTCCACCCTTTCGGTTTAGCGCGGAAGCAGATTGTACTGAAAGGCGTTGGCGCAAGTTTCTCAAAGGATGAATTATTATCAATCCATTTGGCAAAAAGTTGGCCAAGACGAACGTGTTCGCGTAATCTCGCTTGCAATCCTTCTACACCAAAATAGCGGAGAACAAACCAGAGTTTTAATGAGCGGAATCTTCTGCCAAGCTGAATTCCATAATCCATATAATTCTCAACATGTGAATCTTCGGATGTTTTCAAATACTCCGCGATGAGTGAAAAAGCTTGTTTGATAATTTCTGATTTGCGTGTAAACAGAATGCTCAAATCTACCGGAATGAATAACCATTTGTGCGGATTTACAACGAACGAATCTGCGCGTTCAAGTCCTTTGAAATGATTAGCTAATTCGGGTAACATTGCGGTTACACCGGCATGAGCGCCATCTACATGGAGCCAAATTTTTTCACGCTCACAAATGTTCGCAATCTCATCAACCGGATCAACACTTGTTGTAGATGTAGTTCCAATCGTTGCGACAACACAAAACGGTACTAAACCATTTGCACGGTCTTCCCTTAACACTTTCTCAAGTTCCGCCGGAATCATTCTAAACTCTGAATCAACGGAAATTTTTCGAATTCCCTCCAAACCAATTCCAAGAGTTAATGCGCCTTTATCAATTGATGAATGCGCATGTTCTGAGCAGTACAATCTTAATTTCGGAGCGCCGCTCATACCTTTTTTCCGAATATCATAACCGACAAACTCACGTGCTGCCGCAATTGCGTGCATCGAACTTACTGAAGCGGTATCATAAATTATTCCGCGGAATTCTTCCGGCAGATTCATTAGCTTTTTAAACCAAATCAAAACTGTCTCTTCCAACTCTGTTGACGCCGGTGCTGATTTCCAGACCATCGCATTCACATTGAATGCAGCACTCAATAGTTCAGCAAGTATACCGGGTCCGCTTGCCGTAGAATTAAAATATGCCATAAAGTTTGGATGCTGCCAGTGAGTTGTACCCGGCAAAATTATTTTATCAATGTCGGCAATTATCTGATCCATTGATTGGGCATTGGAAGGCGCACTTGTTGGTAATTGAGTTTTAATATCTCCCGGTTTAATATTAGGCAACACCGGAAATGAGCCAACATTTTCTAAGTAATTTGCCGTCCAATCGATCAGCTCGTAACCATACTTTTTAAATTCATCCGTCGGCATATCACCATAACTCTTGCTCATGTTCTTATTCATGATTTTGCTCATCTTTTTTTTTCATTTTATTTCCTTTAACCAATCTGAAATTATTCTCGCGAGAGCAATTCGCTTATCTGAGAATGAATGCTCCGTTTCAATAATAATTTCTTTTACGTTTTTTGATTCCGCCTGCTTTAAAGCTGCGACAAGCGGTCTGTGGTGAATATCCAAGGGTGCCGTTGTGTCGAACTTTGCCCCGATAATTAATAAATTCTTCCCTACTAGTTTATCAAGGTAGTTAATAAGATTCCAATCCTTCTTGTTTGTAATTAATTCATTAAGAAGAATATCAGCGGATGAGCATTTCACAAAATCCATTGCCGGCTGCATATGTAATCTACTGTAATTATAAATCATCTCACTCGATTCAATCAGTTCACCAAACTTTCCTGCATTGAATCCCGCGATCGAAACCGCAAAATTGATTTTATCATTTTTTATTGCATTAAACAATGCTGCAAAACCACCCATGCTATGTCCTATTAAAATTATTTTTTCTGGATCAAGACGGAATTTATTCTGCGCATAATGGCTCTTAACAAAGCTTATTGCTGAAGAAACATCCTCAACCAAGTACTTCCAAAAATAATTTCCCTCGCTCCCCCAGCTTCCTCGGTAATGAAAGACAAAAACATTAAATCCTTGTCTTCTAAAAACTTGAGCCAAATCATAATTTGCCTCGTTACCCGGAAATCCATGCAATAGTATTATTACGGGATGTGGACCTTCTCCCGCAGCAAGAAACATCGTTCCCATAATCTTACAGCCAAAACTTTCAAACATTGCCGGCATCATTGACGACTGATAAGTTGGATCGTATTTATCATCTTGAGTTACCGGATCAAAATCAATCATTGGAAATTCCTTTTCAGTTTTCATTTTCGATTCAAAGATAAGGAGAAAAAGATTTGTCTGAAATTTTTATCATGCCGTTTTCATTATTTTCAATTACTTCCCTCATTTCTTATCTTTGTAACAGCTTATCCCTTTCCCCCTCTCTAAGGGAAGGGATTTTTAATTGTTTAACTAATGAAGAATATATTATGAGAGTAAGTAAATCGTTTATTCCTACATTAAAGGAAGTTCCATCAGAAGCCGTAATTCCAAGCCATATCTTAATGATGCGTGCAGGCTTGGTACGGCAAGTATCGGCGGGAATTTATTCATGGCTGCCACTCGGATACAAAGTACTTAGAAAAATTATGGATATTATCCGCGAAGAGATGAACGCCATTGGCGGACAGGAGTTTCATTTTCCGGGACTAAACCCGAAAGAAATTTGGGAACAGACCGGACGGGTTGAAGCATTCGGCGATATTCTCTTTCAAATAAAAAACCGTGATTATGTTTTAGCACCGACTCATGAAGAGATTGTGGCTTACCACGCAAAGGGTTCGATAGTTTCGTATAAAGATATGCCTCAGATCTGGTATCAGATACAAACCAAGTTTAGAAATGAACCGCGTCCGCGCAGTGGTGTAATCCGCGGAAGACAATTTATAATGAAAGATGCTTATACGCTCGATAAAGATAACGCCGGATTGGATGTTGGTTATTCACTTCATGATAAAGCTTACCGCTCAATTTTTGACAGATGCGGATTAAAATATTTTGTTGTGGGCGCATCAAGCGGCGCAATGGGCGGAAGCAAATCCGAAGAATTTATGGTAAAGAGTTCAGCAGGTGAAGATACAGTCGCCTATTGCGAAAAGTGCGGGTACGCCGCTAACGCGGAAGTCGCTCAATCTGTGGCAGAAGAGGCGATTCACCATACTGAGAGTAAATCCGTTTATGAGATTTCTACACCGAATGTAAAATCAATTGATGATCTTTGCGCATTCTTAAAAATTAATGAGAATGAAACAGCAAAGTCGAGAATTTATATTCACAACGGACAACCGGTTCTCGTGCTGATGCTTGGCAATGATGAAGTGAATGAAACAAAACTAACATCTGTATTAGGCGGCGCAGTGCGTCCCGCTCATTCTGAAGAGCTTAATGAAATTACCGGAGCCGATGCGGGATCGATCGGTCCGATTGATTTTAAATTTAGAACCATTGCCGATACACTTTTAAAAGATGGAAATAATCTTTATAGCGGCGCTAATAAGAATGATTATCACATAGGCGGAATTGATTTGAAACGAGATGCGCCGAAGATCGAATATTTCGATTTGCGAACGGCTGAAAGCGGTGAGAAATGTATCCGCTGCGGTTCAACATTGGAAGTATTCAAGGCTATTGAACTTGGACATATTTTCAAACTCGGCACAAAATATTCTGAAGCGCTCGGCGTAATGTTCCTTGACGAGAACGGAAAAGAAAAACCAATTGTTATGGGAAGTTATGGAATTGGTGTCGAGCGTATATTTGCATGCTTCCTCGAGCAAAATTTTGACGAGAAAGGAATTGTATGGAAAAAACCCCTTAGCCCGTTCGATCTCCATTTGATTGGTTTGAATATGAAAAACGCTGCAGTCGCAGATGCTTGTGAACGGATTTACATTGATTTGATTGCTGAAGGTTACGAAGTGTTGTTCGATGACCGTTTGGACGCTAGCGCTGGATTTAAATTTAACGATGCAGATCTGCTGGGTATGCCTGTGCAATTAATTGTTGGCGAGAAAAATTTGAAAGACGGTAATATCGAATTAAAGAACAGACTGTCCGGTGAGAAAAAAATTGTGAAATTAGACCAATTATTAAACGAGTTGCAAAAATCAAAATCAGAATAAACCGCAAAGACCGCAGAGAATACGCAAAGTTCGCTGAGAAAAACTTTGCAACCTCTGCGAATAACTTTGCGAACTCTGCGGTTAAAAAACATGATTGCAAAATTGTACATTGTCTCTACACCGATAGGTAATTACGAAGATATAACACTCCGTGCTTTAAACATTCTTAAACAAGTTGATTTTATTATCTGTGAAGAGTTCAAAGAAGCAAGACGCTTATTGTCGCATTTCAAAATTGAAAAAGAACTTTTCTCACTCAACGAACATCATCAAGAAGAATCCTCGCGGGAGGCATTCGAAAAAATTTCCGACGGAAAATCTGCGGCGCTAATATCGGATTGCGGAACTCCCTTATTCTCTGATCCGGGACATCAATTAGTGCAGATGTGCATCAATGCTAATATAGATGTTGTGCCAATACCGGGAGCGAACTCACTTTTGCCGGCGCTTGTAGGATCGGGCTACGATCTTGATAAATTTTACTATGCCGGATGGCTTTCGCCTAAAAGTGAAATTCGAAAAAACGAACTTTTACGATTGAAGAAAGTGAAGGAGATGATTGTATTGATGGAAACCCCTTACCGGCTCAAAGCAATATTAACAGATATATCAAAAATATTTGGTGCATCTTTACAAATAGTTGTCGCCTTCAATTTAACTCTTCCTACCGAAAAATTTTTCCGGGGTACTGTATCAGACATTTTGAAAGTTGTGGAATCGAAAAATTTGAAAGGTGAGTTTGTTCTTTTGATCCATAACAAAAAGAAATAGAACGCGGATTACACGGATTCAACGGATCTACACAGATGATTAGCGAAAATCCGCGTCATCTGCTTTCTATACGAAAGGCGCAATATGAAAACTTTATATCAAAAAGAAGCTGTTGATGAAATCATTAGCAGAATTAATAAACTTTTACCAGGCACACAAAGGCAATGGGGTAAAATGAATGTTGAGCAAATGCTTGCGCATTGTTCAACCGGTTTAGAAACAGCAATTGGTACAAAATATTTTCCGCAACTCCTCCTTGGAAAGTTAATTGGTAGATTCTTTAAGTCCTTTGGAGTTGGGGAGAAACCGATTAAGAAAAATAGTCCCACAAATCCTGCTTTTATTATTAGAAGTACGGAAGAATTTGATAAGGAAAAACAAAATCTAATAAAACTTATTAATCAATTTTATCAAGGCGAAGAAGTGAAGTGTACTACTAATCCGCATTCCTTTTTCGGAAAATTAACGCCAACGGAGTGGAGTTCGTTGATGTACAAACATTTAGATCATCACTTCAAACAATTTGGCGTGTAACCAATTAACCGGTCTCTTGAATCACAGACCAATTTTTGATAATGTTGTAGCGAAACTATTTAGAAATTGTATTTGTTTAGGAAGAAAAGGAGTAAAATATGTTAATGGTTCAAGACGTTGATCTTACGCCCAATCCGCAAGCACTTAAGTTTGTCATCAATGAGAAGCTTTTAAATAGAGAGACGCGCAACTATAAAAGAAAAGAAGAAGCTCAAAATGATCCTTTAGCAAAAGGAATTTTCGAAATTCCCGGCGTTGTTTCGGTCTTTTATATGGATAAGTTCATAACAATTGAAAAAGAAGCAAGCACTGCATGGGGTCAGATTCAACGCCCGTTTGTTGAGTTAATCAAAAATTTTGATAAGTCTTTAATCCCTGCTGAAAATGTAACGACACAAGTAAGCAGCGAAGAAGAAACCGCACTCTTGAAAAAGATCAATGAGATACTTGATACGCGGGTTCGTCCGGCTCTGGCTGGTGATGGCGGCGGACTCGAAGTAACCGGAATGGAAGGATTAACACTTAAGATTCGTTATCAAGGTGCGTGCGGCAGTTGCCCTAGTTCAATTAGAGGAACTCTCGTTGCTATTGAGAATCTATTGAGACGGGAAGTAAATCCTGCAATAGAGGTAGTTTCCGACTAATGGAATAATCAGTTTAAAATGAAAAATCCCGCTCATGTAGGATTTTTTTGTTTGACAAATTTTATTTAAGCGTTGTTACTTTGCTAATGTCGTCTAGCTTTACAAACTTCTCTTGAAATTTATAGCTGTTACCGGATTTAACTGTTTTTATGAATTTAACATTAACAACGGTAGATTTAACTTTGCCCTTTGCCTTGTCACCAAACGATTGGGTTTTTGCCATGTTTATTCTTCCCTTATTTTGGTTGCAAATTTATGGAAAAATTGTCGAAAATAAAAATACCCGGTCCAACTGTCTGGATGCCGTGCCGAATTAGCCGGAGTGTAAATGCCATCAAAAATCAAGTCAAATCGGCAAAATTAGATTCTGTCACCGCGGCTAAATCAATGGGAGATAGTTTTACCTGCATACCTCTAACTCCGGCGCTGCAGTAAATCTGATCGTAAAGTTGAGCGGTTTCATCTATAAAAGTCGGAAATAATTTTTTCATTCCGATAGGAGAACATCCGCCGCGGATATACCCGGTTAACGGCTGCAGTTCCTTCACCTTAATCAATTCAATTTTTTTACTGCCGCTTGCCTTTGACGCTTTTTTCAAATTCAATTCAAAATTGCCGGGAATTACGAAAACAAAGAATTCATTATTCTCATTATGCGCTACAAGTGTCTTAAAAACCATCTCCGGGTCGGCATTAATTTTATTGGCAACAGAAAGGGCGTCAATCTCCTCTTCGCTCGATTCATATTCGATAGTTGAATGAGAGATTTTTTTGGATTCTAGTATTCGAATGGCATTTGTCTTCATAAGAGCCCACACTTAACCCCTTCCAACGTAGGGAGATAAGTCAACTAAATTTTTCTTTAATTCATTCTATCCAACTTTTGATAAAATTAGATCTGCTAAAATTCTTCCGCTCTCTTTCAATTCATAATCACTTACTTTAATTGCGGGTGCACTAACCTCTTTCTTTTCTTCAATCTTTATTCCAAATAATTTTGCGCGTTCTTCTTCTCTCTGTTTCCGCTTTGATTCAGCTTCGTCTCTTTCCTGTTTTCGAATTGTCTCGTTTAAGGAAATCTCTTTCTTTTCACGATTCTTGTTAAACTCATCTACATCCTGAAGTAAGAACTGATATTCATGATCATTTTTTACACGCTCCTCATGTTTTTTCTGAAGAAATGAAATTGATTTTGAAAGGTCAGAAAATCTTTTGAATTGTGCCGGAGGGATTTGATCCCAAGGCAGGGCGCTTTGTTGACCACTCTCACCAAATTCTTTTGCTGTAAATTGGGAAGGAAAATTAATATCGGGTTTGACTCCAAGATGCTGAGTGCTGCTTCCGTTAATCCGGTAAAATTTTGCGATGGTAAGCTTGAGCTGTCCTAATTTTTTATTTGCCATAGGGATTGTACGGTTTAGGTCAATCATGTTTTGAACAGTTCCTTTGCCGTAAGTATTTGAACCCAAAATAATTCCGCGCCCATAATCCTGAATTGCGGCTGCAAAAATTTCGGAAGCAGACGCACTAAAACGGTTAGTCATAACCGCTAAAGGACCATCGTAGGTAATGCTCGGATCGTTATCCTTATCTACCTCAATATTATTTGCAGAATTTTTTACCTGAACTACAGGTCCTTCGTTAATAAATAATCCGGTGAGTTGAATCGCCTCCTGAAGAGAACCGCCGCCGTTATTCCGTAAATCTAAAATAACACCGTCAACTTTTTGTTCTCTCAATTTGGTTAGAATATTTTTTACATCGCGAGTTGTGCTTCTATAATCCGGTTTTCCTTTCTGCTGACCCTCAAAATCCGTATAAAAAGAGGGCAATTTTATAACTCCGAGCTTAAAATTCATACCGCTTTCTTCAATGTTGAGAATCTCCTCTTTAGCGGCTTGCTCTTCGAGTTTCACTTCTTCTCGTACAATTTTAATTTCAACCGGAGGGGCATTAGGACCATCTTTGGCTCTAATAATTTGCAACCGAACAAGTGTTCCCTTTTTACCACGGATTAATTGAATTGCGTCATCTAAACGCCAGCCGATAATGTCAACCATTTCACCGTCACCACCCTGGGCAACACCAACAATTTTATCTTCTTCATGAATTAATTTGCTTTTAAATGCAGGTCCACCGGGAACAATGCTTGCAACCGCAGTATAATCACCATCCTGTCTTAATGTTGCACCAATACCTTCAAGTGAAAGTTTCATAGCAATTGAAAAATTTTCGGAAGCGGGGGGAGAAAAATAATCCGTATGAGGATCATAAACTTGAGTAAATGAATTCATAAAAAGTCCGAATACATCCTCAGCTTCGTACTGTAAAATTATCTTGTGATAGTTGTGATATCGTTTTAATAATAATTCTTGCGTGTTTTTCCATTCTTTACCCGAAAGTGTCATGTTAAGAGCATCATTCTTTAATCGTAAGCGCCAAAGTTCATTAAGTTCTCCGCTTGTACTTACCCAATCAGCTTTTTCACGATCAGGTGTAAATGATTCTTGCAATGTGAAGTCGAATTTTTCTTTGAGAAGCTGACCGATATATTTCATCCTCTCGGCAAGCCGTATTTTAAATATGTTAAATATCTCGAATGCAGGGTTTAGGTTTCCGTTTTTCAAAAAGTCATCAATCTGTATTTTGTATTTATCAAAACTTTCGATATCACTTTTCAGGAAATATAGTTTGCCGTTATCCAGAGTTTGGAGATATTCTTTAAAGATGACCGCCGATAATGAATCGTTAAGCGGCTGCTTTTTATAATGATAAAAGGATAAAAATTGAGTGATTACCTGACCTACGCGTTGATATGTCGCATCAGGTAAAATAACTTTATTAGAATCTATAGAATGGTCTTTAGATAAAACTTCATTCAGATTTTGCCCGGTGGTTACCGCAATTGACACAAAAAGGAATATGAGTATAAGCAATTTGTTCATTTGTTTTCCGACATTAAATTAGTTGAAATCTCTTACACCAAAATACAAGTTTAGTTTCATAAAAATAATGCTAAATTCCGGCATCATTTAAGAGTAGAACAATTATGGATATAGAAAAAGTTCGCAAATACTGTCTTAAGAAGAAAAGGGTAACGGAAGGATTTCCTTTCGGCGAGGAAGTTTTTGTCTTCAAAGTGGTGAACAAAATATTTTGCCTCGCTAATCTAAAGCCGCCCCATACAATCAACTTAAAATGCGATCCGGAATTAGCAGTTGAGCTTCGTGAAAGATATGATGCCGTTATACCCGGTTATCACATGAACAAAACGCATTGGAATACTATTACCTTGAACGGATCTGTTACAGAGAGAGATATATTACAATGGATTGACCATTCCTATGAATTGATTGTAGCCAGTCTTCCAAAGAAAGAGAGAGAAGCCTTGATGCTGAATTCTTGATGCTCGATACTGGATACTTATTTACTTTGAAAGCTTCCAGTATCTGATATCCAGAATCCAGAATTATTCAACATACAGATAGCGTTTTATTTTCTGTGTTGGCGTTTTCTCAAACGGCTCACGCTGTTCTATTATTTTCTGAATGCGGGAAAAAGTATTAACCCGCTCATTAATTTGAATAAGAAGATCGGATAAAATTTTGTTAATAATCTCTCTTGCTTTCGGCTCGGTTAGCCGCTGTATCTTAAACTCAAGATCAATTTCATCATAGTTCAGATATATTTTTGCAATCAGTTGGTCTCCTCTTTCTATCACCAAAGATTCTGAAACATATTGAAATTCATTTATGATTGATTCAACCTCTTCCGGATAAATATTTTTCCCATTGGCGCCAATAATTACATTTTTCGATCTTCCCTTAATATACAGGTAACCATCCTTATCCATCACCCCAAGATCACCACTCTTGAACCAGCCATCTTCTGTAAATACTTCTTTTGTTTTTTCCGTATCTCTGTAATAACCTTTCATCACATTGGGACCTTTAATAAGAATCTCACCTTCTCCGTTTTTGGTGCCCGGATTATCGATTTTAATTTGCATCCACTGCATAACTTTTCCCGCGGAACGGAAACGTACACCCTCTGGACCTGTTCCCGTAACAAGCGGAGAAGTCTCGGTCAAGCCGTATCCGATTGCGTAAGGAAATTCAGCTTCACTTAAAAATCTTTCAACGTCCGCAGCAAGAGAAGCGCCTCCGATGCAAAACATTTTTAATTCACCGCCAAATGTTTGCATCAATTTTTTCCCGGCAATTTTATGTAATCGTTTTCGAATAGTTGGAATTTTATAAAGTCCGCGGACAAGCGCCATCTTATTAAATTCCGGTAAAATCTTATTGCGAAATATTTTTTCGATTATAAGCGGAACGGCAATCATAATTGTAGGTTTTACTTTTGTAAGTACAGGAAGAAGAACCGCTGCAGTTGGTGGTTTATCCAGATAGGTTATCGAGGCGCCTCTAATGACCGGTACAACTAAACCAAGCGTTGATTCAATAGTGTGGAAGAGAGGAAGAATAGATAAAAATCTGGAGTTTGAATCGACATCAACCATATTCAATGTTGAGAGTGCGTCGGATACTATGTTTTTATGTGTAAGAATCACTCCTTTAGAATGCCCAGTAGTACCGCTTGTATAAAGTATCAGAGCAGTGCTCTCTTCTTCAACTTCACCCGGTAACAAACCAACAAATTTAAGCGCTGCCTCCTTAATTTTAGCAAACTCTTTCTTACCGTCAGCAATAACTTCTTTTATAAGATCATTTTTTGTATTGACGGGAATGACTGAAAAGTCATCAAGTAAAACTCTTGTACCAAGAGAATCAACCTCGGCATCTTCAATCTTACTAAAATATTTTGCTGAGACAAAAATTGCCCTACTTTCCGAATGACGAAGGACGTGATGAACTTCTGATGAATGAAATTCAGTCATAATAGGAACAGCAATAGCACCCATGGTTGTAATTGCAAAGTACGCTATTCCCCAGTTGGGCTGGTTTTCACTTAGAATTGCAACTTTATCGCCGGCTATTACTCCCGCATCTTTCAAAAATGTAGAAACCGAATTGACTTTTATTTTGAATTCCCGGTAGGTGATTTTTGGTTTATCCACATATGAAACTACCGGACGATCCATAAAATTTTCTGCGCTGAAATTCAGAACCTGAAGCAGAGTATGTTTCGTTATCTCTTTCATTGATTTCTCTTCTGATTACTGGATGAAAAATAAAAAATAATTCTATATACTGGATACTAGATTCTTAACACAGGAAAAACAATTTTCTTTTACTAGCAGCCAGTAACGAGTAACAAGTATCTATACCGGATCCACGTGTACAAAGACCTTTTGCACCTCGTCAATCTCTTCTAATTCAAAGCGGACTTTGTTACCAATATCGTGAGAGATTTCGGTGGAAACATCTTTATCAACTTCAATATGAATTTCGATATGAAATTTATCACCCACATAATGAGAACGAAGATCGTTGATGCCTTTAACACCGACGATATTCAGAGTGACTGCCCTGATTTGTTCATGAAAATCTTGACTAGCCGATCGTCCCATCAGGTAATCCATATTTTCTCTTGCAACCTCATACCCAGTTTTGAAAATAAACATAGCGACAAGAATTCCGGCAATGCTATCAATGAATTTGAAATTATACGCCGCGCCAATAACCCCAAGCAAGGCGATAAATGATGCAAGAACATCATTAATGCTATCTACCGAAGCGGCTCTAACTGCCGTACTATTAAACATCTTCCCAATTCGAATCTGATAACGGCTCAGCACAATTTTTATAATCATAGTAATGATCAAGACAACATATACCGGCGGTATTGTATTTATATCTTTCGGCTCGATTAACCGCTTAATGGATTCTTCTATAATATTTATTCCCACAACAAAAGCAAATACAGAAAGAATAAAGGCGGCAATGGGTTGAGCGGCACTATGTCCGAATTGATGCTTCACGTCCGGTTTATCGCGTGAGATTTTTACTGCATATTTAATTCCGATTGAAGAAAGAATATCCGTAAGTGAGTTCAAAGCCTCGGAAATTACTGCAATCGAATTGGAGAGATAACCGACAATTGACTTAATAATGAATAGAAAGATATTAATTCCTAGAGCAATGTCGGTTGCTCGTTTTAATCTTTGCGGCATAAATTATCTTTAACAAATAATTTGTAAATGACTACACTAAACAGAACATCCTGTTAATGATGGATTATAAAATAATACTTTTTTCAGTAACGGCTCGGTAATTAAAAATCAGCGGATTTTTTTATTTGCTGCCTAAATAGTTCGAAAGAAAGCCACCAATCTAATTCACATATATCTTGCTTGCTACTTTTTCCTTTGTCTAATAAATCGGTAAGTTTTTTGATTTTTTCACAATTGTATAAATCATTTTCTTTAACAGATTTTGAAATCAAGCTGTCTCTCAAAAAAACTGCTAATCTATTTATTATTGAGTCATTGATAGAGTTTTTTTCTCTGCTTCTATTGGTAAATTTTAACACCCATGCATAAAGTCGAGTCTGAAATGAATTCATTAAATAGGGATGCTGTATGTCTCCTTTGACTAACGAATATTTTTTGAGTATTGGCGCATTAGAATTAATTATTCTCTTTAACATTTTTGCATTAGTCTTTACTGAATAGTCAAGCGAAAGAAGTTTATTTAGAATTGACAATTGTGCGAAAGGCATATATGAAAGAACAATGGAATCGGTTCGTGCCTGCTCGTGCAAAAAGTAGTTTGGAAATCTTGTTTTGATTGCAAATAGATCAATCCAATTATTCACGCCAATAATTTCCGGTTCAGGCAAAAGATCATAAATATTAGAAATTTGTTCATAGCATCCTTCACGCATCAGACAATTTATATCGTCATTAAAAATATCCGCACGGTGCAATGAAACTAGTTTTGCAATATTCTTATAATCTCTACGTAGAATATATTTTTGTCCGAAAAATGATAACCGGTTAAAAAACTGCCGCCGCCATAATTCTCCAAGACACCCATCAATTATTATTTCGGGAGAATTTTGCAGCAACTTGTAATTCCCCAGCTGCAACAAAGATAAAGCAGATGTGTTGATTACCGTTTGACCGAGATAATCTTTTAATGTAACAATGAATTCATCTATCGAAGTTGGGGGAGCTTCAATTTGTCGATGAACAACTCCAAGGTCATTTGCCATTTTTTGGGCTATAATAAAATCCAGATGTTCTGCACTCCCGAAGGAATGTGTATCCCAATTTCCGAAATGCTTTAGCAAATACGAAAGAATAACACGTGAATCTAAACCACCCGATAAACTGAGGGATAACTTATTATTTTTGATCGGGAAGGTAATTAAATCTTCAAGTTCAGAGGAAAAATCTTTCTCGGAAAAAATATCCGGGTTTATGTATGGCAGCCAATTGTTTTTCTTCTCTATAACTTGTTTAGTTTTTCTATCAACAATTAAAATCGAACCGCTTACCACTCTGTGTATATTTCTTAAAACGCTTTTTGAGGAAATTTGATTGAATAAGAGCCACCTGCTGCCGAATTCTTTGAAATTAATTTCCGTGGGAATCAAATTGGCAAGCCAGTCTATCCGCGTTGAGTATAGAATGTTTCCTCGAATATCTGTACAATAATAAAAATCTCTAAGACCAAGTCTATCGGTTACAAATGTTATCCTGTCCAAATTCCAACTGAGTAAAACGTAATGTCCGTCCAGCTCGATTTTTTCTTCATCACAATTAATGACGATTTGATCCCAATCATCAGTTGATAAAAATTTTCTTGAATTCTCTTGGGAGATGCCAATTCCCACTTGAACCCAATTATTTTTTTGGTGAGAATTATCTAATTTGAATTTACATGTGTTCGTAATTCCACCTGCAAATAAGAAGATATTTTCAGACACTGTCTGCATTAATGGCGAAGGAATTAATTGCTTAACTGTTGAGAGGAATTCCTGATTGAAATGACCAATGCCTCCCAAAAACCAACTCATTTTTTCTCCGGCGAGTTAATGATAAGAAAAACCTTGGGCACTTAATGACGAGCACCCAAGGTTACAAATAATTTTTAACTCACCTTATGCAAGGTGTCATTCTGAACGGAACAGTTTACCCCGCTTTGCGGGGAAGTGAAGAATCTCAGAATCGAACGAATAGAAGTTTTTAGATTCTTCCCCCCATAGATCGGGGTCAGAATGACAAATCAAAATGTCTTTGCGTAAGGTGACTTATTAAGCTTTATCTTCCCAAACATTGGCAAGTGTAACAATCATCTTCACCGCTGCTTCCATATCTTGAACGGCTATATATTCTAAAAAGCCATGAAAATTATGTCCGCCTGCAAATAAATTAGGCGCGGGTAAACCCATAAAACTTAAGCGCGCTCCATCGGTTCCGCCGCGTATTGCCGAATTAATTGGTTTGATGCCGAGACGGTTCAGAGCTTCAACAGCGTAGGCTTCAACCATAGGATGCTGATCCAAAATGTATTTCATATTGCGATACTGCTCAATTACTTCAAACTCCATTGAAGAACCAGGAAATTGCAATACAGCTTTTTCGGCAAGTTCCTTTAATAAATTTTCATACTCCTTCAGTTTACCCGCATCAAAATCACGAATGATGAATTTAATAGTAGCGAGAGTTTCATCACTTTTTATAGAAGTAGGGTGTACATAGCCTTCCCGCTTATCCGTTGTTTCGGGCGAGAGTGAACTTGAAGGAAGCATTTCTAAAAATCTTGATGCAACTTTAACAGCATTGATCATTTTATCCTTTGCATAACCGGGATGAACATTCTTTCCGTTAAACTTGAGAATAACTGCATCGGCGCAGAATGTTTCAGTTTCAACTTCGCCGCGGGTAGAGCCATCAATTGTATAAGCATATTTAGCACCATATTTTTTCACATCAAACTTTTCTGTACCGCGACCAACTTCTTCATCGGGAGTAAAACAGACACGGAGCACTCCATGTTTTACTTCAGGATGCTGAATCAGGTAATTCATTGCATCCATTATTTCGGCTATGCCTGCTTTGTCATCGGCGCCAAGTAGTGTTGTACCATCTGTTGTGATGATGTCCATTCCAATCATTTCTTTCAATTCAGGATTACCGGCGGCATCAATTATTTTAGTTGGATCTTTAGGAAGAACAATATCTCCCCCTTGATAATTTTTGTGAATAATAGGATTAACATTTGTCCCGGTCACCGCCGGAGAAGTATCAACGTGAGCAATAAACCCAATAGTCGGAACATTTTTGTTCGTATTCGAAGGAAGTGTAGCCATCACATATCCGTATTCATCCATCTCGGCATCTTTAAGCCCAATCTCTTTTAATTCCACTACCAACGCTTTACTAAGTTCAAGTTGCTTTGGATCGCTTGGAAATGTTGTTGAATCTTCGTTCGATTGAGTATCATATTTTACGTATTTTAGAAAGCGGTCAATACAAGAAAATTTGTAATTAGGATCAAACATTTTAGCCTCAGTTCTATTTATGTGAATATTTTAATGGTAAGTTAATAGAAATTGTGTGTGAGTTTCAATGTGTATAAAGCAATTAGCTCTTAGCCACCAACTTTTAGTTTTTAAGATCTCGCCCTTGCTCGTGATCTTGCTCATACTTATAATTTTATTCATACTCTAATTCTACAGGAGGTAATGTGAACACCGTAGAACTCATCAGAAAAAAGCGGGATGGAAAAACATTAACAATTGAGGAAATTAATTTTCTGATAACCAATTTTATCCAAGAAAAAATACCTGACTATCAAATAGCAGCATTTCTTATGGCTGCGTTTATCAAAGGATTGAACAAACGTGAAACTGCTGCTTTAACAAGCACCATGTTATACAGCGGAGAGGTTTTAGATTTATCCTCAATTGAAGGAATAAAAATTGATAAACATTCAACAGGTGGTGTTGGAGATAAAACTTCCTTAATACTCGCTCCAATTGTTGCCTCTGCCGGCGTGAAAGTTCCTATGATAAGCGGGCGCGCGCTTGGTCATACAGGCGGAACGCTTGATAAACTTGAAGCGATCCCGGGTTATAGAACAGATCTTAGTTTAGAAGAATATAAATCGGTTCTTAAAAAATGCGGAGCTGTATTAATAGGACAGACAAAAGAAATTGCACCCGCAGATAAAATGATTTATGCTCTGCGAGATGTAACAGCAACTGTTGAATCGATACCGCTGATTACAGCAAGTATAATGAGTAAAAAACTTGCAGAAGGAATTGACGGTCTTGTGCTTGACGTAAAAACTGGTTCGGGCGCTTTCATGAGGAAACAAAGTGATGCTAAAGAACTTGCGGATTCTTTAATCAACACTGCAAAATCATTTAATAAAAAAGTGATCGGTTTTATAACCGACATGAACCAACCGCTAGGGAATTATATTGGTAATTGGCTTGAAGTTTACGAATCCATAAAAGTGTTGCAAGGCGAAAAAGTTGACGACCTTCTTGAAGTAACTCTCAATCTTAGCGGAGCTATGATATATCTTGGCGGAAAAGCAAAATCGATTAAAGAAGGAATTAAAATCTCGCAAGAGTTGATTGATAATGGAAAAGCATTCGAAAAGTTTCTGGAGTTTGTTGAACTGCAGGGCGGAGATATCTCTCTTATCAAGAACCCGGGGAAATATCCTAAGTCGAAGTATCATGAAAAAATATTGGCAGAAAAAAATGGTTATGTGGCATCAATTGATGTTTATGAGCTTGGAATGGCTTCAATTGAACTTGGCGGCGGCAGATTGAAGAAAGACGATGTTATCGACCCTAAAGCGGGAATAATTTTCTATCCGAAGATTGGCACATGTTTGAAAAAAGGTGATTTGATCGCAGAAATTTTTACAGATAGAGGTAAAAAGGTTGATGAGGTTAGAGATAAACTCCTCAATGCAATAAAGGTTACTAACCAAAAAGTGAATAAAGTAAAGTTGATTAAGCAAATTTTGAAGTAAGGATTTCTTTAACAAAAACAGATCTGTCCAAAACGATAAATGAACTAGCTCGAAGCTCCGAAGGAGTCCTACGGACAATCCGCCCATAGGCGGATCGGGGTATTGAACCCGAAAAGGAATAAAAACAGTGCAGAATATTTCACAAAAACTGGAAGCAACTCGATGAAAAGCAGCTCACCAAATCAGCATTAAGAAAGCTTTTTGTACCAAGGACTCAAAGAAATGCTCAACCCGAAAGAGTCCATGTATCAGCTATCAGAAAAGACTCCCTGGGTAGAGTTAGAAAAAGCATTTGCAAAATATTATAATGATACATGAGTCTACTCTAAAAAGGTATATCTAAAGTAAAAATATTTTGAATTGGGTTTGTCTTCATATAGTAAATTTGCATAAAAGACCTTTCTAGATACGCCTCATACATGTTCCAGACGAAATAACTTTTACATCTATTTTAAGAATCACCAGCCTTCTTCTTTGATCTCATAATTCTTATCTTGTTATATCTATTTTAGAACAAAGCATCTAAGGAGGAACTATGTTATTTGTAATTGCACTGATATTATTGGTCGGATCGGTTTTCATCTATTTCGGCTCGAAAAAAAGTGGAAAAATTCAAGAAGCAAAATTTTCACTCATCGGAATTATGGTTGGTGGAATTCTTATTCTGGCTCAATGTTTTACCGTTGTACCTGCAGGAACTGTTGGCGTTGTGGATTTTCTGGGAAGTGTCAGTAACACTACTTTGAAATCCGGTGTAAACTTTGTTAATCCTATGGCTAATGTTCTTAAATTCAGCATCAAGACCCAAGAATTGAAAGAGAACATGAATGTTCCGTCTAAAGAAGGAATGAGTGTTCAACTTGAAATTAGTTTACTTTACAGCCTCGATCCAGAAAATGCGTCAAAGATTTACAAATCTGTTGGCGAGAATTACGAGGAGATAATCCTTGTACCTCAATTCCGCTCAGTTGTTAGAGGCGTAACATCGAGGTATGATGCTAAAGCTCTTTACACTGCCTCGCGTGAACAGTTAGCCACTGAAATGAAAGACGAGTTAGAAAAATTGGTCGGTCCGAGAGGCATCATAATTGAATCTGCACCTATGAGGCAGATAATATTACCAACGGGACTGACTGCATCTATTGAACAAAAACTTCAGGCAGAACAAGCCAGTCAACAAATGCAATTTGTTCTAAAGAAAGAAGAACAGGAAGCAGACCGTAAACGTATCGAAGCAAAAGGTATTGCTGATTTCCAAGAGATAGTTGCCAGAGGAATTAGCCAGAACTATTTACAATGGAAAGGAATTGAAGCAACGGAAAAATTAGCGAGCTCGACTAATGCTAAAATTGTAGTTATCGGAAGTGGAAAAAGCGGATTACCTTTGATTCTTGGGAATCAATAATAAAACATTAACGGGGTGATGAATAAGTTTGTTATTCGTCACTCCGAATTTTACCTGTATCGTGTTAATAGGTTGATAAATTAGTTACTCACCTTACGCAAAATTGTCATTCTTCTTCCGATTCATCGGAAGAAGAATCTCGACACCTCGATTTCAAACTGTTTTGAGATATTTCGCGGAGTTTATACTGAGCAAAGCGAATGTGCTCAATATGACAATTACAATACTTTGCGTAAGGTGAGTTAGTTAATCATTTTTTATATTGCAGACGTGAAAAAAATTCTTTACATACTATTCGTCACTACATATCTATTTCTGAATACCGGAATTAGTATTGCGACCCACTTTTGCGGCGAAGAAATTTATTCTGTTCGCCTGGCAACTAATCCTATTCATGACGAATCTGATGGCTGCTGCAATGATGAATTATGTTCCTCATACTGCAAAACAGTGTACACCTTTGTTAAAATTATTGATTCACAAAAAGCCGCGGCGGGGAAAGATGTTAAATATCTACAAGCTGCCCTCCTTCCAAGATATAGTATTCAAAATGACAGAATAAATTCTTCAAATGAATTATACTTTCCAGTAGTTGAGCAATTTCCACCAGGCTCAGCAATATGCATTATTAACTGCACATTTCTTATTTGATTAATCTCCTCTAACCTTTCAAAATATTTCCGGGTTTCCGGACTAATATTAATTTATTCAATTAGGAGATTAATAAGATGAAAAAGACTATTCTGATTGCAATTGCAATCCTCGTAAGCGTAGTTCTATTTGCTCAAGACGGTAAAGTAACCGAAGCAGAATTTAAAGTTTTTGGCAATTGCACTGAGTGTAAAACTCGGATAGAAAAAGTTCTCAAAATAAAAGAAGTAAAACTGTCCAAGTGGGATAAAAATACAAAGATGATAAAAGTTGCTTTCCTATCCTCTAACATCACACTTGATTCTCTTCAACAACGGATTGCTGCAGTTGGTCATGATACCGAAAAGTATAAAGCTCCAGACGATGTTTATGCAGATCTTCCAAAATGCTGTTTGTACAGAGACGGCGAAAATACACACTGAATTGCTTAAACAATTAATAGGGAACACTCTCATCATGACTAAGAAAATTATTCTTTTGTTAATTCTTGTCTTATCTCCTGCAGTAATAGCGCAAGAATACTTAAGCGGCACCGTCTTCGAAAAAAACGATTCGGGAAAACTCCTTTCTCTTGTTGGAGTAAATGTATTTTGGCTGGGAACCCCGATTGGTATTTCTACTGATTTAAACGGTGGTTTTAAAATTCCATTTACAAAAACATCAAACAAACTTGTTCTAACACTCGTAGGTTATACTCCGGATACACTATTAATTAATACGGAACAATCTATTAAAGTGATCTTAAAACAGAAAGACATTCAGCTTACTGATATTGAAGTTGTTGGTCAGAAAAAATCAACCTTTCAAGATTACGTGAGCATAGAGAATAAAAGTGTAATTACAATCGGCGAGTTGAAGAAAGCCGCTTGTTGTACTCTTTCGGAAAGTTTTGAAACTAATCCTTCAATAGATGTTTCCTTTACAGATGCAATTACCGGCGCAAGACACATCGAAATGCTTGGACTCTCCGGGATCTATACTCAATCAACACTCGAAGCGCTACCATATATTCGAGGATTAATGTCTAATGTCGGGTTAACTTTTATTCCGGGGCCATGGGTGAAATCAATCAATGTAGCAAAGGGAATCGGCTCTGTGGTAAACGGATTTGAGTCTATCACAGGACAAATTGATGTTGAACTTCAAAAACCATTTGAAATTGATGAAAAACCATTTTTTATTAACTTCTATGGAGATAACGATAAACGTTTTGAAGGAAATCTAAATTATCGTTTTCAAATAAATGATAAAATTTCTTTTGTAACATTATTTCATGCAAGCACCCGGCAAAACAAATTCGATCTTAACAAGGATTACTTTACCGATATGCCGGTCTTCTCTATTTTCAACTTGATGCAGCGCTGGCATTTCGAATTTGAGAATGGTTGGGAAAGCCAATTAGGTTTCCAATACGTGAATGATTCCAAAGAAGGCGGATCTTTTAGCGGTAATGCATATAAATACACGACTGAATCAGAACAGATGTATGTTTACGGCAAACATGGTTATGTTTTTCCTGATGAAGAAGTTAAGTCTTTTGGAATTCAATGGTCGCTGAACAGCTACAAGAACTCATCTCTATTCGGTATTCGTAATTACAGCGGTAATCAAAAAACCGGTTACCTTAATTTTATTTATCAATCAGATTTTATTTCTCATCTACATAAATTCAGAACTGGATTTAGTTTCCTTTTCGATCAATACAAGGAACGATTTCTGACGAGAGATTTTAACCGCATTGACCGGATTCCCGGCGCTTTCTTTGAATACACATTCAATGATGAGGAATCATTTTCGGCAGTAGCCGGTGTTAGAGGAGATTACCACAATCATTTTGGATTTATTCTTACTCCGCGTTTACATATTCGTTACTCTCCTTCGGAGGATTGGGTTATTCGAGGTGCTTTCGGACGGGGTTTTCGAGAGTCCAATATCTTTACGGAGCATTCGGCTCTTTTTGCCAGTTCCAGAGATCTATTAATCAACTCCACCACAAATTTTGGATATGGATTGCAGTTAGAAAAAGCATGGAATTACGGCATTAATTTTACTCATTACTTTTTCTATGATTACCGCGAAGGTACAATCTCTGTTGATTTATACCGTACTGCTTTTGAGAACTTCACACAAGCCGATCTCGATTCAAATCCTCAAGCAATTATTTTTTCATCGTCAGCCAACAGTTCATACTCAAACAGCGCTCAGATTGAATTGAATATGTCTCCGCTTGAAAGATTTGAAACAAGATTAGCTTACCGTTTTCTGGATGTGAAAAACAAACTTAACAACGTATGGTTGGAACGCGCACTCAGTTCTAAGCACCGAGCGTTAATTAACTTGGCGTATTCTACAGAAAAGGACGCAGATGACGATGTCGTGATGTCATATGATTTTACATTAACATGGTTTGGTCACAAAAGAATACCATCAACGTCTGGCAATCCAGTTGGTCTTCAATCCATAGAGCAATCACCCTCTTTTGTGATTATGAATTTGCAAATAACTAGAACATTTTTCGAAAACTTTGAGATTTATCTCGGCATCGAAAATCTTTTAGATTACAGACAGGAGAATTTGATTATCGATCCGATGAATCCGTCCGGAAAATATTTTGATGCTTCTTTGATTTGGGGACCTGTAAACGGTAGATTGGTTTATAGCGGTCTGCGTTATAAAATGTAATCTGGAGAATAGATACAGGATGCTTGATGATGACCAAAAGTTGGCAGATATTAGTGAGGTGATTTCAAAGGTTAATTATCAAGTATTATAGTATTGGCATGTAACTTTTTGTTTTTTATGTCAAAATATATTTGATGTTTTTACCCATTTTCCATCAACCATCATCCATCAACCATGCGGTTTACCGCGCTATGTATATCGAATTAAATATCTGAGAGAAATATGGATTCACCAACAAAAATAAAACTGCACAAACAAGATCATCTTGAAATTACGTGGGATAATGGAAGGGTAATAAAGTATCCTTTAAAATTTCTGAGAGATGAATCTCCGGATGCCGGAAACAAAGGTGAAACAATTTTATGGAAACACTATGCGCCTCCGAAACAAGCACCGCTTAAACCGGAAGCATACGAGGTGGAAAAAATTGAGATGGTTGGAAACTATGCTATCCAAATCAAATGGAAAGACGGTTACAATTTTGGAATTTACTCGTGGGATTTACTTGTTCAGTTTGGTGAATATTTACAGGTGAGGGAAAATTTGCATCAAGATTTCGATCATCATCATTAGAAGAGTAAGAATAAGAGCAAGATTAAGAATAATCTTGCTCTTATTTTTAGTTTATTTACAACAATTTTTTAATATGGTTTTCGTATGTCTCAACCGGTATTAAACCTTCGTAAGTGGCAACAATTTTTCCCTGTTTATCTATTACAAACGAAGTTGGTATAGCCCGAATTCCGCCATACTGCTGATAGACACTCATGTTGCCGTAAACAATAGGATAATTAATTTTTTGGTCTCTCATGAAAGGAACCACTTCATCTTTAGTCTCTGTATCAACAGAAACGCCTATTATTTCAAATCCTTTGGCGCCATATTTTTTCTTCAAAGAAATTAGATCGGGAATTCCCTTGCGGCAGGGTGGACACCAGGTTGCCCAAAAATCAACAATAACAACTTTACCTTTAAGATCCGATAGTTTCAGAGTTTTTCCGTCGCTTGTTGGCAAAGTAAAATCGGGTGCCAGAGCCGAAGATTTTTGAGCTGCCGGAATATAATTCGGCGGGTATGGTCCGTTTTCTTCATTGTTTCCAAAAAGATAATCCGAATTGTTGAAAACGAATAACAATAGAATTACACCTATAAAAAATCCGGTGTAGATCCAGCTTCTATGTTTTTTTGATATTCCAACAGATTTATTTTTTTCGGCACTGTTTTTCTGAGTCATATTTTCCTCTAATTTATTTCGTTGTCAAATGAATAATTTATACAAAGGTAAAAAACTATTTTATCTCTTCATTATCTTTCTTTCTGGAAGGAATTAACCAAATCGCTCCAACAGCAGCTCCATAAAAAATTGAGATGTATGGATTACTTGTGATGGGGCAGGTTCCCGTTCTACATCCAATAAAATAATAGTAGGCAAAACCGATAGCTGAACCAATAATAACCGGAAATATTTTCTTTATCAGCATTTTTCCTCTCATAATAGTATTAACAATATATAGGATGAAAAAGTGCATAGAAAGATGCAAACTTTTATTACTGAGTTCACTCTAAAAACATCTCCACCTTCTGCGGATTGTCATTCTGAACGGAACAGTTTACCCCGCTTTGCGGGGAAGTGGAGTGAAGAATCTATCGATTTCATAACAAAAATTAAGATTCTTCGCTTCGCTTAGAATGACATCTATCATTATTTAGACTTTTTAGAGTGAACTCATTATTTTTTTCCTTTCCCCCACTCAAGCACTTCCACTTTTACCTCTGTAATACCGATATTAACCATATCAAGTTCCCTCGCACAGCCAAGAGAGAGATCAATTATGCGGTCAGGATGAAACGGCATTCGGTCATTTATCTTTATAATCACCCATTTTTCATTCGATGGGTTGGTCACACGCACAACCGTTCCCATCTGATAGGATGGATGTGCTGCGCTCAATCCGTTCATATCATAAACTTCGCCGCTATAGGTAATAAGTCCATTATATTTATCAGCATAGTATGAAGCAACGCCAATGACAGTTTCAAGAACTTTTGCATTTTTATAACTATCCAGGTTTTCAAACCGAGTTGGAGTTTTATCTTCAAAACGTGAGACGCGGGACGTAAATCGCGGAGCCGATGCACATGCCGAAAGCAACACTAGAGAAATAATAATTATAATATTTTTGATAATCAGGCTCATCCCTTTGAATACCGTTGTCTTAAAAATAACAAAGGGAACGATCAAACGCTCACTTTGCCTTCAATCGTACTGGGAAATTACCAGCCGTTGAACTTCCCAGTACAGAATTTTTCGAACAAAAGATATTCTTTAGTTTGATAAAACTATTTGTCCTCCATCTCGAACTAAAATTTTCTCATTTTATCATTGCAAAAATCAGCACGGTTTTTAGCGGAGTAATTAGATTGAATTTGATGCGGAAAGTAAAAAAATGGTGCTGAGAGGATTTAGAACTCCAACACCTTATTTCTTAAAAAGGTCTGTACCCAAATTTTCTGATATACTCAGGTTTAATTGTAACTTCTAATTGAGTAGAGTTAAGTGTACCGAATATTCCAAGTCCACCTTTAATATTGGTATATTCTGGCTGCGTAACCCTAACAGAAAATTCGTCTAGAAAGGTTTTCTGTGCAGCATAATATATTGCCAAATTTCTGTCTGTAATAAGCAGCCTAAATGCTGCCTTGCGAATAATATAATTTCCTTTGTTAGGATCACCAGCTGAAATTTCTTCTAAAGATCTTCTGATGGTTAAAGTATCAAAGCTAACACTCGTAATATTGCTCTGAATTGAGGGATACAACGGAAATTCGCCGTCCTTGCCGGAAATATAGTACAAGGGTACTTTCTTTTGAAGTTCGACACTAATTCCATTCTGAATTTTAGCATACCGAATAATAAGTTCCGGAACATAATAGATCTTTTCATCCTTGGTGGAAGGTACAACTGGGCTCCATGAAAAATTCAAGTACTTACCTCCAAAATTTGGAACGGGAATAGTATAATTTCTATCTTCTATTACATATCGGGAGACAAACAGAGTCATTGATTTTGAGGTTAGGACTTTTCCATTGGGCAATGTTGCCTCAATACTAATTGGACTCTCATACTGCGGCCTAAAATTTTTGATATAATAATAATTCAGAGGAGTAGAGTATCTGGAGCCAGCTTCTCTGGCGATGGATGTATCTCTGAAGGTAAAAGTCTCTCCGGTGGTTTGATAAAATAGTTTTATCTTGGCACCCTTAATAAATGGATCATCTGAATTTGTTAACGGATCAAATCCATCTACATTATATGAATGTGTTATTGTTGCCACTTGAACCGAAGTGTCCCCTCTTATTACGCAATTGAGTGCGTAAATGTCTCTAAAATCAGTTTTAGGATTTACATTATCATCACAAGACAATATTAAAACTATACTGAGCACCATGCTAAATGACCAAAAATTTTTTCTCATTATTTTACCTTAATTTTACTGATAAAAGGAATTGATATGCAAATGCATTATTGTATTCAGTTTTTGCAAAAACATTAATGGTACCTCGGTAATTATCTCCGATAAATTTTCATTTCCCTTTTTCACAATTCTACCTTCAAATTAACAGAGGGTAAAAACGGAAGCATGTCCACCCTTTCTCCGGTATCCCTTCTGAAATAAAATAAATTATTTCTGTTGTAAACGTTGAGTACGCTTATATCGATATACATTTTAAGATGATCGAATTGAATTTTCTTTGATAAACTTAGATCGAGGCGGTGATAATCCGGAAGCTGCCCGGTGTTGATTTGCCCTAATAAAACAAACGGATTATATGAATCGAGCAAAAAAGTGTTGTTTGCCAACTGATCAATTGTGAGGCGGTCGTAATAAGCAGCTATTTGTGTAAATGGTAACCCCGAAGTGTAAGACCAAACAGCACTAGCACCCCAGCCGTCTCCAAAATCAGCTTCTAACGAGAGGTTAACATTATTCCTTGAATCGTAGCGCGGTGAATAAGTTAAACCTCTGACGGTTTTGAATGCTCTCATCCATGAGTATGAGCCTGTAAATTTGAATGGATCCAACTGATACTTTGTTTCAAATTCGAATCCGTATGCCTTACCCGATCCTGAAATTAAATCCGGGTCCGTTTCAAAATATTTTTCTTCATTAACGATAGCAAGATTGTGCATAATTTTATAATAAGCTTCCAAATTAAAAGATAGATTCGGAGCCGGCGTAATTTCCAAACCGCTTATATAATGAATTGCGTTTGAAGGTTTTAAGTAAAGAGGTGTGATAATCCAAGGCTCAAAAATAGAGACCACTTCATTTTCATCGGAAACGGTTGAAAGATCCTGCATATAAATTCCCCAGGAACCCTTCAGAGCAACTTCAGGAATAAACCTTAGTGTAAAACTAGTCCGCGGTTCAATGAATAAAGAAGAACCGCCTCCGGCAAAACGAGTTGCGTGAGCCCTGGCTCCAATATCAGCCCCGAACATAGAGCTTCTTAATATTTTATATTTTGCGTAAGCACTGACATTTACACCCTTTGCTGTTGTACTCGTAGCCTGTCCTCTGAAATTTTCAAGGGTTAGATTTGTATGAACTTCCGAGATTTTAAATCCGCCGCCTAATTCATCTTTACTGTCATACACATAACTAAAATCCACACGCATCGTGAAATCGCTCAACTCGTTTCTGAGTCCCTTTGCGCCGCTCAGATTAGGTATTCTTTCACCAGAGAATGAAGAAAATGATAAATCCAACTGGTAGAAGAGAGGGGAATCGGAAATCTGAAAATAGTTAAATGCAATAGTGCGGTTATCCCACTTAAAATCCTCCCGCTTTAGATTATCGTTTATTATTTTATCTCCGCTAGAGAAGATACTTATAGAAAATTTCGCGTCTTGCATAAAATCATTATTAGAAAAATTTGCTTTCGCGAAGAGGTCATAAAAATCGGCGGGGATAGAATTGTTATTCCGGAATTTCTTTAGAACTACATCGGAATAATTTTTTCTTCCGCTAATTATAAATGAACCCGATGGTAACGGTCCTTCCAACAAAAGTTTTGCCGTTAATAAACTTATTGCAGCCTTTCCGCCAAAAGAATTTTTATTACCATCCTTCGTAACAACTTTTAGAACAGATGATAACCTGTGAGTGTATTCGGAAGGGAATCCACCTTTGTAAAACTCCATCGAGCTGATCATATCCGGGTCTATTGCGCTGAATATTCCGAGTGCATGATATGGATTATAAATAGTTGTGTTATCGAGAAGGACTAAGTTTTCATTATTCGGACTTCCGCGAACATAAAACCGTGCGGAAACGTCGCCCCCGGTTTGAACACCCGGCATACTTTGAATTGATCTAAAGATATCTAACTCAACACCTTTCGGTAAATTTTCGAGATCTCGAATAGCAATTCTTTGTAAACTTAAGTCGGTAGCATTTTCCTTGGCAACTCTTTCACCGGTCGTTTCAATGGTTCTCATCTGAATATTTGTTGCCGACAAAAGTGCGCGCAAATCGGTAACTATGTAGGGTTCAATCTCCACAGTAAACTGTCTGGAACGATAACCCACGTAGGAGATAACAACCGTAAATCTCTTATTGGGAAGCGAAGCCATAACAAAAAAGCCGCGGAAATCAGTATTGGCACCGCGGTTCAATTCCTTAATGTAAATGTTTGCGTAAGGCAGCGCTTCTCCACTTAGGGAATCAGCCACGAATCCCCGGAGTATACCCTTTTCTTGACCGAAGAGGTCAATATTGCAGGTCGAAAGAAATATAATCAGTGCGGTGATATAAAAAATCGGCAAATATTTTCGTTCTTGAACGGCAGGTAGAGTTCTTGTAGAATAATCCAATCAGCAGCTCCATTTATTTGAGTTTAACTTAGGTTATCGATATTAAATATTCAAGGATAATAGGCTTGGACTGGTGCTATAATCCAATAATAATATTTTGTGTGTTCATGGAATTTTTATACTTTCGTGCAGTATTTATGAGTCTATTCCTTCCCCTTACTCTCATAATTTTTTTAGGAGAAAACAGTTTGAGCAAAAAAGCCATACCCATACAATCGGCAAGACTAACTTTGAAGGATGGAAATATTTTCGAAGGAAAACTTTTTGGAGCGCCCAAATCGGTAGCCGGAGAAGTTGTGTTTAACACCGGAATGGTTGGATATCCCGAAACACTAACCGATCCCTCATATAAAGGGCAAATTCTTGTAATGACATACCCGCTTGTTGGCAATTATGGTGTTCCGCCGACAAGCTTTGCAGATAATTTATTTCTTACTAAAAAATCTATTCCTTCAAAATCAGAGACGGTAAAATCTGATAACTGGGACAAAGATTTGCCGAAACATTTTGAGTCTTACCGTGTGCAGGTTCAGGCGCTAATTGTATCTGAAAATTCGGAATCATTCAGCCATTGGAATTCGATAGAAAGTATTGACGAGTGGTTAAAACGATTTGCCGTTCCGGGAATTTATGGAATTGACACACGCCGGCTTACAAAAATTTTACGCGAACAGGGAACAATGCTGGGAAAGATTGAAATTGGCGAAGAAAAAATTGAGTACTACAATCCCGATGTTGAAGATCTGATCTCTAAAGTAACTGTAACAAAAGTTGAAAAACATGGGAACGGGAAAAAGAGAATTTTGTTGATTGATTGCGGCTGTAAAAAAAGTATTCTTACAAATCTTATTCAGAGAAAAGTTTCTGTACTGCGAGTCCCATATAACTATGATGTTGACAAAGAAGATTATGACGGTGTCTTGCTCTCTAACGGACCGGGTAATCCTGTTGTCTACCGGCAATTAGTCGATTCGGTAAAAAAATTATTGCAGAAACAAGTTCCTACTCTCGGCATCTGCATGGGACATCAAATACTTTCTCTTGCAGCGGGGGCTGAAACATATAAACTAAAATACGGTCATAGAAGTCAAAATCAACCGGTTAGATTGGTCGATTCAAACAAGTGTTATATTACATCTCAGAACCATAGTTTTGCCGTAAGCGCCAAATCTTTACCGCGAGGATGGCAGCCCTGGTTTGAAAATCTAAATGATTACTCCAATGAAGGTGTAAGGCATGAAAAACTTCCGTTCCGCAGCGTTCAATTTCATCCCGAAGCAATGCCCGGACCGGTTGATTCCTCTTTTATCTTCGATGAATTCTTGAAGGATGTGAAGTGAAAAATAAATTGAAAAAAGTTTTGATAATTGGAAGTTCCGCACTTAAGATTGGCGAAGCCGGAGAGTTTGATTATTCCGGTTCGCAAGCTATCAAAGCATTAAAAGAAGAGGGACTTTACACAATTCTTATTAATCCAAACATTGCGACAATTCAAACATCGGATTTCCTTGCCGATAAAGTTTACCTCCTTCCTATCAACACAAACTATGTTGAAAAAGTAATAGCCAAAGAGAAACCCGACGGAATCATTCTTGGCTTTGGAGGACAAACCGCACTCAACTGCGGATTGGCACTTCATCGTGAAGGAATTCTGAAGAAATATAAAGTGCAGGTCTTAGGCACACAAATAAGCGCAATCGAAAACACCGAGGATAGACAACTGTTCTGCAATAAACTCTCGGAGATAGAAGTTAAATTTCCCCGGAGTAACGCTGTAACTTCTGTTGATGAGGCAATTGAATTCGCCCACAAAATTGGTTACCCGGTTATTATCAGAATTGCCTATGCTCTCGGCGGTTTAGGTTCCGGAATCTGCCGCAACAAAAATGAAGTGAAAAAGTTAGCTACTAAATCTCTTTCCTATTCCTCTCAAATTTTGGTTGAAGAGTATCTGGAAGGCTGGAAGGAAATTGAATACGAAGTTGTACGCGACAGATATGATAATTGCATCACAGTCTGCAATATGGAAAATCTTGATCCGATGGGAATTCACACAGGTGAAAGTATTGTTGTAGCGCCGAGCCAAACCCTTACGAATAACGAATACCATATGCTTCGCGAGGTGGCGATTAAAACAATTCGTCATCTTGGCATTGTTGGCGAATGTAACATTCAATATGCGCTCGATCCTTATTCACAAGATTACCGTGTGATTGAAGTAAACGCGCGCCTTTCCCGCAGCTCTGCTCTTGCCTCCAAAGCTACAGGATACCCGCTAGCATTCGTCGCCGCAAAACTTGCTCTTGGTTACGGCTTGCACGAACTTCCGAACTCAATTACCAAAACGACAAAAGCGTTTTTCGAACCGGCGATGGACTATATTGTTATTAAAGTTCCACGCTGGGACTTGAAGAAATTTCGTTTAGCAAAACGGCAGCTTGGCTCTTCTATGAAATCCGTTGGCGAAGTAATGGCAATCGGAAGAAAATTTGAGGAAGCAATTCAGAAAGCCATGCGTATGCTTGATATTGGCGTGGAAGGTTTGACCGCGAGCAGAGTAAAAGTTGAATTCGATGAACTAGAAGAAGCTTTGCGTAACCCTACCGAAGAAAGAATTTTTGCAGTTGTTCAAGCTCTGAAACAGGGCTATTCAGTTGAATGGGTTCACTCATTAACTCACATCAACAAATGGTTTCTCTTCAAAATCCAAAACATAGTCAATATTGAAAATGAGATTGCGAATTCGAAGAAAAAAATCTCTAAAGAATTATTGCTGCAGGCAAAACGGCATGGTTTTTCCGACCGCCAAATTGCTAACGTAATTGGTAAAGATGCCCATAATGTTTATTTGCTCAGAGTGAAGTACAATATTCATCCTTTTATTCAACACATAGATACACTTGCCGCAGAATATCCCGCTAAGACAAATTATGTTTATCTAACTTATAACTGTTCATCACACGATTTCGAATTCAATCTCAAAAAAAGCATATTCATATTAGGCTCCGGACCTTACCGGATTGGCAGTTCTGTTGAGTTCGATTGGTGCTGTGTTATTACCGGAAAAACTTTGCGGGAGATGGGCTATAAGACAGTTATGATAAATTGTAATCCGGAAACTGTAAGTACCGATTACGATCAGTTCGACACACTATTTTTTGAGGAACTTACAACAGAGACAATATGGGAAATATATGACGCACTAAATCCACTCGGTGTAATTGTTTCGATGGGTGGTCAAACACCTAATAATCTTGCTCTCAAACTTCATAACATCGGAATAAAAATTTTGGGTACGTCTCCAGATTCAATTGATCAGGCTGAGAACCGCAGCACATTTTCCGCAATGCTGGACAGCATGGGAATTGAACAACCCGAATGGAGTAAGCTTAGTAAAATAGAAGATGCGTTAAAATTTGCGAACAAAGTTGGTTACCCTGTTCTGGTCCGTCCTTCATATGTTTTGAGCGGCGCCGCAATGGCAATAGCCACAGATGATATTGAGCTGACCCGTTTTCTTCAAAAAGCGGTTGATGTATCGCCGGATCACCCGGTTGTAATTTCAAAATTTATGGTTAATGCAAAAGAGCTTGAGTTTGATGCGGTTGCGCAGAATGGAGAAATAGTATGTTCGGCAATCTCGGAACATGTAGAAAATGCCGGCGTACACTCCGGAGACGCGACTCTGGTTCTGCCAGCTCAACGTACATATTTGGAAACCATGAGACAGATTAAACAAATTTCAGCAGATATCGCAAAGTCTCTAAGAATAAACGGTCCTTTTAATATTCAGTACATTGCAAAAGATAACCGGGTGAAAGTAATTGAATGTAATCTTAGAGCCTCCAGAAGTTTTCCATTTGTTTCTAAAACATTGAAGAAAAATTTTATTGAGATTGCATCAAATGTAATTGTTGGTAGAAAAGTTGAGAAGTGGGAATATTCAATATTCAGCTATAACTATGTTGGTGTAAAAGCGCCGGAGTTTTCTTTCACCCGTCTCGAAGGCGCCGATCCTACAACTGGTGTTGAGATGGCATCAACGGGAGAAGTTGCCTGCATTGGTCAAGATTTTGACGAAGCCTTCTTGAAAGCATTGACTGCGGTTGGTTACCGCTTCCCTATCAGAGCCATTTTGGTTTCTTCGGGAACAATAGAGTCGAAATCGGAACTGCTTGAACCCACCCGTCATTTAGTTAAACTTGGAATTAAATTTTATGCTACACCGGGTACGGCAAAGTTTATGAAATCCAATAATATTGAAGTAGAAGAAGTTGAATGGCCCTCGAGCGGGAAAAAACCAAATGCCCTGGATTTGCTCAAATCCAACAAAATTGATTTAGTTATTAATATACCCAAAAATTTTCAACAGGATGAGTTGACAAATGATTATCTAGTAAGAAGGACAGCAGTAGATTATAAAATTCCATTAATCACAAACCGCCAGTTAGCAATGCGCCTTGCTGAAGCAATTACTAATAAGGATCCTCTAAATCTTGAAGTGAAAAGCTGGGCTGAATATTGATTTTTAAATATGATATTTACATTTTTTAGTATAAATTACTATTTTATACATGATAATTATTATAAATTTAAATAGGACATATCTTGGCAGATGGTAAATCAAAACCGAAGCTGCTGATTGTTGAAGATGATTGTGAAAATCAGAAATTCTTAAATATTTTTTTAAGAAAGCTATTTGTGCTGGATCTCTGTGATTCTGCCGAATCGCTCTATGCAAAGCTAAACGAGAATACATTTGATATTATCCTCATGGATATCTCTCTGCGCGGTTCTAAAGATGGTCTCGAATTAACCAGAGAACTTCGTGAAAATCCCAAATTTCAGAATATACCAATTGTTGGTCTTTCTGCCCATGCATATCAGAGAGATAAAGAGAATGCTTATAACGCAGGCATCGATATATTTATTACTAAGCCTGTCCAGGGACATGTTTTGATTGAAAGTCTAAAAAAAGCATTAGAGCTTAGGAGCGGAATTAAGATAGATTAACCGAGACTCGGCATCTTTATTTTTGAAATAAATGTTCTACACAGGACAATCTTTAAAATTTAATACTCAGCAAGGAGTTAATATGTCTCGTAAATTATTTTTATTGAGTTTCTTATTGATACTTTTGGTCAATATCAATCTATTTGCACAAAACGAGAAAGATTCTACTGCAGAGAAAAGCTGCAATGATGAATGGAACGGTTGGGAAAATTATGAATGGTTGGGATGGGATTTTCACGGCAAGCCTTTCATAGAAATGAATTACGGAGTCGGTACGCCAAAGCTTGATAAATTGGTAAGTAAATTTACTAATGTAGGTATTGCCGAAATCAAATTAGGTTACGCAACACAAGAATCTTATTATTCAAATAGTGTCATTGAATTTCATAATAAATTTTCATTTGGCTCAAAATTTTCCGCAGATTTAAAATCGGCTTCAAAGACAATCGGTGAGATGAAGTCTAGCCTTTGGAGATTTGGTTTTGCCAACAGAAGCGGTTACGGCTATCGGTTTCATGATATATCAATCTTACCCTATTTCGGCAGCGGATTTGTTTGGTCAAAACTTGACATGATAGATTATCCGGCTAAGACTTATATTCTAACTAACCCGCCTTTAACAATTGAAACCGCCAGAAGCGATACCGACCTACTAAACCGCTTTCATGATTTTCCTAGATTCGGAACTCTTTCCGAAGGCGGTGTAAGAATTGAAGTTGCGTCTTTCGCTTCGCTGGATTTTGGTTATGAAGCCGCTGTAATTTTTCCCCGACATCTATTCTGGAAACAGATTGGAAGTTTTATAATTGAGGAAAGCGCGATCGGAGTGTTAAATCATTTTATAGGTGAGGTTGCAGATTCTTCTCCCTATGCCGCCCCTGTTGTAAATTTTCTTTTGAAGAATGGATTATCCTATGCTTTTTATTCTTTGAAAAAAACAAATATGAACTGGCCCTTTTCTACGGAATCTCCACTGACTTACGAAATATTTAAATTCGGATTAACTTTTACGTTTTGAGACACAATATGAAATCCCCCTTCCAAACAGGGGGGCTTCATATCACTCATCACTATTCGTCTTTCAAATCAAGTCGATGTTGAAAAATATCGCCATGAGTATTTTAAGTCTGATTGTGTAGCGGAATGTTCTAATATGCAAAGATGTGAGATTGATAAGGTTTTAGTTCTATATAAAGTCCGGTATGATATACTTCTTCGGCGGAGCGTGTATAAGTCTGGTCATTCAGTAAATCTTTTATTATAAACTCTTCCGGAAAGCCATGTAAATCTAACTTCAGTCTGCATGTAGATAATTTATCGGAATAATTTACAACAACAATTCTTCTCTCGGCGCTTAAACTCCAGCCCCACGCAAGAATGTTCTTAAAGGTTCCGTTAGTTTCCCAAGCATATAAAGGTGTCAGCAATTCCCAATTACCATGCTTAAAGATTTCGTGTTTAGTAATTTGAAGAAGACGAACGTAAAATTTTTTTATTTCATCACTCGCTATTTCTTCCGGTTCTCTTCCAAGTTGTACAGGAAGTTTTGTTTTTCTCCCTTCAAACTGACCATCGTGATAGAAATGCATTCCCAAAATTGTACTAATAACAACAGCAGCGGCTTTTGATTTTCCTTTTCCCAAAATTGTTACCGCTCTTTCTTCATCGTGATTTTCTATGAATCGTAACGATTTTTTTTGATACTTTGAATCCGCTTGTAGATGCTCTCTTATTTCAATTGGAGAAGCGGATTTTAACCGGTCTGTTAGTTTCTTATCGTAGGTGTAATCGAATCCCAACTGCTGAAGATCCCATTCCAAATCCCAGTAAGCCTCCGCTATAAATAAAAAGTCGGCTCTTCTACTTTTTACTTTTTTAACCGCTTCTTCCCAAAACTCAACTACCGGTTTTACAAAGCCGTTTTTTTCAAGTATTCCGCCCCATGTATTTTGAAAAACATTATTGAGAGCGAGCATTGCCATATCGCACCGGACACCATCGCAAACTTCAGTTAGATCGATCAAAATCTTAGTTAAATAATTTTTTGCATCTTCGCTGAAGAAATTTACCTGTACCGTATCTTGCCAAGCCGGAAAGAATGGATCTCTTCCATGCGCGAAATATTTTTCTTCTGTTACATCTGGTTTGTAAAAAGTATGCGTATCGCTATCGTGTTGTTTTTTATCTACTGCCAGAAAAATTTCGGGATTTGTTTTAATCAGAACCGAATCTGCGCTAAAATGGTTCGGCACAAAATCAAGGATCAGTTTTATTCCTTTCCGGTTCAAATAGGATTTTAATTTTAGAAGAAAACGTTTATCTGCAATGCCGGAGCTGAGTTCGTATTTGTTAATAGCGAATGGGGAACCAATTACATCTTCCTTTTTCCAATCTCTTAATGCTTTCTTATAACTTTTAACAAGATCATCTTCAAAACAATATTTTTCAACGGTACTTTCGCACGTATTCCAAATTCCCATCAGCCAGACATAATCAATTCCGTTAAGAGCAATCTCATCCCAATACGTTTTAGGAACATCGGACAGAGCTGATTTCATCGTTCCTTTGTCAAAGCGCCTTAGCCACACACGCGTATTAATTTCGTAAAGCGAAGGATTATAGCTCATTTCTAATCATTATTGTTTTTAGATTTTGATTCGAGCAAAGATTTTTTTTCTTCGTAAAGTTCTTTGTTTCTCTTCATCATTTCAAGGTGAAGACGTTCATCCTTCGAGTCCGCGATGAACCGGTTGTTAAGTTTTATCTGCTGATCAATCTGGTATAGGTGAAAATTTCTTACGGTATCAGTTGCATGTTCAAGAGTATCTTTTTCAATTTTTCCGTTAAATGAAAAATCATCCCACTTTTTACTGATTGTTTCATCGGACAAAGTTAAATCAAAAATGAATTCACGGGAATTTTCGTCCTGGATTTTTTCGATTAAGTAAGCTGGAGAAATTTGTTGTTCATTATAGCCTGCGTTAACAATTTCCGCGAGCTTTCTCAGTTTATGGTTGGAAAAATTTTCCAAAGATAAATTTTCAAGTATATGCGAAATTACTCCTTCATCACCGCTGTAAAGAAGTCTAACTAATTCTTTTTCATACGGATTTTCGTTTTCGGCTTTGGACGCAAGCGCAAATTGCTCTTCCGATTGCCTCGATACAGTTCTTTGTTCCTGCCGCTCGCCAATATGGGCACTTTTCTCATTCTGTTGATTGAGGAAGATATTTAACTCCGTTTCGATCAATTTCTCGCGAAGATTAAACCGCTTGGCAATCGTTTTCATTAAAAGATTCCGTTTTAGTTCATCACTCACTAGCGCCAGTGTTTTAACCAATTCACGAATCGCTTTTGTCATATCAGCCGAGTCTTCAAACAATCCCTGCTCTTCAAATTGTGCGGTCTGATATTCCAAGAAATTTTTTGCGCGCGAGATTTCTTCGTCAAATTTTTCTTTTCCATACTTGATAATGTATGAATCCGGATCCTCACCTTTTGGAAGAGCAATTACTTTTACTTCAAAATCCTGCTTGAGCAAAATTTCAATACTCCGCAACGACGCTCTCTGCCCCGCCGGGTCGGCATCAAATAAAATTATGATATTCCTTGTAAAGCGCGATAGTAATTGAACTTGTTCTTCGGTTAAAGAAGTGCCGGATGAAGCAACTACATTTTTAACTCCCGCTTGAAAAAGAGAAACCAAATCCATGTATCCTTCAACAAGGATTGCGCGGTCAAGTTTTCTAATATCTTCTTTCGAATGGAATAAACCATAAAGAGACCGGCGTTTTGAATAAACTTGAGACTCGGGAGAGTTGAGATACTTTGCCGCTTTTTCCTGATTCTCTAAAACGCGTCCGCCAAAAGCAATTACTCTTCCATTAGGAGAAAAAATTGGAAAGATCACACGTCCGCGGTACTTATCGTAATATTCTCCTTTGTCGTTAGTGTCAATCAAACCGAGTAATTTGGCTTTTGTAAGATCAACTTTATTTTCCTTTGCGTGAGCCAGAAAATTATCCCAGCCATACGGTGCGTAACCTATTCCAAAGATCTTTTGTGTCTGTGGTTTGATATTCCTACGTTTCAAGTATTCTCGCGCTAATTCACCATCATTGCTCTTTAATAGGTTCTCCGAGAAAAAGCGTGCAGCAATGATGTTTAATTCATACAATACTTCAAGTTCGTTCTGCTGTCCGTCAAACTGAGTATTTTCTAATTCAATTTTGATTCCTAAATGATCCGCTATTTCTTCAACCGCTTCAACAAAGGAGATATTTTTAAACTCCATTAAAAACTTAAATACATTGCCTCCGGCACCGCATCCAAAACAATGATAAATTTGTTTGCCATCGCTTACTGTAAACGAAGGAGTCTTTTCCTGGTGAAACGGGCAAAGTCCTATAAAATTTTTACCCCGTTTTTTTAAATGAACGTGTGCGGAGATTATGTCAATAATATCCGCCGCATTCCTGATCTCATCTATTTTATGTTCCGGTATCCGCATTTGATTGAGTTTTATTGTCCGGGTTTCTTAATGTATCCTTTAGACAAACGAAATTAGAAATTTATTTCATCAAACCAAACTATCATATAATTGCCCGTCTAACTTAATATTTGTATTTTACTTACAAAATAAGAATGAGAATTATTTTTGAGTAAGAATAGCGTTCTACTAATAATACCCGCACAGAATTTCAACCAGGAAGAATATCTTATAATCACAAACGCTCTTAATGGGGCAGGTGTAAAAATATTTATTGCCTCGGACGCAAATTTTCTTTGCACGGGGTCTAACGGATTGAAAGTTAAGAGCGACGTCCAGTTATATAACATGCATGAGTGTAACTTTTCGGGATTGATTCTTGTGGGAGGAGGCGGTATGAGGAATTATTGGAATAATAAAACCGTTCATACGACAGCCAAAAAATTTAACGGAAGTAAGAAACCTATAGGCGCAATTTGCAGCGCTCCCATCATTTTAGCAAAAGCAGGATTGCTATCGGTTAAGGCTACATGTCACGCCGATGACCGAACTGAATTAGAAAGAGAAGGCATTGATTACATAGATTTACCTGTTGTCGTTAATAAAAATATTATTACTGCCCAAAATCCAAATGCAGCAGTCGAATTTGTGAAAGCGTTTTTATATGAACTTACCAAAAATTAACATTTCCAAAGAACTTATCTTTTCCTTAAAATGTTTATCAGTAGAGACTCGATTCATCGAGTCTCTAAATTAATTTATTTAATTATGACCGAATTAGTAAAAAAATATTGCAACAGTTTAACAAGATATTCGCGATATAAAACCCGTGAAGTTTTT
Organism: uncultured Ignavibacteriota bacterium; assembly: GCA_947085815.1. Taxonomy (GTDB): domain Bacteria; phylum Bacteroidota; class Ignavibacteria; order Ignavibacteriales; family Melioribacteraceae; genus Fen-1258. The sequence goes on along the minus strand of CAMTXU010000018.1, from coordinate 5 downwards.
ATCGG
>CAMTXU010000017.1:0-50774 GCA_947085815.1 uncultured Ignavibacteriota bacterium | reverse complement strand
TCACATGAGTCAACCAACGACTCAATAAAGCAGACAACACTATTTCAAAGAACATATTATTACGTATAACAGCATTTTTTTTCAAAAAATCAGCAAAACTTAAAAATATATTTAACTAACTGAATTTTTCAGATGTCTCTAGATATTACTTTTTGAGTTTAGTCCTTTCATCATCTGGATAAAAAGATTTTTATATTTATTTTCACATTTCAATATAAAAATAATAATAAAGATGTCAAAGTCTTTATTACTTTTTTTCATATCCTATATTTCTTTAATTAAAAAGTGATTTACTTTGAAGTCTACAATTCAATTTGAGCGGAAATATGTAGTTCATACTTAGTGTAAATTGTGTGTGCAAGTGGTTGTAAGTTGAAAAATAATTTCCTTTGCCATGTTACTTGTACTTCTTTTCCCATTATTTACAATAGGGAAGAGTGATACATCAGGTTTGAAGTTCAACCTAAATTTCTTGAGTAAACTTAGGACTATTTTTTTGTTTATTTGATTCATTGAGTTATTTTTACACTCGAAGGAAATTAAAATGGCGCGTTCGTCTAGTGGTCCAGGACGCCGCCCTCTCAAGGCGGAGATCACGGGTTCGACCCCCGTACGCGCTACTCTAAGGGAAATCGAATGTTTCCCTTTTCTTTTATTGAACAGCATTCATTATTTTCATGATCATAAATCATTATAAAATCTATGGGACGTTACGAAAAACATATTTTCATTTGTGAAAATAAAAGAGACGCGAAGGATCCGCGTGGATGCTGCGCCGATAAAAATTCAGAAGCGATTCGAGATCATTTTAAAAAAAGAATAAAAGAGTTGGGACTTAACAAAAAAGTTAGAGTAAATGGAACAGGTTGTTTAGATGCTTGCGTAATTGGCCCAAGCATAGTGGTATATCCTGAACAAATCTGGTATGGCGGTGTTAAAGTGGAAGATGTTGAGGAGATAATTCAAAGTCACCTCATCAATAATGGACCTGTGGAAAAATTACTGATTCGGAACGGGAGATTTCGTTCCGATGAGTGATCTCTCAAAAAAAAAATACGTAAAAAAAATTTTCGATCTTCTTGGTACAGAATATCCGGCGGTTCTCCATGCTTTAGAATACTCGTCACCTTTTCAACTGCTTATTTCTACAATCCTCTCTGCACAGTGCACAGATGAGCGTGTAAACATAGTAACAAAAAATCTTTTTAAGAAATACAAGAAACCGGAAGATTACCTAAAAGTTGCGATCGAACAACTTGAGAAAGATATTTTCTCTACCGGATTTTACAGACAAAAGGCTAAGAGTATTCGTAACTGCTGCGCGCAACTTATTGAGAGACATAACGGCAAGGTACCTAAGGATTTTGAGGCACTCATAAAACTTTCGGGAGTTGGAAGAAAGACAGCATCTGTAGTAGCCGGAAATGCTTTTGGAATTCCTGCAATTGCGGTTGATACTCACGTGAAAAGACTCTCCAATCTGCTAGGCCTAGTAAACTCAAACGACCCTGAAAAAATTGAATCGATTCTTAAAGAACTATTGCCGGAAAGTTATTGGATTAATTCTTCCCATTGGTTGGCGACTCTTGGAAGGAATGTTTGTTTTGCCCGTCGACCGAAATGCCATCTTTGTGTGCTAGCGACTATTTGTCCATCGTATAACCCGGATTCTAAATAAGGAGGAGTAAAAATGAATGCCGATTTTATGAGAGATAGAAATTACTGTCTGGAAATTCTTCAAGAGTATACAAAGAGCGATAGCTTATTGAAACACGCTTACGCTGTTGAGACATGTGTTAGAGCTTACGCAGAAAAATTTGGTGAGGATATATTGTACTGGGGGAATGTAGCATTACTCCATGATTTTGATTACGAAAAATTTCCCACAGCGGATGAACATCCTTTCAAAGGAAGCGAAGTTCTTAAAGAAAAAGGTTTCGACGAAGAATTTAGAAACGCGATTATGTCTCATGCAGCTTATACAAATATTCCGCAGGATACACTTTTAAGGAAAACTCTATTTGCCTGCGATGAACTTGCCGGATTTATTACCGCGGTTGCTTATGTCAGACCAAGTAGAAGCGTTGAAGAGGTAGAAATTAAATCGGTTCTAAAAAAAATGAAAGATAAAGCGTTTGCTAGAGCGGTTAATAGAGATGATATCACAAATGGAGCCGAGCAACTTGGTATTCCACTCGAGGAACATATTCAATTTTGCTTAGATGCTATGAAAAAAAATCGGGACGCGCTGGGTCTATAATTCTTCAGCAAACTTTTGAATCGCAGCCTTGACTTACCATTTAGTCCAAATTTGAAGATTATTATTAAATGACTTGACAAGTAGTAGTATGTTGCCTAAATTTTGTACCAGAATAACGGAGAAAATTATAGAGAGTTTGTTTACCGCTTTTGAGTTTCTTATTCTTGCATAATATTTTAATAACTAATATTTCATTAGCGATGAAAACTAAATTCTCTTTATTATTTCTCTTTTTTGTTTTAAATCTGATCGTTTCCGCCCAAGATATCAAGGTTCTCTCCTCAGATCAAAACTCAATCATTTTGGAATATAACCCGCTCTACGGTGATACGTCTATAATTTCATCGCGGGGACAAAAATTTGTGAAGTTAAACTTGCTTGGTGGATTTGTAGAAAATTACTCGAAAGCCGGGTTGCCTCAAGTTCAAGTAAGAGCCTTTAATATTGGTGTTCCATCCGAATTCGGAAATACTATTCAAATTATCAATTCAACTTTCTCATCGATGAACGGCAAATATTTACCAAACCCGCAGTTGGAAAAAGATTCTATTGGAACAGTCGAAAGATTTTTTGAGGGAGCTAACTATCTGGATAATTCTTCAAAGGAGATCGTCACCTTCGGAGAGTATGGGTTAGTAAGAAATCTTCCGGTTCAGACAGTGAAAATTTATCCGGTTCAATTTGACGGAACTTCTAATACAATTAAAATCTTAAAAAAGATTGTAATTAAAATATCCTATTCGAGTTCGGGTTCAAATCGTCAAATTATTAAGGACGATATGTTAGAATCGGTAGTTCTAAATTGGGATGCGGCAAAAAATTGGGGTATAAGCTCGGCTACTCTTCAAAAAACTTCATCGTCTCCATTCGCGGATGGAGATTGGTACAGGCTTGAAACTCCTGAAGAGGGGATTTATAAAATAGACAGAGCGTATCTACAAACTCTTGGCGTAAATGTAAGCGGCATCGATCCTAGAAAGTTGAGGATATTTGGTTACGGCGGTTATTCTTTGCCGGAAGATGTTTTATTTTCAAAAAGTAACGGACCGGTTGAGAATGCGATATTAGTTGTTGGGGAACAGGATGGAGTTTTTGATGCGAGTGATTACATTTTGTTTTACGGTCGGCAAACTGAATTTTGGGAATACAGCACAGATCAACTTAAAATTGTTAGAATAAAACAACCGTACTCTAAAAAGAATTATTATTGGCTCAATGTCGGTTCAACAAACGGCAAGAGAATAACTAATAGTCCTTCATTGAATATCTCGAATGCTTCAATACAACAATCGACTCTTGCATTTAAGAGTTATGATAAAGATAGTATTAACATTGGTAAAACCGGGCGGGATTATATTGGAGATCAATTAGATAATTCTTCTAAAAACAGCAGCAGAATTTTTCTGAATACATTGAACGGGGTTTTGCCAAACAATCCGATTAACTACAGATTTAGAATCATAAATTTATCACAATCGGGTGTGTCGTTTCGAATTGATGAGAGTGGTTCACAAATTTACAGCTCGAGTATATATGGAAAGGTAAAATTTCAATTTGGAATTGAAAATATAGGTCAAAGCTCTTATACCGGTACATTGTCTCAGGAAAGGAGTAATCTAAAATTTTCAATCACTTCAGGCTCATTGGATGCGTTGTTGGCAATCGATTATTTTGAAATAGAATACCGGAAAACATTAGCCGCGGTAGCTGATAATCTGATTTTCTTTTCAAAAGATACTACCGCAAATATCGATTACACATTAAGCAATTTTTCAAATAGCAATATCCAGGTATTCGATGTAACCGATTTTTCAAATATTAAAAACATCAGCAATGGAACAATAAGCGGCGGGCAGTTCAGATTTCAAGCCAGTGCGCTAAAAAACAATGTGAGAAAGTATCTGGCTGTTAATTCATCCGCATATAAAACCCCGGCTTCTGGAGTAAAAGTTACTCTTCCAGACCTTAGGGGCAATACTGCGGGGAGCGAAATGATTGTTATATCTCCGCGCGATTTTAAAACTCAAGCCGCGCAATATGTTGCTTACAGATCCGGTCAATCACCCAATAAATTATCCACGCAAGTATTTTATGTTGATGATATAATGAATGAATTCTCCGGGGGGGTGCTGGATCCTACAGCGATAAGAGACTTTATTAAATTTGCTTATGATAACTGGAAGATTAAGCCCTACTATGTTTTGTTGTTTGGTGACGGAGATTATGATTATCTCAATAGTGAAAAGTTAGGTAAAAATTTCATCCCCTCTTATCAAACACCTGAATCTTTTGATGAAATATCTTCCTACCCTATGGATGATTATTATACTCGTGTTTCCGGCAGCGATAAAAAAATTGATCTTACAATTGGTCGGATGAATGTTCAAACAACTCAAGAGGCAGAAACGGTTGTCAATAAAATTATTACTTACGAAACCGGTCTGGAAAAGGGATTGTGGCGAAACAAAATTACACTTGTTGCTGATGACGGACCTGCTGCTGCCGGGGATGATGATGGATCGGTTCACACATATCAATCAGAATATTTAGCAGGCGCTAAAATTCCACAATATTTTGATCTGAATAAAATTTATTTGGCTGCATATCCTACTGTTTATACCGGATCCGGAAGAAGAAAGCCCGAAGTAAATAAAGCTATAATCAATGCGGTTAATAATGGGACATTAATTCTGAACTGGGTTGGTCATGGCAATCCAGGTGTCTGGGCACACGAAAGCGTCTTCGAAAAAATTACTACAATTCCGCAGCTTAAAAATCCAAACTATTTCTTTTTAACCGCGGCAACTTGCGATTTTGGGAAATATGATGATCCTTCAGTTCAAAGCTCCACCGAAATAATGAACAACAAAAAAGATGCAGGCTCTATAGCTGCGTTTACAGCCGCCAGGGTTGTTTATTCTTCTGCAAATGCCGAAATCAATGAAGCTTTTTACACAAATCTTTTTTCTACGCGTGAATCGAATAATCTTCCTGTCAGAATTGGTAAAGCATATTTCCTAACCAAACAATTTCTTTTTTACGAAAATGATCAGAAGTTTCACCTATTTGGAGACCCTGCTCTTCGCCTTGCGGAACCCCAATTCCAAGCAACGATAGATTCCGTAAACGGGAAGAGTCTTAAATCACCCGTTCAGTTAGCCGCCTTGGATAATGTAAAAATTAAAGGATCGGCCAGAAATACCGATGGAACAAAAAAAATATTTAACGGTGAAGCCATTGTAAGTGTATTCGATTCTGAACGATCTCAAGAACTTAAAGAGATGGATTACACTATTACACTTCAGGGAGGACTAATCTACAGAGGCAGAGCGACGGTGACAAACGGAGATTTTCAATCCGAGTTTGTTGTTCCAAAAGATATCTCTTATGAAAATAAAAATGGAAAGATAGTAGCATATATTTCAAATAGCAGTGCCGATGGAGTTGGTTATTCCAATCAAATAATTGTTGGCGGAACTAACAGCAAAGCTATTAACGATGGTAAAGGTCCCGACATCTCAATCTATTTTGACAATGTTAATTTTGAAAGCTCTTATCTTGTGAATCCCAATTTTACTCTTATAGCAAAACTATCAGATCAAACAGGATTAAATACAACCGGAACAGGAATAGGGCACAAGCTGGAAGCAATTCTTAATGATGATCAGGCAAATGCAATCGATCTTTCTAACAGTTTTGTAGGTGATTTGAATTCAGGTGGAAAAACGGGCACTATTACATATAAATTTACAGATAAAATTCCCGGTGATTATAAGATCAAAATAAAAGCATGGGATGTATTCAATAATTTATCAACTCAGGAAGCATCATTCACGGTTGTCTCGGCTGATAACGGAATTGTTCTGCGCGATGTAGTTAATTATCCAAATCCATTTTCTACAAACACGACTTTTACTTTTCAGCATAATATAAGTAGTACAATCATTGCAAAAATAAAAATATACTCTATAGCTGGAAGGATGATAAAACAAATTGAAGAATCTAACATCACCGGAAAATTTGTTAAAGTTGACTGGGATGGACGCGACACCGATGGGAATCAATTAGCCAATGGCACTTATCTTTACAAGCTAATAGTTGAATCAATAGACGGTCTTAATAAAGAAAGCGTACTTGGGAAATTGGCAATAATTAAATAAAATATAACGTAGTGAAAAATACTTTTTGGAGGTTGTAAAAATGAAAAATATATCGGTGCTTTTAATTTTGTTTGCATTGATAATGTCGTTCGGAAATAGAATTGAAGCACAAGGCGATGCAGGAGTACCGTTTCTTCTTCTTGCGCCCGATTCTAGAGCCGGCGGTATTGGAGAATCCGGATCTGGTCTGGCAGATAATTCGGCTGCTATTTTTTGGAATCCCGCAGGAATTGCATTCCTAACCGGTTCGGAATTTAGCTTTACTCACAGTAATTGGCTGCCACAGTTCAATCTTGATCTATTCTATGACTATGCAACCTATTACCAATATATAGAAGACTTAAACGGCAGTTTAACTGCAAGCATTACATATATGAATTTTGGTGAATTTGTTAGAACGCTTGAAAACTCTCCCGACCCGGTAGGAACTTTTCGTTCTTTCGATGCCGCATTAACACTAGGATATGCAACAAAATTGAGTAAAGACTGGGGTTTGGGATTCAATTTTAGGTTAATACACAGCCGTCTTTCGGATTCCGGTGCCGGACAAGAAATAGGGGAAGGAGTTTCTACTACTGTCAGCTTTGATGTTGCAACAATGTGGAGACCCGAACATTTAGATCTTCCTTTCATCGGCGATATAGGAAATAATTTTAGTCTTGGTATTAACCTCAGTAATCTGGGTCCTAAAATCTATTATATGCAGCAAGCCCAGGCAGATCCGATTCCTACTAGTCTTCGTGTTGGTTTTGCAGCAAGGATTTTTCAAGATGAGTACAACTCTCTTACCTACACATTGGATTTTAATAAACTATTGATTGGCGTTGCAGATAGCTCCGGTAAACGTCCTGAATTCTACAAAGCTATATTTAGTTCCTGGACAGACAGACCATTCTCCGAGGTATTGAAGACCATAAATACAGCAATGGGAATGGAATATTGGTATGGTATCCCGTCAGACTTTATGTTTGCATTGCGTCTTGGTTTTTTCTATGAAGACCCTAATCATGGAAACAGAAAATTTGTTACCCTAGGTGCCGGCGTTCGCTATGATTTATTTGGATTTGACTTCAGTTACATCACCACAGATGTTTTCAAAGGCACAGAAAACCATCCGCTCTCCAATACTTTGCGTTTTACATTGCTGGTAGGATGGGGTGCCTCTGCAAAGCCGTCTTTAGGTTTTCCACGCGGAATCTAATCTAAAATGAAAAGAGTAATTCTTGCATTGATTATAGGATTGGGCAGTTTACCTGCCCAATCGATTGTTGGAAAGATAAATCACGATTCCTCTCTGAATAATAAGTCATCAATTACTGCCGGTACTATCCGGATTTTAGCGGTAATGGTTGAATTTCAATCTGATAGATATGATGCTACAACCGGAACCGGAAAATTCGGTTCTCATTACACTAAAGCTTATGGTGATACGATTCTGGATCCGTTGCCTCATGACGCGAATTACTTCTCCGATCATCTTCTCTTTGCAAAGAACTATTTCACAAAAGTTTCCCGCGGGAAATTAGATATTACCTACAAAGTATTGCCGGAAGTTATAACAGTTTCTAAAACGATGAGGGAATACTCACCCGGATACGAATCTAAAGATTATACGCCGCTGGGCAATTTTTCCGAAGAGGTTTGGAAATTTGCCGATCAAAAATTTACCGACATTAAATTTTCCGATTACGATTTGTTCGTAATCTTTCACGCCGGAGTAAGCAATGGACTTGATGACGGCACTTTTTCGATCGACCGGAATTTACCCTCACTTTATTTAGGTACTGTCTCGCTAAAGAAAATTTTTGGAAATCAATTTAACGGATTCCCAACAAGAACAGGCAATATTTCGAATACTATTATATTGCCTGAGACAGAATCATATGAACTACTACTCATTGATAATACTACTTATCTGCAACAATTTACAATTAATGGTGCAATTGTGGCTAACATTGCGAGTCATCTTGGTGTGCCAGATTTATTTAATTCTGAAACCGGCAGGAGCGCTATTGGAAGATTCGGACTAATGGATGCGCAAGGCTTCAATGCCAATTACGGAATGTTCCCACCGGAGCCTTCAGCGTGGGAAAAAAGTTTTCTTGGCTGGGAAACGCCTAAAATTATTTCTACAGATAAGCGTAATGTTAACCTTTCGACTAGAATTAATTCTTTACCTTCGGATACGACCTTAATAAAAATTCCAATCACTCCTACTGAGTATTACTTGCTCGAGAATCGCCAGCAAGATGCTAAGAAGGATAATGTAATTATAACATACCGGCGTAATGATTCAACTTTTACAAAGGAAGTTTTTAAGGATACAAGCGGGTTGTATTATATAGCTCCGGGTTCAATTCCGGGCGGCGTTGTTGTTGATGTGGATGAATTTGATGCCGCCGTTCCGGGAAACGGAATTGTAATTTGGCACATTGATGAGAAAATAATTAATGAGAAGATGGGTGCGAATGCAATTAATGCCGATATGAATATGAAAGGTGTTGATGTCGAAGAGGCGGACGGAATACAGGATATCGGTCATTCCTTTTCAACAATTTTTGGTACTTCAATTGGCGATGGAAGCAGAGAAGATTTTTGGTACAAAGGAAATCCCGCAAAGTTTTATAAGAATAGTTTTTCCCCGGCCTCAAAACCGAATTCAAATTCAAACTCCGGTGCGAATAGTCTGATTACAATTGATAATTTTTCAGGCATCTCTAATAAGATGTCATTCAATCTTAAATTTGGAGAGGGGAACATCAAACTTATTTCCTCGAAAAATCTGAATCTTTCTCAATCAAATAAAATATTAACCTCAAATGGTTTTTCGACCGTTAATTATATCTATATAATTGATAATTCTAATCTGAATCAGTACGATCTTCTTGGCAATTTGGTAAGAATAATTTCGGACTTCTCAGAGATACAGCCGGTAGTTTTTAAGTACAATTCAACTGAATACATAATCGGCGGAAAAGGAACGCTTCTAAATATCTATTGGAAGAACGCGCAGGAAGAAAAATTAAAAACACTCGACTGTCCCGGAACGATTACTGCCTTAGGCGTTGATGTAAGTAGAGGTATTCCAAATATTTTAATAGGAGTATGGGGAGCCAGCTCCAAAGCATATATGATCTCATTGGATCTACTCTTGAAGGCAGATGTTTTTAACGCGAGTGCATCTTTGATGGTAGAACAATCAAATGCGATATTAAATTTTGGAATAGGGAACTCTTTCTACACGGTTCTTAGTAAAAATGAATTTACAGAATATCAGAATTACGCACCGATCGATCATAAATCTTTACAAATTTCAGTTGTAGATTTTGCTAAGAAATCAATTCTTACGGCAGATAGTCAAGGGAATTACATCTCTGTAATTCTTCAAGCAAACAATAAATTTATGGCTATAAAACGGGGAATCATTCAATCGACATTCGAAATAAAATCACCGGTACAGATAAATTCTTTTGCAATTGCCGATCTTTTTAACGATGGCCAAAATTATATACTTCTCTGTAATGGCAATTCTTTGGAAGCGTATAACTATAACGGAATAATGGCAATAAATTTTCCATTCACAATTTCTAACGGGGAGAATTTTGTTGGAACTCCATTGGCTGTTGATTTAAATCGAGATGGCTTTGCGGAAATTATAGCATTTACCGATAAAGGGAAAATTTACGCAATCAATCCGATTACAGGAAAAGTAATGAATTCATTCCCATTAACAACGGGTATGCAAAGTGGGACTACTCCAATTTTATTTGCAGAAGATTTACCAACTATGGGACCTCTGCCCACATCTAGACCTTATCTTGCTATGCTTGATCCGACAAATCAGCTTTACGTTTGGAACATCGCGCCAACTCAAGGTAAATCTTTTTGGAGTGGAGAATTTGGTGATCCGCTAAATTCATCTTTTGTACCCGCTTCATCATCATCTCAGATTCAGACCGAATTTTTCCCGATCGATAAATGTTATAATTGGCCAAATCCTGTTTACGGAACTTCTACAAATATCCGTTATTATCTCTCCGAGAATGCTTCGGTTACAATTAAGATATTTGATTTATCCGGTGAACTGGTTGCGGAGATGAATGCACGTGCTTTCGGCGGAACTGATAACGAAACGGTCTGGGATGTTAGCAAAATTCAGAGCGGTATTTATTATGCCAATGTTACAATTAATGGAGATGGCGGTAAAACAGCGAATAAAATTATTAAGATTGCGGTGATCAAATAGATATTCTTATGAGAAAATTATTTTTAATATTGTTCGTATTCTCTCTTTCTTCCATGTTGGCGCAATTCAACGATTATAACCCGGATTATACCTGGCTGACGATTAAAGGCAAATATGTTCGTGTGCATTATCATGAAGAAGCAGAACGATCCGCCAAAATAGTTGCAAAGATTGCCGACGAAATTTGGGAACCAATAACATCACTTTATCAATACGACCCGGGCGTGGTGGACTTTATCATAAAAGACATTGATGATTACTCCAACGGTGCAACTTATTTTTTCGACAACAAAATTGAGATCTGGGCTTCGTCACTCGATTTCGATCTTCGTGGTACACACAATTGGCTACGCAACGTAATCTCTCATGAGTTTACACATATGGTGCAGATTCAATCCGCTATGAAGATAGGTCGAACTGTTCCTGCATTTTACTTACAGTTTCTTAATTACGAAGACAAGCGCAGACCAGATATTCTTTACGGTTTTCCGAACTTTATCGGTTCTTATCCGATAGCGACTATAAATGTTCCGGCATGGTTCGCAGAAGGAACCGCTCAATATATGCGTAAGGATTTCAATTATGATAATTGGGATACTCACCGCGATATGATTTTACGAAGCTACGCTCTTGAGAATAAAATGTTGACATGGAATCAGATGGGCGTATTCGATAAAACAAGTCTGGGTAATGAATCAGTTTATAATTCCGGTTTTGCACTTACACGTTACATCGCTCAGAAGTATGGTGAAGGGAAACTCAGAGAGATATCGCATAAACTCGGCACTCTTACAAATTTTACTATTGACGCTGCGTTTAAGGATGTACTTGGCAAAGACGGCAATGAGATATATGATGAATGGAGTACTTTCCTAAAAGCAGATTACAAAAAACGTAGCGCCGCCGTTGAATCGAATAAAGTTACCGGCGAGATAATTAGTAAAGAAGGTTTCGGAAATTTTTATCCAACTTTCTCCGATGATGGAACAAAGTTTCTTTATACATCCAACAAAACATCTGATTACTTAAGTATCTCAGCACTTTATCTTTATGATTTAGCGACCAGGAAAGAAAAGGAAATCACCGGCGGTGTTAGGTCAACCGTTAGTTTCATCTCTGGTACAGATGAAATTATCTATGCGAAATTGAGTGATGATAATCCCAAATGGGTGAACATCCATGATCTCTACATTTATGATCTAGTAAAAGAAAAAGAAAGACGGTTAACTTTCGGTTTACGGGCAAACAATCCCTCGGTTTCACATGATGGTAAAAAGATTGTGTTCGTTATTCAAAATGATGGGACAGTTAACCTGGCTGCAATTGATATTGACGGAAAAAATTTCAAGCGCTTAACATTTTTTGAAAATGGTGAGCAGGTGTTCAATCCAAAATTCTCTCAAGATGATTCTTCTATTTTATTCGATTATTCATATCACGAAAACCGTGACATAGCTAGAATAAATGTTGACGGCTCCGGCTATGAATTGATTACCACATCTAAATTTGATGAGCGAAATCCGTTTCAAACAAAAAAGGGGAAATTATACTACTCAAGCGACGAATCCGGAATTTTCAATATTTACTCATTGGACTTAAGGAAAGGAGAGAAGAAACAACTTACAAATGTTCTTGGCGGCGCTTACATGCCTGCGGTTAACTCGAACGGTGATATTGTTTATTCCGGTTACACAGCAGAGGGGTTTAAAATATTTTTAATCACTACTGAAGAACAAGCCAAAGTTGATCCTTCAAAAAAATATGTTTGGCAAAATAATCCCCCGCTCGATACCGAAAAACCGAATGGAGATATAAATAAGTTCAATATCAACGCTCTTAGAAATTTTAACGATTACGAAACGCCAATCTACACACCCGAAAAATATTCCGGTTTTTTTTCTAAGGTAAGCATTATGCCTTTTGTTCGTTATGATAATTACAGTACATCAAGTTCGGGCCTCGATAGAATTAAACCTGGAGTTTATGTCAGCTCTAGTGATGTGTTAAATCGTTTTTCCATCTTTGGAAGCGCGTCAATCAATAGGAGGATGGAGAGAGATCTATTCCTTCAGTTCGATTACAGAGATAAATTGCCGCTTATATATAAATTAGGTCTTCGTCCGGAAATCGGACTCGAACTTTACAGTGTAAGCCGTATCTCAAATATTGATATCGACTTTGGAGTTGATTCAACATTTATTCCTCCAAGAATTGATTACAAAATTCCCGCCGATGTTACATACAACCTTTTTGAATTCGATATAGTCGCGCGTCATAAAATATTTAGCGAGGGGAACAAGATTGAGGCACGTTTCACATTCAGCCAATATACATCAACTCTCAGCAGTTTTATTCTACCGGAAAGCGGAAACACTCTTTACCCGGCTACGAATGATAAATATTATATCGGTAGAAGTGTTCAACTCAAATTCAATCACGACAAAATTATACCTACAGTTGATTCCGATATAAATCCGGTTGGCAGAAAAGTTGAACTAAAATACGATTATGAATTCAACCGGTTCAATAATGAAAATAATTTTACTGTTGTAGATGGAATTCTAAAACCATTGTATAATGATTTTAATTTTCATCGGCTTGAACTGAACTGGAAAGAATTTATTACACTCGGAAGTGATCATACGCTTACTGCTCAGTTTCGCGCCGGAACAATACTTGGTCTAACTGTACCCGATTTTTTTGATTTTTATCTTGGCGGATTAATAGGAATGAAAAGCTATCCCTTTTATTCCATCAGTGGAAACGAACTGGGATGGATCAACTTAACTTACCGGTTTCCGCTATTCAAAGAAATTGATACTCGACTCGGGCACATTTACGTTGATAAAGTTTATCTCTCGGTCTATGGAGATTACGGCAACGCATGGTCGGGTGATTTCCCTTCACTTAGCGATTTTAAGAAGGGCGCCGGTGCGGAGATACGAATCAAGATGAATTCGTTTTATCTATTTCCGACAAGTATCTTTTTTAACGCTGCTTATTCCTTCGACAGATTTTCAAGAAAAATTTTAGGAGAGCAAATTTCGTATGGAAAAGAGTGGAGTTTCTACGGTGGAATTTTGTTCGACTTTAGTTTCTAAATTTAGGATGGACTGATGAAAAAGATATTTTTCTTTATTGTTATCGGCTGCCAATTGTCAGCTATACATGCACAAGGGTTCAATGATGAAAATCGGTTAAAAGGAAATGAACCGGTTAATAAATTTATGAGCGGCACACTCGCCATAGATTCTAAGATTGCCTTCAATAAATCTGAAAAAATAATTAGTATCTCTCCCGATAATACTAATGAGAAAAAGAAATCTGTTCTGCTGGCAGCCGGATTGTCTGCTCTGCTTCCGGGAACGGGAGAATTCTACTCAGAGAGTTACATAAAATCTGCCGCATTCATAGTAGTTGAAGCGGCGGCTATTACTTTAGGATTGATTTATGATAAAAAGGGAGATGATCAAACTCTTCTTTTCCAGAATTATGCTAACTCTGAAAACGGATGGTCGGTTTACAGATATGCTAATTGGACTCTTGCAAATGCCGGCAAATTGAATCCCTCACTTAATGTTGATGAGTATAAAGGAAAAGTAATTAAGCCGGATGGAAGTGTAGACTGGTATTGGTTAAATAGATTAGAATCGGCTGTCAGTTTCAGTTCTACTTTGCCGAATGTGCCGGGTAGTTATTATTCACACAATTTACCGCCGCGCGGTTCGCAGCAATATTATGAATTAATAGGAAAGTACCAGCAGTTTAATGTAGGCTGGAAGCAATTTGGCGACGACGTAAATCGTCCTTTTGCCTTCGGAGATCCTCTCGTTCCGCAATTCACAGAGTATACCTCGCTGTTTTATCAGGCAGATCAATATTATAACATAGCATCTAAAGCGGTACTGGTTGCAATATTTAATCACATTGTAAGTGCACTGGACGCCGCATGGACGGCAAATTCATATAATAAGAATTTAGTGCTAAATGCTGTTATGGAAAGGCGAGACTTAGGATATATTACCGTATATTACCCCCAGATAAATTTGAAGTATAGATTTTAGGATCAACAAACCGAAATGAGCACACCTTTAGTTTTAATTATTGGAAGACCGAATGTTGGTAAATCCACCTTATTCAATCGTCTTACAAAGAGCACAACTGCTATTGTTGATGATGTTAGCGGCGTTACACGTGATAGAATTTACGGAGATGTTGACTGGAACGGAAAATATTTCCGTGTAATTGATACCGGCGGCTACGTACCAAACTCTGAAGATCTGTTTGAGGTTGCGATTCGCGAACAGATTGAGATTGCAATGGATGAATGCGATGCGATCCTTTTTGTTGTTGATGGCAGAATTGGTTTAACTCCGGCGGATAAAGAGGTCTCTGAACTTTTGCGTCGCGCAAATAAACTTAGTTACCTTCTTGTGAATAAATGCGATTCCCCAAGTTTTACAGTTAATGCTGCTGAATTTTATTCGTTTGGACATAAAAACGTTTTCGATGTTTCTGCGTTGAACGGAAGAAATCTCGGCGATCTTTTAGATGATCTAATGGAGAAACTTTCTTTCGCCGATGATCTTGATGAAGAAGTCCGGTTACGACTCGCAATCATTGGTAAACCGAATGTTGGTAAATCTTCAATTGTGAATGCACTTCTTGGTTATGACCGGACTATAGTAACAAACATTCCCGGAACAACAAGAGACAGTATAGATTCTGTCCTTAAATATTATGGTGAAGAAATTGTTCTGGTGGATACCGCGGGTCTCCGTAAAAAATCAAAAGTGAAAGAAAATATCGAATTCTTTTCGAACGTTCGTACATATAAAGCATTGTGGAGTTGCGATGTCGCAATTCTTTTGCTCGATTCAAACCTTGGTATCGAGAATCAAGACCAGAAAATTATTGATGAGGCAGTTCGTCGCAGAAAAGGATTGATACTTGCGGTCAATAAATGGGATCTGATTGAGAAGGAAACCAACACGGCAAAACAATATTCAGATGCTATACAACGAAAATTAGGCTCTATCGATTATGTGCCGATAGTTTATGTCTCGGCACTAACCAAACAAAGAATTTTCAAGTTGATAGAAGTATCAAAAAAAGTCAACGAAGAGCGTAAGAAGAAAGTTCCAACCAGCATACTCAATGAAACGCTTCTTCCAGAGATCGAAAATTCACCGCCGCCATCATCTCCTACAGGAAAAGAAGTGAAGATAAAATATATAACTCAGGTTGGCGATCACTATCCAATCTTCATGTTTTTTTCCAATGACCCCCGCAACATACCGGAACATTACAAACGCTTTCTTGAAAAGATGATACGTAGGCACTTTGGATTCGAAGGCGTGCCGATGACGCTTTCCTTCAAAGATAAGTAAGAGCTCAGTTCTCCTCTCAATTCTAAATTAATTATATTTAGCCCAACAGATTTGGTGTGGACGAATTGTACCCGTTAGCAAACCGTAAAAATATAATTGTCATTGGAGGTAATGCCGCCGGTCCGGCAGCAGCCGCAAAAGCTAAGCGCACCGCACCGGATGCTAATGTGCTTATGATTGAAGCGGGAGATTTTATATCTACCGGCACTTGCGAATTGCCCTATCTACTTTCCGGGGAAATTAAGAATTACGAAGAGGTTGTTTTCTTCAACGCAGAATCATTCGAGAAGGAGAAAGGTGTAAAAATTTTAACCTCTCATCTGGTCGAAAAAATTGATCGATCAAAAAAAATAGTTTCTGTAAAGAATCAGAAGAGCGGTCATAAATTTGAGCAAGAGTACGATAAGTTAATCATTTGCACTGGCTCAACAGCCAAATCTATTCCAGCGCTCCCTAAGAATTTATCCAATGTATTTACACTCAAATCGGTTGCTGATCTAATCTCTATAAAATCCTATCTAGAAAAAAATAATGTAAAAGATATATTAATTATCGGTGCTGGTTACATCAGTCTCGAAACAGCCGATGCTCTTAAAACACTCGGATATTCGATTACAATAGTGGAAAAAGAAAAATTACCTATGCCCGGTGTTGAAGAGGAAACGCGGTATTTAGTAGCCGATCTATTAAAACAAAATGGTGTTGAATTTTATGGAAATATTGCCGACGTCAAGTATAATCATGATGAACAAAAATTTGTAAGTATTAAATTAGATGGAAGAGTACTGGAATATGATATGGTTCTGCTCGTCATTGGATTCGAGCCAAATAATAATCTGGCTGTTTCATCCAGACTGAGTATTGGAAATTTTGGTGGAGTTAAGGTTGATCAGAAGCTTCGCACTTCCGATCCTAACATTTTTGCTGCTGGTGATTGTATCGAAATTGTGAACCGCATTACAGGAAAACCAAATTATCTTCCACTAGCGACTATCGCACATCAGACCGGACATATTGCGGGGGAGAATGCCGCGGGCGGGCATTCAACATTTCTACCGGTTGTAAATAATATTGCGGTTAAAATGTTTGGGAAAGCCCTTGTCTCTGTTGGATTAAATTCAATTGAGGCTAAAATGTATGGTTACAATTTTTCATCTGTAAATACAATTCTGCCAAATCTCGTTAAGGTAATGCCAAAATCAGAACAAGTTTTTGGTAAAATAGTTTATGATAAAAATACAAAGCAGATTCTCGGAGCAAATTTTCTTGGTGGAACTGAAACTGTCGGTTACGGTGATTTGATATCATCATTCATTCATAACAAAATAAAAGCGACCGAACTTGCATCGGTTAACTACAATTATTCGCCGCCACTATCGCCATTTGTAAATCTTCTATCCGTCCTGGGTAGAAAAATTGAAAGAGAGCTTAAATGAAAAATTTAATTTTAGTTGAAAATCCGCTCGTTAAAAGAGATGTAACAATTCTCCGTGATAAGAATACTATGCAGGCAGAATTTCGAGCTGCGCTTAATCGTGTATCCTTTTCTTTAGCTGTTGAAATTAGTAAATCTTTTGGTCTTACTGAAATTGAGGTGGAAACTCCACTTGAAACCACAAGGGGATTCAAACTTTCCAGGCAAATAATCCTTGTCCCCGTATTACGAGCCGGTCTAAGTTTGGTTAGCTCATTCCTTGAAATTATTCCGGATGCAAAGGTGGGGCATATTGGCTTGCAGAGAGATGAAAAAACATTAGAACCCGTGGATTACTATTATAAGACACCAAAGAAACTGGATGAATCTATTACTATTGTATTGGATCCAATGCTGGCAACCGGAGGCAGCGCGGTTGCATCATTCAACTCGTTAAAACAAAAAGGCGCAATTAAATGTGTGCTCGCCTGTTTAATCGCCGCACCGGAAGGAATTCAAAAGATGCAGGATGAACATCCAGATGTTTCGGTATATACGGCGGCGCTTGATAGACAACTTAATTCTGTGGGTTATATTTTGCCCGGTCTTGGAGATGCGGGAGATCGTACTTTTGGAACACTATAGCTGCTGTTGATCATTCGGAATTTTATTGTCTATCAATGAGAAAAATTCTGGTTTGCTGATTATGAATTTTTTGTTTAGATAAGAAATATGGAAATCACAATAAGTATAAAACACCAGAGGATGCTGGAAGATCTGCTTAAGATTTGCAGAACTAATCTCCCGGCAGTGAACGAAGCGCTCATTAAAAAAGCATTCCATCTGAGCTATGAATCTCACAAGAATGATTTTCGTGCTTCCGGTGAACCATATTTTAATCATCCTTACGAAGTGGCTATGATTGTAGCTCGTGAGATTCCTCTTGATGATATTTCCGTTGTCAGCGCTCTGCTACATGATGTTGTTGAGGATAGTGATATAGATCTCAGCTTTATAACAAAAGAATTTAGTAAAGAAATCTCAGAGATAGTTGATGGTGTAACTAAAATCGGTGGTGTGTTTAAGGGACAAGAAATTACCCAGGCTGAAAACTATCGAAAGCTTTTACTCTCCATGGTCAAAGATGTTCGTGTAATACTTGTAAAGTTTGCCGACCGTCTTCACAATATGAGAACACTTGAATTTGTTCATCCTCAGAAACAGAGAAGAATAGCGAAAGAAACTTTAGAAATTTATGCCCCGTTCGCACACCGCTTCGGTCTTGGAATATTGAAATGGGAACTCGAAGATCTCGCATTCAAATATTTGAATAAAGAAGCTTATGAGGACATCGCAAAAAAAATTAAAAATACTCGCAAGGAACGGGAAGTTTTCATTAATAAATTTTCCAAACCGATTCTTGATAAATTAGATGAACACGAATTGAAATACGAAGTTGGCGGCAGACCTAAACATTTGTACAGTGTTTACCGTAAAATGATAATTCAGAATAGACCATTCGAAGATATTTACGATTTACTTGCGATAAGAATTATTTTAGAGAGCAACGATGCAAATGAGTGCTATTATGTTCTCGGTATAATCAATCAATTATATAAACCGATCCCTGATCGCTTCAAAGATTTTATTTCCATCCCCAAAAAGAATAACTATCAGTCAATTCATACAACAGTAATCGGTCCGGAAGGCAAGCTGATTGAAGTGCAGATACGAACTAGAAAGATGCACGAGATTGCTGAAAAAGGTGTTGCCGCCCATTGGAAATACAAGGATAATACATCAACTAATGATAAAGATCTTGAGGAATGGGTGAATTGGATCCGTGATGTATTTGAACATTCCTCGAAGGATGAAGCAACAAAGGAGATTCTTGCCAGTTTTAAACTCAATCTCTATCAAGATGAAATTTATATTTTTACTCCAAAGGGAGATTTAAGACGGTTGCCTTTAAATTCTACGCCTGTTGATTTTGCTTTCGAGATACATAGCAATGTTGGCTACAAATGTATAGGTGCTAAAGTTAACGGAAAGATTGTTCCGCTCGATACCGTTATTCATAGCGGTGATCAGGTTGAAATTATCACCTCGAAGAATCAGCACCCAAATAAAAGCTGGCTTCAATTTGTTCAGACACACAAAGCAAAAAATAACATCCGGAAATTCCTTAATAAAGAGGAAGAAAAAGTTCTTGATACGGGTAAGGAGATTTGGGAACGTAAAATCAAAAAACTTAAACTCTCCTTCAATTCCGATGATCTGCTAAAATTAGTTCGCAAACTTAAATTCGAAAACAACCGTCATTTTTTTAAAGCTATTGCCGAATCAAAAATAAATCTTGATGAAATATTAAATCCTACTAAAGAGACGGAAGAGAAGGCGGTAACGGAAGTTCAGTTTGAAAAATTTATTGATATCGCACGGGGTAATGCCGGCGAAGTTGTAATTGAGGGTGATCATAAGGGATTTGCATATACCTATGCAAAGTGTTGTAATCCTATTCCCGGTGATCACGTAATTGGTTACATAACAATTGGTGAAGGAATTAAAATTCACCGGAAGGATTGCAAAAATTTAATTAATATGGTCAAGACAAACTCGGACCGGCTAGTACCCGTAACCTGGCCAAAAAATAACGGTGCATTCTTTGTTGCGGGACTTACTATCCGTGGAGACGACGTACCTGGAATTCTTAAAGATATATCAAACAGTATTACAACATATCAAAACACAAATATCAAATCGGTGAACATCACAACCGGAGATTCACTTTTTAAAGGAACGATTACAGTATTTGTTAAAGATTTAGAACATCTGAACAAATTGATAGATCGCTTGAAAAAGAACAGGGGAATCTATTCTGTCGAACGATTTGATACAGACACACAATAAATTTTTTAGTGGAAGCATTTTGAAGGAAGAGAGAATACTCGCAATCGATTATGGTGAAAAGAGAATTGGATTTGCCGTAACCGATCCATTGAATATGTTCGGATATCCGTTGGCTACTGTTCCAAACGATAAAAATTTTTGGATCGAATTATCTAAAGTAATTACTGAGTTCTCCGTAGTAAAAATAATTCTAGGTTATCCCTTAAAAGAGAGTGGTTCCGAGTCAACTAGTTCAAAGGCAGTTCTAAAATTCAAAGCTGAGATAGAAAAAAGGACTTCTCTGCAGATAGAATTGGTTGACGAAAGATATTCTTCTTCGATTGCTCTGGAGCGTATAATTCAGTCGGTTAGTTCAAAAAAGAAGAGGCGGGATAAATCTTTACTTGACAAAAACGCAGCCGCTGTAATACTTGAAGATTATTTGAACAGAATAAAAAATGAGCAAGCCCGTCAATAAATACAATATTAAATTGACATTTTTAACGATATAAATTATTTTGACTCATTGATAAAACCAAAAATGGGAGCAAATCTATGACACTTGATGCACTTGGAATGATTGAAACCAAAGGATTAGTTGGCGCTGTTGAAGCTGCTGATGCAATGGTTAAAGCCGCAAAAGTTGAACTGATTGGAAAAGAAACAATTGGTGGCGGTTATGTAACAGTAATGGTACGCGGTGATGTTGGAGCAGTAAAAGCTGCTACAGATGCCGGTGCCGCCGCTGCTCAAAGAGTTGGAGAACTGGTTTCAGTTCACGTCATTCCACGTCCACATACCGATGTTGAATTAATACTTCCTAAACGCGCTAAATAAAGATGCAATTAGCACTGGGACTTATTGAAACTAAAGGCTTGATTGGGGCTATAGAAGCTGCCGATGCAATGGTGAAAGCTGCTAATGTAAAATTAGTCAGCAAAGAAAAAATTACTGCCGCATTGGTTACGGTAAAAATCATTGGTGAAGTTGCTGCGGTTAAATTTGCAGTTGATGCCGGAGCCGCTGCCGCCCAGCGTGTAGGTCAATTGGTCTCCGCTCATGTTATTCCCCGCCCGGATGATCAACTTGAAGAGATAATATATTTCCCCTCCTTGAAGGTTGCAGCTAAGGAGGCGGACACTCCTAAAAAAGTGAAAACACCCGGAGCTAAAACCGTAGCAGAGGTTGTGAGAGAAAAAGAAGAATCTGAAAACGAAGATCTTTTTGCTGATGAGAGTGAAGAGGAAAGTGAACCTGCCCGAAAAGAACCTAAACCGGTAGAGCAAAGTAAAAAGCAGGAAACAGATTCAAGGTTAGACATTCTACGAATGGAAGCCGCTAAAGAGATGTCATCGATCAGTAAAGCCAAAGTTTCTTTACCGGGCGAAATTCCATCCGCCGAAGCACTTGATGAATTAAATGTTCACGAACTCCGACATCTCGCTCGGTCCTTTGAAAATTTTCCGATTAAAGGGAGGCAAATTTCCCGCGCTAATAGGGATGAGTTACGTGAATATTTCAAACAGATCAGATAAAGTTTTATTGAAAGTCTTTATTAACAAGAGGTTGTCTCAAAAGTAATTATTCAATTAAATAATCTGCGAAAATCAGTTTTATCTGCTTCATCCGTGGGCTATTCTATTATAAAACATTACTTTTGAGACAACCTCTTTTTTTATATTTCGGTATGAAGAAAAAGATTATTACCATCTCAGTCATATTATTCTTTTCGATTGCCCTTTGGATCTCGGTGTCGTTATCGGCAGTTTTTGTAACTACTGTAAAAGTGCCTATTAAGTTTACCGACATGCCGGTGAATATCACTGTAAGTAATGCGTCAATTAATGAGGTTGAACTTCAGGTGAAAGGAAGGGGATGGGATCTGGCAAAACTGATTTGGGGTCCCGAAGTAGATTTTGATATTTCCATTCATAGTAGAATTGGGCACCGTAAAAATGATATGAATGATCTGCTCAAAGCGAATGCATGGCTTACAACAGCAATTCAAGTGTTGGAGATAACACCCTCTCAAATAGAATATGATGTTGAAAGAATTGCATCGAAAAGAGTTAATCTGATCAAAAATTTTAAGCTGGAATTTAAGCCTGGATACGGACCCTCATCGGATGTTAAAATCAAGCCGGAAACAGTCGAGATTTTTGGTCCCTCAACAATTCTGAAAGGAATCGATTCTATTAGAACGGAATACAAAGAGATTTTAAATGTCTCAGATAATGTTAAGATTGATCTTCAAATAGAACCGCTGGAAGGGATAACCATGGTATTAAAAACTTGCACAATTGAGTTTGAAGTCCAGAAAATTGTTGACAAGACTTTCGAAAATATAATGGTTGAGACACGCAACGTACCGGCATCAAAAGAGCTTATACTTTACCCCGGTAAAATAGATGTGGTTCTTCGCGGCGGAATAAACAAACTTGGTAGATTGACCAACGACAGTATAAAAGTTTACGTTGACTTCTGGTCGGCTCTGCGCGAGGAGAGCGGAACAATTGAACCGGTAATTGTAGTTCCGGTTTTTACAACACACGTAAGTACAATTCCTAATAAACTCGAATACATAATTAAACAGTAGCCAACATGTTCATTACATTTGAAGGATTAGACTTTTGCGGTAAATCTACGCAGGTACAACTGCTGGAAAAATATTTGTTAGATAATGATAAAAAAGTAAAAATCATCCGTGAGCCGGGCGGCACACCAATCTCTGAGAAGATTCGCGATATTTTACTCGATAAAAAAAATTCCGAAATGTCAATCGAAACAGAATTGATTCTATTTTCCGGAAGCAGATCGCAGCTTGTAAATCAGGTGATACTCCCAGCCCTCAAGAATAATTACTATGTAATTTCCGACCGGTTTCATGATTCTTCAATCGCGTATCAATCCTTCGGAAGAAAAATACCGCTTGAATTTGTTGAGGAACTACAACGCTTTGTAATCGGGAAGGCTGTACCGGATATAACTTTCTTTTTGGATATCCCGATTGACGAGGTTGTTAAGAGAAAATCGCAAGTAAAAAAAATGGAACTTGACAGGATAGAACTTTCCCAAATGGATTTCTACGAGAGGGTTAGAAAAGGTTATCTCTATCTTTCCGAAAAAGAAAAAAGATTCAGAACAATAAGCGGTCGGCTTTCTAAAGAGGAAATCCACGACTTCATTCTTCAAGAAATTAAAAAAATAGAGAGATAGAAGGACGACAGATGAAACTTCGTAAAATGACTATTCTATCTTTGGTCACAATTATACTCTTCTCCGGATTTATAACCAGGGATAACGATATTTATCTTGAAATAAATAAAAGCATAGATATTTTTGGACGCGTTTATAAAGAAGTTGCTTTGAATTACGTTGAACCATTAAATCCGGAAGAGTTTATGCTTGCCGGAATAAACGGAATGCTGAATTCGTTAGACCCGTACACTAATTTTATTGACGAGTATCAACAGAAAGATATTGACATAATTACCAAAGGTAAGTATGGCGGCATTGGTGCTTCTGTTGGGGTTCGAAATGACGATGTAACCATTGTAGACTTGATCGAAGGTTTCTCTGCTCAACGGCAGGGGATGAGAATTGGTGACATAATAACAAAAGTCAATAATACCGCCGTATCAAAAGAAAATGTTGACAGTTTGAGTGAACTCCTAAAAGGCGACCCCGGTTCAATTGTAAAAGTCGTGGTTAAGAGAGAAGCTACCAGCGAACTAATCACCTTCAATTTGATCCGTGAAGAAATTGAAGTAAAAAATGTTTCCTATTATGCATTTATTCCTGAGGAAAGCAATAACGCTTACATAAAACTGAGCGGCTTTTCCCGTACTGCCGGAGAAGAGATAAAAAAATCATTGTTAGACTTAAAATCACAGAAAGAAATTAAATCTGTTGTGCTTGATTTACGCGGCAATCCCGGAGGCTTATTGGATGCGGCAATTAATGTCTCAGAAAAATTTTTAAGGAAGGGTCTATCAATAGTTTCCATTAGGGGAAGAGACAGTCTGAATTTTAAAAATTATTTAGCCCTGGAAGAGCCGATATTAAGTGATGCAAATATGATTGTGCTGATTGATGAGGGAACCGCCTCAGCATCAGAAATAGTTGCAGGGGCTATTCAAGATCACGATAGAGGCATTATTGTTGGAACAAACTCATTCGGAAAGGGACTGGTACAAACAGTGCTACCCCTTTCATTCAACACATCCCTAAAAATAACAACGGCAAGATATTTTACACCGAGCGGCAGATCAATTCAAAGAGTAAACTACTCGGAGAAAAATAAGGTTTTTGACCATAACTCATCTATAAGAGCAAAGGAATTTAAAACGGACGGTTTGAGGACGGTTCTTTCCGGAGGCGGTATAATGCCGGATTCTACAGTTAAGAATTTATCCAATTCATATTTTGTGCAAACACTTCTTGCAGAAGGAATGTTCTTCAGATTTGCTACAAATTATTTCAACAATAATCCCAAGAAGGATTGGAAAAAATCCGACCCGGAAAATCTATTCAGAGAGTTCACTACTTATCTTAAGAATCAGAAATTCGATTTTGTCTCTAAATCGGAACATTTAATCAGCCAGTTGATAACGACCGGTCTGGAAGAAAACGTTGATAAAAACTTCATTGATCAGCTAGTGAAAGCTAAATCCGAAATTAATGCCAATAATACATTGGAACTCGAAAAGTTTAAGGGAGACGTTCTCTGTGAAATCAGAGAAGAACTTTCAGCCAGAACCGACGGTAGAGAAGGAAGGATAAGAGAATCACTTAAGTTCGATAAACAATTTTTGATATCGTATCAGATCCTCCGCGATCAAAATAAATACAGGGAATTACTCAGGAATAATTGATATTATTCTAATAGTATTTGGGTTAGTTCAAACATATGGTTACTTCAAAAGTACTTATTTACCGGAATCCGCAATTCAGTAAATGTCCGGATTGCAAAAAAACCGGATCACTGCACCGCTCAAGAGCGCGTAATCTGTTTGAACAAACTATCCGTCTTGCAACAATCTTCAAAATTTACCGGTGCAAAGAATGCGGATGGCGCGGATTCCGTTCTACCTTGATCATTACAAAAAAAT
Source organism: uncultured Ignavibacteriota bacterium (assembly GCA_947085815.1). Taxonomy (GTDB): domain Bacteria; phylum Bacteroidota; class Ignavibacteria; order Ignavibacteriales; family Melioribacteraceae; genus Fen-1258. The sequence goes on along the minus strand of CAMTXU010000017.1, from coordinate 25,304 downwards.
CCATCAAAAGTCTCGCCTTATACTCTATGCTCATCTTTGTCACCGCATATCTCGCAAGATTTATTATACTCCGCTTTGTATTGAATTAGAGCGGTTCTGCCATAGGCACAAATATAGGCGGGACAGAGAAAACGCAAAGTCCGCAGAGAATATTGATATTTTTATGGCATAGCCATACCTATGGCAGAACCGCCCATTAGTTAAACCGGAAATTCTTTTCTCTGAAAAGTTTCTCTACTTCTTAATAAAAATAAAATTAGTTGAAACTTCTTCAGCTGAACTGTATTCTTTTAGATAGTGAACTTTTATCTTCCCCCGATTCTTCACCAACCAGCTTAATCCAATCCTTAATTTTTCCAAATCCTTATCCGAAATATTCTTACTCGAATTAATTGTTTCACCAAAGTAATCTTCCAGCGCATTCTCAAACTGCCCCTTCTCATCAATAAAACAATCTTGAAAAATGATTCTTCCATCAATCAGCAGTAGATAATCATTTTTAAGAGGACCTGAGACTTCAATCAGAACATTTGCCTTGTTAATTGGTTCGGCAAGGATTGAAGATTTGTTAATTTGATTCAGAATTGAGTGAACAACATCACGAATCTGTCCGGCTTCTTCATATTTTTGAAGTGCGCTCAGTTCCTTCATCCTATTGAGAAGCCGATCCACAGCAGACTGATTGTGACCGGATAAAAAATCGTGCACATTAGAAAGTTCAGCGTTGTATCTATTTTTTATCTCCTTTTCTGTGCATGGGGCAAGGCACCGTTCAATATCTGCCAAATAACATCGCCGGGATTTGTTAAATTCTTTATTATTGCACTCGCGAAGTTGGAAAGTCTTATCTACTACATCTTTCAGTGCGTTCGCAGTATCCCGGTTAGAATAGGGACCGTAATAATCATTACCGTCAAAATCGAAACGTGAGGAGACATCTGCAATGGGAAAATCATCCGTTGAGGTTATTCGCAGAAAATAACTGCGGGGATATTTCTTAAGCATCTTATTCAATTTAGGATTGTGGAGCTTTATTAACTCAGCTTCAGCTATAAGAGCCGTCAACTCACTATTTGTTTTTCGGAATTCAAGTCGGGAGGATTTTCTAACAACATCTTTAGCCTTGCGGATAGCGTTATTAGAAAAATAATTGTTCAACCTTTCTTTTAACGACTTCGCCTTGCCGATATACAAAACTTCGTCTTTTGTATTCTTATAAAAATATACTCCCGGTTCATCCGGAATTTTCGAAAAATCATCAAGCAATTTCTTTTTTATAATTTGGAACGGTTTTGAAGATACGGGATGATTTTGAAAACTGATCAAGTCACTAATGGTATCAATATTGTGTTCTTTGCGTAAAGTAGAAAACATTCGCAATAAAATTTTAGCCGTTGCCATCGAATCACCCAAGCCGCGGTGAACATTTCTATGACGAATCTTGAGCGACTTTGTAAGATTTCCCAGAGATTTGCTTGGAAATTGCGGGTAAATTTTACGTGCGATGCGAAGAGTGCAGAGAGCCGCATTTTGCGGAAGAGCAATCTCTGCGTTTACACATTCATTTTTCAAAAAAGAGTGGTCGAAGCTTAAATTGTGAGCTATTAAAACCGCATCCCCCATGAACTCTTTCATACGTTGAAAAACCTCGTCGAAAAAGGGGGCATCCGCTACATCCGCATTTGTAATTCCGGTTATCTGTGTTATAAAGTAGGGGACCGACCGGCCTGGATTGATAAAGGAAGAAAAAGTATCGGTGATTTTACCCTTAATTATTTTCACCATACCGATTTCAATTACTTTATCATGCCGTCCCGACATACCGGTTGTTTCGAAGTCGAAAACACAATATTCCGCCTCTTCGAAAGGGATCTCTTCTATTTTGACCTCAGTCTTCATTCTGTACACTAAATTTACATAAAATAGAGTTATTCCGAAGTAGAGTCCCCATTCCAAGAAGAGATATGCTGGTAAAAGGAAAGATTATGGATAACCGGAAGAATTTTCTTGATGTGAAATATTATTTTTTTTATGTTCTAACTAAACATCCACCACTCTATTGTAGTTTTAATATTTAGTACTCAAGAGCCACCCCATCCTGTAATCGGGTTAGGGGAAAGGAATAATAATTTATTTTTATTTATGAAGCTGTAGACTTTCATTCTCCAGTTCTATCCCATACTCAATTAAAACAGCAAGTAATAAAAAGGATTTCCATCTAATAATGGTTTATGCCTCATGCGGGTATATCACGGATGAAAATCAATATTAAGAGCGGTTCTGCCATAGGCATGGCTATGCCATAAAAATATCAATATTATCTGCGGACTTTGCGTTTTCTTTGTCCAGCCTTTGGCGGGATTAAATATTTCCATTCGATAATTTTTAGAATTGTCCTTAATTAATTTCGGTTCTGAAGATGAATAAGATTACACTATTGAGAAAATGCACATTTCAAAAAATAATTTAACGGAGGCGTGATGATAACTGAAGAAATAAAGAAGCTCATTGAGCGTGTAATAAATGTATTTGAAACCGGCACTCCCGATGGCAAATACAGCCAGATTACAATTCTTGCCGATGGTAAGGATGGCTCAAGACAAATTACTTACGGACGCAGTCAAACTACCGAACAGGGAAACCTTGCAAAACTTATAGAGATGTATATTCGAAACAACGGTTCATTTGCAGAGTCATTCTCCCGGTTCATTGATAAAATCGGCAAGCAATCGTTAGTAGATAACAAATCATTTAAGAATCTCTTACGAACTGCGGCTAAAGAGGACAAAATTATGCGTTCGACGCAGGATGAATTTTTCGATCTTGCCTATTATAAACCCGCAGAAGAATTTTTTACGAAGAACGGTTTTATTCTGCCTTTAAGCATGCTTGTAATTTACGACAGCTATATTCATTCGGGAAGCATACCGCAATTATTAAGAAAGAGATTCGGTGAATATCCCCCGGCAAAAGGGGGAGATGAAAAAAAATGGATTACTACTTATGTAGATGTCCGCCATCAATGGCTTAAGTATCATTCAAACCCAATTCTCCAAAGAACAATTTACAGAACGCAATGTTTCAAAGATCAAATAGCCGAAGATAATTGGGAGTTGATTAAACTACCGGTTATGGCAAATGGAGTTGGAGTGAATGCTTAAAATCAATTATTGGAGTTCTCGGAACCTGATACTGGAACAAAATTTCTATCTGGTTGGAGAACATCTTTATTCAGCAAATGGTTTTGAATAAAGCAGTTGCAATGGTAGGGCTGAAGTATAATGACTGGCATTAGCAGTGTATTTATTAACAAAGATTAGAAGGAGTAATCATTATGAACAGCGTAGCGCTTGATGTTTTTATTGGATTAACACTCATATTTTGTCTTTACAGCTTTCTTGCATCCACAATAAATGAATTGATTGCATCTGTTCTTGGATTGCGCTCTAAGAAACTCGAGAAGGCAATAAAGAGAATGTTAACCGATGACCAATTAAATAGTCCCTTAAAGAATAAACTCCTGGATGCTTTCAACGGGCATGCCCTTATAAAATATATGAACAGCGGAAATTATTTGAATCGGAGACCTTCTTACATATCCCCCGCAAATTTTTCAAAAATTTTATCTGATATACTTAAAAGTCTCTGCGATAAAGAATCTGCAGAGCCTCTTGCTCAAATTAAAAAGGGGTTGGAGACTTTTAGAATAGACAATAGTTCGTCAAGCACTCCGTTAGAAAGCGAAACAATAAAGCTGATAAAGTCATTCCTTGATGATGCAAAAGATGATCTGGAGAAATTTCGTACTGAAATTGAAAGATGGTTTAACGATACAATGGACAGAGCAACCGGTTGGTACAAAAGGCAATCGCAATGGATTGTTTTGGCAATAGGATTTATTCTTTCTATGGTTTTTAACGTTAATACATTCGATATTGTTAAAAATCTTGCCAAAGATAAAACGGCGCGAGCACAATTAATCTCTATCGGAACGGGCATGGCAAAAGATTCTCTGAAGTTCAATCGGACTGTGAATGAAAACGGGGACTCGGTTAACAGTCAGGCTTTATTGGACAGCACATTAAATTATGTAAAGACCGATTTGAAACAAGCAAATGTTATACTTGGACTTGGATGGGATTTCACTTCTCTGGTAAAGACGGACAGCCTCGAAGTGAGTGTCTCGGCGTTTGTAAAACAAGAAGTCTTAAATAAAATATTAATATTGAATAAGACGATTGATTCACTCGGGCAAAACGCTATTAAGTTGAATAGCGATTCCTTAAAGGCGTGCATAGCGGTTAATAAAAAATTATATCATAATTATATAGGAATATTTAATGATTCGACTCAATCCGACTTTATAACTATAAGCAAAATACAAAAAATACACGGGAACGAAGATTCTCTTATTGTCATTGGAAAAAGAGAAGCGGGACTGTTTCCAAAAATATTTTACGTTGCGGGGCATAGTTTACCATGGCAAAAAAGTTTTTGGGGATTCTTAATTACTGCTCTTATGATTTCACTAGGTGCGCCGTTTTGGTTTGATCTACTAAGCAAATTTGTTCAGTTGAGGGGTACCGGTCCAAGAATTAGTACCAAGCCATCCGGAAGTAATGGTTCTCCGGCTCGAGGCATTGATAGTGAATTGTCAATCTTAACAGTTAAACGTACATAGTAATTTTCCTTTACAGTGCTTTATAACTAGTTTCAAAATAACTCAAGAAAAGGAGAAAAAATGTCGAAGAAAATCTTTCTTTATTCGGTTTTAATTATAGCCTTATTTCTTAGTGGCTGCGGTACACCTTTAGCCGTAAAGACCCTTTCCGAGGAAGAGCTTAAAACTATTGCGTCTTATCAGGAAACGCAGAAAAAATATTTTGATGTAATAGAAAGTTATGTCCAATCGCATATCAATTCCGCAGAATTGCTTATGAAGGCTGAGACATTTAAGCAGATAAATTTATTCAAAAAAAAAGCAGAGCTACAGCTTAAAAAGAGTGACGCAGACATCAGTGCAATACTTGATGAACTTATATCAGCATTACAAACCGTCCTTGAGGGGGATCAGACCCAAATAAAACAGTTGATGGCATTATTATCGGAGCTGAAACAAAAACACCGTGAGATGCGTGATGCGTACGCGGTAATTCTTGCTGCACAAACTAAACTGAACGAATATATTCAATTAGAAAAAGCAGACGAACTCTTTGTGAATCAAATACTTTTTTCGGTTGGTCTGCAAAAGGAAAAAATTACGTCTATCTTTGATAACATTGGATCAATAATGAAAGATATTGATAAACTTTCAAAAGGCGGAGGACAAAAATGAAAATACAGGAAATTTACTCTCAGTTGGAAAAATGCTTGGCCCAACTTGAATCCCACAATATTGACGATATCGCGAAAATTGATCTTGAGATTCTGATTAGTCAATTAAAAAAACAGATTATAATTGGTGCGTTCGACCCGTTAAAAGATTTGAATAATGTTACCGTTGCCGATGTTTCTAATTTGCCGAATCTGATAAAGCAGGTCGATTTAGTAATTCAGAAAGAAAAAGAGAGGGGAGAATTAGTTAATAAAATTGTGGCGATTTCTAAGATGGTTTTGAAAGCAGCAGGATTGCCGCTGTAATTATAGCATCCGGAATTAAAAACTTCCATTATGGCAAAACTTAGCGGGCTAAAAGGCGATCTCGGTTTTGTTATCACGCTCTCCCGAAAAAAAATGAATACTTAAAAGTCGGGAATGTTATGCTGCCGTTTCTGAATAAGGCGTATAATGCCGCTGTGTTACATCCGGTAATTCTTCCTTCTGTTTTTGATAAAGATGAATTTATGAAAGACTCTCAATTAACAAAAGAACTTGTCCCGATTGGCAATCTTCTTAGCGAGTTGACTTCGGCTGTTGAAGTTACACTTTATGCCGCCGGCAACGATTCAATGGTGGAAGTTCTTGAGATTTAAGCCGCCCTTCAGCGAAATAATGATAAAGTGCCGGGACTTGATACAGTTGCAGCCGAATTAAAAGCATTCTTTAAAAAAGGGAATAAAACTACAACTGGTGCAACGCCAAAATATAATTTATTTTGTGGTAAATTATCGTACAACATCGAACTTAAAAGGTACTTTTTGATAAAGGTTGATTGGTTGACTCTTTTGTATCTTTAATTAGTCTTTGCCTCCTTCGCAAAATAGGGCTTCTATTCTTTAGTGAAAAAACATTTGTTCCCGATTCTCTCAACTACATTAATTATTTTTATCAAACAAAAAAATCATTAACTTTGTTTTATAAAAGCAATTACATCAACATCGGAGAAGTAAATGGTAAATTTCATCGGCAGATTTAATGTCGTTCCTTCTCTTCCGGAGAAGCTAGAAACGTTACGCGAAATTGTATACAACTTGTATTGGAGTTGGAATCATGATGCAATCGAGTTGTTTAGAAGGCTGGATCGAAAATTGTGGGAGGAAACTCACCATAATCCTGTTCTCATGTTAGGAAAGATAAGTCAAGATAGACTGAATGAAGTTGCCACCGATGATAGCTTTATTTCTCATATGAACCGTGTTTATGTTCAGTTGACTGTTTATATGGAAGAGAAAAGTTGGTATCAGAAAAACTATTCTCTCGATGGCGACAAATTTATTGCCTATTTTTCTGCTGAATTTGGATTGACAGAATGTCTTCAAGTATATTCCGGCGGTTTGGGTGTATTGGCTGGTGATCATCTAAAATCAGCAAGCGATCTTGGTTTACCTCTTGTGGCGGTAGGACTCTGTTACAAGGAAGGGTACTTCCAACAATATTTAACCAATGACGGTTGGCAGCAAGAGCGTTATGAATTAACCGACTTCTTTAATCAGCCGATGACTCTGGTTACCAATTTTGATAATGCTCCTTTGAAAATTGAGATGGATTTTCCCGGTCGGCAGGTTATAGTGCAAATTTGGAAGATCCAGGTGGGGCGTGTTCCGCTTTTTTTATTAGATACAAATGTTCCGGAAAATTCCGAGGAAGACAGAAAAATTACACGTTCGCTATACGGCGGCAATGTCGAAACTAGAATTCAACAGGAAATTGTTCTTGGTATTGGAGGAATTCGAGCCCTTCACGCGATGAAAATAGATCCACTGGTTTGTCACATGAACGAGGGGCACTCTGCTTTTCTTTCGCTGGAGAGAATTAGTTCCCTTATCAAAAAACACGGTTTAAGTTTTGCCGAAGCGAAAGATATTAATTTTTACTCAAATGTTTTTACAACTCATACGCCGGTCCCGGCAGGAATAGATATCTTCCCGAATGATCTTGTAGAAAAATATTTTGGCAATTATTACCGTAATGAATTGCAGATCAATGATAAAATTTTTTATTCGTTAGGAACCATTCTAAAGGGAAAACCAGTTGCTAACTATAATATGGCACATCTTGCAATGAACATGGCCGGTTTTGTAAACGGTGTAAGCAAATTGCACGGAAAAGTTTCAAAAAAAATGTGGAAAGATGGATTTGTAGATATTCCTTTCGATGAAATACCGATAGACTATATAACCAATGGAGTACATACACGCTCTCATCTTTCCAATGATATGCATGAATTATTGTATCGATATCTCGGTGAAAAATTCATGCAAAACCCAGCCGACCCCGAATCGTGGAAACAGATTGATGAAGTTCCTGACGAGGAACTTTGGCGCACTCATGAGAGGAGAAGAGAGAGATTAGTAGCGTTTACTAGAAATAGACTGATAAAACAGATTATTGAGCGGGGCGGATCAAAATCGGAACTATCTTTCGCGAAAGAAGTTCTCAACGTGGAGGCGCTCACAATAGGATTTGCGCGCAGATTTGCCACTTATAAACGAGCTACTTTAATTGCGAATGATGTTGAACGTCTTGCCAGCATTTTAAGTAATCCGGATTATCCGGTTCAACTTATTGTTGCAGGTAAAGCCCATCCCAAAGATGACGAGGGCAAGAAGATTATTCAAGAAATTATTGCTCTTTCTAAAGAACCGCATCTTCGGAAAAAAATTGTTTTCATTGAAAACTATGATATGAACATAGCCCGTTACATGGTTGAAGGTTGTGACGTTTGGTTAAACAACCCGAGAAGACCTTTAGAAGCTAGTGGAACTTCGGGTATGAAGGTTATTGCCAACGGCGGATTGAACTTAAGTGTTATGGACGGATGGTGGGATGAGGCTTTTACTCCCGATGTAGGTTGGAGAATTGGAAACGCGGAAGAATATGATAATCTTGATTATCAGGATGAAGTTGAATCTAGATTAATTTATGAGGGGATTGAGAAAGAATTGGTGCCATTGTTTTATGGCAGAGGAGAAGATAAACTTCCTCGTGGCTGGATATCTATGATGAAAAGTTCGATGAAAAAATTAGGACCGGTTTATAATTCTCACAGAATGGTGGAGCAGTATTCAAAGAAATTTTACTTTGCTTCACGCGAAAAACGAATGACATTAATGAAAAATAATTGGGCAAAAGGGAAAGAATTCTCGAGCTGGAAAAGCCGGTTGTATGAAAATTGGGACAATGTTAGATTTCTCAGCATCTCAGAAGAGGAGAAGAATGGTGATCTTAAGGTTGGGCTGAAATATCCGATACTAGCAGAAATTGAACTCGGTAATCTTACACCCGATGATGTTGACGTTCAGATTTACTATGGCAGGGTTGACGATAAAATTGATGGAACAAAATCTTTTGTAAATATGTCGCACATCGTTAAAAAATCTAAATCAACAAAATATATTTACCGGGGTGAGATTAATTGTAAAGACACAGGACAGTTTGGATTTACTCTGCGACTTTTACCGAAACATCCGATGTTAATTAATCAATTCGAGCTGGGCTTAATTAGGTGGGCTTAACAATAATATCTTTATAGGAAGGCAATGCTACTTGAAACATTAGATCTGCGGAAGAACGATGTTTTGATCTATTCAAAAAACACGTTCAATTTCAACGAAAGTTTTAAAATAATATACAAGAACGAGAAGATTAAGACTCCGCAGCAGATAAGCTACTTCGATGTATGTACTTATATCAAAGATCCTTCTCCCAAGAACTTGATTATCTACCGTTTGCTGACAAACGTGAACAATCTTGACGCGTATTCGACTAAATACGGCTACTTCATTAAAATCAACGGAAGGATTGAGCTTATTTATTTCGATCCAATCTTTGCAATTAAAGATTTGCGTCATCTCCGTTTCGAATTGGATCCGCAAAGATTCCGTTTTAAGATTCAGCAAGTTGGTTTGACTTCCTTAACTAAAAAAGAAGTCGAGGCTAATTTTGCAGAAGTTTACAGTTTTGATTTAAAAGCGAACGAAGCTCAAAGTCAAAACGATAAAATATTTGCCGATGCTATCTTTGCTTTTGACGATTCCTTTGTTGAGGAAGGAACTATTCAACAAAAAATGCCGGTTGAATCTATACCAAAAAAAATAGCTGAAATTGATGAAGATGATTCGAAATATGAGGAGATGACAAACGTAAAAAAAATTGCAGAGGATAGAAGCCCAACTATTCAGCAGAATCTTACCGCGCCAAATCCACCGGAGGCGGCAAAGGTGCAAGATCTGAGGGAAGAGATAATTGATCTTCTCAAACAAGCCCTTGGTATTTCAAGCTTAGATTCGAAAACAGAGACTCTTTCTAAAGAATTGAAAGATTCGTCACTCTCGACCGAACCCGGCAATTTGGGTAAAGGCGAATTTCCTTCGATGAAATCCAATAATGTAAATAATGTGTTCGATCTTTTTAAAACCACCAACAAATCTGATGAACTCTCTTCTCGCGAACGGGATTCTATTATATTGAAATTCGACTAAGTTGGAAACGCTTATCAAATCCATCATTAAATATGATGCATCTGTTGGTGAGTTGAGATTCGTTTGTTGATGACATTACTCAATGGCTGTCTAAAAAAATCTAATTGGAATTTGAAATATGGATAATAAATACGATGTAATAATAATTGGAAGCGGTCCCGGCGGTGAAGGTGCCGCCATGACATGCGCAAAAGAAGGAAAGAAAGTTGCTGTCTGCGAGGAATTTTCAGTCGTTGGAGGCAGCAACACTCACAAAGGCACCATTCCTAGCAAAGCTCTTAGACATGCAAGCCAAATTTTATATGACAGTAACAAATTTGAAGGCACTTCTTACCAGGAATTGTTAAAACGAACCGTTTCGGTGATTGATAGGCAAGTTGAATTGCGTCATGGTTTTTATACAAGAAATAATGTAGATCTACTAATTGGAAGAGCGCGGTTTCTGAATTCGCAATCGATAGAAGTGACTGAATCGAGCGGATTGAAAAAAACTTATCACGCGGATTCGTTTATAATTGCAACCGGGTCAAGACCCTATCATCCGCCAGACGTTGATTTCTCTCATCCCCGGATTGTAGACAGCGATACACTACTAAAAATTCAGGATAATCCCAAGACGCTAACAATTTACGGCGCGGGAGTAATTGGCTGCGAATACGCTTCTATCTTCAGAGGATTAAGCGTAAAAGTGAATTTGATTAACACGCGTAACCAACTATTATCCTTTCTTGACGATGAAATTATTGACGCCCTTGCTTATCATCTCAGAGAGAATGGAGTTTTAATAAGACACAGTGAAGAATACGAAAAAGTTGTAGCCGATGATAACGGAGTTACCATTTACTTGAAGTCCAACAAACAGATTAGAAGTGACTATCTATTATGGGCACAGGGAAGAACCGGAAATTCTCAAAACATTGGTTTGGAAGAACTAGGAATTAAAACAGATTCTCGTGGATCAATTCCGGTAAATGAATTTTATCAATCCTCAGTTCCAAATATTCTTGCCGTGGGAGATGTGATTGGCTATCCAAGTCTTGCCAGCGCAGCCTATGATCAAGGAAGATTTGCAGCAAGACATTTAATACTTGGTGAACGCACAACTTTAAAGACCGAGGATATTCCTACAGGCATCTATACAATACCCGAGATAAGTTCAGTGGGATTGAATGAACGAGAATTAACCGAACAGAAAATTCCATACGAAGTTGGTCATTCTTTCTTCCGCCATCTTGCTAGAGCACAAATAACCGGAAGAACTGTCGGCATGTTAAAAATACTTTTTCATCGAGAGACTTTCAAAATTCTTGGAATACATTGCTTTGGTTATGAAGCTTCCGAGATCATTCACATCGGACAAGCGGTTATGTCCAGGAAAGGAGAGGGGAATAGTTTGATGTACTTTATTAACAGTACATTTAATTATCCTACAATGGCAGAAGCGTATCGTGTTGCGGCGCTGAACGGATTAAACCGGGTTGAGTTGAGTAAAAAATCTAGATGAAAAAAATCGTCGGTATTGATTTTTTAGCAGTGGAAAAAATTTGCCGCCAATGTTTTCACCAGAAATCTATCAATAACTCATCGAATCTATTTTAACCTTTCCTCTAAAAATCCAATAGATGCTTACCGTATAAGTAAGAACGAAAGGCACGCCTATCAATGCAATGATCAGTATAATATTCAATGTTTGTTGAGATGAGGATGCATTATAAACTGTCAGATGATACGCGGGATCTATTGTTGACTTTACAATATTTGGGTACAATCCCACAGCAAATAATGCTAACAATGCTGCAATACTTGCGCACGATGAAAGAAACGCCTTGAACTCTTTGCCAAGATGTATCTCACGAGGGATATTTGCAATTGCGAGCATATTCAGAAGAGCAAGAGTAAATAACCATGGATGAGACTTGAAGGGTTGCACCATCTCAGGAAAATAAATTAAAGTAGCCATTGTGGTTGAGATATAACAGATCGCGAAAAAGATAATTGTATTGTTCGTCCAGCCTCTAACAACCGTCTGCAATTCACCTTCGGTTTTCATCATTAAGTAAATTGCACCGTGCATCATGAATAACGCCACAGTCGTTATTCCAACCATAACAGTGAATGGATTAATCAAATCCATAAATTTTCCGGCAAATTCTTTATCACTTCCAACGGGAATACCGGTGATGATATTTCCGATTGCAACACCCATCAAAAATGCAATTAGAATGCTTGATAATGAGAATGCGGTGTCCCATGCTGTTCTCCACCACTGCATTGGCTGCTTACTTCGGAATTCGATTGCAACGGCTCTAAAAATTAATACAAATAGGAGAATCATAAACGCGCTATAGAAACCCGAGAATACCGTTGCATACACGTGCGGAAATGCCGCAAATAACGCACCGCCCCCTGTAACTAACCACACTTCATTCCCGTCCCAAACAGGACCTATAGAATTTATCAATATTCTTCTATTTGTATCGCCCTTCGTAAACAAATGTAAAGCTCCAACACCTAAATCGAATCCGTCTAATATTGCGTAACCGGTTAGAAGAACGCCAATCAGTAGAAACCAGATGCTATTCAAATCAAAATTGAATTCCATTTTTTCACTTTCGGTTATTGGAGAAAATTAATTTTTGCTTTTCATATTCGGAAGGAGTTAAATCCGATTCAGCCGGACCATGTTGAATCTTTTCATTGAGAAGGTAAATGAACAGTACAAGCAATAGAGCATATATAAGTGTAAAAAGTATTAATGAGAAAATAACTTGATCTGCTACAACAGCTTTTGAAAGTCCATCTGAAGTTCTTAATAATCCGTAAACAATCCATGGTTGCCTGCCGACTTCTGCAGAGAACCATCCTAATTGATTTGCAGCCTGTGGAAGAAAAACTGATAGAACAAAAAGTCGTAGCAACCATTTTTTTTGAAAGAGAGAACCACGCCATAAATAAAATAAACCAAGCAAACTCAATCCAATCAAACTAAATCCTATCGCTACCATCAAATGATAAGTTTGAAAGACAAAATTCACCGGAGGAATTTCATCCTTCTTAAATGCATTTAATCCTTTTACGGGAGTATCAAAATCATTGTGAATTAGAAAGCTCAGGAATTTTGGAATGGCAATACCAAAATTTACTTTTTGATTTTTTTCATTTACCCAGCCAAAGAGATACATGTCGGCAACTTTATTGGAATCGAAATGAGCTTCGTATGCTGCTAATTTTGCCGGCTGATACTTACTAACACCAACAGCGCTTTTGTGTCCCGATATCAATTGAAAAAATGAAGCGAAAACCGCTATGCTCAAACCAATTTTGAAAGATCTTAATGCAAAATCAGTATGCTTTTTCTTCAATAGATAGTATGCTGAAACACTTAGAATTAGGAATGCACCTGAGAGCCAGGCTCCGGATAAAACATGCGAAAGTCTTTCGACTGAAGATGGATTGAAGAGCATTTGCCAGAAGTCGGTAATTTCGGCGCGGGCATTTAATCCTTTTCCAACAATATGATAGCCTGCGGGAGTTTGCATCCAAGAGTTGGCAACAACAATCCATACAGCACTCATCATTGAACCAAGCGAAACCATAATGGTCGAGAAGAAATGCATCCGCGGGGAAACTTTGTTCCATCCAAATACGAGGACTGCAAGAAAACCGGATTCAAGAAAGAATGCGAAAATTCCTTCGGCTGCTAAAGCGCTTCCAAATACATCTCCTACAAATCTGGAATATGTAGCCCAGTTTGTTCCAAACTCGAATTCCATCACAATTCCGGTTGCAACTCCTAATGCAAATGTTAAGGCAAATATTCTAACCCAAAATTTTGTCATCTGCTGGAAGATTGGATTCTTAGTTTTTAAGTAGAGACCTTCCATGATAACTAACGCTACACCTAATCCTATGCTTAACGGGGGATAGATATAATGGAATGCGATCGTAAAAGCGAATTGAATTCTTGATAGAAGTTCTACAGACATTTTAGATCCAATTATTTATTATTCTTACCCGTTGTGTGAATTAATAACAAACTGTAACAAAAGTAATTTTTTGATTGAAAAATAGAACACGGATTAAACGGATTCCTTATGATTTTCGCAGATGGAATATTGTAAAATTACTTTTGTCCGTTATTAATCAACTTTTATTTTAATTCACACAACTGGTTATTCTTATCAATTATTAACAATGGGTAGTAAGCAAGTTTAGGGAAATACTTCTCGATCTTTGATATCATTCCTAAAAATATGCTGTATAATTTTATTCCGCCTTCATTCAGCAGCCGGTAAGTTTCAAGTTTCCCGAATCGTTCAAGCCAAGAGTAATCATGCGCATAGAAATAAAGTTTTCTTTTGCTGGTTGGATTAATTCTCTTTTCAGACCAATTCCATAATTGCAGAGGGAGAGTGAGAATATTTACCAGCGTTGCATGTTTACCTGCATTATAAATTATATAACATTTATTCTTAGATACTCTTCGAATCTCTTCAATTGCCCGTTGCTGCAACTCTTTATTTACATGATAGATAGTATGTAAGGAAATGGTATCGGTAACAGAGTTATCCTTTAATGGAAGATTCGTTATATCACCTAATACAAAGAGTCCCTCAGGTTTATTCAGCTTCGCTTCTTGAACTGCGGTAATGCTAAAATCCATACAAATATGTTTAATGGCTTTCGAAGTGAACGGCATAGCCCCGCAGGCTACATCTAAAAGCATTTCCGATTCTCCGATCATTTCGCGGAGTTTGTCATTGCCTGCTCTTCTGTATTTTGCGCCTTTATCCGACGTAAATGTTAGAGCATCAACATATTTACCCTTCTCTTTTTTCCAACCAATCTTATCATAGTATTCTTTTACACTACTCAAATCGTTCTCCGTTATTTCTCATTATATCTAAATTAGAATAAGGTGATTTATTAAAGGGACTTCTCAAAACAACAAAAATGATCAGCAGAAATTTGCTTTACCTGCCCGCCCGGTTTATCTGCCGCAGACATGGCGGGCGGGTCTGTGTTTTTCAGCGTTCTCTAAAATAAAAAAATAGTTTTGCCATAGGCATCACCATGTAATTAGAAGCCTCCTTAATTTGATCTTTTCATCCACCAGTTATAGATTAACATAAGCACCGTTGCTACTACTCCGATTATAAATAAAGATAAGAAAACCAAACTGGGTGTATGGGCTTCTGTTGCAAATGTATGATATAACCATCCGCCTAAAGTTCCTCCAAATCCCCATGCGATAGCGATCGGAAGAAAAGCATATCCTTGAAATAGTGCTGCCTGACCTTCTGGAGCGAGATCTGCCACGTATTCATAAAAACGTGGGGCTTGTATCTGTTCTCCAATCGAAAAAATAAATATTCCTAACCCTATTACTAAAAGACTAATTGAAAACTCGAACTCACCCCAAGGATTTAGTAATACTCCTTGCGTGAGAGGAAGAACAAAATACCACATTAGCCATGCTAGTGTTGCTAAAACAAATCCAATTACTATTGCTGTACGTGTTGGAATTTTCTTTGTCCATCTATTCACAGGTATTTGGAAGATAATGATTGTCCAGGCACCGATAGAAATAATTAATTCAATTGGGGCTGCACTAGAGATGTAATCCGTGATGTAAAATGGAACGATTATAAAGAACTGCCAAAATAATACCCAGTAAAAACCAAATATTAGTAGAAATACGATGAACCTAAAGTTAGCCAGTACCTTAAATAGATTTGTAAAAACCATTTTAAAATCTTGCTTTTTCTCATCGAGTTTAGCCGGAGGTTCTTTGAAAAAGAATCTCGTTGTAACAAACATTAGAGCGCAACTAATTGCCGATACGATATAAACAAATTGAATTCCAAAACTGTCACGTACAAAAAATGCTAAAAGTGGACCGAGTGCCGCTCCAATATTGACTAACCAGTAATATATTGCAAAACCAAGTGATCTTGTCTCTTGTGTTGAGGTGAGACCGACAGTTCCCAAAACACTTGGCTTGATAAATGAACCGCCTATTGCAGTAAAAATTAAAATAATTGTCAGTAGCCAATAAAGGCTAAAGTTGGAATAAAAGTCTGAAAACAACTGCATTCCGGTCGAACCAATTAAGAAGTAACCAATTGCAAGAACCAAGAATGCAAATGAAAATGCTTTTCTAAAACCAAACTTATCTGCAAGCGCTCCGGCAAAAATTGGAAGTAAGTAAATCAATCCGCCAAAGATGGAAGATAATTGTCCGGCTTCAACTTCACTGAATTTAAGATGATCACGAAGAAAAATGCTTAGGATTGTTGCTTGACCGTAGTAAGCTAAGCGTTCAAACAACTCCATTCCATTTGCAACCCAGAATGACGGATGAAATCCTGTTTTAATTTTTTGAACTTCCGAAGAGATACTCACATGAACTCCGTATTAGTTGTATACAATATGCAATTTAATCCAAAACGATATAGTTATTCAAACACTATTTGCTAAATTTGTGCTGAAAATTTCAATTACTAAGTGAACATGAAAAAATTTGCTTTAACGGGCGTCGCAGGTTATGTGGCTCCTAGACACTTGAAGGCAATTAAGGAAACCGGCAATGAATTGATCGCCTGCTATGATCCGCACGATTCTGTTGGTGTGCTCGATCATTTTTTCCCGCATGCAGAATATTTTACTGAATATGAACGATTCGAAAGGCATCTTACAAAACTCGCGCTCCATTCAAATTCTAAAGTCGATTATCTTACGGTCTGTTCTCCGAACTATTTACATGATTCTCAAATTCGATTAGCACTAAATCTTGGTGCGGATGCTATCTGTGAAAAACCTCTTGTACTATCTCCACAAAATTTAGATATACTCCAAGAACTGGAAGCAAAAACCGGTAAGAGAGTATTTACAGTAATGCAGTTAAGGAATCATCCTTCTTTACTTTCGCTTAAAGAAAGTTTGAACATTATGTCCGTCAAAAAACATAAAGTTGAGTTAACGTATATAACCTCGCGAGGTAATTGGTATCATTACTCATGGAAGGGTGAAGAAGAAAAGAGCGGAGGCATAGCAACCAATATCGGAATACATCTATTCGATCTTTTAATCTGGCTCTTTGGATATGTAGAAAATAGTGAGCTTCATCTTTCAGATAAAAATAGAATGGCTGGATCATTGGAATTACGGGACGCAGATGTAAGTTGGTTTTTATCAATAGACGAGAATGATCTGCCAAAAGAAAATAAGGCTATAGGTAAATCTATTCATCGTTCTATAAAAGTTGATGGGAAAGAGATCGAGTTTACAGACGGCTTTACCGATCTTCACACAAAAGTTTATCAAGAAATCTTTGAGGGGAGGGGATTAGGAATTAATGATGCTAGCCCTTCTATAGAGACAGTTTACAATATCCGGTTTGCGAAAGTGAAAGAAAATAAAAATCTAATTCATCCATTACTCAATAAGTTGAGATGAGCCAATGAATTATTTCAAACATGAATCTGCCTATGTTGATGAAAATGTTGAGATTGGCGAAGGCACCAAGATATGGCACTTCACCCACGTTCAATCCGGCGCGAGAATCGGAAAGAATTGTGTACTCGGGCAAAATGTAAATGTCGGTTCAAATGTTAGCATCGGAAATTCAGTCAAGATTCAAAACAATGTCTCCGTTTACGAAGGTGTGGTATTAGAAGATTTTGTGTTCTGCGGTCCCTCTATGGTTTTTACGAACATAATTGATCCGAGAAGCAAGTATCCGCAAGTCGGTTCAAAATATTATATCAAAACTCTGGTGAAGGAAGGGGCATCACTCGGTGCCAACGCTACAATTCTTTGCGGACACACAATCGGTAAATTTGCTTTCATCGGTGCCGGTGCCGTAGTTACAAAAGATGTTCCGGATTATGCGCTCGTTGTCGGCAATCCTGCTAAACAAATTGGATGGCTTAGCGAAGCCGGACAAAAATTAATTTTTGATAAAGATGGATTTGCATTCTGTGGCAGATCGAACAAAAAATATAAACTAGAAAATAATTCCGTTACGGAGGTGTAATGAAAGTTCCATTGTTAGACTTAAAGCCACAATACCTGTCACTTAAAAAAGAAATTGATGAAGCTATTCAGCGGGTAGTCGATTCGCAATATTTTATAATGGGTCCCGACGTAGCAAAATTAGAAGAAGAAATTTGTCAATATCTCGGTTGCAAAAAAGCGATCGGCGTTTCCTCCGGGACAGACGCTCTATTGCTTGCTCTTATGGCTCTTAATATTCAACCGGGTGATGAAGTTATCGTTCCAACTTATTCATTTTTTGCAACGGCGGGAGTTGTTGCGCGTTTAAATGCGATTCCTGTTTTTGTTGATTGCGATCCGGTCACTTTTAATATTGATCCTGATAAGATTGAAGAAAAAATTACATTAAAAACAAAAGCAATAATTCCCGTTCACCTTTACGGTCAAAGTGCACGGATGAAGGAGATTATGTCAATTGCCAATAAACATCATCTGTTTGTTGTTGAAGATGCGGCTCAAGCAATAGGAACTCAGTACAAAAACGGAAAATTTGTAGGCACTATTGGAGATATTGGATGTTTTTCATTCTTCCCTAGTAAAAATCTTGGTGGCTTTGGAGACAGTGGAATTGTAACAACAAATAATGAAGCTCTGGGCGAGAAGATGCGTATCCAGCGGGTACATGGAATGGATCCGAAATATTATCATAAAATGATGGGCGGCAATTTCCGTCTTGATGCACTGCAAGCTGCTGTGCTGCGTGTGAAACTACCGCATCTCGATTCATGGTCTGCTAAGAGAAGGGAGAATGCCGATACTTATACAAAATATTTTATTCAGTATGGACTCTCTGAAGAAGAAGGGAGGTTAATTTTCGATTCTAAGAACAAAGTGTTGCTGCCGAAAGCCGTTTATAAAAATTCCGGGTTTAAGAATTATCATATCTATAACCAGTATATTATAAGAGTGAAAAATAGAGACGCAATTCTTGATTTCATAAGAAAGAAAGAGATTGGCTGCGAAGTATATTATCCGGTTCCGTTTCATCGTCAAGAGTGCTTCGCATATTTGAAATGTAAGGATGAAGATTATCCTATCTCTAACAGCGCAGCAAATGATACTATAGCTCTTCCGATATATCCGGAATTGAGCGATGAGCAAATTAAATTTGTAGTGGAATCAATTTCTGAATTCATGAAATAAGAATCAAAATATCCGTTTGAATGCAAACATTACGATGCATGAAAGAGATAGAATATGCAATGTGAAGTTTAATGGAAAATTTGTGAGCAAAACTAAAGTAGTTGTAACCGGCGGTGCGGGATTTATTGGGAGCCACATCGTTGAATATTGGCTTAAAGAAAATGCGGAGGTTCATATAGTCGATAATCTGCGAAGCGGGTATTTATCCAATGTAGAATTATTACCGGACGCAATTTTTCACAAAGGAAGTATAACTGATCGTGAACTTATCTTTAAAGTTTTTCGGGATGCTGATTTTGTTCACCATTTAGCAGCGCTCGTGTCTGTCCCTGAATCGATAGAGAAACCGGAGGAGTGCCGGGAGATTAACATCACTGGTTTGCTAAATGTACTTGACGCATCAAAAGAATATGGAATAAAAAAAATTGTATTAAGCAGTTCTGCAGCGATCTACGGTGAAAATCCAATAACGCCGAAGACAATCAAACTCAAACCTGATCCAAAATCTCCATACGCGGAGACAAAGTTGGAAGGCGAATCGCTGCTCAACTTTTATAATCAAAACGATGGACTGGGCGCAATCTCTCTAAGGTATTTTAATGTTTTCGGTCCACGCCAAGATCCTAAGAGTCAGTATGCAGCCGCTGTTCCAATATTTGTAGAAAAAGCATTGAACAGCAAACCGATTATTATATACGGAGACGGCACTCAAACACGCGATTTTATTTTTGTGAAGGATGTTGTGAAGGCCAATATTCTTGCGGTTACTAATGAAAATATTAATGGTGTTTTTAACGTAGCTACCGGTAAAGCTATTTCTATCAATGATATCGCCCGCCTTGTTATTGCCGAAACTCGAAGTAAAAGTGAAATAGTTTATGAAAAAGAAAGACCCGGCGATATTAAACACAGTCTGGCATCTATTGACGCGACTACGTCTCAGTTGAATTTCCAACCCGAGTATGATTTAATGAAAGGATTGAAAGAGACAATAAATTATTTCGCTAAAAAATTACTGTAACTCGGCTTTTAAATATTTTGATTACTCAGATTCAATAATTTCCGAAATTGCAAGGATTCTTCCCGGATTAGTTGCATTCATTTTATCAAAGCGCTATTTTTGTTCCGCATAAAAAAACATGTAAAAATTAGGGCTCTTAGCTCAGTTGGTTAGAGCAGCTGACTCATAATCAGCGGGTCGGAGGTTCAAGTCCTTCAGGGCCCACTCCAAAACCCCGAAAAGAAATCAATTTCGGGGTTTTTTGTCTCTTCAAATTTCAAGTGTCACTCTGATTCTTGATATCCTGGAGGAACTTTGGAGGAACTTTTTGAGTAGTTGTCCTCTTATATCTCTCAAACATAAGGAGGTAATTCCTTATGTTAATTACGAAATTCAAAAAATCACCATACTATCAACTTGTGTATGAGGTTGACGGCAATAAAACTTCCATCTCGACAAAAACTACCAACTATAAAGAAGCACAACTGTTTCTTTTCAATTTTCTTAAAGAGAAAGAAACAGAATTAAAAGAAGTATCTAAACAAATAACTCTCTCTCAATTCAAAGATGAATATGTTGAATACCTGAAAACCACAAAATCCAAAAACTATGTTCGATCTGTTGAGCTATCCTTCAAAACATTAATTCAATATTCCGGAGATCCTTTTCTTAATCGGATTGATCTTCGCACTCTCGATAAATTTGTAACTTCATTGTTTGCTAAAACACCAAGAGCTTGTGCCGTTTATTACAGAACATTGAAAGCTGCTTTTAGCAAAGCCGTCCTTTGGGATTATATTTCTGAGAATCTTTTCAAAAAAATAAAATCACCAAAAGTTTCTAAAATATTCCCGGTATTCATAACTGAGGTTGAATTAAAACTAATCCTTGAGAAAACAAATGAAGACTTTTTAGGAGATTTATTTACTGTTGCTTTTTTCACAGGTATGCGATTAGGAGAACTTGTTAATATGAGATGGTCTTGGATTGATCTGAATGAATCCGCCGCCGGCGGACAAATTACAGTTCAAAGCTCAGATGCATTCATAACAAAAAGTAAGAAGGGAAGAGTAATACCAATTAACACTAATCTTAAAAGCCTATTTCTTAATCGAAGACCTAGGATTATTAACATCAAGAATGCTGACTTTGTCTTCTTTCGAATTCAAGGAGTCCATTTAAATGAAAACTATGTTAGCAAGAAATTTAAAGAATATGTTCGTGCGGCCAAACTCGATGAGGAAATCCATTTCCACACTTTGCGTCATTCTTTTGCTTCGCTTTTGGTCCAGCGCGGAGTTTCTCTTTATGTGGTTAAGGAATTGTTGGGTCATGAAGATTTGGCAACAACACAAATTTATAGCCACCTTCAGCAGCAGAATTTGAGAGATGCGGTAAATCTTTTGTAACGACTTAAAAAGCATATTCACAATTAACCGTGAGTATGCTTTATTTTCCATTTCCTTAAAAAAACTTCCTCTTCAGTTCCCACTTTCAGCACCTACAGCTCATGCCGATATATAACCATCTTCTTTTTTAAAACCGTTCGTTGAAGCAGTGTTTTTCTTAATTGTGCATCCTAAACGATTTGGATTGGTTCCTTGCCGATATTTATAAAGAACGCAATCCTTAATCACACATTCCCGTACTTGTTTCTTTTCATACCCGGAACATTCCAGACAATGTTTCTTAATTGCTTTCAATGGTGTTTGTTTCATTTCTTTCCTCCGCAATTTATTAACCAAAAATTGGACAACTTCATTTTCTCAACTCGTCCAAATGGACAACTTTTTGAGCCAAACTCGTCCATCAATTATTTCGAAAACAAGCTAAATTCGAATAAATATACTAGTTTGGACAAGTTGGACTACATTATTTCAGTATCCAGCTAAGAATCGAAAAAAGTCGCGTCCAACTCGTCCACTTTTTCTAAATCACCAAAACAGATATATCTTTCCGTCCCAGATTTCCTCTCAGTTACCTTAATACCTTTTATCTTTGCTGCATCTTTCATCCATCTGGTAAATCTTACAAATTGTAGTTCACTAAACTCATCATACTCACGTTTGAAATTTTCAAACAAATCTTTCTTTAGTAATTCCTTTCCGGTATTTATCGTTGCGAAATATTCCGCAAACTCCTCACAAGTCGAGTCTATCAATTTTTTCTTTTCCAGATTAATATGATTACACTGAATCAATCCTTTACTCAAATAAAGCTGTAAGCAGCCGATCATGTAATTCAGAAAGCAATTCCATTCCTCATTACTCCATTCATCATAAAATCTATGTCCGAACTCATCAATCGGTCTATGGATTTTATTGTAGTGATCAGAAAACTCAATAACAAATTGACGGTCCATAGTAGAATCATCGGATCCTTCAATCGTGTAGTTTGTTGAAATAATAATCTTTGGTGATTGATGAAATGGAATGATTATTTCATTTTGGTTTTTCTTTTCGACAGTAATATCATCAGTAATAATTGAGAAAAGCTTATCGAAATTGAATTTCTTTGTCACATCATTAAATTCTATAATTGCCGTATCAAGAGTTACAGATTGAAAACTGAAGCTCTTTGAGAAATTAAAATTCCTTCCATCCAAACGAATGGTTTTCCTAAGCTTTCCAATTGCTTGAGCAACCAAACCCTTTCCGCTTCTTCCATAAGCGCCGTCACTTATTTTCTCATCAAGAAAAATCACTGCTTTTGCATTCGTTGAATCTTTATAATTATGCAGTAAATATCCAATCGCACTTCGTAATGATGAAATTCTTTGTTCATCATTTTTGCAGATGTTCTTAATGAAGATTTCAAACTCAGATTCTCTCCTGTCAAGATTCAATCTTTTGTTTATTACCTGTTTATCCCAAATAAATCCGTCCAGTTCTTCATATCTTTTAATATTAATCTTATTCGATGCAATCTCAACAAAACAATTCGAGAAAAAGAGAAATCCTTTCTCTTTTGTGTCGCGTAAGAATTCCAATTCTCTTGTTTCTAAGAATTCAAGAAATGTCTGGACAAAATGTTGCGGTGCGCCTTTAATAACAGCATCAATTATTTTTATACGTGGTGTCTCTTTGAAATGCTCAACATCCAATCGCTTCAGATAATCGATTACAAAATCCTTGATATTGAAAATTTCCACCTCACGAACAATATTCTTGCTAACCTTCAGAAGAATATAACCGCGTTCTAATTGCAGTTTGCAAAAGCCGTTCTCTTCAAGAAATCTCTTAAAATTCTGTTTTGAAATATGAGTCTTATCATTCTCGATATACCAAAACTTTACAAACGGTTTTTGCCAGCCAAACTTTTCAGCTATATGATAAAGAGTTCCAAGTGTTATTCTTCCATCAGCTTTCTTCATTAATTCATCAAACTTTTTATTTATCACAAACTCAGAATCATGATAATGTTGATTTCCTAAACTCATCTTCAAAAAATATTGCCTTCCTTCTTCACCAATTGTTACCAAACCAAAACCAATTCTATACCAATCATCATAACAATTATTCGGTAGATTTATTTCAAGGAATTCAATTGCACTTTCTAATTTTTCTTTATCAAAACTAGTTGGTTCAAAAGTTCGCTTACCAACTTCAAGAACTTCTCTCTCTTTCTTCAAGTCGCAAAACTCTTCTAAGCATTCAAGCAAAACATCCGCGTCAATTTTAGTCGGTGGTTCTTTTGGTTCATCATATATAAACAAATATCTGTTTCCACTTTCATGTTTTGAATAAGGAAGAACAGTCTGAGATTGACTCCATCTCAATTCAATATGATCACATAATCCTTCATCTTTCAGATACAACCGGTAAACACTTTTAGGACCGTTTAATCTATTATGCAATTCCTCATTTTCACTAATCTTAATCCAAATATGATATCCAACGCCGCTTCCACTTTTCACCGCCCACATATATTTTTCACCAAGTCCTAATCTTTTACAAATCATTTCAACTATGCTAAAATCACTTACTTTATCGAAATCAATATTCCGTAAATCATTCACTCCACAAATTCCGCCGATACCAGTTACACCTGCATTCCAACCAAATTCAATTACATCCTGTTCAGTCTGTTCAATCAATTGCCAATTCTCCCAAGGAATAGTTGGCCGTTTCCCCTGGATAGGTAGAACATTAAATCCGAAAACGTTCTTATAAATCTTTGCCATTTCCAGAAATTGTATCATCTCTTTTCTCCGGAATTAATTTTAAAAATCTTTACTTCATTTGATTCTCCTATTGAGAAGGGAAAAGAAGGAGTGTGTTCTTTAAGTTCTTTTACTTCTTCCGTTTCACCTTTCACACTTGCACTGAGCCGAAGCTCTGAGCGAAGTCGAGGAGCTGACGAAGAGAAAGCCGAGGTGTCTAGCGTTTTTACCGCTTCCCTCAGCGAATCCATATTCAGATGAGAATAAATTTCTGTAGTCGATATCGAAGAATGCCCTAAGAGCTCTTTAACAGAATAAAGAGGCACACCTCTTTGGACAAGATTAGAAGCGAATGAATGTCTCAGAGAATGGAAATGGATTGAATCATCCGAGCCTGCAGCGCGACAAGCTTTCTTAAACCGTCTTGAAAAATAATTTCCAGTAAACTTATCCCCATTCTCTTTGCAAAATACGAATCCTTCTGTCACCCTGAGCGCAGTCGAAGGTTCTCCTACATTATTCAATAAATAAATCTGTTTATTGCCTTTATTACTCTGCACTCTTCGTTCGGAATTTATCCTGAGCGTAGCCGAAGGATTCTTCACTCGAAGCAACGCTTCGTAAGCCTCTTCACACATCGGAATAAACCGTTGATTTCTTCCTTTCGTTGTAAATTGCTCGTCACCAACAGTTATAATTCTATTTTGCAAATCGATATTTTTCCATCGCAAATTAACAATCTCATCTAATCTCATTCCTGTGTAGAGCGCAAATACTACAACATCTTTTACAACTTCACTTTTTATCCAATCACAAATCACCAATAACTGATCACCGTTTATAAATACCGGTGCCAGTTTTTGTCTTTTCGGAAGCTTGACCTTTATAAAGAAATTCTCTTTAACATATTCCCATTCCTTTGCTTTATTGAAAGCCGCTCTTAAGTTCCTGAAATAAACAACATATCCTTTAGTAACATTATGTTGTAGGTGAATCAGAAAACTTTCTATATTTTTTTGCTGTAGTGTTTGTATTGAATGCTGTATTCCGAAAAAATCAACTAGATAATTGAAAGCTAGAT
>CAMTXU010000016.1:0-157972 GCA_947085815.1 uncultured Ignavibacteriota bacterium | reverse complement strand
TTGCATTATATAAACCCCGCACCTAACATTGTCGCCTCATCTTTGCTTCGTTCCGGTTCGCCGATTCCGGCACAACCTCCACTTCGCAGCATATATTTTTCATCAGTTCACCTAACATTTTATATTCAAACGTAACCTTTATATCGGCTGTGGGTGGCTCGCGCTCTCGACACACCCACAGCCTCATTATTACAAATTACCATCATTTTTTCAATTCGTATGATTTTTTAGTCCCAAAGAAAACAAAAGAAAATAAATCATAAACATTGAGCGTTGCACACTTTCTAATCATCAGTTATCTTTTCTCAAAAAGAAAAACATTTATGAAACTTCAAAATATCCTAATCATAATCATAATCTTATTCTTACTCTCAACGCAGTTGCTCGGTCAAAATCCGAACTTCTCATATCCATATAACTACTCAAGAATAGTTTTCGTATCCCGCGTAATTGATGGTGATACATTTGTTCTTTCCGATTCCCAACATGTAAGAATGCTAGGAATAAATTGTCCTGAAGTTGCAAGACTCAATAAACATGCAGAACCGTCTGCAAATCAAGCAACCCAAAAAACAAAATCATTAATCAATCACAAAACTGTTAAACTTACTTTTGACGGAAAGGCATTCGATATTTTCGGAAGGTTACTTGCTTACGTTTGGCTCACAAATTCAACGGGAAAGGATTCAATTTTCGTTCAAGCAGAATTACTTAAAAATGGTTTAGCAAGAATCAGTTATTACACAAAAGAAAAACGTTACTATACTCTCTTTTATAATCTTAGAAGAACGGCTATGAGAAATAAACTTGGCATTTGGTCAGTTGAATAAAATTGAATTAAATATTGAAGAGTTGCTAAGCAATCCAAGACTCAAAGAATTCCAGTCCATCGGCTTGATAGATGAAATTGCTTTACGCAATCTCATTATCCGCAATGAATATATAATGCTTAAAAAAACAAAAACTCAACTTGGAGCTATCTACGAACTTTCGGAAAAATATAAACTTTCTTTTGATTCAATTCATCATATTCTTTATAGAAAACCTTCCCGTAAAAGTGTACCAATTCCAATATCTAATTAATTCACACCAAGTCTCTAACAAGTCTCTGCGTAGTCTATCCCAAGCCTGTACTGTGCTTGCTGCAGTACATGTGCTGAGCGAAGTCGAAGCATCACTCTTCACTCATATAGTGCCATAACATTACAACGCATTCACTTATTACAGATTGTATAATTGCCATCGTAAATAATCAATCACTCAAAAATCTTTTTAGGAGGTTACAATGGCTTATTTAACTGGAAACGTAATCGGAAATCTGAGCGGCAAGCTTGGAAATCTTTCCGCAAGGACCGTAAACGGTCAAACAATCATGGGTGCTCGTCCATCGAGCTTTAACGCCAGTCAATCACCGTCCGTAGTTGAGGTAAGAAAGAAATTTGCAGTTACCGGTATGTTTGCAAAGAACGTTCTTTCTTTACCTACACTTATCGAGATTTGGAGAAAAACCAAAGCTGCGGGTATTTCGGTATTTAACAATATCTTCAAAGCAAACTTTGGCTATTCATCCACAGAAAAACCAACCGAACAGAATATCATTACTCCGGAGGGTTTCGCATTACCGATTACAACTGCTGCAGTGGAAGCAGATAAAATCACAGCTACACTTCCTGCATTAAATACTGCTTCTGTTTTCGGCGTTGATGAAGTAAATCTCTCTGCAAACGCTTTAGTCTGTTATTATGATCCATCTATTGAAACAGACGATCCGTTCAAAATCATCTCTCTTTCAAAAGAAGTTTCAGCATTCAATTTCGGTCAATCATACAGCTTGCAGATTGATTACAACGTTTTACAAGAAGCTGTTGCGGCAAAATACCAGCACAGTATTCTTTATTTAATCGTTGCTTCCAAATCGGCTGATGGAAAGGTTGTTCAGAACTCTGCAACCTACACCAAACTCAGCTAGTCCTTTCAGACAAGGGTTATCATTTCCGGTAACCCTTGTTTGTTTACACACCGATAGCTCACAAATTTGCGTTCACTTCGATTCACTTAAAATTGTTCGCTAAAAAAAGCACGCTCTGATTCGGCTCATATCTTCGCCTCACACAGCTAAAACCTGTCCTGATGAAAAGAAGGATCTACTTTCAGTTCGGTCAATAATTTTTCATCAAAGACATTCAAAAATATTTCCCTCATAAAGCATGAGCGCAAATTATTCGTTTGTCTCTTGCTCACACTTTTTAAATCAAAAAGATGCGCCAATTTCCAAACTCATAAATTGCTTAAAGCAATCTCTTTTCTGAAAAGTTTGCTTCACTTCGTTCAGCCATTGCAAGCATTATTTTGCCCGCCGGCAAACAAGCTTAGTGTTATTCGAATCTTGGTATCCAATCGGGGCAAGGGTATATGAAACTCTCCCGATAACCAATCTTAGTATTTCGTAGTTAATCGGGATTCGCCCTTGCCTTGCATTATCATCTTTTCTTACACCAACAACTTAACAGTCCATTAAATAGCATAAGAGAGCCTAAGCGGGCAAAATATGTTTTTTAACGGCGTAAAAGGTTAGGTCGTGGCATCTGTAATAGTTCACTATTCAAATCGGCACAAAGGTTTTCTTATTCGCTTAGTTCAATCAAATAAAAATTTCTTTGTAAATGTATTTACTCCGTCCGGTTCTCTTCATTCACAATCATTCAAAACAATTTCATCTGCAAACACTTTTCTAAATGCTTTTATCAAATCACTTAAAAAATCTTAAAGGAGTTAAAACCATGTTATCAGAAGAACAGAAACAACAATTCAGACAAGAGAAAAAAGAAAAGATCATCCGCATTCGTAAAACTCTTTCTGAAATGTCAGAAGAACAACGCCAAGCAATCGCCGATAAGTTCGGCATAGTTACTGTTGAAGGTCATTTACTTACACCCCATAATCAATGTTTTTTAGTTGCTCAATCTGAAATTAATTTCTCAATTGTTGGCGGGTTTCAACAATGGAAGAAAGCCGGAAGAATAGTCCGTAAAGGTGAACACGGTTTTTTAATCTTTGTCCCATCTAAAGCCAAGCAAGAAGATAATTCCGAAATTATTTCAGATGATGAAAACGTTCACTTTTTTACTGCAACTGTTTTTGATATTTCTCAAACAGAAGTAATCGCAAAATCGGAAGCTGCTTAGCTTCCGGTTATTTCTCTTGTTTAACAAATTCACTATATTGAAAATGAAAAAAGTTCAAAGCCGTTTGGAAGCTAAAATTGTTCTGTGAATATTTAACAAAGTTTAATGGTTCGGCATCCACAACTTTCTTTGTCATTATTCACATAAAATAATGTTCGGTAGAATAAAAGATAGGAAATCGAAAAGTCCCTACTCAGTCCCTACTTTAAATTCTGGAAAGTCATCGGGTTTATTTGGCGGGTAAAAACAAAAAAAGCTCGATTACATTTTATAATCAAGCTTTTCAGTGCTGCCCCGTTAGGGTTCGAACCTAAAGTCTTCTGATCCAGAGTCATCGGGTTTATTCGATTTCATTCTGTAATCACTGCATTTTTTATAAAGTACATACAAAGTACATACACTGCGGACAAGGAGAAAAGCCATGTTCGTAGTGAAAATCCCAAGATCAAAGTATTACCAAATCGTTTATTTCATCAATGGTAAAAGAACAACTTGTTCCACAAAAACTACAAAAGAAAAAGAAGCGCAAGAATTTATGTACCTATTCAAAAATTCTTTACTTAATCCTGTACAAAAAAACATCCAACCAGAAATTAATAATACTCTCCTTCTCTCAAAATTCAAGGATGAATATTTAGAATATGCTCGCCCAACGAAATCAAAGAGTTATCTTGAATCAATAACTCTTTCATTCAAACAGTTCATTTCTTTTTGTGGAGACATTTCCTTGGATGAAATTGACACCCGGATTCTCGATAAGTTTATAACCTCAACTTATTCAAGAACGCAGAGAGGTTCTCATCATTACTACCGTACATTAAAAGCAGCTTTTAACAAGGCTGTTGAATGGAACTATATTTCTGTAAATCCTTTTACAAAAGTTAAGTTTCCAAAATTATCAAAGTCGTTTCCTGCTTTTATTTTGGAAGATGAATTGCTTATCATTTTAACAAATACGCCTTATCAATATCTAAAAGATATTTTCATCATTGGTTTCTATACGGGCTTACGTCTCGGAGAATTGATAAATATGCAATGGAATTGGATAGACTTTTTCCAAAATCAAATTATCGTTAGATGCACTGATCAGTTTTTAACGAAAAGTAAAAAAGAAAGAATTGTTCCAATGTGTGAAAAAGTTAAATCGGTTCTAATCAATCGTTTTAATCTTGACGTTCATCAACCTAATGAAGTCGTTTTTTATCGTAACAAAGGAAGAAAGCTACATCAAGAAACAATTAGTAAACAATTCAAGCAAGTAGTAAGGAAATCTTATCTTAATGAAAAAATCCATTTCCATTCTTTACGTCATTCCTTTGCTTCTGTTTTAGCTCAAAAGGGAATTTCACTTTATATCATAAAAGAATTATTAGGTCACGAAGATCTGGCAACTACTCAAATTTATAGTCATCTTCAAAAGCAGAATTTAGTAGAGGCAATAAATTATTTGTAAAATCTTCTTTACTTGACCAAAGTATGTTTAATTATACTTAGCATATTATATCTGTTTGAGCAGCTTATTTGATATAATTCGATAAAGATAATTTGTCTATGAACTTATTCGGTAGGGCTGTGAAAAAATTAATGGTTTTTAATTTCTTCAGTTATTTTTTCTTCTGCTAATTGTACAAAATTAACCGGGGGCAATATAATAGGAACAATACCGGCTTTCAAGGATAAACTAGCAATATGTTCCCTAATAAAAGGGAAAATTATCGCTGGCGCATTTACTTTTCCGAAAGTATCTATAGAGAGTTCTGGGTTTTCCGTACATTCAAAAATACCAGCCATTGTTACTTGTGCCATAATGACTTGATTTTCTTCAATGGTAACATCAAATTTTAGTGTCAAATTAACCGTTAATTTATTTTTGTCAATCCCCTTATTTGTTTCTATACTTATATTATTTTTCAATGAAGGCGATTTATAATCAATAACTTGACTTCGCTTGAATTGACTATCAAGTAAAATTATGTTTACAATTCTATATTTGGCATTTTCTAACATTGGTGCCTCTTGCTATGCTGCCATTGCATAATTATATTCACCCGCTTCAAATAATGGTTTTTCATTTGAAGACTGACTTACTTCTTCCAACTTTATTTTAAATGATACTCCATCAAATAAGTTATTGAAAGTATATTCTAAGTTATCGTTATCCGTATCTGCCATACTTTGATAGTATTTGAAATTTGAATCTAGCAATTCATTGAAAGAGAATTCTATAATTTGTTTTCCAAAATCTTTCCCTACTTTTGTATAAAGAGGTTTTTCAATAATATATAAGTCTCCTTCAGTAATAAATACTAAAGATTCATACGGGAATTGAGTAATAAAATTAACAACTATTTCCATCTCATCTTTCAAAAAGAAATCATCAAGCTGACAATATTCTCTTGGCATTACTTCAATATAATGGGATTGCGAAAACTCATCAAATTCATATCGGCACCTAATGTGCTTATATTTTTCGACTAGTATATCAATTTTGTTCTTAATGTATTCTATCGAATTCATATAGTAAATTTTTCCGTTATAATTTTATTTATTTTATTTGCAACTTCAATAGCTTTTGATGCTTCCTTCTCACCTATTGAATTAACTCCATAATCTGAACGAATTCTTATTCCCTTTAAGTTCCCAAATGAATTGTTAAAGTCAAATACTATTCTAGCGTCTTTTTCTCTTTTTGATACTTCCGTAAAAAAAAAATTCTGGACCCAATTATGAAAACCACCGGAATTACGAGAACCAACTTCTCTTTCCAGCTTAATTTCTTCTTCTGATTTTTTAAAATCTGATCGTAAAACATGCAACATAAGCTGAATACAGCTATAATATGCGCAATGAACACTTGCAGCAGAATATTTTTTTTCAATTAATATGATAGCCGAGTTTTTATTTTCATTAGACTTATTAAATAGGTAGCTCATTTTTTTCGTATGTTATCAATAATATTATCGAAAAATATTTACTATTTATTAACGGTTAGCACATTTCTGTAAGTGAATTAAAGAGATAATCAAAAAATCTCATTAAATATAGCGAATTTTCATTCAAACATTCAAAAATAATTCCAATATAAATGTTATGATTTTCGGGACGAATTAGCTTTATACTCTATCTAAGCCATTGCCTAAATTTATTTCAGTTAAACATTACTCATGCTTTTTTACTTTAACTGTTGGCACTAATCCGTATTTATTTTCAAACACCTCTAGAATTGTTTGTTTAACTATCTCTGCGTTATCCGGTAGTGTAAGAATCGAATCATGTATGGTCAAAACATATATTCTTTTCTTGGCTAATTTTGGAACAACATGATTAATAATTATATCAGCTTCAACCTTTTGAAGAGCTATAGCTAAGTTTCGATAGTCTTCTCTTTTGTAGTAGGCAACTATTTTATAAACATTTGGGAATAATTCTTTGAACTGTTGTCTTTCTGTATTTATAAAATATGGTTTCTCTTCACTGAAAAAGACTTTACTAAAAAACCTTACTTTAAATGTTGAACGGTCTTCTGCAATATCGAACTCATTCATTAAATATTCGTAGAATAAACCTTGGGAAGTCAATTCCTTAAACTTTTCTACATCAGCAGAAGATGTTTGGTTTTGGTTACCATAAGGGTATGATACATTAATATCTATATTACCATCATAAGAAATATTTGTAATGTTATGATCTTTGAAGTAATCATATATTAAAATATTGAACAAAAATGGTTGACTGTTCGCAATATCAATTTCAATTAACTTTTCATCATTGTATCTAAGAAATTTTCTCAAATCCCTTGAAAGATTTGTAACGTTATTGTGAATCCTTCCGGCAGTATTATCTACACAAAAGAAAAAATTTTTTGACGCGATTAAATCAAGAGAAATATTATAATATATATACTGATCTATATTTGTAATATTATTCTCAATAAAATATTTTGCCTCATCATATTTAATGGATAATTTTTGAAGGCATTTGTAAATATATCTGTGTTGTTCTGAACTAATTCCTTTTTCCTTTTCTTTTTTGAACATTTTTATTTTCCTTATAATGTTTTTATCTGTGATAAATACTTGTTTGTATTTTACTTTTGCATATTTCTTACAAAATCTATATCCCTTTGATTGTTTCCCATTTATATAGTGATTATTGGTTTCTATTATTCCCTTATCTAAAAGAAACTGCAAATATTCTTTATATCGTCCGCCTAATATTTTGATTAATATTTTTGAATATAAGGGAACGAACGAATCATCTTCAATTCTTTTATCAAATACCCGTCTATAATACAAGTGTGTGATTATGTAATAATATTTATCCAAGTGCCTTTCATTATCAAGTTTTAAGTTCATTGGTACATATCCCTTCATTTTCATAACTCAACACCCCCAAAACCATACGAAATAGCGTAGGTTTTTAACTATTTTTTGATTTATAGGCTTGTTTTTATTACCGTCTTGATGATTTGCTCTACTCATAACAAAATACCCCCTCTGAATCGATTTTCACTTTTTTACCTGTTACAGATTTCAATGTTTTTTTCGCTATATCGGGACGGGTAAATTCACAAATATAAATCCATAGTTTTGTATTAAATGAAACAGCACATAAACGGAACCCCGACCTTCTCTTCAATTTATCCGCAATTTCTTTTTCATCTGTCTGAACTTTATAAAAATTCATGCCTCTTGCTTCCTGCCATAAATAAGTCAAATTACCCTCCATTTATTTTGTCTAATTTGTTTGATATACAGTATGTAGATTTGCAATCATTACCTGCACTGAGCGTAGCAAAAGAGCCTGTACCGAGCGAAGTCGAGGTATCAAGTTTTTTTATTGCTTCTTTTAATGAATCCATATTGAGATGAGAATAAATTTCAGTTGTAGCTATCGAAGAGTGACCAAGTAATTCCTTTACTACATATAGAGAAACACCTTTCTGTACTAGATTTGAAGCGAATGAATGTCTAAGCGAATGAAAATGAATTGCTTTATCAATCCCCACAGCTTTACAAGCGCGCTTAAATTTTTTAGAAACATAATCCCCTGTAAATGGTCTTCCATTTGGCTTGCAAAAAACAAAAGCATTCCCTATGGGAATAACTTTCCTCCTCTCCCTTTGGGAGAGGATTGAGGTGAGGGCCTCTTCACAAATCGGTATATACCTTTGATTCCTTCCTTTGGTAGTAAAATCCTCATCTCCAACCGTAATTATTCTTGCAGCCATATCAACATTTTTCCAACTCATATTCACAATCTCATCCAACCGCATTCCCGTATAGAAGGCAAACACAACAACATCTTTAATCACTTCATTCTTCAACTGTTCACTGATTACTGTTAACTGTTCACTATTGATAAACCCCGGATTTACTTTCTGTTTCTTCGGTAGTTTAACTTTTATGAAATAGTTTTCTTTAACATATCCCCAATCAATTGCCTTATTGAATGATGATTTCAGAGTTCTAAAATAAACTCGGTAACCCTTACTTACTTTTTTCTGAATGTGTGTTAAAAAATTCTCTACATCTTTAAGTCCAATTGATTGAATTGATCTTTGTTTCCCGAAAAAATTAGTTAAATGATTTAGCGAAAGGACAACAGAAGTATGATAAGCGGCTGATCTGTTTTGTTTTATAAAGTTGCTATATTCTTCAGCAAATACCCGCAGCGTTACCACTTCTTTTTGTGAAACATCTGGAATTATTGAAAAAAGCAACTTGAGCTTTTCAATATCTTCAATCGAGAACTTATTTAGCACGTCATTATTTAGCATTTCGTTTATCATCCTTTTTGCTTTGACTTTCCGTTTTTTGAAAAGCAGAGATGCTCTTCTTGCCTAACAATTTTTTCTAGATTATCTAAAGTCTCATTCAGTGCGGCAGTAATTTTAGAAGCGTCTTCCAACTTTTTATTAAAATCATCAGCATTGTTCAGAGCAAGCAGACCGTTAAATTCATGGTTCACAACACCAACTTTTTTTGTTCTTCTTCGCAACAATTCCATCTTGAATAAATTATTTCTGGTAGTCTCAATCATCTCAAATATTACTGAATTCATTTTTCCCTCTTTTAGTTGTTCAGTTCTGTTTTCTTACTTCTTACTTCTCGCTTCTTGCATCTCACGTTTCACGCCTGCACTGAGCGAAGCCGAAGTGTTTTCCGTTTCACCTTTCACGCCTAATCCATACCGCCCAAACACCCAATCATCCAATTCAGTCTTCGAGAAGAACAGCATCTTGCCCGATGGCTTATAATTTGGAATTTTCCCTGTTGATGTCAGCTTGTACAGATAGCTTGGAGCGTATCCAAGGTACGCGCATGCTTCTTTGAAGCTGAGCGGTTTGTCCTCCTTTCTTTTCAGTAGAGTTTTAATTTCTTCAAACTGTTTTGTTATTTCTTCCTTTCTCATTCTCAATCCTCTTGCCAAAAAGAAAGCCGCATTGACTTTATAACTCAATTTTTGTCATCAATCGAGCGTCAACACGGCTTTCATAAAAAAACCGTCATTATTGAGTTATAAAATCTCAATTGATGACGGTCGAAATTTATTACTGAGTGATAGGAAAAAACGTTCGAACGATCGGTGTTTTTTATGCTTCGTGGCTAAATGAGTAATCCATCTTTCTTAATGCCGCGGCTACACTTGTTTCCTTAGCATCAAAACCTCTTTTTATGAGTTGCCGTGTAATCCAGTTTATTTTCTTACTCGGTACAGTATCATATTTTTCTAATTTTAATTCCGTTATATAATTTTTTAACTCCTTTTTTAGCTCGCCTCTTTTAAAACTTCGCAAAGCATTATGTTCAATTTCTCTATTGCCAGTTTCAACTTCTACAGTTTCTTTACTGCTTTCTATAGTACCCTTTTGTGCTATTTTTTGATAAATCCGTGGTCCTACTATCAAACTGAAAATTGACTTCGCTCTTAACTTTGCCAATGGCTTATCATAAATCTTTCTCATTCTGTCAATTGCATTTTCTATTTGCTTTGCGTGTCTTTGACAAAGATTAAATAATTTACCAACTTTTTCCTCTTCATCACCACCGTCAATATATTCTTCCACTTCTATTATTTCATTTCCCTTATCAACATAAAACGAATTAATATTTTGCATCGAAAATCTTTGCGCTAAACCGATGTATTCTGTTAAAGATTTTTTTATCTCGTCTTCTTCCAAATCATCTAGCAAAAAATTAAAATCATAAATCCCATTCTCATCATGCTTTTCAACTTCTGCAGCATAAACAGCAAATCTTCTATCAATACACTGAGAGCATATCCCGCAGTGTGTATATTTTGAAGGGTGATTTCTTGTGGCACTACATGAAACAGAACTATCTAATAATCCTAGCTTATTATATTTCTTTATTACTTCTACAACTTCAGTCTTTGTTTTAAATAAATATGGATTCTTGATAGCAAACTCATTCTCTCCAATTTTACTGAAAAGTTTTTCTAATAGTCCTAACGTTTTAGGGTGTGTAGTCCGGCTTGCTCTACCGTTCATCAAATCCTGGGTCTCTGCAAAATTTACGGAAGTAATCCCGTTTTCATAAATATATATGCAGTTTTGATTATAAGTCTTTGCAATTGTAAACGCCGTTGCTGTGTATAAAAACGATCTTGTCCTTTGTGTTTCATCTGTGGATTTACAATGATCAAATCCGCAATGATATTTATAATGTTTGCATCTATTGGGATATAATGAATTCAATGAATCAAAAACTATTCTTTGTGTTTGTTTAACTCCTGGCTGCCCCGATTGATGACTAACTAAACACAATTCAGAATCTGTTGTTTCAAGTAACTCAATTGCTCCTGCAAGAGAATCCAGTCCACCGGAAAACAGAGCAACTTTAAGATTTTCCGGTTTATCAATTGTGCAATTTTCGTTATCAAAAATATCTGCTGGAAAATCTTCTTCTCCTTCATAAAACTTAAATTTGTATTCGTGATCTCCGGTCACAAACAGTAACACTTCTTCCAATAATTCTTTGACATCTTGCCTTTCCCAAAAGGTATAATCCCTTACTTTTATATGAAAATGAAAAGCTCTGCTCCAGCTATGGTATTCAACATGGTCATTTTTCCCTCTGTAAGTTTTTCGGTCTGCCGCAAAAATATAACCGGCTATTACCAATAAATCTTTTAATCTATCTTCCAGATGATAAACATCCGTAACAAACTTGTTGAGGTTTATACTTACATTTTTATTTGAACAGCCGTCCCTATAATCAAGCTCTAAATACTGTGCACTGCTTTCAGCTTTTTTAACTTTAGCCCCGTTACACGTGACAATATGATCAATAAACTCTTTCACTTCCCTTCTTCCATTAAGAGTTCGCTTTTCATTTTGCCAAGAGCGTAAGACAAGAATCCCTTCACTTCTTTTTCTGTTGGGAATTCTTTTATGGCATTTTTATTATACCATCCCGCAGAATAGGATTGCGTTATTTTTGCAGTTTTAAATGCATGTTTCGAAATGTCATTTACATGTTTTTCTATCTCGGCGGAAAATCTGTTTCTTGCGCCAATGTTTGTAATTCTTGTTGCTGCTTCTCTTTCTAAGAAGTATTTCAGATACCTTTCTGTTAGTTTCGAAAAATACATCCTGGATAACTCACAAAAGCCGCTTCCATTCCCCGCTTTATTAAATACGGCAGCGGTATCTACATCATTGTCAAATAAACTCCTCCCACTTTCGGCATTCACATTGTAAAAATTATTTATTGCGTCTATTGCAGCTTGTCTTGCAAATGTTTGGTATTCATGTGAGGCTACTTCACTTTCCTTTTTATAATCCCTTGCCGCCCTCCCTATTTTCAATAAACTGATTTCCGATTTTTCTAAAATCTTCTTTTCAGTCAAATACTTTATAGGATTCTCTTTTTGGAATGCGTAAGAGAGATGCAATAAAAATTCAAATGAGGAATGTATTGATGGATCTTCGCTTAAGCGGCTAAATCTGCTCTGTACATTTTGGAGTGTGTTTTTGGTTATTGAGGATACTTCTGCGCGTCCAAGTGCAAATTTGCCCATCTCGGCAATTATTATTCGCCAAGCTTTTGTTTTAGGCAGATACCCGAGTCTTTTATGACCCATTTATTACCAGTAATGAAGGATAAAACTTTTATTCTTGTGTTACTTCATTATCGTAATTTAATTGCAATTGATTGTTTTATTGAGTCGTGTTGCCTGTAACCCTATTTTCAAATTAAACATACAGCATAAGAAAATCAATTCTACGAATGAATTTAGGCTATAATATTTCATTAATGATATGAATGAGTTATATTGAATTCATAGTTTATTAAATGCAGACTGCTTTGGGGTAAAGCTTTCTAGTACCTCAATCTTATTATCTAGTTTCTAAATTCTTTTTAATAAATTGTATCCCAAAAACAGTATTATTATGCAAAATTTACTATCTGACTTAACCGTTCTCCTTAAAAAAGATGAACGCTTTGTTGCTGAAGGTAAACTGTTAAAGAATCCGGTTATCGAAGCAGCGTTACAACTCGATCCTGCTCTTTTGAAATTGCTTTTATCTCACAAGTCATTGAAGAAACATTTCTTCCGGGATATTGAAGATGTTTTAGTTTTCGATAAAATTGAGTTCCAGAAATTTGTTAGCAACAAATCATTTCTAAAAGATTCTTACACTGCTTTCTCAAATAAGATCGGTTTAACATCTGATGATGAATTTATTTCCGAAAGCAAAGATGTTGTTCTTTCTTGGCCACACAAAGATTGTGTTTTGGAAGGTGGACAAACCAAAGAGGATGAAAAACGTGATGAAATATTTTGGAATGAAACCTTAGCGCCGGATGAAATAGATCGTTTATTATCTCCCAAAGTATTTACTAACTTCAAAAAATATGATAGTAAAGGCGAGCACAAAGTAACTGATATTTCTCTTCAAGATAATCTAATAATTAAGGGTAACAACCTTTTAGCTCTTCATTCTTTACTTCCTGTTTATAATGGTCAAGTGAAACTCATTTATATTGATCCTCCTTATAATACCGGTAATGATGAATTTGGTTATAATGATAGTTTTAACAAATCGACATGGCTAACTTTTATGATGAATAGATTGAGAATTGCTCGTTCTTTACTTAGAGAAGATGGCGCAATTTTCATACAAATAAATGATAAGAGCTTAAGCATCCTTAATCAAGTTGTCGATGAGATATTTAAGGGTAATTTTATCAATCTTTTGTCTATCCGAACAAAATCACCATCTGGTTTTAAGACTGTAAATCTTGGTGTTTTTGAATCAGCAGAATTTATTCTAATCTATGGTAAGAATAAAAAATTATGGAAATACACTCCACAATATGTTCCAACTGAATACGATAGTAATTATAAATACGAGGTTATTAATCTCGATGATGATTTTACCAAATGGAAATTTAGAAATATTGATGAAATCATAGCGAACGAGGAAGGTTTCTCAAATGTTAGAGATTCGAAAGCCAAATTAGGTAATAATGTATTCTTACAAAAAATGGCTGATTACTCATTAGCAAATTGTAAAAAAGTTTTTAGATATACCGAAATCAATCAAGATGCTGGCAAAGAAACCTTAGAAATAAAAGAATTATCATTAACGCATCCCAATAAGGTGTATTGTGTTAAGCGTGATGGTAAAGACGACAGATTTATAACGGATGGAAATGAAATATCTTTTTATGCTAAAAAAGTTCGTTTTGTAGATGGCATCGAATGTCCTACTAATTTACTAACAAATATTTGGTCCGATATACCTTGGGAAGGAATAGCGAAAGAAGGTGGTGTCAAATTAAAGAAGGGAAAAAAACCTGAAAAACTATTGAGAAGAATAATTGAGATGTCAACAACTAAAGATGATTTAGTTATGGATTTCTATTCTGGAAGTGGAACAACTTGCGCAGTAGCTCATAAACTTGGCAGAAAATATATTGGCATCGAACAACTTGATTATGGGGATAATGATAGTGTTCAAAGACTTAAAAATGTTATAAATGGTGATACTTCTGGAATTTCAAAAATTACCAATTGGAAAGGTGGTGGTTCATTTGTTTATTGTGAACTTAACGAACTCAATAAAAAATATGTGAATCAAATAAAGACGGCAAAAATAACCAAAGAGCTTAAACAAATTTGGGAATCAATGAAGAAAGAAGGTTTTATTAGTTACAAAGTAAACCCCGAAGAAATTGATAAAGACATTTCTGAATTTGAAGAACTCTCAATTGCAGATCAAAAGAAATTCTTAATTGAAGTTCTCGACAAAAATCATCTTTATGCAAATTACTCTGAGATTAATGATAAAGATTACAGCATTACTGAAGATGATAAAAAACTTAATAAAAAATTCTATTCGTTAAAATGATGCCAAAACTTCACGAAAAACTAACCGTAATATCAGAAGCTCTTGGCGAATCTTTCTTCAAAGATAAAGTTGACCGGATTATTTTAGATAATCTTCGTTTAGGTCCGGAGATACGTCCTTACCAACAAGAAACCTTCGGTCGTTTCATTTATTATATGTCTGAATATCAAGCACGTCCAAAGGGTGTTGCTACTCAACTGCTTTTTCACATGGCAACCGGCAGCGGTAAAACTCTTATCATGGCTGGTCTTATTGTTTACTTATACAATAAAGGTTATCGCAATTTTCTATTCTTTGTAAACAGTACAAATATTATTGAAAAAACCCGGGATAATTTTCTTAACCCAAAATCGCCTAAATATTTATTTGCCGATGTCGTTTCAATAAACGGCAAGCAGATAAAAATAAAAGAAGTGGAAAACTTTCAATCAGCTAATCAAGATGATATAAATATTGTATTTAATACAATTCAAGGATTGCATTCCAACCTAAACACTCCAAGAGAAAATTCAGTTACTTATGATGATTTTGAAGATAAAAAGATTGTTCTTATTTCCGATGAAGCTCATCATCTTAATGTCGAGACGAAAAAAGGTAATAAACTAACACAAGAAGAATTATTCGAAAGTGTAAGCTGGGAAAGCACAATAACCAGAATATTCCAATCCAGCAAAGATAATTTGCTGCTCGATTTTACTGCAACAGCAGATTTATCTCATCCGGATATTCTAACTAAGTATGAAAGTAAAATAATTATTGATTATCCTCTCAGCCAGTTCAGAATAGACGGCTATTCTAAAGAAGTAAAATTACTTCAAACCGATCTTGAACCTTTTGAACGTGCATTACAAGCCGTTATTCTTAACCAATACCGTATAAAGGTATTCAGCAAACACAAACTTTTTATTAAACCTGTAATTCTTTTCAAATCCAAAACAATTGATGAAAGCGAATTTTTTTTTGAAGAGTTTATCAATAAGATCAAAACACTCAGATCCAAGGATTTAGAAAAGATTTTTGTAAATGCGGCTAAATATGAGTCCAAGCAAATTCCACTTGGCTTCGGTAAGTCTGATGGCGTGTTATCTAAAGCATATAACTACTTTCAGCATAATAATATTTCTTTCGATTCATTGATTGAAGAATTAAAAAATGATTTCGATAAAACAAAAAGTATCTCTGTAAATAGTAAAACAAAAACTGAGCTTAAATCTGAGTATCAAGTTCTAGTAAATACTTTAGAAGCGCCTAATAATGAAATACGTGCAGTCTTCGCCGTAGATCAGCTTAATGAAGGTTGGGACGTATTAAATCTTTTCGATATTGTCCGCTTGTATGAAACAAGAGATGCCGGTAAAAATAAAGTTGGTACAACTACAATGTCGGAAGCTCAATTGATTGGCAGAGGTGCTCGGTATTGTCCTTTCCAAATATCAATAGAACAACCTTTGTATCAACGTAAATATGATGATAAAGCAGAAGAAGAATTAAAAATATGTGAAGAACTCTATTATCACAGTTCTCACAATCCCAAATATATTTCTGAATTGAACCAAGCATTAAAAGAAATTGGAATTACGCCAAAGAATATAAAGGAAAGAGAACTCAAATTAAAAGATTCTTTCCAAGCTACGGATTTTTATAAAACGGCTCTTATTTATCTTAATGAAAAAGAGAAATATGACCGTTCCGATATTTTTACTCTCGATGTTAGAATACTTCCGCAAGAATTCAAACATCATTTACGCACCGGTTTAACACAAACAACAGTTATATAT
The DNA here is from genome assembly GCA_947085815.1 of uncultured Ignavibacteriota bacterium. Taxonomy (GTDB): domain Bacteria; phylum Bacteroidota; class Ignavibacteria; order Ignavibacteriales; family Melioribacteraceae; genus Fen-1258. The sequence continues at coordinate 141,626 of CAMTXU010000016.1, read as the reverse complement.
GAAGATCCTACAAAGCAAAAACAACCTCTCAAAATTGAAAAAGAAACTTTTGCATTGAAAGATTTTGGAATTGCTGTCATTCGCAAAGCAATTGATAGAATACCATTTTACCAATTTGATAATCTTAGAGCATTTTTCCCGAACCTTAATTCTATCTCAGAATTTATTACATCAAACAACTATCTTGGCAAAATCAAGAATATTATAATTGAAGGAACACGCGACCAAATAAATAACATGTTACCGGAAACAAAACTTCAAATAGCAATTGAAATTCTTGTTGAGATAGAAAGATCGTTGCAAGTTGACAAAATCGAATATAAAGGTTCAAAGAAGTTTACTCACTATTTCCTTAAAGATAAGATCGAAAAGAAAAAGACACTCAATTTTGCTGAGACACAAAGCACCGATAAAGAATCCGGTAAATCAATGATAACACAATCCGAAACAAATCTTTACTTAGACCTTTCACAAAGAGACTGGTTTATTTATGAAGACAATTTCGGAACAAGCGAAGAAAAACACTTCATTCATTTCGTTGATAAGACCTATAACAAGCTAAAAAAGAAATATGATGAAATATATTTAGTTCGAAACGAAAGATTTTTCAAGCTTTATAATTTTGAAGATGGAAGAGCAATTGAACCCGATTTCGTTCTATACCTTGTAAATCACAAACCGGAAAAATCTGTTTTCTATCAAATCTTCATAGAACCTAAAGGCGATCAATTCAAAGATGCTGATGGTAAGTACGAAAACTCAAAAGAAGGTTGGAAACAAACATTTCTGATAGCCCTAAAAAAAGAACACCAAATTGAAATTCTCTGGAAGGATAAAGAATATATAATTTGGGGTATGCCGTTTTATAACAAAGTCCTAGAAACTGAATTTGAGGATTTTTTTAATAATAATATTTGATAAAACAACATGAATGAGTTTTTATTCTCTGGCGGTGAAAAGTTTTTCTTCTGGCTTTTCAAACATATCAATAAGAAACTGCTTAAAAAGTATTTCCCACTCAACGAGAATGATCTGCAAATTAAATTAGAAAACTTGCCTAATATTTACATCAATGAACAAATAAATCACTGCAATATTTCTTTTTCAATAGGGTTAAAAAATTATACCAATTACGATTTATTCCTTTCATTTGTCCAAATACGTTTAACAGTAAATGATTATCAATTCTTGAATTATGATAAAATCGTACTAAAAAATATTAAGAAGAAAGAAGGCGCCCAGTTTTATTTAGAGATACCACTCACTTATTACCAAGTAAAGAAAATTCTCCTAATGGTATCTAAAGGTGGGAATATTCTTAATGCAAATTTTGAATTAAAATTACCATCAAAAAATATTTTTGGCGATCTTGTTTTTGATAAACGTTTGTTTGAAAAAATCGAAGTGAGACATATACCTAATTAATGCTATGATCTACCTATTATAATGCATAGAAAAAATAAAATAGTTTTTATTCTTGGAGCTGGTTTTTCAAATCCTGCTGGAATACCAGCACAAAAAAAAATACTCCCAGAAATATTAAAGCAAGCTTCAGATCCTCGATTTAAAAATTTATTACTTTCTCTTTATGGTCATTGTAAAGATATTCCATTGGAAGATATTTTTACAGCTCTTGACAAATCAATTACTCAAAATGAAACTTTACGTAGGATTGATAAAAATGCGTTAATACATATTAAAGATGATTTTACTCAAGCTATTAAAAGACTTCTTACGAATAATTATGATAAAAAAAATCAAAATTATCTAAATAAATTCTCAGAGTTATTATTAAAGTTACGTCTTAAAGTTATAGACACAGATTCACTTGCAATTATTTCTACCAATTGGGATACACTCCTTGAAGATGCACTTAAATCACAAATGCTAAAAGATTGGGCAAAAAAGGATAACGAAAGAAATGCTTTTATAGACTATTGCACTTTCACACATTCTTTAGATCCAAGTGAAGCAATCCCTTCTCCTCGGCTTAGAGCACTTGGTTATGCAAATCTAAAGTTACTGAAATTGCATGGTTCAGTTGGTTGGCATATTTGTCCAAATTGCGGTAGTCTATTTGTTGATTCAAAAATTAATGGTCCGTTATATAATCCTGATATACATGGATGTAAAATCTGTCTTTCTAATCATAGTTTTCGTATAAAAACTAAACCAATAATAATTTCTCCTACTTTTTTAAAGGATTTTAATAATGTCCATTTTAGAAATATTTGGTGGAATGCTGGTTTCGAATTAAGTGAAGCAACCCATATTGTATTTATCGGTTATTCTTTACCACTTTCTGACTTTGAATTACGTTACATGTTTGCACGTTATATCCAAAAATCTCATACCAAAATAAGAGTAATTCTTTATTCAAAAAATCAAAGTAAATCCGCTAATTATTCATTAGCAGCCCCAAAAAGATATATTGAATTTTTCGGTAAGCAAATCAATCCTAATAAAGATATAAGTTTTCGTGGTGTGAAAGATTATATTCGCAAATTAATCAATGGTACTGAAGAATTTTATTGGTAGTTATTTCTTAATGAAGAACAAATTTTTGCAAGTAATAAAAGATGAAACATTTTTCATTTCTATTGGGTGCTGGTTTCTCAAAACCTGCCGGTTATCCACTTGCGGTAGAGATAAATAATAAGTTCAAATATCTCGCCCATAAAGATTTTATTATAAACACCAGCCAATCAGCGCATTTAATTAATAGAGGTCAAGGACAAAATTGGCTCATCGAAAAATATCAATATATGTTTGTTGAGGAATTCATAAAATTTTATAATGAAAAAATAATTGCCGACACAGATTTTCATTATGAAGACTTTTTCGATTACTACAATGATTTGAATAGACGGGAGGAACTTTCATCTTATGAAAAAGTATTTTTTGATGAGTTTGGAAAGAAATATGATTATTCGTTAAATCATCACTCACTACTATTTGATTTTGACAGAACCTATAATCAACTTGTTGCGCATTTTATTACATCAGAATGGCCAGTATCCGCTTGCTTAATAAAACCATATAACAAACAAGAACATGCTGATTTTTTATATCTACTTGAATATCTTGCAATTAATTATAGAGTCCATATTCACTCTCTAAATCATGATCTTTTAATGGAAAAATACTTTCACACACAAACTTTAGGTAATAAGATTTCTGATGGATTTGATGATTCGTATTCACCCTATTTTGCAAATATCACATCAATTGCTAACAAAAACGGTAATGCAAATCCATATACTTATGATATTCGTTTAAGAAGATTTAAAAATAAATTTGACTCAACATTCAATCTTTACAAATTGCATGGTAGTGTCGATAATTATGTCTTTAATCTCAACAATAAGAAATATGATATGATAAAATGGGCTTACGGAATAAATGAAGGTTCTGTATACAAAGAAATTACTACACACTTGGGTGAGACCAAAAAAGAAAATTTCTATATGGATGTAATACCCGAATTTCTTTCCGGAACAACTGAGAAATTAAGACATTATGAGCGAACCGTGTATTACCACCAAGTATTTCATCACTTTTTCCAAAACTTAGTCAATTCAAAATGTCTCATAGTAATTGGTTATGGATTTAAGGATTCCAAAATAAATGAATATCTAAATACTTATTTCCTAAATAATCCTCAGAAAACAATGCTAGTTATTGATATAACAAAACCGCAATCAGAAATTTTTAATCAAAGTAACGTAAAATTTATTGCTAAGAATGTTATTGACTTGGACATTGAAGAGATAAAAAACGAACTAAGAATTTAAGTATTATTTTTTCATAACAAATTTTTCTACATATTCCTCAATAGTATCAACTGGTAGCTTATTCTTTTCTTTTTTTACATCTTGTATAAATTTATCACATTCCTCTTCAGTCAATACTTTGCAATTCATAGCTTCCCACAAGAAATCCATGGTCGTTATTATATTTATTCCATTCTCGTCACAATAATCTTTTATATCTTTCAAGTTACTGCTGGCAATATATTTTTTATCAATCTTTGCAATAGCCATACAAGCAGCTTCACCTTTATCTGCAAACTTTAATAATTTTGCATATTCTATAATAAAATCTGGATTACTATCTAGTTCAATTCTTTCAAAATTGTTTTTTGCAATAAAATTAAAAACTTGCACTTTATATTGTCGGAATGAATAAAGTTCTTCTATAACCGTATCAACAAAAACAATTCTATTGGGAAATATCATTGGTAGCACATCAAGTCTGCCCCCATCAACGAAGTGAATAATTACATCGGCATCCATTAATATTTTCGGGTTATTATCCTTATCGCTCATCAGTATCTTTATTGTCCCCGAAATCAATCCCCAATTCTCTCATTAATTCTAAATAATGAGCTTTAGAAATTATATTTTCATCAAACAACATTTTTGCTTTAACTCCATAATCTCCAATTACAAGATTATCATTCCCCGGGTCATAAATTGAAGTGTCATATCCATACTGTTTAGCTGTGGTTTTAATATCTTCACCTAATTTTTCTCTAAAATCCTTTGTGATTAGATGTAAATCTTCCAACCTTCTTAGCATTGCTCTGTGTGAACATGAATAATACTGTTCTAAAGACAATATAGTGCTCACAGAAATTTTGTCTTTTTTTAATTCCTCATCTGGAATAACCTTTAATAACCCTTCCCTTGGTAACATCAGATTAGCGGCAAAAATATCTGCGTTTTCTTCTTCCTTCAAATCTTTCTTATCAATGTTATTATCACAAACTGCATGTTCGAAATCTTTTTGCACAAATAGATGATATAATTCATGGAAAATTGTAAAATGCTGTCTTCCTAATGAATGCATAGAATTGATCAACATAAATTTGTCTTTGCTAATTTTCAGCGACATTCCGGAGAACGTACCTTCCATTTTTCTAAATATTGTCAACACATTTAATTGTAACAATAAACTTTTAACCCTTATTGGGTTAAACGTATTGTAACCATACTTCTCTCTAAATTCCGCAGTTGCTTTTTCTAAGTTAAGATTTGATGGCATGTTTTTTTTCGAGGTTTCTAAGTTTAATATAGTTTTTAACAATCCTGTGGAAGTTAGCAATAGTATTAAAATCGTTCTCTTTTAATTCATCTTTTCTAAAAGCGAATACTTTGTTGAGTATTTGTTCTTCCGGATTATCAGTTAATAAAACTTCTAGGTCAACACCGAAAAGATCGGCTATTTTAGTCAAGTGAGTTAATGGAATCTTTCTTTCACCTCCTTCATAATAACTAATTGTTACATGATCATTCAAACCTAAATATTTAGCTACTTCGGTTTGAGTAAAGTTATACTTCTCCCTAAGAACCCTAATATTGGTCCCAAGCATTTTTTGTTGTAGGGTCACTGTTGCCTCCATGTTGATACACAAACTTAATATCTATGTTACACTTTGTCAATGTATTTTTTATTTAGACTTCTTTTGTAACATATAAGTTCCATTTTATGGTTTTTTACTTATAATTATCGAATAATTAATGAAATATTTTACAAAAATGTAACAAATTTATTAATTTTATTAATATTTGATATAATCACAAAACCATTTATGTGATGGTCTCAGCTCATCAAAATAAATGTGACAGCCAGTATTACATAAAGAACATTATGCTAAAGTCTTTGAGTAGTCCCAACGTTCGCTTTGTAGTGCTGTCATTTAGCATAATGTTGCATTATGTAAACTCGGCACAAAAAAATACTAATCACCTCATCATACATTTTCAATCGTATCACTTAACCTATTATGTATCTTTCTAACCCAATATAAGTTTCGTTCGTGGGCGGCTCGCGCACTCGACACGCCCACTCACTAAGCGTTACAAATCATTAGCATGCCCATAAAAAACTAATCGCTAACAATTGTCCCTAACCGTAGCTCTAAGTTTATCGAAAAGTAGTCGAAGTATTGTCAAAGTATCTTTCTCTCAATTCTCCATTCTCAATTCTCAATTAAATTGAAGTCATTATCAGTCAAATTATACCTCTTCATAAAATATTCTTTACTGAATTTCACTCCTATTTCACTTAGCAGTTTATCACGCTCTGCACTTTGTTCAATTACTGCTTCCTTTTTATTCAGTTTTATTCTTGGTGCCGGTATATTTCCAAAGTTAAGTTGACAAAAATATTCAATCAGTTTGTTCAAACCTTTTTCTACTAATTTTTTATCGCTTATTCCTAAATACGATAACATTTCCTTATGTATCTCCGCCGCCTTATACGATCCGGTATTTTCAATCTCAGTTGTTAACGTAACAGTCAGCACTGCTTTAGATATTTCTTTATTATGAAAATTTACGAGAAGTTCATAAAGCTGTCCTACATCGTACTTTGGATTTTCTTTTAATTCAATGCCTAAATTTTCTTCAAAGATTGTTACATTATCTTCAATCATTTGTTTCAATTGATCTAAGAATTCATCCTTTTGTTCTTCCGTAAAAGTATTCGGGTAACGACCTATCAGATACGGCATTCCGAATCTTTCCATCATCATTTGCCAAAATTCAACACCAGCCCTCTTAAAAATTATTGGCCAGTAACATCTGCTTAATATTTTCTCTCCGTATGGATTTATAAATGTTGGTTTATGCTGTGTTAAAATAAATTTATATGGTGGCAGCAATTCACCCTCTTCGAACATATAAGATCCGTTTACTTGCTTTCTTAATCTTAAATTATTTTCATAATCAAAAATGAACCACTCTTGCGGCTTACCAACAATACTTTGCGGAACAATCTCTTTTTCTTTTTCCTTCCAAGTTATTTCACTTACTGCGTATCCATAGAATATTGCATCTAACATATCACTGATTATTTCCCCTAATGGCAATTGTCTGAAAAGTTCTAAAACTCTTTCCTTAATTTTTTCATCATGCTCATAATCTACTTCCCAACCCATTTGCATTACTTGCATTTTTCTCTGTTGCACGGTAGCCATTAAATGAGGATCGTTCAGTAAATCCCTAAGTATGCTGTAATCATAATTATTTTCAGCTAAAATTTTATCCGGGTCTGGTAATGTTTTATATATTCTTTCAAGTGTTTTTAAGTGTTTTCTTGTAGCAAATTCATTGAACAAAATACTTCTATTCATTTTCTTACCTCAATAAAGTTCTTTTAGAATAACTGCTCATTCTTTTATAAATATTTCTTTTTTCTCTAAAACTTCTTTTTCTTGATAAATGCATTATTGAATCTACATTCCCTATGTTTACTATTTTCGCTTCGTTCAAAAATTGACTGATGCTGTCAACAACATCATCATATTCTCCATTTGGAAATTCTTCGCATTCACTCAAAATGACCTCTAACATCTCACTTTTTGCCTCTTGCTTCAGAAACACCCTTCCGCACTCAATCAAAGGAGTTACCGCATGCACTCTCGCAATCTTATCGGCACTCACCTTAATTGCTTTAATCGGTATTCTTGTTTCGCGCTGCAACTCCTGTATTAAACTTTGCCCGCTTGCTTTATCCTCAATCAACACTTCATTTGGTTTATAGTCATTATAAAGTTTTTCAACCGTCTTTTTTAGCTCCGGAAATTCAACTCTGCCTCTCCACAGATCAATTAGATAAAAACCATTTTGCCGTATCTCCCAAGTAGTACAGACAGAAAAATCATTTTCTTCATTCTTCTTAAAAGCAGTATCCCAGCTTTGCACTCTTTTAATAAATCTTAATTTTTCTAATTCCTCTTTAGTATAATATTTCCACCAATCTCTTTTAATTATTCCGGCAGAAGAACCGTCAACAAACTTTCCATAAATTTCTTGGTCCCTAAGTACTTGAGATATTTCTTTAGCCATCTCATCAATTTCATACTTATCAATCAACGGATTATCATAACTGGAAAAATTGAATGATTTCCATTCACTTTTGCCTATTGCCTTTTGCCAGTTGCCTTCCTCACTTCCACGTTCAAACAACTCAAAGAACAAATGCTTTTCATTTTTCCCCTTATTCATTTTCCCTTTGGGAGTGCCGCCAATCAGAACATTTGCCTTATAGTCTAAAATCATTGGCCTTATACTTTCTTCCCACAATCTTCTGTTTTTTAGAATTATTCCCGCCTCATTTAATATTATTAAAGAGTATCCAAACCCTTCAATATTTTCCGGTTTGTCAGCACTTCTAAAATCACAGACGCTATTCATTATTTTGAGATCACTTCGGTTTGCTCTATACTTCCATAAATTTTTCGGTAATTGTTTTAGAATTGGGAAGAAGTATCTTTCAACATATCGCTCAATATTGCTGTAGGTAGTATCCATCCACAGAATTGGTGTTTTTCCATCCAGCATATTTTCTATAACAAAGTGAGCAAACCCTTTTGTAAGCCCAAACCTTCTTCCTTTTGCAATAACTTTATACCGTGCATCACTCTCAAATAATATTTCTCTTTGTTTTTTATGATACCCGATTTCAAGTTTTATCTCCTTCATGTCATTTTCTCAATTTCCAATAAATTCTCCATTCTCAATTCTAAATTCTCAATTGCTTTTCACTTCACTTCTGTGCGTTCTATTTTCAAATTATAATCTCCGCTCTCTTCAATCTTTTCAGCTTGTCCTAAATATTGTTTGCCTAACCAAATTAGCATTGTAACATTGCCTTGCATTGCTACACTAATCTGTTTCCGTTTCAACCTCTCTTTGAGATTACCTCTTCCTTTTATAAGATAAATCTCAAAATTTCTTTTTAATGTATTATCATCATATCCTAAAGCTTCGGCAATTTCTTTATTTGTTAGCCCACAGCTTGCAAGTTTTTGTATTGTTATTTCTTCGTTATTTTTTTCTTTCTTCATTGTATTTAATCCTGTTTATACCTTGCTATTATACATTCATAATTATGTTTTACAAAAACCTCTCATCTGTTTTTGATTTCTCTTTTCTTCTTTTCCTTTCCTAAAAAACTTTTCATCACGAATGGTAGAAACGAATTCACCCATCCAATTGTATATTGCGCGCAACAGTTAATTACAATTTTAAAAAGGAATTTTAATGGAGGTAATTATTTTATGGAATTTGAAATTTTTAGAACTGGAACCCACACTTCTAACAATGGTGTTACTAAGTCCTATTCCGTATCCGATCTTAATTCAATTGCTGATTCCTATAATCCTCAAAATCTTGAAGCTCCCATTGTTCTGGGTCACCCAAAGTCTAATTCTCCGGCATTTGGATGGATTGAAACACTTAGAGTAGTTGGTGATCGGCTTATCGCTAAAGCTAAGGATGTTGTCCCCGCATTTTTAGATGCTGTTAAAAAAGGTCTTTTCAAAAAGAGAAGCATTTCATTGGATAAAGATGGTAAACTCCGGCATGTTGGTTTTCTCGGTGCTGCTCTGCCTGCTGTTCAAGGTCTTGCCGATATTCAATTCTCGGAAGATGATATTGATGAGTCATTCGAATTTAATCAAGAAGATGAACTCATAACAGCTTCAAATAATGGTTTAGCAACCAATCAAATCTTTTCTGAACTTAGTTCTTTATCTAATCAGATAAAAAGTCTTACAGATTCCTTTGAGAAGTTTACAAATACGGATCTTAATTCTAAACAGCAAGCACCGGTAAACAATTTTTCAGTTTCCCTTGATCAAGTCATTTTTCAAAAACAATTGGATGAAAAACTTTCTAATGGTTCTTTAACCCCGCCGATGAAAGAAAAGTTATTAAATGTTATTTCTTTTTTTAATACTTCAAATTATTCTGAATTTGATTCTCAAAATTTTTCTGATTCCCTTTCAAACCTTCTTAAAGAATTCATTGATTCTATTCCGAACATTCTCACCTATTCCGAATTTGCTTCTAAACCTGTTGAACAATTCAATTTTTCTCTCGATGAATTTAGTCCTTACGAATTAAATCAAAATTCTCTCACGCTTCATAAAAAAGCTCTTACTCTTATGAGTAAAGAGAAAATAAGTTATTCAACTGCAATTAATAAATGTCTTTATAATTAAAAGGAGTAATTAAATATGAGTCATCTTTCAAAACTTAGAGTTGTTGATCCCGTTCTTACAAATTTAGCCCGGGGGTATTCAAATGCTCAATACATCGGTTCTATGCTTTTTCCGATTGTCGATGTTGATAAGGAAGCCGGAAAAATCCCGTTGTTTACTAAAGAAGCTTTTAAGATCTACAACACTGAAAGAGCAATACGGGCTAAATCAAATCGTATTAATCCTGAAAGCAGAGAATCAATTGATTTTGTTCTCACTGAACATGATTTAGAATATCCAATGGATTATCGAGAAATTGATGAAGATATTATGCCGTTAAAAATGCACGCTGCAAATGTTACTTCTGAAGGTATCCTCTTAAAGTTAGAAAAAAATATCGCCGATACAGTCCAAGACCTCTCTACATTTCCCACTGGTAACAAAGTTACATTATCCTCTGCCGATAAGTTTACCAATCTTACATCAGATCCCTTTACAATTTTTGATACGGCCAAAGAATCTATTCGTCAAAAAATTGCTAAACGTCCAAATGTTTGTGTGTTAGGCGCATCCTCATATCGTGCTCTCAAAAATCATCCTTCGATAATTGATAGAATTAAATACACACAACATGCAGTCATTACGCCAGAACTCTTAAAAAACTTATTGGATTTTGAACAGTTATACATCGGTGATGCTGTTTCTGCTGATGATGATGGTGTCTTCAGTGATATTTGGGCGGATAATGCAATTATTGCCTATGTACCAAGTGCACAATCGGATATTCCTCGCACTATTTATGAGCCTGCATTTGCTTATACGTTAAGAAAAAAAAGTTATCCGTTAGTTGATACATACGTTGAAAACGGCAAGATCGAAATTGTCCGTAATACCGATATTCTTATTCCAAAAGTAGTTGGTCCCGAAGCCGGTTATTTAATTAACGACACTAATAATTAATAATTGTTCCCTCTCCTTTTTTCAAGGAGAGAGCAAGGGTGAGGTCTTATGCATTACAAAATCATAAATACTGACTTATTGATTAAAGGTATATTGTACAATGAAAATTCTACTATCGTACTTGATTCGCTTCCTGAAGGACTTGAACAATTCCTTGTTCCGGTTAACAACCCGATTAATGAAGTACCCTTAATTCAAGAATCTGTACAAGTTCCTAATGAAGATTCAGAACAAAAGATTGCAAATGTTTCTAATAAAAAAAATAAACGGAGTAAAAAATGAAAACCGAACAACCAATTTTAATAACTACGATTTCTTCATCCGCTGAAATTGAAAAAAATCTTTTCATTGGTTTCGATGGTAATCTTTGCGCTGAAGGCGCTAAATCCTTTGGCATTTCAAATACTTCGGCATCAATTGCCGAGCAATTACCTGTTTGTGTCTCTGGAATCGCTCTGGTGCTTGCCGGCGCCCCTATTACCGCCGGTGATGCCGTTGAGGCCGACTCCAACGCTAAAGCCATTACTTTAGATTCTGGTGAATTAAACGGTTATGCTTTAGATACAGCTAACGAAGCCGATGAACTTATTCGTATTCTCTTAAAATAATATAAGGTATTAATCTTATGGCTTATCGTGCTTCTAAATCTATTCAATACAATTTGATTATTGCATTTTTCAAATCTTGGCTTATTGGCAAGAATCTTTCTGCTGGTGTTAATCTTTCCGGTGTTGATTTATCCGGTATTTCATTTGCTTCCGGTCAACTTTTATCCGATTGTAATTTTTATAAAACTGATTTTTCCGGCTCTAATCTTACCAGTTGCCATCTCGAAAATTCTAACTGTTCCAAAGCTTCTTTCGCTAATACTCAACTTGCCGCTACCCGCTTCGATAGTGCTGTCCTTTCTAGCTGTAATTTCACTGGGGCTAATGTTTCAAGTGCCGCTTTGCCTTGGTCAAATCTCTACAAAGCAAATTTTAATAATGCTGATCTTTCCTTCGCTAATCTTATAGGTGCTAATTTATCCTATGCAACTTTTCTTGGTTGCACTCTTAATGGTGCTGATCTTTCTTCTGCTAATATTGCTAAATGCAATTTTTCAGCTACAAATCTTTCCGCTGCTACTTTACCAACTAATGCAAATACTAAATCTGCTTTTAAGGTTCTCGTTGGTAAAGGTAAATGGCATCCAACTAACACTCTCTGGACTGATGGTGCTCCAATCGGTACTTAATAATTTTAATATATGAGGTGTACTTTGAGACGTATAATTAATTTATTTAATAAGAACAAAATCAGCGTGTCTGAATTCGCTTCGCTCAATAATGCTTCTTCTAATTTGCAAACTCAAATTGATTCTAAAGTGGCTAATTCTATTAATATAGTAACTTTCCCTTTTGATATATTAAGATCAACTCCTTGGGGCACAAATATTTTCGTTGTCTTTGTCGATCCGCTTCTTGGTATTGATTCTAATAATGGTCTTACTTTAGCAACTGCTAAAAAAACTATTCAATCTGCTCTCGATTCTTTACCTATGGATTTATTAGGGCATGAAGCATGGATCCTTTTGCACTCCGGTACTTACAGCAATGATCATTGCCCTGGTACAGTTCCTATTGTTTTCAAAAACAAAAACGGTTCTCTTCGTATTTGTACTCTTTCTACTGAATTAAATTCTCTTCCCGTTAATCCAACTCCCAGCGAAACATTTTTCTTTAATCTTCTTGGCGGTGCTCAAGTTAGAGATAATGCCCCCATAATTTTTACAGCTAATAACCTGCCGGATTGGCAACCTATTATGCGTTGCTCTTGGGATCAAAACAATACTCTTAAAATTACTTTCGTATCTATGGTCCTTACAAAAGAATGGGATCAGCCCGGCGCTAATATGGCTTATAGATACCAATTCTTTCATGGTACTAATTGCAGCCCTCTTTCTTATATCGCTCAATTTTTCAATCTTGTTGATTTATATATTGCACACCCTATTTTAGTCGATGTAAAAAACTCTCAACGCTTCGGCTTAAGCTTTGATAACATTACTTCCGGTAGGGTCACCGGCTGCAAAATGATTAATTCCTCTGGTGTTATATCGGGTCTACAAACTTTTGTTGGCGCATGGGGCGGGTTATACACTGTTCAAAATTGTACTAAAAAATTTGCTTTAGAAACTATTTGGTATCCCGCTAATTCATGGCATCCTCAATATCCTCTTGACGTTGCTGGTAAACATTTGATTGTTAACGGTGTTACTCAACTTTGCACTTATCAAGGTTCTAATGGCTTTACTCATTCTATTGGTTCTTCTATGGTTTACAATCAAGGTTTAATGCCTAATGCAAATCCACCGCAAATAAATATTCAATCATCTCAAAACGATTTTTCAATCAGTTATAATTCCGATTTAGCCACCTTAAACGATAATTCTACTAATCCTCATATAGTTACAAATACTAAAACCGGTTTTGTTAAACAATTCATCTCTGCTGAAATTGCCAAGTTTGGAAGTAATCTCGTTCAGCAAGCTCATACTTCCGTAATTGCAGACGCCGACTTACGTAATAAAGATATTTCTTTCTATCTCGATGAAGCCGGAAATAAACTTAAAATTAAACTCAAGTATTCAAATGGTACAATCAAAAATGGAGAGGTAGTTCTTACATAATAATTCTAAATATTAAATTTACTGTCAGCTCACAAAATAATATTTGTCTGAAAGTTCACAGCCAAAAAATATTTTGCTCACAAAGCATGAATGCAGATTATTCGTCCCGCTTTAGCGGGGCTTATAAACTGCTGAGATGCACTTTTCATTAAAATCATAAATACACTTTCATTAAATATTTGGTTCTGTTTCGTTCACAACTAAATAAAAGAAAAATACTTTTATTAAATTGTTCACTCATAAAAACTGCAAAAAGTTTTCACTTCATTACGTTTCATTCATTCCGATTCACTCATTCGTTAAATTGTTAAACGCTTCATAAAATACTGTTCGGTTTGAAGTGCAAAACCTCACAGCTTTAAAACATTCCGCAACAAATAAACTCATTCGTTCACTTCCTTTCATTTCACTTCATTTCGTTCAAACATTTTTACCTTAGACTACCTTATCTTCTATATAGTTAGCTACTTCGTAGCTGTTCAAATTATTTTTGCCCGCATGTAAACAAGTTTAGTGTTATTCACATCTTTGTAATCAATCGGGGCAAGGGTATATAAACTCTTCCGCTATTCATTGAGCAGTTTTAGTTTGCGGAAATCGCCCTTGCCTTGAATTATCATGTTTTCTTACACCATCAGTAAATCCCAACATAAAAAACACAAAAAACCATTAGCGGGCAAAAATATGTTTTTTAACGGTGCAAAGGGTCAGTCGTGGCATCTGTAAAAATTCATTACTCAAAACGACACAAAGGTTTTCTTATTCGGTTAATTCAATTAAAAGAAAATTTCCTTGTAAATGTGTTTACTGGAAAAGGTGCTTTGCATTCATTCAGTTTTACCTCACTTGCAGCCGCTTACACTTTCCTAAATGCTTTTATCAAATCACTTAAAAAATCTAAAAGGAGTTAAAGCCATGTTATCAGAAGAACAGAAGCAACAATTAAGACAAGAGAAAAAAGAAAAGATCATCCGCATTAGAAAAACTCTTGCCGAAATGACAGAAGAACAACGCCAAGCCGTAGCCGATAAATTCGGTATTGTTACGGTCGAAGGGCATTTATTAACGCCTCACAATCAATGTTTTCTTGTTGCGCAATCAGAAATCAATTTTACAATTGTTGGTGGGTTTCAACAATGGAAGAAAGCCGGAAGAATCGTGCGCAAAGGTCAGCACGGTTTTTTAATCTTCGTGCCATCTAAAGCTAAGCAAGAAAATTCTGAAATGATTTCAGATGATGAAAACGTTCATTTTTTTACCGCAACTGTTTTTGATATTTCTCAAACAGACTTGCTCGCCTATGGCGAGAGTATCGCAAAATCGGAAGCTGCATAAGTTTTTTCTACTCTGGGGGGTTTCCTGTTCTTTCTCTTGTTTTACTTGTCTAAATATTTACTTATTTTCAACAAGCAAAACTAATTATCGTTCTTAAATTTATTTATTAATAATGCATCTTTTTTCTAAAAATTTTTTAGAAAAAATGATGATTAAAACCGCAGTGTATGTACTCTGAAAAAGTACATACAAAGTACATACAATGAAATTCGCAAAGTCAGCGGGTTTCCTGCCGGGTCTAAAATGCAAAAGGTTTGAAAACAAATCGTTTTCAAACCTTTTATTGCTGCCCCGTCAGGGGTCGAACCTGAAGTCTCCTGATCCAGAGTCAGGCGTGTTGCCAATTACACTACGGGGCAAAATTACTTACTCAAATATAGAACTCTCTTTCAAAAAGAAAAAATTTACTTTTTCTTTTCGATCTTTTCCGGTTTCAAATCCGGAATAATTGCCCCAGAGACTTTTTTAATATTCAACCAGAATGGAACATCATTTACGTCCCAAACCGTTGCATCGGACGCATCAACAATTTTAATTCTTCCTAATGTGGATACTCGGGTTTCAACAATTGGACCCTGGACAAAATCCCATGCGAAAGCACCGGTTGATTGGTAATTACTAACCAATGTTGTCCACGTTACTCCATTATCTAAGCTATAATAAATGTTAACAAAGCCAACAGCATAACTTGTCCATCTTATCCCCATAGGCCAATTTATTGTTGATTGTGTAAAATCGATTGGCGGCCAAAAATCTTCACCATTATTCGGAAATTCTACTCTTACCTTTTTACTTTTATGAATAGAGAAAAATCCATCAGTCATATCGGTAACTGGGGGCGCATTTTTATCTGCAGAACTGATTCTAATTCTGCAATTATCGGAACTATCAGGCTTAACCGGATTTTCCAACCTTCCGGGAGCCCATACAAAACTTCCATCGTTTTCTGTGCTATCGGCACCTGGAACTACATACCAGCTTCCTCCTCCGTTTGTGGTCCACTCAATTTTAACTTTATTTAGATTAGTTCCATTCCATCTAATTTCATAAGGATGATATTTTTGAAAATCGTTTGAAGAAACATTCGCCTCATTACCCAACCATTGTTCACCGCCGTTTGGCGTTAATACTGTAATTGAAGAAACAGCGGTTTTTGTTATTGTAAAATTACCAATGTTGCGAGCGCTTGGTGTTTTATTGGCTCCTTCATCTGCATTATAAACTACAACATAGTACTGATCGGAAGGAATTGAAAAACTAGTTTTGAAATGTCCCTGATTTGCTACCTTATCCACTAATATGTAGAAGTCGGGTATATCAGGATATTTTGCGACACCATTAGTATGCGTGAACTTTATTCCAACAGTTTTAATGCCTGAAGATTCCCACACAATGTCAATCACGTCACTATCTTTATATGTAACTGGTCCTCGAGGCTGAGTAACAAAGATGTATTTCCTTGGCGAGATTGTAAATATTGCATCACTTACATCAGAAACCTGGATGTCCCGGTAATCACTCAAACGGACCTGACATTGAGTTGAATTCAAGGATTCGGAGAGACTCCATTCATACGCACCGCCGGCTAAACTATCCGAAAGTACCGTCCAGGTTGCGCCTTTGTTAGTAGAGAACTCAATTTTCACTTTACTAATGCCTGCAGAATTCCACGTAATATTTTGTTTAGTTCCGGCTTCCCAATCTTCTCCTCCGTTGGGTGAGAGCACTTTAATAGATTTTGTTATCTGATTGGAAATAGTAAAATTATTATCGGATTGATCTGTTGGACTTCCGTATTTCGCGTCGGTAATTTTGATTTTGCATTGCAGAGAATGCATACTTGGAATATTTATCCAAGGATATGTTCCTGTATTTGTTGTAGTGGAATTAACGATTGTACTCCAGTTAGCTCCACCGTCAGATGTAAATTCGATTTTCACATTCTGTATATTTTCCGAGACCCATCTTATCTCTTGATTAGAACCGCTTTGCCAGTACTCGCCGCCATTAGGAGATGTAATTGTAATCTTTGGTGTAGGAGTCATTGAATAGAAATTATCACTCTCATCAAAAAATGTTGCGTCCGAGGCATCACTAACTCTTATTTTGCAATTATCAGATGTGAGACTGGGGATTAAAGTCCATGAATAAAATTTTGTATTTGGAGTGCTTACAACTACTGTATTCCAGGTTACACCGCTATTTGTAGTGTAATCAATCTTCATGTTTTGAATACCATCGGCTTCCCAGGTAATATTCTGGGTTGAACCTGCAATCCATCTTTCACCGCCATTGGGATAAATAACTTTTACCGATTTGAAGGCTTGATTTGTAATAGTAAATACGCTATCCGAAGCATCGGAAGGCTCTCCATCGGATGCATCGTAAACTCGAATTTTACAAAGATTCGAGAGAACATCGGGGATGGGATTCCAAGTATAAAATCCTGTTGAAGGAGTTGACTGAGCTATTGTGACCCAACTGTAACCATTATTAGTTGTGTACGCGAGTTTAACGTTTTGAATATTTTCTGATAACCACTCAATTCTTCTGGAAGTACCGGAAATAAGTTTTTCACCTCCGTTCGGTGATAAAATTTTAATTATCGGTTCCGGTAAAATTTCAAAAGTATTTGCACTCTCCACAGAAGGTACGCCATCCTTTGCATCCATTATTCTAACCTTTGCAAGAGTTGATGGTGTATTCGGCACCGGTTCCCAATAATAGATGCCCGTATTTTTCTTATCAACGGCAATTAAATTCCAGCGTTGACCATTGTTTGTTGTGTATTCTATTTTTACAGAATCGAGACCGGAACTGTACCACTTAATTTGTTTTGCGGATCCTGCTTCCCAAGATTCTCCACCGTTCGGTGAATTTATTTTTAGACTTTCATTCGAATTCTTGATAATGGAAAAATTCTTATCACTCACATCAGAACTCATTCCATCTACACTTGCAATTCTAATTCTACACTGATTAGAGATTGAATTTGGTACAGGGAACCAATCATAGACCCCGGTATTTTTTACGCTGTCTTTAACTAAACCCCAGCTTGTTCCGTTATCAACAGAATACTGAATTTTTACATGAGTCATTCCGGTGCCGGTCCATTGAATTTGATAGGAGGAACCTTCAGCTAATAGTTCTCCTCCATTTGGTGCAACAACGGCTAAAGCTACAACTGTTGGAGTTGGATCGACTACACTGGAAGGAGCTTCGTCTTTAAGTTCACATGAGGAAAAAATAATTAGAGTAATAATTGATACAAATATTAGTCTTCGCATCGCTTCCTCGAAGTTTTGTTTGGTATGGACATTCTGTCCTAAGCAAAGTTAATAAATTTCACTATTTTTAATAAGAAAATTCTTTCAGAAAGTATGCCTAACTTTATTAAAGAAATCAACTTATTATCGAAGTGAGGAGCCCATGAGTTTAAGAGATTACCTGTTAATATTACTTTTTTTATCATGTTCGAAGGAATTTAAGGCACAGACTTTTATCCAGTCAGGCCAAATTGGTACTTTTAACTCCGCAAGCTCCTTCTCTATGAACGCTGCGGGATATTTTTATGTTGCGGATGTTGGAATTAATGAGATAATGAAAATTGATACTCTCGGTAAAGTAATTAAGACCATTGGAGGATACGGTTGGACAGAATCTTCTTTCGACAATCCTTCCGACGTTTTCGCGAATACGTTAAATGTCTATGTCTGCGACAAGAATAATAATCGCATTCAATTATTCGATAAGGATCTAAATTTTCTCTCTCAGTTTTCGACTCAAAATTTGGACGACGAGAGAAGCAAATTTCGATATCCCACCGGTTCAGCTGTTTCAACGCAAGGAGATTTATACATACTTGATTCGGATAATATTCGAATTGTAAAATATAATGCTCGCAGAGAGTTTCAGTCCAACATTGGCGGTTATGATGCCGGCTCTTTTTCATTGACGGCTCCAAAACATTTTGTTCTAACAAACACAAATCTTTTGGTTTTGGATTCACAGTATTTAGTTATATTCGATCAGTTTGGGAATGGAATAAAAAAAATAAAACTACCTTTTGTGCCGGATAATATTAATTCGGCTTTTCGGAAAATTTGCATAAACAGCAAATCTCAAATTGTCCTGATAGACGAGGCTAATTTTGATTCCGCAAACTTTATCCCGGTCAACTTTTTGCAAACTGTTGAAGAAGAAATTATAGACGCTGTTTTTTTTAATTCCAAACTCTATCTTTTAACGGAGAATACTATTTTGATTTACCAATCTGCAACAAAGGATTAAGGTAAAAAGATGCGGTTTCCATTTAGACTAATGATCTTCATTCTTCTAACCGTCTGGTGCGCGGGTATCTTTCTTGAATGGTTTATAAACTTTGATAGCCATTTACTATTTGGACTTCCATTTCTCCAGAAGACTTACTCACTTGTTTGTCATCAAGAGAGAGCAAAACTACTTCTATTTGATCATGGAGGAACATTAACATGTGCTCGCTGCACCGGAACATATCTTGGGTTGTTATTTTCATCTCTCTTTTTTGTTTTCCAAAATTCCTGGAAAAAACCTCATATCAAATTTTTATTTCTAGCAGCGACCCCTATGATTTTAGATGTAATCCTGTATTCACTAAATATTTATCATTATTCAAAACCGATTGCATTCATCACTGGATTTCTTTTAGGTTCAGTAGGATTTTTATATCTTTACGAAGGTTTGAATAATCTAATTCTAGAATTGAAAAATTGAGTCTCCTGTGAAAAAATATATGTCCTCATTAGTCTGCGGTTTTGGCGCCGGAGTACTACAAATTGTACCACTTCTAAGAAGTTTTTCATGTTGTTTTATTTTGCCTTTCGCTTCATTTATCTCTCTTCTGCTAAATCAACGCGCTACGAAAAGTACTTCGAGGATTACGACAAAGAATGCTCTACTTTTTGGACTTGTAACCGGACTTTACGCCGCTCTATTCGGGAGCTTTTTAGAAATATTTATTACTTTTATTACAAAACAAAACGATATTATTTCAACATTCCCTGAACTCCAGCGGATGATAAATAATTTCCCCGTGGGTCCGGAGATAAAAAATGAAGTGCTAACCCTTTTTCAAAGAGTCCGCGAAGATATATTATCAACCGGATTTTCTGTACTCTACACTTTTTCAGTTCTGGTAAATAATTTTATGGTAAACTCAATTTTTGGCGCTGTTGGTGGATTAATAGGAGCACAAATAATTAACAGTAGAATTAACACTACAAAAAACGAATTTTAGAAAATGATCTCAGCATTAATATTCAGCGCACATATAGTATTTGTCGCTGTTGTTTTTACAAAGAAATGGCAGGATGAATCCCTCTCTTCAGCCTTCATTAATCTTGCATTGATAATTGTATTATTCGCTGTCGGCTGGTCAATTTCTACATCTCTTGTAAAGTTAGTAATTGATGCTAAAGGATTTGGCATTCATTTCGATGCAGATGCGATCTCTCTAACTATTCTTGCCTTAGCGGAATATTTTTTTTACAGATTTTATTACAAAGAAGATCACGGTCAATCGCCAATTACTACTGAAGACGATAAGGGAATGTAATTACCACGGTTTGATCGACTTGTTTCGCGTTAGGTGGAATTGGTTCGAAACGCCACTGCCGCAATGAATTGACCGCGGCGAATTCAAGTCTCGCATCGGCTTTAATAAGGGGAATAATTTTACTGACGGTTCCGTCCGGCAGAATTGTAAATCTTAATTTAACGTCAATCTCTTTAGCAACACCTTCGGGATAATCGGGCAAATTGTAACTATAAATTCTTCGTTGACCTTTACCGCCAAAATCAAGTTCAAATCCAAACCCGCCGTCACCTTCACCGCCTATTTCACTTCCCGTTTTTCTATTCTCCCCTTTCACAATAGGCTTAACCTTGGAATCAGTAAGTTCTTCTTTTGCTTTCTCCTTTTCAGTTTTCGCGATTATATTATTATCATCTGTCCTAACTGCTTTGGGGAGATCAACGTTTTTCAATTTCTCTTTTTTATCGAGAGTTTTTTCCGGCTTCGATTTATTTTCATCAACCGTTTTTGTTGTTCCAACTGCACTCGGGTTGCCTAACCCGCTGCCAGATCCGAAACCGACCAATAGATAATCCTCCGCCGGAGAATCTGTTGATATCTTTATAAATAAAAATAGTACCGCAAGTAATAGATGAAATGAAATTGAAGCAATATAGGAGATATTTCTTGGTTCTTTAATTTGCATTAGAAAGAAATTTTTTCTGTTTGTATTGTAAATTTATCTATACCAATTCCTTTAGCCGCGTCTAACACCTGGATAATTAAATCTATCTTAACGGATTTATCTGCTCTGATAGTAAGAGTTTCATTCACATTAGAATTTCTTGCGGAGGAAAGCTTTGCACCTAAAGACGCCATACCAACTTCTTCGTTTCCAACATATATTTTGTTCTTATCTGTAATTGTTACCGAAAAATTTGTCGGCTGCGCTTGTTCGTTATTTTTAGCTCCCGGTAATTTTACCTTTACGCCGGTCTGCATTACAAACTGAGACGATAAAAGGAAAAAAATCAGGAGCAGCATCACTATATCAGTCAACGACGAAAAATTAAACATATTAATTACGCGATGAGAAGATTCAATTTTCATTCTGGCTCCTATAGTTCAAATTCTTCATCATCAGAAAAATCTTTTTCAGTTTCGTCTAGTACATCCAAAACATCTGTAGCGACTCGTTCCATATCCAGAACAATTTTTTTAATGAGGCTAACAAAATAATTATACAGTGCGAGAGCAGGTATTCCGATGAACAATCCAAATGCGGTTGTAAGCAGAGCTTCCCAGATTCCCGATGCGAGATCTGAGGGACTAGCGCTTCCCTGCAATTCCTGAATTTTCATAAATGCCGCAATCATTCCGGTCACGGTTCCAAGAAATCCTAACATTGGCGCAGCGCCAGCTACAGTAGCAAGTGTTGAAAGTCCTTTTTCAAGTTTGCTTATCTCCTGCTTACCGGCAACCTCAATGGCTTCTAACACTCTTTTTCTGCCAAACTTAATCTTTTTTAATCCGCGACGGATTATGTTGGAGATCGGAGATTTTTCTTCCATGCAGTATCCCATTGCACCCACAATATCTTTCTTTTTTAATATCCCCCGAATCTTAATAGAAAATGCGGGTACATTTATTTTCGCTTTTCGAATGACAATAAATTTTTCGATTGCGATTGCCAGAGCTATGATAGAACAAACAAGGATAGGCCACATCACAAATCCGCCTTTTAAGAACATTTCGATCAATTGCATAATAACCTTTTTGGAATTTTTACAAATTATTTTTTTTCAGAAAATCTTCGGTCTCAATTTCAGATATGAATGGACCTACACGAACTCGATACCATATGCCCCCTTTCTGAGGCAAATTTGCTTCTACGATGAAAGCATTAAATCCGAGAGACCGTAAGCGGATAACTTCTTCCTCAGCTCTAATTTTATTCGGCCAGGAGGAGACCTGTAGATAATAATTTTTACCATCGTAAAATATTCTATTGCTAACCTTCGTATCCGAGGCAGTTAATTTATTCATGCCCGAATTATCGGACTTCAGATTAGATTGTTTTGCATCCGAAATCTCATTCGCTTTTTTGGATGATTTTAACTTTGCCGTTTCTTTTTTGATTGTTTCAAATATTTGCCTGTCGGTAGCGTCCTTTATCGGCACCGGTGATGTGGCAGTTCTAGGAAAATCAGTAAAATCATCATCAGTAATAGTGTTTGCATCGTTTATTTTAGGAATTGATTGCATTGATGATGCGGAGTTTCCAGCATCCGGTTTGAAATCTTCTTGCACATTCTCGGCTGGCTTAAATTTTTGTGCTACTTGATTTGCGTTATTCCCATTAATTAAAATAAAAACCACAACCGCACCAACTACAATAAAAGCTCCGAAAATGATTAAGAACATCTTTCCGAAGTATGAGTCCCTGCTCTGCTCTCTAATTTCCTCATCCGTATCAGAAATTTTTTTATCTTTTGTCCCGCCTCTGTCGTCCACCAAGGTTATTGCCATCCGCCTTTCCTTTTCTGACGGGCGTTCTTCAATGAATTCATATTTCGCGGGAGGACCTGAAAATTCCATTACAACTTTTTTTAGTTTATTCCTTTCAAAAGTAGGTTCAGATTTTCCAGACGTAATTTTTTGTTTTGATTTATCTGGATAACTTAATTCTCTCTCAAGTGTCTTTTCCAACCGCGAGAATAAGTCTTGAGTAGTTTTTTCATCATCAAGAAAATCATCAACTAATTTTAGATCTCCTTCTTTCTCGGAAATATCCTCATTAATCATTTCATAATTAGCGTCATCTCGTTCGGCAGTAGGAATACCAAATTCTTCTCTTAATTCGTCACCCCAATTCCATTCGATTTTTTCCTCTTCAGGCTCAAATTGAGCTTCTTCACTAAATTCTTCTTCTTTTACTTCCTCTTCTTCAAGTTCAGTACTCAATTTGTGCAATTCTTCGAAAGCAGAATTTATTTGTTCGGGCTCATTTTCGGAGAAACTCTCAATTTCTTCACTCTTCTCATCCTCAAGTATCTTCGGCAGGACTTCATCGATAGGAACAATACTCTCCTCGGCTTCTGTAATTTCTGCTTCAACGTTTTGATTGCCCTCTAAAGACGAAGCGTCATCATCAAGCAGATCGGAAATTGAAATGTTTTCAGTAGTGACTTCATCAAGTTCTAAATCTATCAGTGCGGAAAAATCCTCCACTTGAGTAGTGATTTCAATTATCTCTTCAGTTTCTGCGTTTTTTATATAAAATGAATCATCGGCTTTACGTTCCGAATCCGATTTTTCCTCTTCTGCAGTCACATTAATTATTTTTTTAAGATCCGATTTTTCTTCGTCTGAGGAAACATCAATAATAGATTCCAAACCCGATTTTTCGTCACCGGAAGAGTAAATTTCACTTAGTTCTAGATTCGGTTCTTCTTCCTTTAATGGCTGCTCCTCATTTAAAAATTTATTGTAATCCAACCGGGGCGGAAAATCTGCGTCGCTTGATAACAAATTAAAATTATCGCCGAAAGCCTCCTGAATTTTATCCGATATACGTTCATCATTAAATTTTAAATCCGAAGTCAGATCTGATAATTGGGCTTTTGTTTCATCTCTAGACCCCTCCTCATATTTTTCCGGAGAATTATAATAATCATCCCAAATATTAAAATTGGGAATCTGATCGGACTCCATCAAGAGTTCTTTAACTCTCTCTTCAATAGATTTTTTCAGCATCGCATAGGAAGTCTCGGTATCCGGCATTTTATCTATAGAGAGGGGCAATAAAGGTTTGCCTACACCTATGCTAAAAATATTTGAATCAAGTTCCGGCTTGAGATTAACTTTCGGAGCTACATCAATAGTTAGATAGAGACTGCGCGAATAGGGGGAATAATCTTCCGGCAGAGGAGAAAAAATGATTGGATGAGTAAGGTTTTTCGCAGATTCTATCTTCAGCTGGAAATAGCCAACGCTGGGAACTTTGAGTGTAATCTCTTCGTGCAAGATTTCGGAAACCTTATCCACAAAGATCTCAAACGATAATTCCTTTTGAGATATTGAGACTCCAAGAGTGTCTGCAATTTTTTTTTGAAGTTCGGCTAGTTTCATTTATTATTCTTTAATTTATAGCTACCAACGATATTCAATACCAACAAGAAGGTCGAATGGCTTTTCTTGATACTGTCTCCATGTAAAGTTAGTTCGATTCAATATATTTTTAAAGTCGGCTGTCAGTTTTAATCCATAAATTATTTCATAATTAATAGAAAGCGATACGTCATGGTAATTGTTAAGCTTATCGACCGCAACCAAATTAGTTGAAATATCATAAGCCAAATGATAACCGGCGCTAAATCCAAAACCGTTAGTAAAATTATATTCATAAGTTAATGAAGCTGATATTTTTGGTTCATATGGCACCATGTTATTAAATTGATCTTTTACATCTCTGTAAATAAATTCCCCCTGGAAATGCCCATATCTAGCCGGCAGAAAAATAATATTAATTCCGCCCATTATGGATTTTACTTCGGGTAGAACAGCGAGGTCAAATTTCCCGGGATTTAATGCATCGTCAAAATAAAAATAGTTATTCAGCTTTGCATAGCCGGCTGTTAGAGATACCGCAAATATTTTTCCATATTCGTATTTGAACATGGTGTTAATATCGGTTTTATATTCCATAAAAACATTATCAGTCAATCCGGGATTGAAATAAATATTCCGCTTAATAAAATCGGTTACCGTAATGTATTTTACATGAGGATTAAATTCTGCGCTGAGAGTTAACCCTTTGTTAAGTTTGAAATCAATCGATCCGAACGGTGCAAAAAAAGAATTGGATGGGTTAGATGCATAATTAATTCCTACCGCAAAAATGAAGTCATTCGAAGGAGACAGTTTTACATAACCGATAGTGGAGAAAAAATCATCTCCCTTGTTGCCGCTTAGATTCTTATCAAGAATTTGTCTGGAGTAGTTTCCCTTTACTCCGATTGTTAAATTATTCTGCTTGAACTCAAATAATCCTCCGGATGAAAAATTCGTCTCTCTAAGTCCATTCTCACTAAATGAAAAAGAATTCCCACGCAGGTCCAAGCCGAAATTGATCCAGCGGTTATACGAATTTGATATAGACAAAAGTGCCGATCCATTATTAGTCTCACGCTTGAATGTTGGAGCGTTCGAGGCAAATAATCGGTATGAATCCCGGATGTACTCGGCTCCTAGTTTTATTTTGGTTCCTGGCAAGAAACCGGATTTAGTACTTACAAAAAAATCATTCGTTAAGGAAACTCCGGAGCTATTATAGCCGGCATTTTTAATATACTCTTCTATATTAGAACCCCACGCTTTGGCACTGAAAAGATAGTTGCTAAAAGATTGATTAATATTGAGCTCACCTATAGGCAAAACATAACGGCTCGCTTGAATCTTCATTGTGCCGGTAAAATAATCGGCAAATGATTTAATCTCGGGTCTTACGGGAACCGGTTCCGACGAAATTAGCAGCGGTAGTTCTCCGGGCGCAAACTGTGGAGTTAAAAATTCTTGCGAAAGAGTTGAGATGAAATCCGGTTTCTTTTTTACAGCCACGGGGACACTTATACTCTGTTTACCCGTGATTACGAAATCCGGAAGTTCAATACTCTGTTGTTCGGTCTGAGCCAAGAGTAAGGATGAAATAAAAACAAAAATTATAACAATAGTTTTTTTCATAATTGATTCAATTTTCTTTTAGCTTCGATTGCTAATTCGCCGGCTGAGTGTCTGGTCAGTACCGCACGATACATTTCTCGCGCCTGTTTATTGTCTTTCAATTTTACGTAACAATCTCCCAATTTCATCAGTGATTTCGAATACCACTCATCGTAAGCGGCATAAACAGAACGTACTCTAACGAGCGCACTAATTGCATCCTCAAATTTATTTTGATTAAATAATAATACACCGTAATAGTATTGTGCCTGAGCGCCGATATCATCTGTTCTCTTCTCTCCAACTTCCTTAAGCAGCAATTGGGCAGCCTCATAATTGTTTTGCTGCAAAAGAACCATTCCCCACTCAACTTTTGATTTCGCGGAAAAGATAGATCCCTCGTAATAATTTATTATCTGTTCAAAAGTCGCAAAGGCTTCACCAATTTTATTATCCTTAACTTCATTTGTACCTTGAAGGTATAAAAGTTCCGCTACACGGTTAGATGTAGGAACCGCGTCTGAAGCTTCTTTAAGTACACCGACAGCCTCTGAATATTGTTTTCTATTTGAGTAGATATTCGCAAGTTCGATTGCTGATGATATTCCAATATCGGATTTAGATGAACGGGCTCTTGCATTTATAAAATTATCAATCGCCTCAGTTTCATTTTTCATATTAACCGCGCTTTTTCCAATCCAGTAATAAGCATTGGGGATAAGCGAACTAACCGCATAGTTTGCTATGAACTCTTTATATATTTTTATCGCTTCATCATACTTTTCGATACTGTAGAACAGATCACCCTTCTTAAAAAATAGTTGATCGTTAAATTTGGATGACGGATTAGAAGAGATAAACTGATCGATAAATTTTATTGCATTCTCCGGTTGTTCTTTGGCAACATATGCATATTGAATACCGCTGACTGCATCAAATATATATTGCGAACTGGGAAATTCATCCATCACTTTAGAATAATACTCGATGGATAAATCGTACTGCCCTAAATTGAAATATGAATCACCTATGGAATAATATACAATTGGAACCAGAGTTGACTTTGGAGAATTAACAAGAAGTTCCTTATAACTTTTGATTGCCTGGTCAAAATTATTCTGCTGGAAGTTTATCCAGCCTATTACATATTGCGAATCATCTGCATAATTAGAACGGGGAAATTTCTCTTGAAGATTTTTGAAAGCGGTTATAGCTTCATCCAATTTTCCCGCCTTAAACAATGACTGCCCGTACTGGTAATACGCTAAATCATTATTCAAAGCATAATTCTCTTTCGAAAAGAGGTCGCGATAGATGATGCTCGCTTTGTCGAAGTTTTTACTTGCAAAATAGCTGTCTGCCAACCGTAGTCTTACTTCATTAGTGCTCTGATCATTTTTGTACTTTGTAAGGAATTCATTGAAAAAGTAAATGGCGTTTGGAAAATCCTTCAGATTAAAATACGCATAAGCTTTTCCGAGAATAGTCTGCTTGTTTATCTCTGAGGAAGATGATTTTATGGAATTGTAATTTTTAAGCGAAGGGGAATATTGCCCCTGTGAAAAATACGATTCGGCTAAATAGAAATTGATCTTGTCGTTTTCAAAATTTTTAGCGCGCGTTTTTAAGTCTTCAAGTGTTTTAACACTCGCGCTATAATTATTCAAATAGAATTCAGAAACTGCGAGTCCGAGAGATGCCCTAAAATTAAGTTCCGATTGGTTTTGTGTAAGCTTCACCGCTTCTAAAAAATATGTTTTGGCGTCATTAAACAACTTTCTGTTCAGCCGTATTTCCCCAAGAAGCGTATATGCCCTTCCACGAGTTGCTTTGTCTTCGGAAATAGTGGCGTTGAGGAGGGCTTTTTCGGCATCGGCTGTGTTACTCTGATTAAAATAAACTGATCCGATACCAAGCTGAGCCTTGGAGGCGAAAGGATGGCTCGGATATTTTTCTATAAACTGTTTAAATATTTCACCGGCAGTTTTATCATCTCCAAGATATCGTTTGCACTCACCGCTCCAATACAATGAAGAAACTTTCAGCGTGTCGTCAAGGCTTCCGGCGAGTTCTTTAAATATTTTATATGCCTCATCATAATTTGTCTGTTGAAAATAGATCCATGCTAAACTGAAATTTATTTTATTACTTATCGGCAGTTCTTTTATGTCGCCCAAAAGTTCAATTAAAACTTGTGCCGCCTCTTTATATTCTTTTAGCCGTACATATGAATTAGCTAGGAAAAATTTTGCTTCAACCAATTCCTTGTGTGGTAATTTTTTAAGAAGAGGATCGGTGAGTTCTAAGATCGCATTGTCATACTCATTTAAGATGAAGTAGCAGATCCCGATTCTCATTTGAGATTTTGGCGCTAAAGGATCATCTTGATAATAAGCCAGCAGTTCATCGTAGTTTGCAACCGCACTCTTAAAATCCTTTATCTTTTCGTAGGATTGAGCCAAGGAGTAGATACTATTAACGATAAATTTATTAGTCCGCTTTTGAGCAATTCCCTCTCTAAAATTTTCTTCAGCGTCAACAAACTTACTCTCGGCAAGGTAAGCTTCACCGATCCAATAATATGCGGAGCCTGTATATTCACCATACTTATATTCATTGATCAACGTAATCAACCGTTCACGCGCTCTTCGGTATTCTCCTTTAACAAAATAGATAGTTCCAAGTTTGTATAAGGCGGATTCATGAAAATTAGAGTACTTAAAATGATCAATGAAATATTCGAGTTCGGCGGCTGAACCATCTAACTGATCGAGATTGAGTAGACAATCCGCCGAATAATATTTTGCAGCAATAAGTTTTTGTTCATCTAATATTTTTTCTGAAAAAATTTCATTAAAAAGTTGGTAAGCGGCTCCAAAATTGTGAGCTTCATAAAAATTGATTGCGGAAATAAATTTCTTGTTCATGTTCTGAGCGGAAATAGACAAAGTAAATAAGAAAACTATGAAGAATATTTTTTTCATAAAGTTCAGAATCTTGTAATATTTTTTAGAATGATAATTATCAATGCCCCCGACAAACCTGAGAAAAAATTAACCATATCATTGTTAATCCATGAGTAACCCTTGAAATGGTCGGCTTGTATGCCGCAATGAATCTGCTTTTCTGTAACCTTTTTGCAAACCGAGCATTTATATTGTTCTTGAACAGTCGCACCGAGAATGCTGTCAAAAAAACTTCCGAGTAATCCCGCTGATAAAATTAAAATCACATATTGAATATAAGAAATCTCTATCCATACTATTCCCGAAAGTGTTATTGTGATACTTCCCGCTAAAGCTCCCATTGAACCTATAATCGAGATTCCGCCGGAACTCCCTTGTTCTATTGTTTGTAGATTCAGAATGTTATACGTATTGTTTTTTTTCCAGGTTCCAATCTCGGTTGCCCATGTGTCCGCACAAACTGCCGACAGACTAGCAAGATAAATCAAATAGTAGAGTTCGCATTGTTGAATAGAATAAAGAATAATAAGAACGCCTCCTAATCCACCATTAGCAAGCACTTGAAAGTGGTCTCGGACTCCGCTCTTTTCAAAAAAAAATTCAACCGCCGCGTTTCTTCTTTTACGTAGCTTTGATAAGATGCTGGAGAGAATAAAGAATGTAAGAATCGGGACCGACCATTTAATTCCACCCAATCCAGAAATAACACTTGCTAAAAGAAATGTAGCGATTGCTCCGCTTGATGATAAAAATCGTACCCTATATGAGATATAGGCGACAGCGAAAGCGAGTATTACTCCAATTGTAAAATCCAAAAAAAAATGGTTATTCTGGGAAGCAGAAATAATAAGAGAAAAAGAAAAACTCGTTATTTGGTATGCAATGGACAGTATCTTTTCAAAAATATTTATTAAAATTTTGGTTTAATATAATTAAATGGGATTTTAA
The DNA here is from genome assembly GCA_947085815.1 of uncultured Ignavibacteriota bacterium. Taxonomy (GTDB): domain Bacteria; phylum Bacteroidota; class Ignavibacteria; order Ignavibacteriales; family Melioribacteraceae; genus Fen-1258. The sequence continues at coordinate 111,483 of CAMTXU010000016.1, read as the reverse complement.
CAAAAAGGGAATTCCATTCGGATGAATCTTAATCGGACTAAAGGAAAGATGGTGCGGAAGAGGGGACTTGAACCCCTACGCCCTCACGGGCACTACCCCCTCAAAGTAGCGTGTATACCAATTTCACCACTTCCGCAAAAATCCGAGCCAAAAATATCCCAGAAGAAATCAAAATGCAATAGCATTTACAGAAGAATCAACTATAAACTAATTATTTCCCGGACCCCTGCCCCGCCCCATCAGCGTTTCTCTTACTTCTCTTCGAAATTTACTTTCGAATACTATCATTTTAGCAATTTGTTGCGGTGTGAGAATATCGCTCAATGATTTCACAAAATTTTCTCTTTCAACTGTTATCTTACTCTCAAAAGAGAGGAGATTGTTAATCTTCTCTTTATAAGCGGCATCGTTGCTTAATGAACCATCTCTAATTTCATTTTCTAGTTCATTCATTGCATTCTCTCTCTGATCCAGAATTTCTCTCACCTTCATCTGATTATCCCGGCGACGGGCAAAAAATCGTATCGATGTTTCTTCATCAAGATTCAGAACTTCAATTAGTTTCATTTTTTCCCATTGCTCAATTCTTTGGAGGGGTTTCATTTCTTTATTATTTCGCGGTCTCATTTGAGCATTGACAGCCGATCCAACTAAGCAAAGAAAAATTATTGTTAAAAATATTTTTTTCATTTTAACACCTTTTGTGAGGTTGTAGAGTTCACTCTTTCATAAATAATTTCTAATTCATTTTCAGAAAGTCCAAGGAGGGTTCTATAATCTTCCGAAACCGGGTTATCGATTAATCGGTTGTATGAATCACTATTGAGTTCCAAGTCGGATGGAATTTGAATACTAGACTCCTCTGAACCCGTTGAATAAATAATATCAGCAGGATTACTCTCTAATTCGGAAAAAAATTTATCAGACACTTCTTGATCGGAAAAATTATTAACAACAACATTTGCCAACTCTTTATATTGATCGTCAAATTCGGTTTTGGAATTGAAGAAAAAGAGAGAGAGGATTATCACAGCTGCGGCAGTCGGGGTTAAAACATAAACACTCTTCCATGTAATAAAGTTTTTCTTTTTATCAAGGCGCTCTTTTATACGCGGTAATATACCTGCAAAATATCTCTCATCAGATTCAATTGAAATTGGTAGATTAAGCTCTTCCAATCTTTTTTTAATCGCTGCAAATTCACGAATGAGTTCATCCGAATTTGCCAACTCATTCTCAAAACTTAACCGCTCATTCTCACTCATCAAGTCCGATAAATATTCGAGAATTCTTTCCTCATTTCTTCTCATTTGATAACTCCAACACTTTTTTCAATGCGTAAAAATAATTTGCTTTTAAGCCGCCAATGCTCTTGCCAGTCCTCTCGGCAATCTCTTCATAAGTTAACTGTTCATAATTTCTCATGATAAATATTTCTCTCTGTTTCGGAGGAATCTTATCCAATGATTTTTTTACCTGTGCTAATTTTTCTCTATTTACCAGATCCTCAACAATATCATGTTTGACTTCTAATTCGAAAACGTTATCTGGATCATCTATAGAAAAAAACTTTTTAATTTTTTTCTTCCGAATATGATTAAGGCTTCTTGTGCTGACAATTTTGTAAATCCATGTATAAAGTGAAGATTGAAAATTAAAGCTCTTCAATTTTTTGTAGAGTACAATCAGCACCTCTTGTGTTACCTCATCAGCGTCAAGATGGTTACCCAGCATTTGGCGCGCGTGCCAATAAATTTTTTTTTGATACTTCTTCACAATATCATTAAACGCGACTTCCTCGCCGTCTAAATACCTATTAATAAGTTCGTAGTCGTTATCCGGCACAGTTTCCACATTATGTTTCATATAATAGACACATATTATTCTTACGAGGTTTAATTATTCAGTCATTAAACCTGGGACCATATTGCGTTGTCAAAATAGCGAAAAGAAAGTATTTCATCACAAAATAAACAGAGGGTCTAATGAAAAAGGTAATTGTGTTAATGCTCTGCACTCTTCTACTCGGGAACATTCTAGTTTTCTCACAGCCGGATCAGATGGGATCAAGAGGGGAACGGATTAAAGTGCTATTAAAGCTTACTCCGGAGCAGGAAAAAAAATTTGATGACTTAAAATATCAGCACCTGCAAGGTGCAGTCGACCTGAGAGCTAAAATTCAGAAAAATCGTTTAGAGCTCAAAAAGATTATCGACAGCGGAGTAATTGATGAGAAAAAGATTTTACAACTCACTGATGAGAACAGCAAACTTCAGGGAGATCTCAAATATTCGGCTGTAAAGCGTGGGCTTGACGTTTACAAAATGCTGAACGACGAGCAAAAAGAAATTTGGACGAAACATTTTTCACGAATGACCGACCCGGATGTAATGAAAGCAAGAATGAAAGCTGGAGCCCGAAAAATGATGATGAATGAGCACGGTATGAGAAATATGATGAGACCCGGAAAAGGTATGCGCTGAAAATATCAGAAATAATTTTGGAGACCCTCGATAATAATCGGGGGTTTTTATTTTTAGTACAGTTCTAAAAATTATCGAATGGAAATATTTAACGCAGAGAGCACAGAGAAAACGCAAAGTCCGCAGAGGATATAGATATTTTTACAACCGCCCCTTAAATAAATAATTGATTTAAAGATCACCCTTTATTGGGCGTAGAACTAATTCCTCCGGGACTAAATTACTTTTTTCAGAATAAACATAATAGACCTGATCGGCAACGTCATGTGGTGTCATCATTCGATCGGAGTATTTTTGAAGCGCGCCATCCGGCCATATTGAGGTTGCGGTTGCTCCGGGAGAAATATTTATCACCCGAATATTTTTTTCTCGCAACTCCTCGCGCAGCACTTTTGTGTAAGCATGCAATCCAGACTTTGATGCAGAGTAAGCGCTGCTTGAAGTAAAAATTTTTTGTGTAACAACCGATAAAATGTTTATGATCGTACCCGATTTTCTTTCAATCATCTCAGGGAGAACAGTTTTTATTGTGTAGATCGACCCAAGAAGATTGACTCTAATAATTTCTTCAATTTCTTGAATTGAATTATCTATGGCACTTTTGAATGAAGTTGTGCCTGCATTGTTTATCAAACAGTCAATTTGATACTTGTCAGATATTTTTTGATAAAATTCATTCACCGAATCCAGATCAGAAACATTTAATTTATGACATTCGAAAAAAGAACCGTTTTCACCTAACTCCTTTTTGATTTTATGTAACAGATCTAATCGACGGGCAGTGCCAAGTACTCGAACTCCCTTCTTTGCGAATTTGATTGCGAGTTGTTTCCCAATTCCTGAACTCGCTCCGGTAATCCAAACAGCCTTCTTCATTCCCATTATATTCTTTTTTGAGCTATTAGATTTAAGAACTCAGTCCTTGTCCGCGCATCTTCTTTGAAGATTCCATGCATTGCACTTGTTGTGGTAATTGAATTTTGCTTTTGCACGCCACGCATCATCATACACATATGATACCCCTCTACAACAACCGCCACGCCGCGTGGAGTTAAAAATTTATCGAGTGTATCAGCGATTTCTTGAGTCATTCTCTCCTGAATTTGTAATCGCCTCGAGAACGCATCAACAACGCGCGGCAACTTACTTAAGCCAACTATTTTACCGTCAGGAATATAAGCGACATGCACTTTGCCAAAAAATGGAAGAAGATGATGTTCGCAAAGACTGTAAAAGTCGATGTCTTTAACAATCACCATCTCATCATATTTCTCATTGAAAATTGCATTATTAAGAGTCTCTTCGAGATTCTCTTTATAACCTTGCGTAAAAAACTCAAACGCCCTGGCAACTCGGTGGGGAGTATTTTTTAATCCTTCCCTTCCGGGATCTTCATCAACTTCTTGAAGGAGATTTTTCACAAATTTTTCGATCACATCATAATTCAAAGTATTCCCTTTCCTTTGTATTCAACATAGTTATTTTCTGTTTCGAAAAGTTTAACGGAGTAAAGTTTTCCGGAAGGAATTTTGTTCTCAAGCAGATTCCATATTCCTACAGCAATATTTTCGGCGGTTGGCATTTTATCTTTTAAAAAGTCGACATCCAAATTTAGGTTTTTGTGATCTACCATTTTAATCACATTCTCATGGATAATGGTTTTTAATAGTTTTAGATCGATAACATAACCATTAATGGGATCGATCTCGCCAGCTACCATCACTTCTAAAGTATAATTATGCCCGTGTCCGTTTAGATTACTACACTTGCCGAAGACGCGTTCGTTTTCAGCATCTGAAAAATTTGGATTAAAGATTCGATGCGATGAGCTGAATGTTTCCCTACGGGTCACTAAAATCATTTATTTACCTTTTATAGCATTCATAACTTCTTCAATGTGGCCAGTAACTTTAACTTTTGGAAAAATGTTTAAAATTTTTCCAACCTCATCAATAATAAATGTCGTACGTTCGATTCCCATATATTTTCTTCCGTACATACTCTTTTCTTTCCACACACCATATCTTTCAACTACTTCTTTCTTCTCATCGCTGAGCAAAGTAAAAGGGAGATCAAATTTCTCCGCAAATTTCTTATGTGAAGCCGCCGAATCAATGCTCACTCCTAATACTTCTGCTTTCACTTTTTTAAAATTGGGGAGAGCATCACGGAAATCGCATGCCTCTTGAGTACAGCCCGAGGTCATATCTTTGGGATAAAAATAGAGAACTACCTTCTTCCCCTTGAAATCGCTCAATCTAACTTTGTTCCCTTCTCCATCTAACAAGGAAAATGCGGGAGCTTTTTTCCCAACTTCTAACATATTGAAACTCCATTCCACTCGAATAATTGAACAAATTTTACTTTAGCTATTTCATCAAAAACAAAAGAGAAGATGTTGACTAAAAAGATTGTTTGTCATCACGAGACCCGATTCACCGCAGAGGCGTCAACTTAGTAAAAGTTTGTTGCTATAACCCCGACTTTTTAAGTCGGGGAAAAAACAATAACACAAAACCAAGGGCTTCAGCCCAAATTGTACTTTGCTTTGGACTAAAGTCCAGAATTTTGAGTGAGTTTGTAATCTCCGGCTTGAAAGCCGGAGTTATTAATAAAAATTCATCGTTAAGTTGACGCTTATGCGATTCATCGGGACGAAGTGATCACATATTTTGAGAAAACAAAAGATTTCTTCGTCGTAAACTCCGCAATGACTGTCTATCTGACTTTTGAGACGCCCTCCCTTTTAACTCCATTAAAAATTACAATAATTTTTTCAAAGTTTCCTGAACTGCATTGTAGTTCGGCTCTTCTCCGGCATTCTCCAATACTTCGGTGTATTGTACCAGACCATTTTTATCAATCACAAATGCCGCGCGCTTAGCCACGCCTTTCAAATCCCATTTGCCTGCGAGCCAAAGTTCGTAGAATGCACCGTAGGCGGGCGCAACTTCTTTGTTAAAATCACTTAGCAGAGCAAAATTGAATTTATGTTTGTCAACCCACAGCTTTTGAGAAAAAGGACTGTCAACGCTAATCCCGAAAACTTGAGCATCAAGATTTTCATAATCTTTCATGCTGTCTCTTGTTGAACATAATTCTTTTTCACAAACACCTGTGCCGACAGCAGGAAAAAATAATAATACAACATTACTCTTCCCTTTGAAATCACTAAGTGTAACGGTTTCGTTACTTGTATTTCTTAATGTAAAATTTGGTGCAACATCGCCAATTTGCAACGACATATAATTCTCCTTTCTTGAGATTATTCCTTGAGTTTTCTTCCTATTCGAACTTTGATTTGAAATTCAACCTTACCTTCAGAAGTAACTCTGCCGCGTTCTTCAATTACTTCGAACCAACCAATCTTTCTTTCTGAATTGGCTTCGATAACCACTTCTTTTACAGCTTCCGCTATACTTTCGGTTGAAATTCCTACTCTTTCTATTACTTCGAACGTCTTTGACATATAAACCTCTTTATATGAACGAAAAGTTCCATTTTATTGAATTTGTCTTTATTACAGATTCAAAATAAGTTTTTACTTGGTAAGATTAAAGAGTAAGATGAAAAGTTAAAAACGAAACTTCTTGATTGAACGCCACATAGACTGGTAATGGTACTATTTATGGGTTGGCAAAAAGCGAATACCGAATGCATCACCATATAATGGTTCCGGTAAGCAAAGATTAAAGTTTCTTGGTTCACGTTAATGAAAAGTATAATTTTGTTAAGGAAATCATATTCACTAGAGGAAATCATGAAAAGACTATCTACTCTATTATTTGTTCTATTCGCTTTATCACTTCAAGCACAGAATAAAATTCACAGTCCGGATATAACCGCTCAAGAAATTAAAGCTAATGTGTTCTACCTGGCTTCCGACGCAATGAAAGGTAGATTTACCGGCAGCGCGGAGGAGCGCAAAGCCGGTGATTATATTAAGAGTGAGTTTCAACATTACGGACTGAGCCCAGCATTTAACGGAAACTGGTTTCAAGAATTTCCGTTTGTTGAAAAAGTTGAAATGACCAAAGCAAACTCACTCTCTTTCGAAGTTAAGTCTAAGACAAATACATTAAAAGTTGGAAAAGATTTTACCACCGTAGCTTATTCTGGAAAAGGAAAGGTTGCCGGAGAATTGGTGTTTGTCGGTTACGGAATTTCGGCGCCAAAATTAAATTACGATGATTATGCGGGTGTTGATGTAAAAAGTAAAATTGTTGTAGCGATGAAATATCATCCGGAACACGACAGTTCGAAATCTGAATTTGACAAGTATGCATCATTTCGTAACAAAGCAACTATGGCAAAAGAGAAAGGGGCAAGTGCAATAATCTTAGTCAATGGTTACGCGCCTAAAAATGACGACGACCTCTTAATGGATCTACGTTATGACGGCGCTCCGGCAATGAAAGATATTTCCGTACAGCACGTCAAAAGAAGTTTTGTCGATAATCTTTTTACCGAAGATGGATTGAATTTTTCTGAAGCCCAGAAGCAAATTGATCTTTCAAAAAAACCCTCTTCATTTCTATTCAAAAATTCGAAGGCTTCCCTCTCTACCGAAGTTAAAGAAATTGTAAAGCAGGGGCGCAATGTTGCCGGAATGATTGAAGGTTCCGATCCCGTATTGAAAAATGAATACATTGTAATCGGCGGGCATTATGATCATCTCGGAATTGATCAGTTAAAAGAAGCATCAATGGATAAGAGCAAAGAGAAACAGATTCACAATGGCGCAGATGATAACGCTTCAGGTACTACCGGTGTTTTAGAAATTGCTGAGAAGTTTGCTTCAATGAAGGGATTATTAAAAAGAAGTATCATATTCGCAGCATTCAGCGGTGAAGAACTTGGAATTCTCGGTTCAACATATATGACAAATAATTTCCCCGTTGATATCAAAAACGTTATTGCTATGCTCAATATGGATATGATAGGCCGATTGAATGAAGAAAACAGTCTGACAATAATTGGCACAGGCACTTCTTCAATGTGGAAGGAATTGTTAAATCAAAAAAATAGTTACGGCTTTAAATTAGGAATGAGCGACGGCGGTTCGGGCGGAAGTGATCATCAAGCATTCTCTAACAAAAATGTGCCCGTACTTTTCTTCTTTACCGGTACTCATTCCGATTATCACAAACCATCCGACGATGCCGACAAAATTAACTTTGATGGTGAAGCAAAAGTAGCCAACTATGTTTTTGATATTGCTCTTGCGGTTGATAAATTAGAAAAGCGTCCAGAATATGTAAAAGTTGAAGAACCTGCTGCACGCCCTGGCGGCGGTGGAAAAACACGCGTTACAGTAGGAACCGTCCCCGAGTTCGGATATAACGGAAACGGTTATAAACTCTCAGGTGCTACTGAGGGAAGTCCAGCAGCTAAAGCAGGAATGAAACCCGGTGATATAATAATCAAGTTTGGTCCTAAAACAGTAGGTAATATTTATGATTTTATGTACGCCGTCCAAGATTATAAAGCGGGCGATAAAGTTGATATTGTTGCATTACGTGATGGCAAAGAGATGACGTTTAATGTTGAGCTGATAGCGAAATAGTTTGTAGCAGACAGTTTTCAGTTAACAGTGAGAGGGTGCCTCAAAAGTAATGTTTTATAATAGAATAGACCGCGGATGACGCGGATGAAACTGATTTTCGCAGATTATTTAATTGAATAATTACTTTTGAGACAACCTCTTTTTTATAATTATTAAACTCACAAAACCGTGGATAAACCAGCTCTCACAACAAAATTATTGTTTGTATTGTAAGAAAAATCGATCCGGAAAGCTCCTAATATTTTTCCAAAACTTAGATATCCTTCCCAATAAATTTTATCTGCCGATTGATTCTTAAAATAACTGCTCTCGTTCCACATTTTAAAAATGCTGAAGCCGGTCATAACATCAATATTCTGATTGGTGAGAAAATCAAGACCAACTGCCTGGTAAGGAATTGTGCGCCAATTATGTTCTATATGAAACGCGATGAGTTTATCTCCAACATATTCATAAGGGGCTAATCCTTTGAATGTTAAAAAGGGCGAATAGACATTCAATGAGGTATTAGGAGTGATCGTATGCTGCGGTCCGTAATCCCCAAGAACTGCGGCGCCCTCAAATCCAAATACGAAGTAGGGTGAAGAGAACAACTCCTTGTAAATTGTGCTCGTTGTAAATTGGGATATTACTCTCACGCGCTTGTAGTTGAAATCGCTTCCAAGAACCGGATTTGAAAAATCAAATTGTGCAATCAAGCCGTCTTGAAGCATCGGCTGATATTCATGCGGACTCTTGCCAGCCATTATATTAATAGAAATTTTCGAATCTTTGCCTTCAACAATCTGCGGATTCGATCTCACTACTCTGTTAGTAGCAAAAAAACTCTGATACTTTAACTCTGGAAGAGACTCTTGTTTTTCAAAAACCAATCCAATCGAAGAGGTTATCTTGCTTATGATTCTATTACTCAAACCAATTCTGAATCCTCTCGAACGGTAATAGTTAAACTGGTCGTTAAAACCAAGAAGCACATTAGCACCATTAAGCCAATCGGGATACGGATTAAGGATCTGCCACAGCCGCGCTTCGTCGAAAACACTTAGCTCAATTCCGGTGATCATGCCCCAATTCACTCTCAATCTCGGCGATAAACTTCCCTCAATTTTTTTTCTGCCAAACGCATAACCAAAATTGGAATTTACTGATAGAGTGTTCTCAAAGAAAGAATCATTAAACTTTGCCCCCACAAGAATTCCATCCACACGATTGTCTCTGAAATTTAGATATTTAAACACTGTGCCTACGTATTTGAAAAACTTACTGCCCGTTTTTTGATTTTGATCTTGTTTAACAGCATCACTTGCAAGCCCACCAAACAACCCCGTAAATTTTAATTGAGTTACAACCGTCTTTGAGCTATCTAATTCATTATATGCTTTCACTTCCGCTAAGGTAAGAGGAATCGGACGTAAAGAATCGATCTGTGTCCTGCTTAGTTCCGTAGCCTTGATAAATTTAAATTTTGATTCCTTACTGGAATCCAATTCTATAGTTGAATAAAGTTTATAAATTGAATCGGGAATGGTCGGATTGATTTTGTAATTAGTAAACATGCTCACTTGGTTCATTGATATGGCATCGATTCCGATCAATGAAGCAAAACTAACTTTCAAGCCGGATTCAACTTTGAAATATGTAGGCAGCCAATACTTCTCAAAACGGTCTCTATTCTGAATGAACGAAATGTTTAAGTCATTTACGTAGGGGAATCTTAGCCCCTCATTATTTTTGAATTCGATATGTTTTAAGGAGTATGTAGAATCTTCTATCACCATCATTCCCGTAAGTAAGGGTTGGATTTTAGATTTCGGAATTACCCTTATGTAACATTCGTGAACCGACCCCGATTGCTTGACCTCAATCATTTTGTAGTCGTACCAGTCAAACGCATTCTTTGCTAATGGGAGAAAGACCTTATTGCCGATAATAGCGAGTGTGTCTTGCGTAAAATCTACATACATTTTATCCAAAATATTTTGATCGAATTTAAGCGCGTTTTTCTTTTCGTTCTCCGAAATATGAACTGAGTGTGTTATTATTTTTTCCGGTTTACCTTTCTGATAATAACCAGTGGAAAATCTTTCTGTTACCATTGCAACTTCGCCGGCGGATAGAAAAATATCTTTTGAGAAGAGATCGTACTCAAGACTATTCAGACCTTCTTTATTTTGCTCTTTTCGTTTAATTGCTTCCCTGACAATTCTGTAAGCCGGATCCTCATCTGAACCCACAACAATTTCCATGAATTGAATTGGTTCTGATTTTAGACCAATCTTAATTTCACTCTTAAAATCAGTAAGCTCAATTTCTCTTTTCTTATAGCCAACAACTGTAAAAATCAATTTCACTTTTTGAGATTGCACGGTAAGAATAAATTTTCCTTCAAGATTTGATGACGTTCCTTGTGCTGTTCCGGCAATTCGAATGTTTACATATGAGATGGGTTCCTTTGTCTCGTCATTATAAACCAAACCGGTAATTTTTAGACTTTGAGAGAAGAGCACAGATGTATAAAAGAGAGTAAGAATAATAGCTTTCATCATTTATTATCCAGTTTGTGTAATAAGAGACGTATTAATTACATAAAAGGTTACAAGAAAAATAATTAAGAGGTTGTCTCAAATGTAATTATTCAATTAAATAATCCGCGAAAACTTGCCTGCTGCAAACAGGTTTGTTTAATCTGCGTCATCCGCGTGCTATTCTATTATAAATCATTACTTTCGAGACATCTCCTTTTATATAATCAATAACTTATAGAAACAGACAAAGTAATATTTCTTGGCATTCCGGGTTCGAGAAAGACTGCTTCATTGTTCACAATATCCGGATTGATGAATGCCGATGCGGCATATTTCAAATCGAAAATATTATTGATTGTTAAGAATCCGGTAAGAGAAAGATCACCAATTATTTTCATTGGTTTATTTAAGCCGACTGTGGCGTTCATAACAGTAAATGCCGGGACCGATAAATTGTTCGCGTCATCTACAAAATATTTCCCTATACTATAGAAACCAATCGACAGAAACGCACCATCAATAATTTCTGGGGCATATGTGAAATTTAGATTGTAGAAGACTCCGGGAATTCCGGCAACTTCATTGTTCTTATAATTTGAAAATTTTCCGGCTTTATTCAAATCATAATGAACCGAATCAACTAAGTAATCCTGATATTTATTGTCGGAAAATGTAAATGCACCGTTAAAGGAAAGTCCATGTTTGAACAGGAACGACGTTCCTATTTCTACTCCCGCACGTTTAGTCTTTCCAGCAGTAAAATAAAATCTGCCTCCTCGGTAAGGGATAATATCGTTCTGCACATTGATATAATATAATGCTACATCGTAAGTAAGGGATTTTAGCAGATCATTTTTTTGAAGGGCAATCAGATGCTTTGTGCCGAGTTCAAATGTAGTTGAAATAATTGGTTCTAAAAGAGGATTAATCAGAAATACTTTATCTTGTCCGTAAGTGCTTGAGGGATCGGTTTCATTTCCGGCAGGCACCTCAATTCCGCCCCCAAAATTCGCATACACACTTTGAGTTTCTGATAAACGGTAAGTTATTCCCGCCTTAGGTGTTATTTTTTCAAAACTCTTCGTCTGCAATCCATAACCCGAAGAGATGAAACTTTCGCTGTAATAAGAGATGTTGTCATAACGCCCTCCAAAAATTAAACTCAACTTATTTTTAAAAACAATTTCATCCTGAACGAATGCACCAAATGTATTGACTCCTTCGCGTTTATTATCTCTTAAAACATCGCCTCGAGAGTTGGTTGATGATAAACTATAAAACAGAATTGCACCGTCTTGATAAGCCTCATCACCTCCGACAATTAACTTATTTTGTATTGAAGATGACAGAGAAGAATAATTGCTGTAAATCAGATTTCCGCCAACATGGTATCTTGTAAAATCCCGGAATGTACCCCGCTCCGACCTCTGTAAATATTTTGGATTAACAAAGACCATTCCGGAGATTCCATTTGAATTATCAAACTCATGATTCAAAGTAACACCAATTTTGCCTAAACGGTTGAATCTTCTTTCATCCCGCTGAGCGTATACCGGATTTGATTGAGAGGGGTCGGAATCAAATTGCTTTTGTGTTAATGGTCCCGGAATATGAAACAGGTTGGATGTGCCGGAGATAAAAACACCAAGCTTAGTTAAGTCATTCAGGGAGGAAACAAATCCTAAATTAAACAGTGTTCTGTAACTGCTTGAATGGTGCCTCCATCCATCCAAATTACTATTGGACAACGAAGAAAATAATTTTCCATTTTCAAAATTCGTTTTTCCATTTACCTGAATAAGATTAAAGCCGTAACTGCCTGTTAGAGACCGTAATGAAAAACTATTCTCATTTCCGGAGGGAATAGTAGATAGATTAACAACACCTCCGGCTGCATTTCCCCAAACTGCCGAAGCATTTGATCGAATAATTTCAATATAATCGGCTATGCTCAAATCGATTTGATCGAAAGATGTTCTTCCATCCGGCTCTGTTTCCGGAATCCCATCAACCATCACACGTATTCCGCGGGAGGTCCCGGAATTTGATCTATCCCCAGCCCCGCGTGCACCAAATCCTCTTATTACAAGTCTTACATCTTGATTACCCGAACGAGATTGTGCTAAAACTCCGGGAATGGTAGAAAGTGCTTCGTCCAATCCGTATCCGCGTAGATTTTTTAATTGTCGCGATTGTAGTAATGTCACCGCATATGGAATTTCCAGCACTTGTTCGGCATATCTCGTAGCAGTAATTGTTATCTGATCGAACTTGACTTCTAGAGTATCGCTTTGTTTGCTCTTCTGCTGTGCGTAATTAAATGAAATGAGAATAAAAAATAGTAACAAAATCTTTTTCATAAATAGTCCTCGGAAATTATCAGATTATTAAATCTTATTGAAAAATCGATTCGGATATTCTGAGGGAATAATTGGCTTCTCTACCGGACCGAAACGAATTCAAATAGAATTAAAAATTATACTGAGTCAGAATGTGTTACACTTAGGAGGTGGTGTGAGAACTACCGAATAGTATTTTACTTTATAAAGTTGTACGAAGTATTGATAAATATTGGTGTCATTTGGAGAAAATATATTAAACTTTTTTGTTAACTCTACAAAATTTATTTGATGGTTGAATTGCAGTTGCCTGTTAGTTATACATTTATAATCGAAGTGCTTTTGAATATTCGAGCCATACTCCATTTCGAGTTTGTCCTCCTTCTCATCATGAATGCAGTGAAATTCGATCGATTCTGCATGTACTTCCTCTTTTACAATATCATACATTTTCCCCAGATAGCGGAATTCTTTTTTGTCGATTCTTTGTACAATATTCCCCGATTTATAATCAGATAAGGAAAAAGTCAGAACCTCAATTTTATTATGGGATTTCTTCTCATAGATCTCCTTATTTGTTTTTTCTTTCAAATTTTCTCTTTCAACCAGGAAGTAAAAAATAAATCCGAATGAGTTGAATGAAAAAGTCAGTGCTATTAAAACAAGAATGATGTTTTGAAATTTACCGTTCATACTTCTTTAACCATCTCTTTAAGAGCTATCATTTTTCAAACATTAGATTCATTACTTGTACCTCTCAGCAATCTCGAATGAATGTGTAGAATTACAATTAATGTTCAAATGATAAATAATGCACTTTGTCTTTCCAACGAGTGTCTTGTTAGTAAAAGTGTTACCGAACGCCATGCGGCATTTTGATAATATAAAATAAGAATTTCCTCTGGGTCTGAAAAGACAATTAATGGAATATTTGCCGGCAGTTGGATCGATCGCGCGCGTGAGGAATGCGCATCTATAATTGTGAGTGGCTTCAATTCTCTACATAGAAAAATTAAGTGCGGGTCGAATATCATCTTTAAAAAGTTGATCCCATTGATCGAATTTTTCGCTACCGTAGGAGTTTGAAATACCCTCTGATATATCTTCGAATTTATGACTGAAAGCATTGGCAATAAAAACAATTTCCTTAGAAGTGAGGACTCTATTTTCTAACACTCCTGAATCATGATGAGATGCCACTGCATCGACAATTTCTTCTTGGAAATTCCATAAACGTAATATGTAAGTTCCGACGGTTATATGCGTTACATCAAATAATTTTTCTTCGGTTTCAACCGAATTTGTGGTCTTGATATTTTGGGAGTACGCTAATTGTTTATTTTTATCATTTAACTGCAACAGTGCAATTTTACCTACGTCATGTAATAACCCTGATATATAGGCAAGTTCAATCATGTTTTTATCAGAAGTCTCCTTCTCCATCATAGTTCTAGATAATTTAGCCACGTTGATTGAATGAGTTCTGATGTTTCTCAAAACAGATTGGGTTTCCGGACATACATTTTTTAGTGCAAAAATTTTGACATAGAGTACAAGTGTCTTCACAATATTTACACCAAGAAAATTAAGGGCTTGCAGTAGATTGGTAACACCTGTAGGGATATTAAAAAAAGATGAATGAGCGATATGAAGAATTCTTGCTACCATCAGAGGATCAGCCTGTATAATTTCCGCTAATCGGTACATAGAAAATGTTGACATGCAAATTTCCTTTTCAAGCCTTAAGTAGATGTCGGGCAAAATTGGAATTGTCCCTAATCCATTAATCTTCTCGATGAGAAGTGCATCAATATTATGCTTTATGAGTTTATTCAGCTCGTTTAAGGTTTTTAATAAACTTGAGTAATCCAATGGTAACTTAACTGTCCGGTGAACATTTTTTAATAAATGAATTTCTTTTATTTTTTGAGTATCAGAGAGCAGACAGATTCTGAAAGTTTTCGGAAAATTTTCCTTAATTATATTTAATAATTCTGACTTGTTGATTTTGGATATTCGTGAATCTGTAACAATTATTGCAATGTTCTTCTCGCTAATTATTTTTATTACTTCATCTTTGCTTTTCGTAAAAAAGAATTCTAGACTTTCATCACAATCGAGTTGTAGTTTCTGTAAACCATTAATAGTTTCCAAATCTGCAGTAACAAAAAGTACCTTTGTTAAAATCATATTTATCTCAATTCATAGACTTTATTATTAATAAAAAGACCAATAGAGAGCCGATTTCCTCATTTATAAATCAACCTTATACAAGACTATTATCGAAAAAACTTCATAATAATTAATCTCTTAATGTGAAATAAATGAGGGGAATTAACTTGTTGAATTCGGAAGACATTAGTGGACGGGAAAAAATAAATAAAAAGAAGAACAAAATGCTTGACTACCGTTTTTTATCAAACTAAACAATAGTAGTTTCAAATAAGGGTAGTTCCAATAACTTCAATATCCTCTGCGTATTCTTTGCATTCTCCGTGTTAAATTTTTGCAAAAGATAGTTTTTGGAACTACCCATAATAGATTAATAAAAGCGCTTTTTATTTCCGCAAATCTACAAGTGGGACAGCGCTTCCCCTTAACGAATGGACTTTATTTTGTACAGGAATCGAAATGTCACTCTTCACAAATTTTTCAAATTCATCCCGGAAACGTGTAATCATAAACCTAACCGGCCAGGCTGCTGCCTCGCCCAGTGCGCAGATGGTATTTCCCTCGATATTATTCGCGATGCTGACCAGAAGATCCAAATCAGCGGACGTACCATGCCCCTTCTCAATTCTATGAAGAGTTTTTTCCATCCAACCTGTTCCCTCACGGCACGGTGTACATTGCCCGCAGCTTTCATGATGATAGAAATGAGAAATTCTCAATAGCACTTTAAGCAAATTAGTATGCTCATCCATCACCATAACGCCGCCGGTTCCGATAGAAGATCCGGCTTCCTTCAACGATTCAGCATCCATTCTAATACCTTCGAGCTGATCTCCACGTAAAGGAGGCATCGAAGAACCACCCGGAATAACGCATTTAATTTTCTTATTGCCCGGTACACCGCCGGCAACTTTGTAAATCAAATCCGTAAGCAGAACGCCGGTAGGAAATTCATAAACTCCCGGTTTATTAACATGACCGCTTATACCAAATAGAATTGTACCGGGATGTTTTGGAACGCCAATTTTAGAAAACCACTCCCACCCATTTTTGATAATCGCCGGAACATTTGTAATTGTTTCAACATTATTTATAGTAGTTGGGTTGCCCCACAAACCACGCTGAGCCGGAAATGGCGGTTTTACGCGCGGGTAACCGCGCACACCTTCTATGGAATTCATTAAAGATGATTCTTCCCCGCAGATATAAGCGCCCGCACCTTTATGAATAAATAGATCGCAACTGAAATTTATATCGAAAGTATCTTTCATTTTATCGCCGAGAAAACCGCGCGCGTATGCTTCATCAACAGCTTTCTGCATCAACTTAATCCACTTATGATATTCACCACGGATGTACAGATAAGCAACTTTAGCGCCGATTGCATATGATGTAATGATTGCGCCTTCAATCAACTGGAATGGGTTATCTTCCAATATTTGTCTGTCTTTAAATGAACCGGGTTCGCTTTCATCGCCGTTGATAGCAAGGTACTTAGGCTGATTTGTGGTCTTGGGCATGAAGCTCCATTTAAGACCTGCGGAGAATGCAGCGCCGCCCCTTCCGCGTAAACCGGACTTTTTCACCTCATCTATTATTTCATCAGGAGTCTTAGTGAAAGCTTTTTTAGCAGATTCAAACCCACCGTTGGCTATATAAACATCAATCTGATTTAGATTTGGTATTTCTGGGAGTACAATTTTTTCCATTTATTTCAGCGAGTCTAAAATTTCATAAACTTTTTCTTTATTTAAATTTTCGAAGTAATCTTCATTTACTGCAATCATCGGGGCGTAACCGCATGCCCCCATGCATTCAACCTCTTCAAGAGAGTATTTTGAATCGTGTGAAACTTGCATATGGTCTAGCCCGAGTTTCTCTTTAACCCCATCCCATATTTCAAAAGCGCCGCGAAGCATACAAGAAACATTGGTGCAAACTTGAACGTGGTATTTGCCCATCGGTTTTGTGTGATACATTGTGTAAAATGTAACAACACTCAACACATTTACCTTATCAATTCCAAGCACGTTTGCGATCTCTTCCATCACTTCATTGCTTATATAACCGTTCTGTTTTTGTGCGATATAAATAGTATCCATAACCGCGGCAAGTGCGGTAGGATATTTCTTCCGCGCTGCTTCGATTCTGAGAATATTTTCTTCAGTGAATTTGAAACCCATATTTTCCCTTTGAGTTTCTCTGTGTCTTTGTGCCTTTGTGGTAAAAGACTTTCTCACCACAGAGGCGCAGAGGCGCAGAGGGAATTATTTATCAGCTTCACCCATTACAGGATCGAGTGAACCAATGATTGCAACAACATCGGAAACCATTGCCCCTTTACACAACTGAGATACTGCTTGCAAATTGCAGAATGATGGTGAATGTATTTTTAACTTCCAGGGCTGACCCGTTCCGTTGCTTACGATATAAAAACCTAATTCTCCTTTCGGATTTTCAACAGAGAGGTAAGTATCTCCTACCGGTGGATTAATTCCAAAGTTAATAATCATAAAATCATGAATGAGTTCTTCCATTTTGGAATAAATTTCGGTTTTGTGTGAAAGAACTCTTTTAGGATTATTAGCAATCACTTCGCCAATAGGCATTTTATCTAAACATTGACGTAAAATTTTAACACTCTCTTTAACTTCATCGCCTCTCTGGAAATACCGCGCCAGGCAGTCTCCCTGTGTGAATGTCGGGATTCTAAAATCAATTTCATTATAGAAGAGATATGGTTTCGCGCGGCGAATATCGTATTCAACACCGCTAGCTCGTAAGTTTGGACCCGTAACACCAAGTGCAATAGCATCTTCTTTAGGAAGAATTCCAATCCCTTCAAGACGACCTATGAAGATCCTATTGGAGAGCATCAGTTTATCCATCTCACTCAAAGCCGGCTCTAATTCCACTAAGAACTGTTCGATCTCGGCGATTGCCTGATCATCAAGGTCTGAAGCGACACCACCGATACGTGTATAACTCGTAGTAAATCTAGCACCAGCAATTCTATCAAAAATACTATTAATCTTTTCACGTTCACGGAATGTCCACATAACCATTGTCACGGCGCCGACATCCATTGCAAATGTTCCTATTGCAACTAAGTGTGCGGCAATTCTTGAAAGTTCTGCAACGATCATACGAATATACTGGGCACGTTTAGGCGCCTCTATTCCAGCAAGTTTTTCAACAGCAAGAACGTAGCCAACATTATTGCACATCGTTCCAGTATAATCAAGGCGGTCTGTGTGAGGTATGAATTCGATATAACTCATGTTCTCAGCCATCTTCTCGTATCCGCGGTGCAGATAACCAAGCTCCGGTACAATTCCCATAACGGTTTCACCATCAAGACGTAGTACCAAACGAAGCACTCCATGAGTAGCGGGGTGCTGAGGACCCATGTTAATCACCATCTCATTTTCAAGTTCGTCTTCTATTGTGAGATTGCGATCCTCAAGAAGTCTTTTGTAAATTTTTTCTTCGTTATATATTTGATCAATTCTATTCATACTATTCTGCTTGGTGTGGAAGTGGAAGAGAACCGGGAATGCCGATTACAGGAAAATCTTTTCTTAACGGATGATGTTCAAATCCTTCCGGCATATACATTCTTCTTAAGTCGGGATGATTGGTAAACTTGATGCCATACATATCAAATGTTTCTCGCTCGTACCAATCCGCGCTGCGCCAAACGGAAGTAACAGTTTCTATTGCCGGAGGGTCTGCATCAATATTTGCTTTGATGCGTAATGTGCAATTTAATTTGAACGAATAGATGTGATAGACCGCTGTAAATCTTTTTTTACGGGTACCCCAATCGATCGCAGTGATGTCTTTACAAGTAATAAATTGAAGGTCTGAATCATCTTTCAAAAATTTTCCAATTGCAACAATCTGATCGCTACTTACCGTAAGACAAATATCATCCCTAAAATCGGAGACCTCTTCCAGTGCCGTACCAAATTTTTCTATTACTTTATCTGTAATGAGTTCTTTTAGATTCATAAAATTATTTTTGTAAAAGTTCGAGTTCTTTTAAAGATCTGTTTTGAAAATCCCGCGCTCTAGTTTTTCCAATTTTTTCTTGAATTGTCATCAGGGCGTTCAATAAATTCTCAGGACGAGGCGGACAACCGGCAGTATAAACATCAACGGGAAGAAATTGATCAATACCTTGAACGACATTATATGATCTATACATTCCACCCGAAGAAGTACATGCGCCCATCGCAATCACCCATTTCGGGTCAGGCATCTGATCATAAATTCTTCTAACAACTTGCGCCATCTTAAAAGTCACGGTTCCGGCAACGATCATCAAATCGCATTGGCGAGGTGTAAAGCGCATAACTTCGGAACCAAAACGCGCTATATCATATTTAGGATCGGCGGCGGCAATCATTTCAATCGCGCAGCAAGAAATTCCCATCGGCATTGGCCATACTGAACTTTTACGAGCCCATCCAACTACGGCGTCAATTGTCGTTGTAATAAAGCCGTCCTGTGTAAGTTTAGCTTCTAATCCCATTTAAATCCACCTTTCATATAGACATATAGAAATCCAAGTTCAAGCACAACTAAAAAGATAAACATCGGTAGGAATGCAAAAATTCCGTGCTGGGCAAAGAGAGTTTTGAATTCAACTGCCCATGGATAAACATAGATCACTTCGATGTCAAAAATAATGAAGAGCATAGCGACAAGATAGTATTTAATCGAAATTCTCTCGTGAGTTGTTCCGACAGGATTCTTGCCGCTCTCGTAGGTCATCTGTTTTACTTTATTTGGACGTTGAGGACCAAATAATGTGGATGAAAAAACTATAGCACCACCAAGAACTGCGGCTACTATTAATACAAGAATAATTGGTAAATAATCAAGAATCATAATTCTAATTATCAATTTTTGGCTTGCGAAAAATAATCTAAACGAGGTTAGAATGCAAAAACAGTCTGAGTTAAGCTAATTAAATTATCCTTTTTGTAGAGACGACCGGGTAAATAGTCTCACTATTTGTTTTGAGCAACCTTTCATCAGATGGAAGACGACCCATCTGCTTACCAACCAAATGGGCGGGGTTATTTCTACTAATCAAAAATCAAATATTCAGATTCTCCGGTTGATTCTTCCCTAACTACCACTTCAACGGATTATTATCAATGTATTTTCTAATGTTAGTTAATTCCTTTTCATTGCGAATGATTCGATCATAAAAACGCGATTGACAGGAGAAATCCTTATACCCAAATGATCTTATTAGTTTTGAACAAACAGACTTGCTATTAGTTTTTAACAATGTTTCATCATTTTTAGAGGTTGTCTCAAAAGTAATTATTCAATTAAATAATCTGCGAAAATCAGTTTTATCTCCGTCATCCGTGGGCTATTCTATTATAAAACATTACTTTTGAGACAACCTCTTACTTTCATTTATAATTATAATTCCATGAAAACGATTTGGCATAATTACATAGAAATCTAATTCAACATTCTTGCGAATCGTTTTTGTTTTTAACCACTCTTCTTCAACAACCTTTCCCAAATCATTTAAATCATTTTACCATTACCAATCTTGCCAAACTATTCTTTGTGATCTTTAGAATTAATCGTAATATAATACCATCATAGATTCGAATAATCCCAACCGTTCAACCGTGCAGATTCAATACGGTATTGATTTTGGAATTTTGACATATGAAGGTAAGATTGTTAATAAAAATATGAACCGTCCGTGAATTACATTCCAATTATTTCCGTAAGGACTATTGGGTGTATCGTCTCAAAGACCCACAATTTTTTTGAGACGACCCCGCCTACCAGGCGAGCAACGAGTCTTCTCTACATTAGAGGTTAAACAAGTATTTCCACTAACTTCTCAACGACTGTGTCCAGATCTTCATAGCTGATGACTAAAGGAGGAAGCATCCTTAGGACTGTTGTTCCTGCAGGCAGAGCAATAATATTCCGCTTCATTAATTCTTGAAGTACCGGCTGAACTTTATCTTTAAGTTCGATGCCGATCATTAAACCAATTATTCTAATCTCACGAATTTTTGAAAGCTGAAGTTTTTCCAATTTTTGTTTGAAGTATTGCCCTTTAGCTTCGGCTTCTTCCCACAACTTATTTTCGACCATAAAATCGATTGCAGCGATACCCGCAGCGCAGGCAAGCGGATTACCACCGAAAGTCGAACCGTGTTTGCTTTTTTCAATTTTGATTTTATCATTACACATTATTGCGCCCATAGGAAATCCGCCGGCTATTGATTTAGCCACAGTCATCATATCCGCCTTGATTCCAAAATGTTCTATCGCAAACATTTTTCCTGTACGGCAAAATCCGGTTTGAATCTCGTCAATAATTAAAAGAATATTTTTCTCATCGCATAATTGTCTAACTTTTTGAAAATACTCTTTCTGCCCTATATTAATTCCACCTTCTCCTTGAACCGGTTCGAGAATTATTCCCGCGGTATCATCATCGATTGCCGCGGCAAGTTTTTCATAATTATTGAATGGCACATGCGAGAATCCGGGTACGAGCGGTCCGAATCCTTCTTTATACTCATTTTTATATGTAGCGCTTAAAGCACCCATAGTTCTACCGTGAAATGCTTTCATTGTAGCAACGAATTTTGTCTTCTTTGTATTTAACCGAGCGAACTTTATTGCAGCCTCCATTGCTTCGGTTCCGCTGTTTGTCAGGAATGCGCGTGTGAAATTTTTCGGTACAATTTCGAAAAGTTTTTCTAAAAAGAGCGCTTTCTGGTCATTGTAAAATGTATTAGGACAGGTAACAAGATTTGCCGCTTGTTCAGATATAGCTTTAGTAAGTTTTTCATTTCCATGACCGATATTAGCTACACTTATACCCGCCGCCATATCTATATATTCATTCCCTTCGTCATCCCATAATCTCGCGCCCTTGCCTTTGACCAATGTAACATCGCGTCTTGGATAAACATCAACTTCATACTTTTGAATGAGTGCTTTGTAGTCTTTCATGATATTGTAGTTCCTTTTCCGTTTAATGCATCTTTAATTGGATTTTCTGTTCTGCCATCGGCTAAAATAACAACCGTATCTCCCGATTCTCCCGAAGGGATGTCTTCGCAAAACAATTTTCTAAGGGCAAGAATTTTTCTTTTCATTCTGCCGTCAACTTTTTGTTCCATCTCTTCTAATTCTCCCTTCGACAGCTTTGGTACAAGAGATGAAGGATCATTCTTATCAAGAAGAAATCCCGGCGCTTCTATGAGCGAAATAATTTTATCGGCTTTGAATTCGGACTGAAGAAGAGAGATGATATCATCATTCTCGGAATTAATTGCGAAATTATTTTCATCAATCAATGGAACGCTCAGAACCGGTGTGTAACCGTTCTCGAGGAGTAAATCCAACAGTTGTTTGTTTATTGATTTCGGCTTTCCGGAAAAATCGCGAAGGAGAAGTGTCTTGCCCCCCTCGCGGACTTTGATTCCGCTGTTCCGTTTACCCTGTAAGACCTTACCATCTACACCGGAGAGTCCAACCGCATTGATACCATTTTGCTGACATAGTTCTACAATTCTTTTATTTTTCAATCCGGCGTAAGCCATCATTGCCAGATCAATTGTTTCTTCATTACTAAGAACACTATCGTAACCGGAAAGCGATGTAACAATTTTCTTTTGATATCCGAGTTTTTGAGCCAACTCATCGCGTAAGGCATTGGCTCCGTGAACAATTATAAATTTTTCATTTAGTGTAGCGAGATCGGAAATGATTCCCTGGAGGTTCAATTCTTTCCCACCGCCAATTTTAATCAAAAGCATTTGTACTCCGTTAACGAATTATTTTGAAGCGGTTGCCAATCACTCTCTCCGATAAAAGGATCGGAACAGATTACAACTGAATTGCTGGACAATTTAGCGTGCATTGTGAAATATTCTTCATCTTCATTAAAATGACTAGAGACATAAGCCGCCTCTAAATCAGCGATGATGATATTCATAGCGCGAATATAACTTGATTTCTTTTTAATGATCTCAGTTCCCTTTTCAATAGCGTCTTTTATGTTTCCTTTATCAAACCGCTTGATATAGTTGAATATTTTCTCGGCACCTATTCTTCCCTCTTCTTTTATCTTGACACCACTTAGCTGCCCGTTAAAAATAAAAATATATTTGTCGTCATAAAAAGGCATGTTGTTCTCAACTGCAATTCCTTCATCTTTGAAGGCGCTCCTTGCGTGACCAATAATTCTCTTTGACGAACCAAACTGAGAGAAATCAGATTCCCAAATGGGATTTACATTTTTGTAATATTTCCACTCGTCATCTTGCAGATATGCCAAGCCCCATCCGTGACCTTGAAATTCTTTGCTTCCCTTCGAGATTTCCGAAAATTTTTCCAAGTAATCAGAGATAATGAATTCTTCTTTTGAATTAACGTAAAGTAGTCTGCACATGTTAATAATCTTGCTCATGCTCTTGCTCATGCCCTTGCTCTCGGATAAAGATCAAGAGCAAGAATAAGCGCAAGAATTTTTAGATTGGATGAAGTCCAGGAAATTCTAACCCGGTTTTTTCATCAAAACCATACATTATATTAAAGGCTTGCAATGCCTGCCCGGCAGCGCCTTTCATTAAATTATCTATTGCGCTGATAACTACAAGTCTGTTTGAGAATTCATCTTTCTTGAAACCGATATCGCAGTAGTTCGTTCCAATCAATAATTTGGGTTCCGGAAAACGGTAGATTCCATCGCTCTCTTTCACGATTCGGATGAAAGGCTCATTGCCGTAGGCATCGCGGTAAACTTTCCAAATCTCTTTTTCTTGCAAATTCTCTTTGAGGAAAACGTGACAAGTAGCTAATAAACCGCGTACCATGTCAATTGCAGTAGCTGAAAAATGTATCTGGATTTTTTTACCAAACGACATCTCCTGCAGCATCTCAGCAGTATGACGATGCTGAGTCGGCTGATATGAGCGAACAACTCCAGCTCGTTCCGGATGATGAGAACCTTCGTTTACTTTATTACCCCCTTCACTCGAACCAACTTTTACTTCTATAACCGTTCTGTCTTCTTCAATCAATCCGTTTTTAAAAAGGGGATACAATCCAAGAATACTGGCAGTGGCGTTACACCCAGCACTGGAAATAAAACTTGCCTTTTTCATCTCTTCGCGGTGAAGTTCCGGAATACCATAAACAAATTCAGTTAACAATTCCGGGCGTGCATGCTTATGACCATACCATTTTTCATATTCATTAAGATCTCTTAAACGAAAGTCTGCGCTGAGATCAATAATCTTAGGAGCTAATTTCTTGTACTGGTCAATTTTATTTTGCGAACTGTTGTGAGGCAGGCACAGAAATAAAAGATCACATACTTCCAGCTCATTAGCGGAGACAAATTTCAAACTTGATGACTTCCGCAAGTTAGGATGAATTTTGTGAACAAATTTTCCCGTGTAACTTTCCGATGTAACTTGTTTTACTTCAACATTGGGATGGAATAAAAGTAAACGCAATAATTCTCCACCTGTATAACCGGATGCACCGACAATCGAAACATTCACTTTCATTATTTTCTTCCCTCTGCAACTTGTAAAACATACTCTACCATTTTCTGAGGAATGTTAACGCCGGTTGTGGTAATGCTGTTTTTATATTCCATTGTATAATTAACTTCATTCACCATTAACCCTTGTGCGGTTTCAAAAACATCAATGGCAACAATTCCGCCGCCGACTGCTTTTGCAGCACGCACAGAGATATCATTTAACTCATCAGTTACAACACAATTAGTAGCAACTCCTCCACGAGCGGTGTTCGTAATCCAATGCGGAGACGTTCTATAAATAGCGGCAATACATTTATCTCCAATCACAAAACTGCGAATGTCTTTCCCCTTCTTCTCTACATATTTTTGTATATAAAATATTGAATGATGATATGAACCGAGAACGGTTTTATGCTCAAGTATTGCTTCTGCTGCATCACGATCATTCACCTTAGATAATAATCTTCCCCATGAACCAACCGCCGGTTTTAATACAACCGGGTAACCCATTTCTTCAATTGCCTTGAGCGCGGATTCTTCAGTGAACGCAACTCTAACCTCAGGTTGAGCCACATTCTGTTCTGCAAGCGCGCATGAGGTTAAAAGTTTATCACCGCAGATTGTTGCAACATTATAAGTATTTACACATTTTATTCCTGCCGATTCAAATAATCTTAATCCATGAAGTGCACGAGAGTGATTAATACTTCTTTCAACAACAGCATCCAAATCATATTTGTTTTTTCCTAAATTGAAAGTGATTTCACGGTCATCAATCATTTCCAATTCAACTCCTTTAACAGCCTTGAATTCATCAATCAAAAATTTTTCATCTTTTCTAATTAACGAATGAAGCAACCCAATTTTCATTTTTTCTTCTCCCACTTAAAGTGAATTTAAAAAGTAGAGCCGGGATTTATATCTCAGCTATTATAAGCCTTATGATGCCTTACTGCATCTACGATATGTTTAAGTTCGGCAAGATCAACTGTCCGACCACGTTGACCAACAGATTTGACTTCCTTGAGAACATCCAGCTGATGCGCTTCGTCTAGCGAATCTTCTTCTATCAGTTTAAGCGCGTAACGGAGAGAAGCGATGCCGGACATATGATCAAGAGAGAACGTTCTAGCTCTGCCCAATATTTCGGGATTCAAACTTTCATAATGCATGGGATTAACCGAAGCGGCATGAGTATGAACTCCAGCGCAGTGGGTGAATGCATTTTGTCCCGTGACAGGATAATTTGCTGGAATTGGAATCCCGGAATGTTTGCTGACTAAATCATAGAGTTCAACCAGCTTGACAAGATTCCATCGTTTCTCATTATAATCAATTGTGAGTACAGTAAGAAGTTGAGCAAGATCCACAATGCCGGCTCTTTCTCCCAGTCCTAAAGCTGCGGCATCGATAATATTTGCACCGGCACGATAAGCATCTAACGCATTAGCCAATGCGAGACCACGATCATTATGACAATGCACTGCAATCTTAGGATGTAAGTTTCTATTATCTAACTCCTCTATTAAGCGCGATATATAATCATACATACTTCGTGATGTTCCCGGAACCATATAACCGGTTGTATCGGCTACGCTAATGATGTCTGCACCTGCTTCAACTGCTGCTGCTGCGGCTTGAATTACATTTTCGAATTGTGAACGGACTGTATCTTCAGGCGTATAACGAATTAATAAATTTGGATTCTGGCTTTTTGCGTAAGTGATAACATCGGTAATTTGTTTGATAGCTGAACTTAAATCTTTTTTAAATACCGTGCTTAATCTTTCATCGGAGACGCAATAAAATATTCCAAGAAATTTTACGCCGCACTCAAGAGCGAGGTCAACATCGCTTTGAAGAGAACGGGAGTGTGCACCAATTATTGAATTGAATCCTTTTTGAGCAATCGATTTAACAGCGGCATGAATTTCCGCCGTTACCATTGGATGCCCGGATTCGATAATATCTATACCGATTTCATCTAATAGACTGGCTATAGCAAGTTTGATGTGCTTATCAAAATAAACGCCGGGAGTTTGTTCGCCTTCTCGAAGAGTCGAGTCTAATACCCAAACCAACTTACTCTCCCCAATCTTCTTCTTCTTGCGGAGCTTCCTGAACTTTTGGGGGATTTACCGATACGACTTCCAGTTCAGTTCCGCAATCGGAACATTCTATTAATTCACCTTGAACGGCATCTTCGGCTAATTCTATTTCAACGCCGCAGACGGGGCATTCAGTTTTCATAATTTAGATCCTTTCGTTAATAAAGTGTTGCAAAACTATGAAACAATTTTTAACGACGCAATATTTTTAGCTATAGATTAAGAAAAATTAATTCGAAGATGAGAGCCATTTTTTCTGAGAATTTTGGAATGAATAATTATGCATTTTGATGCAAATAGATGCATGTCAGTAATTTGTGCTCAGATTCCTATTCTACTAATACGAACTTACTACTCCCCTACGACTTGAAGTTTGTCGATCCATGTTTTTTTTACAGTTTCATATTCGGTAAGATTTTTTTTGCTGACGGGATTTGAAGACTGATTTTTTTCTCTCATCGGGTTAACTTGTCTTCCATTTTTCCAGAACCTGAAACAGACGTGCGGACCAGTTGCGAGACCGGTGCTGCCCACAAAGCCAATTGTCTGCCCTTGAGAAACGCGCACACCCCGGTGAATTCCTTTCGCAAATCTAGACATATGCAAATATTGTGTAGTGTAGGTTGCATTGTGCCTAACCTTTACATAGTTGCCGTTGCCGCCGGTGTAACCGGCTTCCATTACTACTCCATTTGCTACACTCTGAATTGGTGTGCCAGCCGGAGCAGCATAGTCAGTACCCAGATGAGATTTGTTTCTATGCAGAATGGGGTGATAGCGATTAGCAGAATAACGAGACGTTATCCGGTATCTGAATTTGATGGGTGCTGTAAGGAACATTCCTTGTAAGCCTTTTCCGTGCTCGTCAAAATAACTTCCCTCTTTCTCTTTATCAAAACGAAATGCGTAATAGTCTTTTTTCCTGAAATTAAATTTAGAAGCTAAAATTTTGCCGATCCCTACGGGTTGATTATCTACATAAATTTCTTCAAATATTACATTGAAGCTGTCGTTCTCCTGCAACATCCCGAAATCTATTTGGCTTTCATAAATATCCGCCATTGCGTAACCTACATTCGGCTCAATGCCTTTATCAAGTAGAGTCTTAATAAGGTTTCCATTTATTGTACCGCTTAACGAAATTTGCTTTATGGTAAAAGGTTTTTGTTTTTTGTAAACATTAATTGTGTCTCGAAGATCGAATACAACAAAATTAACCGCATCTCTTTTATAAACAATATATTTTACCGTCTCAACAGAATCCCATTGAGCATAAATAAATAATTCATCATCGGTGCGGATACTTCGAAGCGGGAAAACATTCAGTGCTTTTTTTGCAATTTCATTTATCTTTTGTTTAGATACTGAGTGAGGTATAAGTATATCAGAAAAAGTTTGATCCGGTTGGATTGTATCGTGAACTTCTATTAAATCTTCAACCGCTAAACCAAATTGATTGGGCTTAGCCTTTTCAATCTTTGTTTCTTCTTTTTTTGAACAACTAGTGAATGTCAAAATAATAATTGATATACTCACCCCCGTGAGGAAAAGTTTTCGGAGGATCCTATTTTTCGTCATTCACACATGCTCTAATTTCATTAGCTGACACTTCAAAGGGTACTATTCGGATCATAGTATTGCTCTTCTTCATAGTTGAATTCTACTTTGCTTTGCTTGATTATTTCTTGAAGAATGTTACCCAACAATCCTTTTTCAACTGCTGCAGTGAATCTTTACATCAACTTTGAAATATTAATCACTTCTTCAATCGAATTCATATATTTATCTACAACAACTTTAATAGAGAACTTTCTTAGAGCATTATTTCTCAATTGTAAAAGTATTTCTTTTTCCGTTAGTCCGGACTTTATAACAAAGGTTATGGGGTAATGTTCAATTTTATCAATATCTAAAAATATTTTTTGACATCGAGAGTTTCCGTTACTTGAAAGAATCTTCCAAGAGGTTTCATAACAAAATCTATTCCACCATCGTTAGCGTTTGTTCTTCCAGTTTTAAATAACGTCAAATAATCTTCTTTTATTTTAGTCCTCTTAAAACCACAGTAAATTTTTTGATTTCCATAGTAACTTTTTAGAATTGCAAAACTTACGATTTCGAATAAGCGAGCATCTACGTTAGGTTGAATCAGTTCGTTAATGAATTGCACTGCCTTAGCAGAATTAGCTTTTTCAATCTTCTGAATTCTAATACAATCTTTAATAAATCGTTCGAAAGATTCTTTCTTAGCCAACATATATTCGTCAATGATCTCTGTGATCGCTTGCGCTAAGTTAAAATTGCGCTTACCAATTTTAATCTTCAATAAGTTCTCATTTATCCAGTATCTGTTTGTCTCAAGGTTACGCAAGATCGGAACGAATTCCGAATTTGGAAAATATTTTTGGAATTCTGAATTCATCCGGTTATTTAGCGCATGGTTCTGCAACTTCTCACCAAAAGGAAGTTCACGTTGTCTTGAAAACAATTTTACGAATTCTGCCCCTTTGTAATTTGAATAACCCAAATTCTTATCGTAACCATGATTTTGATAATCTTCGACAAGTACGTAAATGGCGTAGAGATTAGCAAAACTTGATCTGGCTTTTGAACCCTTGCTAGCAGATTTAGTTTTGATATTTATATACTGAAGAAGTTCGCTTCGCTCAAAAAGTTCATTACTTTGTATTGTGAAGTTTTTTCTCAGAATCTTTCTTATTCTTTCCGTGAAAATATGGTTTATCATTTTTTTCAAAAAGTAAAAATTGTTCTTTATTTATTTTAATTTCTTCATAGCTCTTCAATTCCTTCAATAATTTTTTGCCTTTGTACACTTCAGATAGTTTCAGTCTCCTCAAACCAATCTTAATGTAATCTTCTTGCATCTCAATCGAAATTGACTTTCGTTCTAGTTGCTGCGCTGCATAAGCAGTTGTAAAACTTCCGGCAAAAGGATCCAAAACTGTGTCGCCTAGATTTGAACTTGCTTTTATAATTCTTTCTAACAAAGCAATCGGTTTTTCTGTCGGATGATTTTCATATTCATCCATTCTGTATCTAACACGTTGGAATTCCCAAACATTTCCTAGAACTTTCTTAGAATTATAAATTTGTGGCGGATCTTTACGATAATCAATCAGTTTACGTTCAGAGCCAGTTTTTGCATTTACAAGAATTTCTTTAGCGTTGAACGTATAGTCGTTTTTGTCTTTGACACAAAATAATGTCGGCTCATAGAGCGAGCTAAAATAGTTTTTTGCTTGAACACCTGAACTATCATAATACCAAACGATGCGGGAAAGAATAGGTAACTTATCTTTCAAAAATATATCAAAGTAAGGCATGAACTGTGTCGAGGTCATAACGTACATTGAACCGTTTGTTTTCTGTTTATTAATACACAATTGCAACCATTTATAGGATTACTCCAAATAATCTGAATCTTTTTCCCATTTATCTTTATGTCCATTAAAATTTTTACCAATATTATAAGGAGGATCAATAAAAATAAGATCAATGGAATTGTCTCTCACTTCATCATTCAGAGCAATTAATACATCCCCAAGAATTAGTTTATGATTATTACTCCCAAGTATTTTAATCTCTTTGTTCATGCAACTTAGATTTTTATTTAACCTAAATAAAAGTAGTAAAATAAAATAATTTATTGCTATATAAGTTTTCTAATTATCTCAACCGAACTAATCCCCTCTGCCTCAGCCGAGAAGTTAGGAATAATTCTATGACGCAGAACAGGAATTAGAAATGCCCTGACGTCGTCCATAGTTGGAGTGAACCTACCTTCCAAAACAGCCTTTGTTTTCGCGGCAAGAATAAGATATTGAGATGCCCGTGGTCCCGCGCCCCATGCCACATGCTCTTTAATAAATATATTAGTGTTGTTCATAGGTCTTGTTGAATCCACAAATTTTACGGCAAATTCAATTACATTCTCAGCAACCGGCACACGTCTAATTAAGTTTTGAAACCGTAGTAATTCTTCTGAAGTTAATATTTTGTTCAACTCCGGTTTGTAATCGCTTGTGGTCGATTTAATTATGTTTACCTCTTCTCTGAAGCTTGGATATCCGAGCCAAAGATTAAACATGAAGCGATCCAATTGCGCTTCTGGTAAAGGATAAGTTCCTTCCTGTTCAATTGGATTTTGGGTTGCAAGAACAAAGAAAGGCTCATCAAGTTTATGGGTAACGCCGGCGGCTGTTACCTTGTGTTCCTGCATCGCTTCAAGTAGAGCGCTTTGTGTTTTGGGGGGAGTACGATTGATTTCGTCCGCTAAAATAATATTTGCGAAGACAGGTCCTTCAATGAACCGGAAAAATCTTTTCTTCGTAATTGGATCTTCGTCAATTATCTCGGTACCGGTAATGTCGCTCGGCATTAAGTCGGGTGTAAATTGTATCCGGTTGAATTTTAAGTGAAGAACTTCTGCAAGAGTTTTTATAAGAAGTGTTTTAGCCAGACCGGGCACGCCAACCAGTAAACAGTGACCGCGTGCCAACAAACTAATTAACAGATCATTAATTATCTGATCCTGTCCGATAATTACTTTGGCAATCTCTTTTTTAATGCCTTTAAATGCTTCAGCAAGTTGTTCTACGGCTTGAACATCATCCGCTGGAATTTTTTCTGTCAAATGAAATCCTTTCTTTTTTGATTACCAGTCACTACGATAAGGCATTAAAATAATTTCAAACTCTTCAGCTTCCCGTTCTTGCACAACTTTATTAATTTCACACACACCGCCCAATTAGTGCAACAAGTTGAGGATTGGTTCTGCTATAACCTGACTTCCCAATGAATTCTATTCTTGATCTCACTAATCCACTTCACATAAAGCTTTTGTTTCTTGTAATACTCAGTCATCTTTTTCAATTCGGGAAAATCAATATCTATGTCTGCTTTATGCTGGGGAATTCTTCTCTCAAGTTTAACAATATGATAACCAAAAACATTCTTATCAACATCGAGCCGTTTAGGATAACTTATGTCTCCCTCTTTCAATTTGTAAATAATATCCAGAAGAGGTTTATCAAGCTGGCTCGATTCGAAAATTCCAAGATCACCGCCAAACTTCGCGGTCTCTTTGTCGTCGCTGTAAAGCCGCGCGTAATACTGAAAATTATTTTTGCCGCGCACAATGCTATCGCGGATTTCAGTCAAGAATTCGATTGCTTTTAAGTCCGATTCATCATCGCTCTTAATTTTAATTAGAATATGCCTTGTATGAATTGACTCACCACGTCTTTCCAGCAATTGAATTATATGAAATCCAACCGGAGACTCTACAACACCTGAAAGCTGATTGGGAGCCAATGAAAATGCCACCGCCTCAAATTCAGGATAGAAGACACCTCTTTTAACAGAGCCAAGATCACCGCCGTGAGCGGCACTGCCCGGATCGTCAGAATATTTTGTTGCAAGTTTTGCGAAGTCGACTCCCTTCTTTAATGAATCTAATAGAGAAACGGCGAACTCTCTCGCAATTTTTTTTACTCTTTCACCGGTTTTGGGATTTAGAAAAATGTGACTGATTTTAAATTTCTCAGCAACTACTCCAAGTGAATCTTTATATGTATCGTAGAATTCTTCAATCTCTTTTCTCGATGCTTCCAGTTGTGCAAATTTTTTCTGTTTGAGCATCTCTGCCATTAAATTCTTTTTTGTATCGTCTTGAAGAGTTCTTTTCAATTTTTCAACGGGCATGCCGTATACCTGCTCGAGCTGTTCCCGTGAACCGTATTGTTGAATAAAATAATTGATCTGGTAATCAAGTTGTTGTTTTACCTGTTCATCTGTTACGGTAATTGAATCCAATTCGGCTTGAGCGTAAAGAAGTTTTTCATCAATCATCGAATTCAATATTTGTCTCCGGAATGTTGTATCTGCCGGATTAATGTTTCTCTGCTGTGCTTCTACGTTAACCCTAAATTCGAATTCAGATTTAAGAATAATTTCATTATCAACAACAGCAACAATTTTATCCAGGACTTGCTGCGCATTTAAAATCCCAACTAAAACAAAAAAGAACATCAAAATTTTTTTCATTCGGAATACCTCTTTATCTCCAGATTGTGATCTGCAATTAATTTGTCTATATATTTTTTTAGTTTCTCTTTTTTTAAGATGATTGTTAGAATCGTTTGCACTTCCACTTTAACAATAGATAAAGGCGGAATAGTATCTTTGCCAAGCTTTTCAATAAGTTGAACAACGACAAACTTAGCGGGTTCCGTTTCCATAACTAAACTAATCTCATCTTTTTGAAGAGCAGAAACACTCCTCATAAATATGGGAGGCTGAAATTGGTACCGGAAGATTTGCCTGTCCTGCTCAACCGATATTATCGATGATGAATTTTGAGAACTATTCAGAGCGTTTTTCCAGCTTGTTTCGATCGCCTTATTACGGAATTGAACCGCTCTGTCAAAGTCGTTCATGTAAATTATGTTCACTCGAAATAGATCATCATTCAACTTAAAATCGTCTTTGCAGCTTTCATAATATTGCTGGATCTCCTCTTCCGTAGGAGTGGTATTTTCCTGATCTAAAAATTTATTAATGTACAAAGAAGCTGCTAATTCTTTCTTGCTCTGCTCAATTATGGTTTTAAATTCATTCCCATCGAGTATGCCGTTTTTTAAGGCTTCCTGATAAAGAATTTCTTTTTCAATCCAATTTTGAATGAACTCTGAGCGATTCTTTCCGCTGTTTCTCTTTTCGGAAAGAGCCCGGTTAATTTGCTCTTCGGTCAATACGGCATCGTTAACCTTTGCAACGAATTTGTCGGATTTCTCATTCTTCGAACATCCTGTTGCTACAAAGAAGATAAGAGTTAGGAATACCGATATTTTAATTTGATTTTTGAAAAGCATTACCAAGTTCATCGTAATAAATTTTTGGATGATAAATTTTAATCAATTTATTTAAATACTCATCTTCTAAACGCTTGCTCTCCTTTTCCTGCAAAATACTTGCGGCTTCGGCTTTAGCTTCCTCATACGTTTTTATACGCGCCGGCTCACGTTTAATTAATTTTACTATTGAAAATCCTTCCTCAAAAGGAAATGGTTCCGATACATCACCGATTTTTGCTAAGGCGTTTGCGCGTTGAGCAAGTTTATTAAAGCCAACCTCAACCAGCCCTTTATAACCCGGTTTATTTTCGTAACCAGTTCTTTGATTATATTTTAGAAAGAGGCTATCGTATGAAACGGCAGAAACAACTGAAGAGTAACATTTTTTAATCAAAGAATCGGAAGGGTTGTAAATCTCCTTAAATTCTACACGGTCTTTCCAGTTATAATTATTTTTAGTCTTCTCCCAAAAAGAGAAAGTCTTCGCACTGTCAATGGCTATTTTTGACCAAACTTCCTCTTCAAGAATTTTGAATAGATACATTCCATTTTCGTAGTCTTCAAGCAATTTTGCAAATTCTGGATTCTCCTTATCGTAATTTAGAGCTTTTTCCCGGATTAATAGATCACTCGAATATTGATCGATGGCGTCCTGAAGAATCTTTCCGTTCACAGTCATATTAAGATTCGTTCCCTTGTCAATCATATTCATAAAAAGACTGTCGCATGTAAAAGATCTACTGTTGATGTTGAAGATTTCATCGTTACCGACCTGAGCTTTCAAATTACTTTTAAGATAAGCCTCGCCAATTTTCATTGTATCGCTGTGCGCTAGTACTTTGTTGAAGGTGGCTGGATTTTGGATAAATTTGAATTCAGTTTTTAATTTCTGAACAAGTTCATCAAAATCCGCTTTGTAGCGTACTCGGTCGTACATTTCCTTCAATTCTGTTTTTTGTTCCTCGTACGATTTATCGGGTGTTAAAGCTGTTAATTTTATGAGATGAAATCCGAAGTTAGTTTTTACAATCGGTGATACCTCTCCAATATTAAGTTTGAAAACCGCCTCATCAAATTCTCTTACCAACTGACCTCTCTGGAAGAAACCAAGATCGCCGCCTTTTGAAGCGCTTCCTTTATCGAAAGAATATTTAGAAGCTAATTCGGCAAAATCTTTCCCGGCTTTAAGTTGCTTTTCAATATCTTGAATTTTATTTATAGCCTTGGCTGTATCGGTACCGGTTGAATCCGAGAAAGTAACTAAAATATGTTGCGCGCGAATTGAAGCTTTGCGCGGTATTCTTTCTGTAACTTTTATAATGTGATAACCATATGGGGTCTGAACAAGTTCTGGAAAAATAGTACCAGGTTCGGTTTTATACAAAGCATTTTCGAGTGAGGGAATATTTATTTGACCCGCCGTAACATAGTAAACATCCCCTCCACTCATATTTGTATACGTGTCTTTAGAGTACAATTTAGCGAGTGCAGCAAAATCTTCCCCATTTTGGATTCTCTTTATAAGCTGATTACCAAATTCCACAGTTTGTTGTTCATTCCTAACAGAATCTGGGATGAGAAAAATGTGACTTACGCGGTACTCGGTTTTTCTTCTATCGAATAGCTGTTTTAAGTTCGGTTCATACAATTTTTGTTGAAGATAAATGGTTTTGCCAATATTTAATTTATAATCAAGAAGTTCTTTCTTCATCTCAGAATCTGATTTATAACCGCGTACGGCGGCATCCCGCAGTTTCATCTTATAATTAAGATAGAGATCAATAAATTTATGTAGCGCGGAGAGGGAATCTTCTTTGGCTTTTTCAATACCGCCTGAATTCTTTGCATATGCATTCTCAAATTCATCCAGATATATTTTATTATCGCCAAATTCCGCTATAACCACTTTAGAATTCTGAGAGCTACATGATGTCAAAATGATTATTGTTAAAAAAAATGAGAAATATTTCGCAATACGCATCCGAGAACCTCCGTTAAAGTGATATTTTGGTGTGCAATTTTACCCATTGAGGGTCTGAAAATCAAGAAATTGAGCAGTCAATAATCAGTTATTGCTTCTTCTTTCTTTGCTGAATTATACTAATCGGAGTGGAATTGCGTTCCCAAAAGACTCCATATTCATAACCTTGAATTGCCCTGTTATTTTGAGCCTCGGCAAGCCTCTTTTCTGTTAAGCAGGAATAAAATTTATCAATTTCGATCCCCACATATTTTCTTCCCAGCTTTTTAGCAACCACTGTAGTAGTCCCACTCCCTAAAAAGGGGTCCATAACAAGATCCCCTTTTTTGGTGCTGGCAAGAATCAATTTAGCCAAAAGTTTTTCAGGTTTCTGAGTTGGGTGTTCTGTATTTTCCGCCATCGACCAGAAAGGTACCGATATGTCATTCCAGATATTCGATGGATAAGTCAAGCGGAAATCGCCACTCTTGTTTTTTTCCCAATCTTTCGGATTGCCCTCATTATCCCTGTATGGAGCCAATACTTTCCGTTTCACCTTTACGGCATCAGTATTAAATGTGAACTTATCTGATACTGTACAAAACCAAATATCTTCCGAACTGTTCTTCCAGTTCCTCTTTGCCCCCCTCCCTTTTTCACGCTCCCATGTAATTCTGTTGCGAATAATGAAATGCTTCTCAAGCACAAGTGGAATTGAAATGGAAGTATGCCAATCTCCGCAGAAATAAACCGAAGCATTCGGTTTCAAAGTTCGTTTTAATCCGGCGATGAAGCTCTCAATCCAATCAGCGTAATCGAGAACGGATTTCTCCTTGAATGAAGTTGACTTAAACGCTTTGTAAAGATTGTAAGGCGGATCTACAATCAGCAAGTCAACAAATTTATTAGGAAGATATTTGAGAACCGAAAATAAGTCTTGGTTGATAGTGCGGTTCACTAACTCCCGTGCGGATACTTCCCGCTCTAACTTGATTATTCTTTTTGAATAGTCATCAAGTTCTCTCTTTGAGAGCTGAATGGTTTTATTTCTGATAGATTTTGGTCTATTCACATCAGATACTTGAAAGGGACGCGGATTATCAAGTTGTTGTAAATTGACTTGATCACGAAAAATCAGCGTACGATTGAATAAAATTTATTTTGCCGTTGTACCAAGATTAATTGAACTGTCAATCTCAATAATTTTCACTTTTCCTTCTTCGTTTGTATCGAGAGCGAGAATCATCCCTTGAGATTCGACACCGAAAAGCTTTGCCGGTTTTAAGTTTGCAGCAACTAAGACATTCTTCCCGATAAGTTCTTCCGGAGTGTAACTTTTAGCAATTCCCGCAACCAACTGTCTTTTTTCCGATCCCAAATCGATCTGTAATTTTAAGAGTTTGTCACTCTTCTTCACATTTTCAGCCGCGATGATTTTTGCTACCCGCAGTTTCACACGTTTAAATTCATCAATTGTTATCTCTTCAAAAACTTCCTTCGGAGCTTCATCGCTCTGAGGAAGTTTATTTACCAGCTCTTCTATTACTTTGTCTTCAATTTTAGTGAATAGAATTTCCGGTTCGTTTAACTTTTGTCCGGCAGTTAAATTTTCACCATTACATTTCGTCCATTCGGTAGGACGAGCATTGAGCATCTTAAATATTTTTACGGATGAAAATGGTATCACCGGCTCAAAAACTTCCGCGAGAGTATAAATTGTATTTAGACAAATATTAAGAGTTGTGGCACATTGTTCTTTATTCTTTTTTGAACTGACCCAGGGCTCGGAATCGTTAAAGTATTTATTACCCGCGCGGGCAAGGTTCATCATTTCAAATATGGCATCCTTTATTTTATAGCGTTCAAGAAGATCGGCAATCTTTTGTGGTTGTGTCCTTAAATACTCAATCATATCGGAATCAATCTTAGCAAGATCACCACGCTCAGGTATCTTCCCTTCAAAATGTTTATGCGTAAAAGTTAATGTGCGGTTAACAAAATTACCAAGTATATCGGCAAGTTCTCCGTTGGTGCGTCCTTGAAATTCTTTCCAAAAAAAGTCTGTGTCTTTATTTTCGGGTAAATTAGCCGCTAATGTATAACGCAGCATATCTGCCGGGAATAATTTCAAGAATTCATCAGCATCAATTCCCCATCCGCGTGACTTTGAAAATTTCTTTCCTTCAAAATTCAGAAACTCATTAGCCGGAACGTTTTGAGGTAATATAAATTTATCCGGGCTGGCATCATTCCAAGCCATAAGCATAGCCGGAAAAATTATTGTATGAAATACAACGTTGTCTTTTCCTATAAACGCTATGTACTTTGTATCCTTACCCTGCCAGTATGATCTCCACAGATCATGTTCATCCCGTTGAACGGATAATTCTTTCGTAGCTGAGATATAACCAAGAACTGCTTCAAACCATACATATAGAACTTTATTCTGTACTCCGTCAAGAGGAACTTTAACGCCCCAATCGAGGTCGCGGGTTACGGCACGGTCTTTCAATCCGTCGTTAAACCAGCTTTTACAATACTGAAGAACATTATCTTTCCAGCCGAATTTTTCGTTCATCTCATCAACATATTTAACCAATCGTTCTTGATATTTACCTAGTGGGAAAAACCAATGTGAAGTCTCTTTCAAAACCGGTGTCTCTCCACTAATTTTGCTTTTAGGATTTTTCAACTCGGAAGGATCATAAAGCGAACCGCATTTTTCACATTCATCGCTTCGCGCTTCTTCATTACCACATCGGGGACAGGTACCTTCAACATAACGGTCGGGTAAAAACATTTTGGCTTTTTCATCATAAAACTGCATCGATTTTTTTTCAACCAATAATCCTTGATCATGGAATGATTTGAAAAACTGCTGCGCTGTTTCATGGTGAATCGGCAAACTTGTCCGCGAATAGATATCGAAACTCATTCCAAATTTTTCGAAAGCATTTTTATTAGCGTTATGGTAGCGGTCAATAATTTCTTTTGGAGTAACTTTTTCTTTGTCGGCTGTAATTGTAATTGGCACGCCATGTTCATCGGAACCGCAAATATATAGGATGTCGTCTCCGTTCAGCCGTTTGTAACGAACATAGATATCTGCCGGAAGATACGCCCCGCTTAGATGACCGAGGTGTATATTACCATTAGCATACGGAAGTGCAGATGTTACAAGGATTTTCTCTTTTGCCAAAACAGGTCTCACAAATTTATTTTATTGCTGGCAAATATAAGAAAATTCACAGAAAGGATTAGGCTCATTATCTAGCTATTCTTGATGATGCCATGATCGTAATCTTGATCCCCTCCTAAAAACAAGAGCAAGATCAAGAGAATAGTATGAAAATATTAACCTTCAAGACCTTTGTACATCTCTTCAATTAAATCTTTGTACCGTTCTTCAACAACTTTACGTTTGATTTTTAATGACGGAGTCAGCTCGCCGGTTTCAATTGTAAAAGGTTTATCGAGTATCGCAAATTTACGCACACGTTCAAAATTGGATAGTTTTTTCTGAAACACATCAAGCTCTTTATCAAGAAGTTCGTAAATCTGTTTCATTTCAACGAGCTCGTCAATCGATTTGTACTGAATCCGGTTCGCATCGGCGTATTCTTTTAGAGCCTCGTAATCCGGCACAATGAGTGCGCTAACGAACATTCTGCGGTCTCCGATAAGAACAAATTGATCAATATATTTGCTCGCGAGGAACATATTTTCAATTGGAGTTGGCGCGATATATTTTCCGCCCGATGTTTTGAACAGATGTTTTTTTCTATCGGTAATTATTAAAAATCCTTCCGCGTCAAAAACTCCAATATCACCGGTATAAAGCCAGCCGTCTTTGAGTGTCTCCTCTGTCTCCTTTTTATTCTTGTAGTATCCTTGCATTATGTTTGGACCGTATGCAAGAATCTCTCCGTCTTTGGCAATTTTAATTTCGACACCGGGCATTGGTTTTCCAACCGTTCCGAATTTATAATCATTCGGTCTATTGGCTACAATAACCGGAGATGATTCGGTCAATCCGTATCCCTCAATAACTAAGATACCTGCAGCTTCAAAAAATAATCCGAGTTCTCTAGCGAGTGCCGCACCACCTGAGATAAAGAAACGTAATTTCCCACCGGTTTTTTCTCTTAATTTATGAAAGACTAATTTATCTGCCAGTTTATGCTTTAACGTAAGAAAAATTGGAACAGGCTGCCCCGATTTTTTCGCGAGATTATACTCTTTACCAATTTCAATTGCCCAGTTAAAAATTTTCTGCTTCTTTTCCGGCTGACTTTCAACATTTCGTTTTATCTTGCTATACATTCTCTCGAATAATCTGGGCACCGCTGTAATAATTGTAGGGTGAATCTCTTCCATATTGCCCGCGATCTTCTCAATACTCTCGGCGTAAACGATCATTCCGCCGCATGAAAAAGCAGTATAGTAACCCGCCATCCTTTCAAAGATATGACAGAGCGGAAGGAATGAGAGAAAGATATCATCAGCACCGATATCAAAAATTTCATGAGCGGCTTTAATATTAGAACAAATATTTTTGTGTGTAAGCATTACTCCTTTAGGCACACCCGTTGTGCCGGAAGTATATATAATTGTGCAAAGTTCGTTCTCTTGTGTTAGACTGCAATTATCTCTAAAATAATTTGGATTTTCTTTACCAAATTCTACACCCTTTGATTGAACATCTGAAAAACTGAACACATCTTTCTCAGCGCCTTTCTCCTCGTTATTCATAACAACAATAAAGCGCATAGTTTTGCACTCATTTCTAATTTTCAGAACTTTATTAAGCTGGAATTTATTTGAGACAATGATTCCTACCGATTCAGAATTGTTCATGCAGAATTCAATTGTTTCCGAAGTTGAGATTGGATAGAGCGGTACATCCACACCTCCTAAACCAAGAATCGCCATATCGGAATAAACCCACTCGGGGCGGTTCTCTGCTATAATAGCAACTTTGTCATTGCGTTTAACACCAAGTTTAGCAAGACCTAAAGCAAAATTTTCGGTATCTCTATAAAGCTCATCATATCTAATCTCCTTCCATTGATCGCCAATTTTATTTTTTAACACCGGTCGTTCTATCCCCTTTCCAAAATCTTTTGTAATGATCTGGAAGAGCTGAGAAATGGTTTTAAATTCTTTATAAATAGCCATGCCATTTTCCTTATAAATTTTGTTTCAAGATAATGCGGTAAGTCAAGATATGCAAATGAAAGATAGGCGGAGAATCAAGAGTCGGGATCGATTTATATAATCCCGGCTTTGTTTAGGTATGAAAATTATTTATCGCTTTCGAGGAAAGAATGAGGTAATCGTTAAAATAGTTATAATAGTCTTTAACGCTGTCAAATGTAATTTTCTTGCCCTCAATTACATCTTCAATACTCCATTGATATGCCCGGAAGTCACAATGCTCATTGAATAATTCAAAATGTCATTCGAGTAAGAGTTAAATAATTCAGTAACCGTCTTATCTTTATTTATCATGAACCCAACTAAAATAAAAGAGCTTTACAATTAGACCCAATTAGGGATTTAATGTTACAAAAGTTTATTTCTGGTTTAAGAGATTATAATCAATTGGCTAGTTGTCATTTTGCCCAGACTTCACCATCCACAACCGGAGTAACACAGAGGAGCGGTTTTTCCGGGACACTGAATTTTCGGAATATTTCTTCGAATAGTTTGTATTGCAGTCCTTGCGATTCGATTTTAGAGAATTTTTTATATGACATAAATTCTCCGTTTTTGTTTTGAGGTGCATCAAAATGATATGAAGTAGAGATATCCGTCTTTGCATGCTCTTTCAAAAATTTGATCTTCTCTTCGTCAGTCCCTTCTTGCTGATAAGCCTTGCACTTAAAAGCTGTTACGAAATTATTATCAATTATTAGATAGATATTCAAAATCGTTTCGGTCAATTTATCACCTATTTGGAAATAGTTTTATTTTTCAGAATAAAAATTGTTAAGAAGGTGGCAAAGATGAAAGCCATCTTACATAATAGACTTTCTACCGAAAAAATAAATGCCGGGAAGAAGATGGCTAATATCATTGCCGGGATAAAAGTAAATATGTAACCAAAGAAGAAAAGTCGTGTGAGTCTTTTCTGTCTAAGATCTGTATCTGCACCCCATTTTTTGTTTAGGACTATCATCGTAGCAATGACCGGAAGATAATATAACGTTCCGTAGAGTTCCCCTAAAGGATAATGATATGACGCATAAAGCACTGTACATTTTGCTACAACAAATTGATCCAGCACAAACGGGTAATAAAGAATGAAGAAGAAAGCGGGGACAAAAACCAATTTATGGTAGCTCTTCAACTTTCCCGCATATCTTAGCGCAGTGTATAAACCTAGTGGCGGCAAAAGAGATATATCCAGAAATGCGAAGTAAATGAATATCTGATTTTGCAAACCAATAAAACAGATCAAGAATTCAATAAACTGATAACCAAACAGAATAGCCACCAAACTTATCGCATACTTATTTACTAATTTTTTTTCTGCAAAGATCAGCAAATTGATGATGTACACAAGTTCTATGCATGCAATTAAGAGTGAGATTGTACCGTCTAGATCCATATATATTGCCGTTAAGTTGATTTAATTTTCTTTGCGAATGCCAAGATATAGCCGTCGGGGTCTGAGCAATAAGCCGCTTGATCACCCCAATCGCGCGGCTGCAATCCACTCAATTCTTTTGCACCATATTTTAATGCTCTGTCAAAATATTTTTGGGGTTCATTCACCAACAAATAAAGTTCAGCGCTTGGAGTTTCATTTAACCAAGTTGGCTCTTCAATTTTTTCTCCAAGCAATTTTTTGATTCCAGAACCCGGCATCAATCCGAGAACAGTCCCGTTACACAACTCGAATTCACTCATACCGGGAACGTTGAGATGCGGTTCTAAATCAAGAACATGTTGATAAAACGATGTACTCCTATTTTGTTCTTTAACATAAAAGATGAGATGCACATTGTTAATCATAATTTACGATCAATTTTTATCTTCACTTTTGAACCAATCCGAATAGAGTTCAGGTCTTCTATCTCTCATAAATAATCTCTTCGAGTGGGAGGTTTTACATTTATCCAAATCAATATCACAATACAAAATTTCTTCAGTTCCCAATCCGGCACGGGATATAACATTTCCTTCGGGATCGCAAACAAAGGATTCACCCGAGAAAGTCAAACACTCTTCCATTCCAACGCGGTTGCAGAGAGCGGTAAAATATCCGTTCTGAAATGCCGAAACTCTCATCTCAGCCTCATACAATCCTTCAGGCCATTCATCCACAGCACCGGCTTGAGGTATAAACACAATCTCAGCACCGGCTACTGCTAATGCGCGCATATATTCCGGATAATGCCTGTCGTAGCAGATCGCAACGCCGATTTTTCCATATTTCGTTTTGTAAACCGGAGCGCCGTTATTACCGGGAGTATAAAAATCTTTTTCGTGAAAGCAGGCGTAATCTGTAATGTGAATCATTCTTGTTGTTTCAAGAATTTTTCCATCCGCATTTATTACCGGTGAGGAGTCGAATGTATCATCTCCTTCCTTTTCATACAGGTTTAGAATGATAACTACATCTAATTCTTTAGCAAGATTAGAAAATATTTCAGTTGTTGGTCCGGGAATAGTCTCTGCAAGATGAAGCGGTTTTGTTGAAGACGATTTTTGAGGAAAGAATGGAATAAACGCCAATTCAGAAAATGAGATTATTTTTGCGCCGGAGTCAGCCGCCTTTTTAACTGCTTCAATCCCATTCTGAATATTTCGTTCTTTGTTGTTGGATGCTTTTTGTTGAACCAATGCAATTTTCATGAATACCTATTATCTTCTATACAGGTTAAGTAAAGAAAATACTATAAATTCCTATGCGTTCCATCGCAAAACGGTTTTGTGTTAGAATGTTTACATCCGCACCAAGCGACTTTCTTTTCTTCTGTAATCTCTTCCATTAATGGTGAGAATTCAGTTCCTTTATGAGAGCCGTCGCAAAATGGTTGATTACTTGATTTACCGCATGCACACCAATAATATTTCCCGGACTTCATTGTCAAAACGAATGGTGATTTCTGAGCAATCTTTGGGTCGGACATAAATCCTCCTCGGTAATTATAATTCTCTTATCTCAATTATTTCGATCATTTCTCCCCACATATGAAAACTTACGCCCTCATTTTTGGAATGGTACTTAACAAATACCCGCTTTCCATCCACTTGAAATTCCTTAGGCATATTGATAGGATCTAATGTTCTATTGTCATCGGTTACGATTCCATAAAATCCGCCCTCGAAAGAGAGATACTTTACGGTACCGGAAGCGAATCTTACTTCCGAATATTCGGGTTGCGCCGATGAACAATTCAC
Source organism: uncultured Ignavibacteriota bacterium (assembly GCA_947085815.1). Taxonomy (GTDB): domain Bacteria; phylum Bacteroidota; class Ignavibacteria; order Ignavibacteriales; family Melioribacteraceae; genus Fen-1258. The sequence continues at coordinate 67,484 of CAMTXU010000016.1, read as the reverse complement.
GAAACAAAGAAGAGAGGGAACAAATAGAAATATTTTTAGGATTGTTTTCATTTTCTTCCAAGATGAAAAAAAGACGGCATTTAATTGCCGCCTTCGAATAATTATTTTCTGGCGCCAATCATTTTTTCGGGACGAACAACTTCATCAAATTTCTCAGCGGTTAATAAGCCCAACTCTAGTACAGCTTCTTTAAGAGTTTTATTTTCTTTGTGAGCCTTCTTTGCAACTTTTGCCGCGTTGTCATAACCAATAACCGGATTTAATGATGTAACCAGCATCAAAGAATTTTCGAGATGCTTTTTAATATTGTTTTCGTTAGCCGTAATTCCTTCAACACAATGCTCGCTGAAACTTTCGCAGGAATCCGCCAAGAGTTTAATGGATTGAAGAATATTAAACGCAATAACAGGCATGAAAACATTTAGTTCAAAATTTCCGCTCGAGCCGGCGATGTTAATTGTAACATCATTTCCAAAAACTTGAGTACATACCATTGTCATAGCTTCTGACTGTGTTGGATTAACTTTTCCCGGCATGATTGAACTACCCGGTTCATTTTCCGGTAAAGAGATTTCACCAATACCGCATCGAGGACCGGAGCCAAGCCATCTTATATCGTTCGAAATTTTTAACAAAGATGCGCCGAGTGTCTTCAATACACCGCTCATCTCTACGAGTGCGTCTTTTGCTGCCATTGCTTCATACTTGTTCGGCGCTGTTTTAAAGGGCTTTCCTGTTAATTTCGAAATTGTGGAAGCTACTTTCACCGCGTAATCGGGATGAGCATTTAATCCGGTGCCAACGGCGGTTCCACCGAGTGGAATTTCATACAAGCGTTTTAATGCATCGCTGATGCGAGCTAACGCATAGGTAAGCTGCATAGAATATCCGGAAAATTCATCGCCGAGTGTAAGTGGAGTAGCGTCCATCAAATGTGTCCGTCCAATTTTAATTATATTTTTAAATTCTTTTGCTTTGGCATCAAGTGAATCTCTCAACTTTGTTACCATTGGAATTAACCGCCGGTGAATTTCCTCAACGGCTGCAACATGAATAGAGGTTGGGAAAGCATCGTTTGTTGATTGAGCCTTGTTAACATCATCGTTCGGGTGAATCGGTTTTTTACTTCCCATCATTCCGCCGGCAATTTCGATAGCGCGATTCGAAATAACTTCGTTAACATTCATGTTGGTCTGAGTTCCGCTTCCGGTTTGCCAAACAACTAACGGAAAGTGGTCATTAAGCTTTCCTTCAATTACTTCATCGGCAGCCTTTAGAATTAAATCCAATTTTTCCGCTGGTAAACTTCCCAATTCATTGTTAGTAAGAGCTGCGGCTTTTTTAACAATTCCTAACGCGCGTATTAATTCCGAAGGAAATCTCTCTCCGCCTATTTTAAAATTCATTAAAGATCTCGCCGTCTGCGCACCATAATATTTGTCAACAGGGACTTTCATTTCTCCCATTGTATCGGTTTCAATTCTGAATTCCATTGTTTACTCCAGTTTATTTTATTTGTATGAACAAATTAGGTGAATGGGTTTTTATTTGCAATGTGGTTGGTAAATATTGGAGACCTCTGAATTATTTTGAAACTGTCACTCTGAACAAAGTGAAGAGTCTCTTTACGCTCTAAATTTGAGATGTTTCACTTCGTTCCACATGACAATTGTTAATTTTTCAGAGACCTCTATTGGATACTGGATGCCGGATACTTGATTCTGGACTTTAGATTGAGAATTGTAATTAGTTGATTTCAATTCCTTCTTTTTTAACAATTCCAATTAATGGCGAGTAATCGTCTTCTAAAAAGCGCTTCAGACCAACAGCGTGAGGTTCAATTTTATAACCGGAAATTTCAGTAGCTTTCCATATTTTTCCAACATATTTCAATTTGTTTTCATCAAACAACTAAGAAACTAACATAACATCAATATCGCTATCTTGTTTAGCTGTCCCACGTGCTTGACTACCAAAAAGAAATGCCAAATCAATTTGAATGTTGTTTCTACGCAACTCATCCAAATATAATTTTACAACATTTATAACAGCTTGACTAACCATTCAACGAATTCCTTAGTTTTCTTCAAAAGAACATATACACGTTATTATTTGGTATTTTAAAGAAATTTTCCGGATATCTGCCTTCAAGATTAAAATCATTTATTGTTCCGAGAAAATCCATTGTATCTTCACTTGATTTAAGGTTTGTTTTAGAAAGCAAATAAAGAAGTTCAAGCGCCTAAGGAGCGAAATCATTCTGAGTTTTAACAAAATGCGCTTTCAACAATTTTTCAATAGTTAAATGGCAGAAGAATAAACATTCACGATATTTTCCTTTTTCAAAAAGAATTTCTGCAGTCTCCATATTATCGAGTGCAGTAGTTTTCCAGTACACTATTTGTTTCTTTACATCAAACATATTTACTCTTCCATAAAACCTTCAACTCTTCGTGCATCAACATAACACTTTTTGTAATAAGTGTCATCAATTGATAAGAGAGTAACACAAAGTGAACGGCTAACGTATCAATTTGGCAGGAAATCTTTCGCCGCCTATTTTAAGATTTGTTAACAATCTTGCAGTCTGTGCACCATAATATTTGTCAACCGGGACATTCATTTCATCCATTGTGTCTGTTTAAATTCTGAAATCCATTATTAACTCCGACTAGTTTTTGTTAGTGATTAAGATTAAGTCAATCCAATCTTAATTTCAATTTGGGTTATCGATATCTACATATAGAGAAGATAAGGAGGAAGTTATTGTTCCATTTGATCAACTCTTCTTGCCCCGACATAACGCTTCTTATAATAGACATTTTCAATAGAAGAGACTGTGACACCAAGTGAGCGGCTTGCGTGAACAAATTGATTTTCTCCGAGGTAAATTCCCACATGTCCGGGATTTGACCTTTTTCGTGTATTAAAAAATACGAGGTCGCCAAATTGCAATTCTTCTTTAGATATTTTTTCTCCAATGGAAAATTGTTCTCTCGCGGAACGGGGAAGATCGACAGCCATTGCATTCTGGTATACTTGCAGAGTGAATGCGGAACAGTCAATTCCCATTTGAGAATTACCACCATATTTATACGGTGTATCTAAAAATTTTATTGCTTCGAATAAGATCTTTTCACGTGGAGTAAGAGTAATGTTAAAATCCTTCATTTTATCAATATTCGCTGCGAGTTTGGATTTGTCAACGGGACTTTCTGCCGGAGGCGGTTCATCAAATTCATCCTCGGCAGAAGAAGAATCGGCAGGATCCTCATAAACTATTCGCATGGCTTTGTTATTAGATTTTTTCAAACTGTCGCTAGTTGGTACCTTTGCGGTTGCGGTTTTTTCTTTTTTATAACGCTGGGCATTTGATGAGGCAGAACAACTTATAAATATAGCAAGGATAAGAAGCCCCAATAGAAAATTTTTTGTCAAAATTAAAAGCCTCATTTTTATAGCGGGTTAACCTAAATATGATCTTAAATTTTTACTACGGGATGCGTGCCGTAATCTTCGTATCGCCTTTTCCTTTATCTGTCGCACACGTTCTCGTGTGAGGTTGAATTTCTCTCCAATCTCTTCGAGTGTGAGTGAGTGTTCCTTATTCAATCCAAAATAGAGTTTAATTACTTCCCCTTCTCTTTCGGATAAAGTAGATAAAGCTCTACCAATTTCGCATCTTAAAGATTCGGTCATCAGTGATTGATCGGGAGATGGCTGCTCATCATTTTCAAGAATGTCCAACAGCCGGTTTTCTTCGCCCTGGGCAAATGGAGCATCCATAGAAACTGCGCGTCCGGAAATTTTTAATGTATCTGAAATTTCATTAACATCCATATCAAGTTCCTGTGCAAGTTCGTTAGCACTCGGTTCACGTTCATATTCTTGCTCAAGATTGCTGTATGCTTTCCCAATTTTATTTAGCGCACCTACTCTGTTTAACGGAAGTCTGACAATTCTTGATTGTTCGGCAAGAGATTGCATAATCGATTGGCGAATCCACCATACTGCGTAAGAAATAAATTTGAATCCGCGTGTTTCATCGAATCGTCTTGCTGCTTTTATTAAGCCGAGGTTGCCTTCGTTGATTAGGTCACCAAGAGATAATCCTTGATTCTGATATTGCTTAGCCACAGAAACTACGAATCGTAAATTAGCTTTCACTAATTTTTCTAATGCAAGATGATCATTCTTCCTGATCCGGATAGCAAGTTCAATTTCCTCATCGGGTGTAAGAAGATCTACTTTCCCGATCTCCTGAAGATATTTATCTAAAGATTGATTTTCGCGATTAGTGAACTGCTTAGTGATTTTCAAGAATACTTCTCCTACTTGGATTGAACATTAATTGAATCAACAATCCCAACAATTGAAGCATCAACTGGAGCCATATCAACATCGAGAGGTATTACAGCTTCGCTGGCAGTGATATAAAAAATTATCTCTCCTGGTCCAGCTCCAACCGTATCCAGTGCAACAATCGGTTCACCTAGTTCATCATAATCGGCATTAATAGGCTGCACAAACTGCATTTTATAACCGACTAATGTTTCATATTTTTTTGTAGCCCAAATCGTTCCAATCACTTTGCCAAGGTACATTATACTTCCACCGCTTCTTTACGTTTATCTTTAACAGAGATATCAAGTTTATCCACAATCGCCATTATAACAGCGTCAATCGGTTTATTCTTTGTGAATGATGTTTGGCGCGCAGAACTTCCCTGCGCAACCAAAACAACTTCTCCAACTCCAGCACCTACAGAATCCACAGCAATAACTGTTGCTTCTTTCGGTTTGTATTCAAGATCGAGTTGACGAACAATTAAAAATTTTGCGCCGACAAGGTTTTCGTCTTTTCTTGTTGACCATACTGTACCAATTACTTTTCCGAGTATCAAATCATCCTCTCAATTCTGTTGGTGTGATTATTTTTATTCCGCTTTTTCTGTATCTATCAATTTCCATTGTAAATATAGGAAGTTTATTGTTTTTCGCGACAGAGCAGAAAAGAGCGTCACGTGCGGTTGCAACTTTATTAAAAAAATCCGTAATGGTCAAACTGTAACGCGGATGAATTCCGAGAACTCTTAAAGCGCGCGTAACCGAATCAACTGCAAATTTCTCTTCCTTTGAACTGACCGTAAAGTACAATTCCGATACATTAATTGCAGATGTAAAACAAATTCCATTAGTCATTGCAATTTCAAGATGGGATAGTTCCGATAAATCATTATGAGTCAAATGATCAGCAAGAATGTCCGTATCAATTAAGTACTCAACTTTATTATGCATCAGTAAGAATATTTTTTTTATGGCGGAGCGTTCCTTTGCAATTCAGAAATTGTGTGACTACTTCATCCGGAAGAGATTGAACTGTTTTTATTCTTTCGAACAGAGTGTCATTCATTTTTGAATAATTAGTCTGCTCATCAGATGGTTTACTATATCTCGATTGTTCATCACTCATTTAAAAAACTTTTTCCGTATAAATCATTGTTGATCTTGAAATGATGAGCCACTGTTTGCGCTATATCTGCAAAGCTTTCGCGAGTTCCAAGATTTTTGCCGGCTATATTTTTTTGGAAATAGAGTAACGGTACATATTCACGGGTATGATCGGTGCTTACATCTGTTGTATCGTTTCCATGATCTGCTGTAAGAATTAAGTGGTCGGTTCCATCTAACGCATCAACAATTTCCGGCAGCCTTACATCAAATTCTTGAAGCGCTTTGTGAAGTCCTTCCGGATCATTACGATGACCGAAGTAAACATCAAAATCTACAAGATTCGTAAAGACCAATGATCCTTTTGCGTTTTTTGCGACTTCAATAATTTTATCAATCCCTTCTTGATTAGATTTTGTCTTCAGTTGATGTTTGATTCCTTGATAGTTAAATAAATCATTTATTTTTCCAATCGCATATGTTTCAATTCCAGCATTAAGACAGTAATCAAGAATTGTCGGATCTGGCGGATCAAGTGAAAAATCCTTTCTATTGGTAGTTCGGGTAAAATTTCCTTCCGTTCCTATAAAGGGTCGTGCAATTACTCTGCCGCAGGCATCTTTTCCAACTAAAACTTTTTCGCGAGTGATTGAACAGATCTCATACAAACGCTTGAGCGGTATAACTTCCTCGTGAGCCGCAATCTGAAAAACTGAATCTGCTGAAGTGTAAATAATTGGAAACCCGGTGCGGACATGTTCGGCGCCAAGTTTCTCAATAATCTCAGTTCCCGAAGAAGCGTAGTTGCCAAGAATTCCTCTCTCGCCCGTTGCCTTCATAAATCTATCAATCAATTCTTTTGGAAATCCATCCGGATAGTATGGAAATTCAATTCCAACTTTTAATCCGCCGAGTTCCCAATGACCGGTAGTTGAATCTTTGCCGGGAGATAACTCTGATAATTTTCCGAATGAAGCTAACGGCGCTTTTTGTGGTACAATTCCTTTAATGGATTTGATATTTCCAAGACCAAATTTTTCGAGGTTTGGCAAATTAAGCCCTCCAACCCGAACAGCCATATTGCCGAGCGTATCGCTTCCCTCGTCAGAATATTTTTTTGCATCGGGCAGTTCACCTATCCCGACGCCATCGAGTACAATAATAAAAAAGTTATTCACAGATTTTCCGGTAGTTAGTTGATACTTTTAACAGAATTGCCGCCCTTCTCAATTGCTTTTTTAAGAGCGAGTTCTGCGTTTGTCAATATTTCTTGAACATCGGTTTTATTTGTAGTTGCCGCAACACCAATAGAGACTGTGAATGTAGTCTGTTTGGACGCAACGGAAATGGCTTTCCGCGCAATTTTAATTCTTAATTTTTCCGCCCAGAGGAAAACATCTTTTGGCAACATGTTGAAGAAATAAACGGCAAATACTTTTTCGCTTATTCTTCCCAATAAATTTAAGGGCGTCATCTCATCTCTAATAATCTGCCCAACAATGCGCAGAACTTTTTGGAATGGATTACCTTCAAAGAGAGATTCCTGTTCCAGAAATTCATCGATTTTGATTAACGCGATCCCGCCTTGAATTCCAAGTTCCTTACTGCGAACAAGGTCAATTGTAAAGCGCTCAACAAAAGAGTCGTAATTCAAAGTTTTCGTTTCAATATCTACAGAGAGCAATCCCTTCAGAATATTTATGGTTGAATAGGAATGAAGTATAAACGCGAAAATTTTTGTGGCATTTTTTATATAGGAGACTTCGCTGTTTGAGTAAACATTTTTTTTCAGACTCTCAAAACATAGAACGCCGTAATTATGCTCGTCATACACAAGAGGAATTGCAAGAAAGGAACCGTCAAAACTTACATCCTCAGTTTTTGCGAAACGTGGAATATCCGACGTAGAAGTATCATCGATCTTTACAGGAGTAGCGCTCAATATTGCACGCCCAACTAATGTTCCGGTAAGATCAATTTCCAAATTTTCACCGATGTATTTGAGTGAAGTTTTATTAATTATTTTTGTTGTTTTAAATTTTTGTTCCGCCGGATTGTATGATACGAGAGTAAAAGAATCCCAGTCGAGCAATCCTTGCATTGAAGATTCAATTGTTTGATGAACGTCTGCCTCCGATTCAAATTTTCTATCGGCGCTTAAAATATTCAGCAGTGTCTTAAGGCGTTGTTCTGCTTGCGACTCTGCAAATTTTTCTTCGAACAATGAAATAATTATTGAAATCACGCGAACAATTCTGCCAAGAGAATAGACTTGCTCAATTCCAAATGCATCGTTCACTTTTGAATCTAACGAGAGAATTCCAGTCAAGTGTTTTCCATAAAATAAGGGAACGCCGACAAAACTTTTAATTCCCTGTGCCGCACTATAATATCGTATAACGTCTGTTTCCGCATTCGAAGAAATATCCGTTAATAACTCCGGCTCTTCCTTCTGAACAATCTTCCCCAGTATATCATCTTCAAGATCGAACTTCTGCTGTTTAATTTGGGATGAACTTGAGACATAACGTTCGAGCGTCAACCGCTTTCTGTTTTTATTGTACCAAAAGAACGCCACCGTATGAGCCATAAAGGAATCTTTTACAACGCTAAGAATTTTTTCCAACACAAAACCAAATTGCTCATCATGATTAATGTCGTCCGGTATTTCTTCATGTACAATTTTATCATAGTTGGTTTTAAAATCCGGCGGTTTAAAGAAATTTTGTCTGCCCTGGGTTATACTGCTTCCATAATTTTCTGCGGTGATGATTTCGATATTCTTTACTGGTGAAATTATCTTAAAATCTTCACCCGCATCGGTTTCATAAAATTCTTTTTTGTCCTTCTCTTCATATTCAATAAGATTGGGTTGAATTGTTTGATCTAAGAGTTCACTTTGCATCGAATCGCGCAGAAAGATTATAAATCCGGCGTAGATCAAGAGAATAACACCGGAGATAATTTTCAATATATAATCTTCGGTAAAAAATGGAATGGCGATGAGAATAGGAATAAATAAGAATATGAAAATTCTCTTTTTAATTTTTTCTTTAATTCCCATCTTCCTTCTAAATGATTATGAGGAGATAATTTTTCAGAAGCCGCAAAAAGTATCAACTCCCGATTCAATAATAAGAAAGATTTAAGAAATTTTCACATAAGGAAGAGAGAAGTAAGTAGTTTTACCACCTCTTTTTTGCCGGTACCTTTGATGGTAGAAAAAAGTATAAGATTCTCTCCGGTAGATAATTCCGGGAAAAACCGAACGACTCTCCGCTTGGCGGAAGCTAAATCGGATTGTTTCAGTTTATCGGTCTTGTTCAGTAATAGAATATATGGGATGTTGATGGAGCGAAGAAATTCATTTAGTTCAATATCCAGTTGCATCGGATTATGCCGGCTATCCATTAGATGTACAGCAAGTTTAATATTTTCGTTAATAGAAAAATACTTTTCGAGAAGATGCTGCCATGCATCGCGTTCCTTTTTGGAGACTTTAGCGTACCCGAATCCGGGTAAATCTACTATAAAAAATTTCTTTTCAACTAGGTAGTAATTGATAGATCGGGTCTTTCCCGGTGACGAGGAGGTTTTTGCCATTTTTGTATTAAAGACCGAGTTAATGAAGGAGGATTTACCCACATTCGAACGACCGCACAAAACAACGGTTGGTAAGTTTTGCTTTGGCAATTCGTTGAGATTATAAACAGCTTTGATGAATTCTATCTTTTTCATATAAATAAAAAAGAGTAACCGAAAAACGATTACTCTTTTCAAATTAATTTATGACTTAAAAATTAACTGCCTTTTTTCTGAGGTGTCTTTGTAGTCTTAGTAATCTTCTCTTTAGTTATTTTTTCTTTAGGAGCTTTTTCTTTTTTCGGTTTTGGAGCAGCCGCCTTCTTTGCTTTTTTCTCCTTCTTTTCTTCTGCTTTTACTTCTTCTGTAGTTTCAGTTGGTTTCTCATCGCCTTTAGTTTTCTTTGGGGCTTTTGGTTTAATCACTCCGCTGAAATCGACTAACTCAATTATAGCCATATGAGCGCCATCGCCTTTTCTTTGTCCAAGAAGAACAACACGCGTATAACCGCCGGGTCTATCACCAATTTTTGGAATTATGTTGCTGAATAAATCTGTGAGAACTTCTCTATCATTGATCTTCGTAGCAATAATTCTTCTTGAATGAACGGAATCCGTTTTTGCTCTTGTGATGATAGGGTCAACGAACCTGCGCAACTCTTTTGCCTTTGCTGCAGTAGTTTTAATTTTTTTATGCTTGAGTAAAGATGTAGCTAACAAATTTAATGTTGCTGCTCTGTGACTGGCAGTTCTGCCTAATTTTCTTCCTTTTACTCCATGTCTCATTCTTCAACCTTATGGGAATACTAATTGTTTTCTGGTTTATCTTTAATGTATTTATCAACGTCCATACCGAATTCGAGTCCGTGATTATCGACGATCTCAAGCAATTCAGCTAACGATTTTCTGCCGAAGTTTCTAAATTTCAACATCTCACTTTCATCCTTCTTAACAAGATCAGATAAATTTTTGATGTTGGCGGCTTTCAAACAATTATGAGAACGAACGCTCAACTCAAGATCATCAACGCTTGTCAATAAGATTTTTTTAATTCTTTCTGCTTCTGCGTCTTTTTCGTTTTCAACTTTTTCTTCTTCCGGCTCTGCATCAAAGTTAATAAACATCTGAACGTGATCTTTCAATATTTTTGCAGAACTTGAAAGAGCTTCTTCGGGAGTCATCGAACCATCTGTCTGAATTTCGAGTGATAATTTTTCGTAATCATTTTTCTCACCGATACGAACATTTTCAACATCATAACGGCAATTAACAATCGGAGTATAGATTGAATCGATTGGAATCGTACCAATAGTCGCTTCAAGAATTTTCTGCTCTGTAGACGGAACGTAACCTTTGCCTACGGCGAAACGCAATTCCATATTAAATTTTGCATCGGAGTTCAATCTTGCAATGTGAAGATCCGGATTTAAGATTTCGATATCAGGACAATATTTTTGTATATCTCCAGCTTTGAATTCTTTTGATCCGGAAAGAGAAATTTCACAACCCGTAACTTTTTTATTCAAAAGTCTCATTCTTACTTTTTTCAGATTAAGAATGAGTTCAGTAACATCTTCAACTACACCGGGTACGGTAGAAAACTCATGAAGTACGCCTTCAATCTTAATAGCATTAATTGCGGCGCCTGTTAATGACGACAATAATACTCTTCTTAAAGCGTTACCAAGTGTAACACCAAAACCTCTTTCCAAAGGTTGAACTATAAATCTTCCAAAATTCTCTTTGCTTACCGATTCATCGAGAACAACGCCATCTGGCATCTTTATAAATGGATAGCTCATTTAGTATCCTCTTTATTAATTTTAAATTACTTAGAATACAACTCAACAATTAATTGTTCGTTTGCATTCAATGGAATGTCTTCTCTTTCCGGAACATTTAAGAAAGTACCGGATAAAGTTGCTTTATCTACAGACAACCAAATGTAAACGTTGTCTTTTGTTCTTCTTAAGGAATTATGGATTGTATCCAATTTTTTACTTCTCTCACGGACGGAAATAACATCGCCCGGTGCAAGAGTATAAGAAGGAATGTCAACAGTCTTTCCGTTTATCCAGAAATGTCCATGAAGAACTAATTGACGAGCTGATTTTCTAGAAGGTGCGAATCCAAGACGATATACAACGTTGTCCAATCTTCTCTCAAGAAGTTTTATCAAATTACCGCCTGTTATACCTTTTTGGCGGTTAGCCGTCTCAAAAATATTATGGAATTGAGTTTCTTGCAATCCGTAAATTCTTTTAACTTTCTGTTTTTCTCTAAGCTGAACGCCATACTCAGAAAATTTTGCTCTGCGAGTCAAACCATGTTGACCGGGCGCGTAGTTTTTTTGTTCGAGCGGACATTTTTCCGATAAGCACTTAGAACCTTTTAAAAATAATTTCTGTTTTTCCCTTCTGCATAATTTGCAACTGGGACCGGTGTATCTTGCCATCTAAAGTTTCTCCTATTAAACTCTTCTACGTTTTGGTGGTCGGCATCCGTTATGTGGAATTGGAGTCTGATCTTTTATAGAAAGAATATCCAATCCTGCTGTACTTAATGCTCTAATTGCTGCTTCACGTCCGGAACCGGGTCCCTTTACGAACACGTCAACTTTTCTTAATCCTAAATCGTGCGCTTCTTTTGCTGCTGCTTCTGCAGTAACTTGAGCAGCGAACGGAGTATTTTTTCTTGAACCCTTGAAACCGTTTTTACCGGCTGAGGACCATGAAATTGTATTTCCGTAAATATCCGTCAATGTAACAAGCACGTTATTGAATGAGGCTTTAATATGAGCCACGCCAACAGCATCAACGTGAACTTTCTTTTTTGTCTTTTTTACAACCTTAGCCAATTTTACTCCTCAGAAAAAAAATTATAAATTACTTCTTAGCCGGAGTTTTCTTTTTACCGGCAACAGTTCTACGTTTACCTTTACGAGTTCTAGAGTTAGTTCTAGTACGTTGACCGCGAACAGGTAATCCTCTTCTGTGGCGAATACCACGATAGGCACCAATGTCCATTAATCTTTTGATATTTTGCTGGACTTCACTCCTGAGCGCACCTTCAACCCTATACTCTGCTGTCATAACAGAACGGATCTTTGCAATTTCTTCTTCAGTTAATTCAGAAACTTTTTTATCTGGATTAACACCAGCTTTGATGAGGATCTCCATAGAAGATTTATCACCAATACCAAAAATGTAAGTCAATCCGATGAAAGCTTTTTTATTTTTGGGTAAATCAACACCAGCTAAACGAGCCAAATCTATAACCTCCTAAGTTTAACCTTGTCTTTGTTTGTGTTTAGGGTTTTTGCAGATCACTCTTACAACCCCTTTTCTTTTAATGATCTTACAGTTCTCACAAATCTTGCGAACAGATGAGCGGACCTTCATTTATTTCTTCTCCGTTATTTATATCTGTATGTAATTCTACCTTTGTTCAAGTCGTATGGCGAAAGTTCAATGGCAACTTTATCGCCTGCTAAAATTTTTATAAAGTGCATTCTCATTTTACCGGAGATATGAGCTAGTATTTCATGACCGTTTTCAAGACGTACTTTAAAATGTGCGTTCGGCAATGTGTCCGTTACAACTCCATCTACTTTTATCGGTCCCTGTTTAGCCATCTATCTCTATTCACACTTCGTTAATATTTCTGGTTTACCATCAATAACTGCAATTGTATGTTCAAAATGTGCCGAAGGTTTTCCGTCTAACGTTAAAACTGTCCATCCGTCCTCAGCAACAAACACTTTATACGAACCCATGTTAACCATCGGTTCTAAAGCTAATGTCATTCCATTTTTAAGAACAGATCCGTTTCTTTTCTTACCGTAATTCGGAATTTGCGGCTCTTCATGAAGATGTTTTCCAACACCGTGTCCGCATAAATCGCGAACTACTGAAAATCCATTTTCCTCAACATAAGTTTGAATTGCGTTTGAGATATCTCCAATTCTATTTTTTTCTACTGCCTGTTCAATACCGAGATACAAAGACTTTTCTGTAACATCCATCAGTTTTTGTTTCTCTGCGGAGATTTTTCCAACTGCGACAGATAAAGCCGCGTCTCCGAAGTAACCGTTTTTCTCTACACCTACGTCTATAGAAATAATCTGTCCCTCTTTCAGAACTATGTTACCCGGAATACCGTGAACAACCTCATCATCAATTGAAGAACAAATTGAGCCTGGAAAATCGATCGAACCCGCTTGAGAGTAACCTTTGAATGCGGGACGAGCGTTATTGCTTAGAATATAATCTTCAGCAATTTTATCTAGCTCTTTTGTCGTAACGCCAACTTTGACGTAACGCTTCACTAACTGTAATGTTTCTGCAACTATTTTGCTGCTTTCACGAATGTAATCTATTTCGCTACTTCTCTTTATTAATATCACAATCTAATCTAGAATCTTCTGCCCTTAAGTTTACCGGATTTCATAAATCCGTCGTAATGTCTCATCAATAGATGAGATTCAATTTGCTGCAATGTATCTAAAGCCACACCAACGATAATCAGCAAGCTTGTACCACCGAAAAATGAAGCAAAACTTCCGCTCACACCAAATTTAGAAATGAACGCGGGAAGAATGGCAATGATAGCTAAGAATACTGAACCCGGTAACGTAATCTTTGTCAAAATATTATCAATGAAATCTGCGGTCTGTTTACCGGGACGAATACCGGGAATAAATCCGCCCTGCTTTTTCATATTATCTGCTACATCAACCGGATTGAATGCAATCGCGGTATAGAAGTAAGTGAAGAATATAATCATCAAAGCATATATAAAGGAATAAGTAAAACTCTCATGGGTAAAATATTGTGCAAGAGTGCCAATAAATTCATTGTTGGGGAAAAATGAAAACAGTGTACTTGGTATAAACATAATTGACTGGGCGAAGATAATGGGCATAACTCCGGCTGTATTAACACGCAACGGAATGTATTGTGTAACGCCTCCATAAACTTTTCTGCCTACAACTCGTTTAGCATATTGAACAGGAATTCTTCTTGTACCTTGAGTTACAAGTACTACACCGGCAATAATAAAAACCATTAACGCCAGAATAACTACTTCAACAACAAGATTACGCTGACCGCTGGAAATCAATCTGTATTCATCAAGAAGAGCAAATGGAAAGCGGTTGATGATGCCGATAAAAATAATTAACGATATACCGTTGCCAATTCCTTTATCCGTAATCTGCTCGCCCATCCACATAATAAACATCGTACCGGCAACAAGAAGTACAACTGCGGACATACTCCACATGATTCCTCTTACAGCCTCAGGAACAATTGGACCACCTTGCGCAACTGTCATGCTCATTAAATGAATTGTTACTCCCCAAGCTTGAAGAGAGGCAATAAGCACTGTTCCGTAACGAGTTAATTGCGTGAGTTTTTTTCTTCCATCTTCACCTTCACGTTGAAGTTTTTGGAAATATGGAATTACTGCTCCGGCAATCTGTAAAATGATAGAGGCAGAAATGTAGGGCATAATACCGAGCGCAAATATAGCTGCATTAGAAAAAGCGCCGCCTACAAACAAATCATATAGACCGAATAGATTATTAGATGAAGCATTTTTTGTTGCCTCATGTAATAATGAAGTATCAATACCAGGTAATGTGATATGACTACCAATTCGAACAATTATGAGCAGAGCAAGAGTATAAAGTATTCTCTGACGTAATTCGTGAATCTTAAAAATATTCCGGAAAGTTTCTTGAAGTTTAGCCATTAGAATTTGGTCTCTTTGATGGTTCCACCGAGTGATTCAATTTTTTCTTTTGCTGTAGCACTAAAAAAATTAGCTTCAACATTTAATTTTGCTTTTAATTCACCTTGAGCAAGAATTTTATATGGAGCAGCTGCTTTTGAAATTGCACCGCTTTTATATAAAGAAACTGCATTAATCTCACCGTCAACAATTTTTTTCTCGTCAACTAATCTTTGCAGTGTACTAAGATTTATAACCTGGTTAACAACCTTGAACGGGCTGTGGAAACCTCTCTTGGGAATTCTTCTCTGAAGGGGCATTTGTCCGCCTTCAAACCATGTTGGAAACTTTGCACCAGCACGTGAACGTTGACCGTTTTCGCCACGTGTTGCAGTTCCGCCGTGACCGGAGCCTTCGCCGCGTCCAATTCTCTTAACTTTTTTGTTCGAACCTTTTGCAGGTCTCAGATTACTTAGAATATTCATTTATCACCTTACGCTTCAATTTCTTCTACTTTTACAAGATGGTGTACTTTTCTGATCATTCCTCTAATTTGAGGCGTATCATTTTTAATAACAAAATGATTTGGTCTAGCAAGACCTAAAGCCTCGATAGTTCTCTTTTGCGGAACGGGGCGATCAATTACACTGCCTGTCTGAATAATTTTTATTTTCTTTGTCATCATAACCTCAATTACAGATTGAATAACTCAGTTACTTTTAATCCACGTTTACGTGCCATAGTTCTTGCATCAACAAGATTTAACAAAGCATTTAATGTCGCTTTAACTTGGTTATGTGGATTACTTGAACCGAGTGATTTGGTCAAAATATCTTGAATGCCGGCAGCTTCGAGTACAGCACGAACTCCGCCGCCTGCAATTAAACCTGTACCGGGTGTTGCCGGTTTTAACAGAACAGAGCCTGCGCCGAATTTGCCGGTAATAGCGTGAGGAATAGTTCCTTTAATGATTGATACTCTATAAACGTTTTTCTTTGCATCGTCAATTCCCTTAGAAATTGCATCGGTAACTTCGTTTGCTTTGCCAAGACCAACACCAACGTGACCGTTAGCATCTCCAACAACTACAATTGCGTTAAAGCTGAATCTTCTACCACCCTTAACAACTTTTGCAACTCTGTTAATGTGAACAATCTTCTCTTTAAGATTCTCAAGACCCGATACTTTTTTGTACTTGAAATTCAATTTTAGCTCCCTTGTTTACGAACTTATTAATCTTTTTTTTTGCATCGTCTAATTTTGGCTGCCGGGAGAGGAGTCGAACCTCTACAGACGCCTCCAAAGGGCGTTGTCCTGCCATTAGACGACCCGGCAATCCTTACATTTTTATTCCGCCCTCACGAGCACCTTCCGCTACGGCTTGAACTCTACCATGATATCGGTAACCACTTCTGTCAAAAACTACCGTAGTAATCCCTTTTTCACTTGCTTTCTTAGCCAACAATTTTCCAACGGCTTTGCTTTTAGAAATCTTACCTTTAAAATCTTTTATTTCTTCAGCAAGTTCTTTTGATAGCGAGGAAGCCTCAAGCAAAGTTGTACCTTTAACATCATCAATCAACTGAGCATACATATTATTCGCACTTCTGAAGACAGATAAACGCGGACGTTCGGCAGTACCGGAGATTTTTCTACGGATTCTTGCTTTCTTTGTAGCTCTATGTGTTGTGTCTTTCAAAAACATTTTCAAATTCTCCTATTACTTACCGGCTGTCTTGCCTGCTTTACGTAGAATAATTTCATTCGAGTATTTAATACCTTTTCCTTTATATGGCTCAGGTTTTCTAAATGATCTGATTTTAGCGGCAATCATTCCTACTAACTCTTTATCATATCCAGAAACTTTTATTTGTGTTGGAGCCGGGACTTCAATTTTAATTCCTTCCGGAGGCATAAACAAAATTGGGTGAGAATAACCAATGGTGAATAAAACAGCATCGCCTTTTGATTCAGCTTTGTAACCCACACCAACTATATCCAACGATTTCAAATATCCAACAGTAACACCTTGAACCATGTTATTGATAAGAGCGCGTGTTAAACCGTGAAGTGCTCTATTCTCTTTCATGTCGTTCGGTCTTGTAACAACAATTTCTTCTTTTGTAACATCAACTTTGATGTTTGGATGTATTTTCATTTCCAATTCGCCGAGTTTGCCTTTAACTTTAATAGCACCTTCAGTTTTGGTTATTGTTACATCTTTAATCGGAATTGGTTTTTTACCTATACGTGACAATTTCTTTACCTCTTAAAATTTTTTTACCAAACGTAGCAGATTACTTCTCCGCCCACTGCATCTTTTTTTGCCTGTCTATCAGACAATAAACCTTTCGGTGTAGAAAGGACTGCAATTCCAAGTCCGTTCAACACTCGCGGAAGTTTTTCTTTACTTACATATCTTTTCAAACCCGGTGTCGAAATTCTTCTAATTCCGGTAATTGAAGGAGCGCCATTAACATATTGTAGATGAACTCTAAGCACGTTTTGCTTATTATCTTCTACAACATTATAGTCTTTGATGAATTTATTATTCTTCAAAATTTCGGCTAAACCTATCTTCATCTTCGAAGAAGGTATCTCAACATATTTCTTTTGTGCTTTAACAGCATTTCTTATTCTTGTTAAAAAATCCGCAATCGGATCGGTAGTATGCATTTACATTTCTCCTTCAGTTACCAACTTGCTTTTTTAAGACCGGGTATTAAACCGCGCAATGCCATTTCGCGAAGAACTAAACGAGATACACCAAATTTTCTATAGTAAGCTCTCGGTCTACCAGTCATTTTACATCTGTTATGTAAACGGGTGGGGGCAGAATTTCTAGGAAGAAGTTGTAACCCTTCATAGTCACCCTTTTCTTTCAATTCTTTTCTCTTAGCGGCGAATTTATCTACCAATGCTTTTCTCTTATCTTCGCGCGCGAGCAAACTTTTTCTTGCCATGTCTTCCCTTTAATTAATTTCTTTTTTTCTAAACGGCATCCCGAATGCAGTCAAGAGTTCGAGAGCTTCTTTATCTGTCTTTGCCGTTGTAACAAACGTAATATCCATTCCCAAAATCTTTGTTACTTTATCAACGTTGATTTCAGGAAATATGATCTGTTCCTTAAGTCCCATTGTATAATTTCCACGTCCGTCAAAAGATTTATCTGGAATTCCGCGGAAATCTCTCATGCGTGGCAGAGCAAGTGAAATAAATCTGTCCAAAAATTCATACATCATTTCTTTTCTTAAGGTAACCTTAGCACCAATCTTCATACCTTCGCGTAACTTAAAATTAGAAATAGCTTTCTTAGCAATTCTAACCGATGGCTTCTGACCAGAAATAGTTTCAAGATCGCGTATGGCTTCATCTAAAATTTTTGCATCGGAAGCAGCTTCTCCAACACCCATATTAATTACAATTTTCTCCAAACGGGGAACTTGCATAATACTCTTATAAGCGAATTGTTCTCTTAATTTTGGAACAATTTCTTTTTGATATTTTTCTTTTAAGCGAGCTGGAATCTTTGGCTCAACAACTTTTGCTACCGGCTTTTTTTCTTCGACTACAACTGCCTTAGCTTTCTTGTCCTTAAGTTCTTTCTGCTCTTTTGGTTGTTTTTGTTCTTTTGCCATCTTAATTACTAGTCCTTAAAATTTACCCGCCAACCGGCGAAGTTTATTAAGCAAGCATTTCACCACTAACTTTACTAACTCTAGCGCTTCTCTTCTTGCCTGTTTTTTCATCAATGATAAGTTTAGCACCGATTCTTGTTTTCTGGTTAGTCTTAGGATCCAAGATCATAACATTCGAAACATTTATAGGAGCTTCCTTCTCTGTAATTCCGCCCTGAGGGTTTTTCTGATTCGCCTTTGTATGTCTTTTGCGAAGATTAATACCTTCAACAATAACACGGTTCTCGCTGGGAAATACTTTTAATACTTTTCCGGTTTTACCTTTACTGTTACCGGATATAATAACTACTGGATCATTTTTTCTAATCTTCATTTTCCCTATCCTTATAATACTTCTGGAGCTAGAGAGATAATTTTCATGAACTTCTTATCTCGGAGTTCTCTTGCAACGGGGCCAAAGATACGTGTACCTTTAGGTTCACCTTGAGCGTTTAAAAGAACCGCAGCGTTTTCGTCGAAGCGGATGTATGAACCGTCATTTCTTCTAACTTCTTTTTTTGTTCTAACAACTACTGCACGGCTAACTTCACCTTTTTTAACACCGCCGCCAGGAATTGCCGATTTAACGGCAACAACTATTAAATCGCCAACGCTTGCGTAACGTCGGTCACTACCGCCAAGCACTCTAATGCATTGGACTTTTTTAGCACCCGAGTTATCTGCTACAATTAAATTAGTTTCTTCTTGTATCATTGTTTAGCTGCTCCTCAAACTTTAATTACTTGGCTTTTTCAACAACTTGAACCAAGCGCCAATTTTTCCTTTTACTCAAAGGGCGAGTTTCCATAATCTTTACAACATCTCCGATACCGCATTCCTGTCTTTCATCGTGAGCCATTAATTTAGTGGTCTTCTTAAAATATTTTTTATAAATAGGATGAGCCACCTGTCTCTCGATTGCAACGGTAATACTTTTCTGCATTTTGTTACTAACAACAGTACCGATCCTGGTCTTTCTTAGACTTCTTTTCTCCATGGAACTCGAATACTCCTTATTTAATTGCCTTTGACGTTTTTGCTTCCTGCATCTCTCGCTCTTTGAGTATCGTTTTCATCTTAGCGACATCTTTTCTAATAGCATGCAGTTTAGCTGTGTTTGTTAAGTTTTTTAATTCTTGCTGAAATCTCAGATCCACAAGGTTCTTCTGATCTTCAATAATTCTTTTTTTGATTTCGTCTGTGGACATTTCTCTTATTTCAAAAATCTTCATTTTCTTTAAATCCTTTTATGCTTCTAAATCGGGACGTTGACAAATTTTTGTTTTTATTGGCAGTTTATGAGATGCAATTGCCATAGCTTCATGAGCAGTTTTTTTATCAATACCGCCGATCTCAAACATTATTCTTCCGGGCTTAACAACGGCAACCCAAAATTCCGGCGCGCCTTTTCCTTTACCCATTCTTGTCTCAAGAGGTTTTTTAGTAACCGGTTTATCTGGAAAAATTCTAATCCACATTTTTCCGTCTCTTTTCATATGACGTGAAAGTGCAACACGGCATGCTTCAATTTGTCTGCTTGTGATCCATGCTGGTTCCAATGCTTTCAAACCGTAATCGCCAAAGTTCACAAGATGACCGCGTGTTGCCTTGCCAGCTCTTCTACCTCTATGTGCTTTACGAAACTTTACTCTTTTGGGCATTAACATGAAAAATATTCCTCAAACTTATTATTCGGTTGAACGTTTACCTAAAATTTCTCCGCGGCAGATCCAAACTTTTACTCCAAGTGAACCGTAAATTGTCTGTGCGGTTGCAGTACCATAATCTATGTCGGCGCGTATTGTATGCAAAGGAATTCTTCCCTCTTTATACTGTTCGGTACGTGCCATTTCTGCGCCGCCTAAACGGCCGGCACACATAATTCTAATTCCTTCGGCGCCCATTCTCATTGCTGTTGTAATGGATTGCTTCATTGCTCTTCTAAACGATACTCTTCCTTCAAGTTGTCTTGCAATGTTTTCTGCAACAAGGTTTGAGTCAAGTTCAGGTCTCTTAATTTCAGTGATCTGAATCTTCACTTCCTTATCTGTCAATTTTTTCAATTCTTCTTCAATCTGCGCAATCTCTTTACCACTCTTACCAATTACAACACCAGGTCTTGATGTATGAATTGTAAGAATAATATTTTTTGAAGTTCTATCGATAACTATGGAAGAGATACCGGCATTTTGTAATCTTTTTCTTACATAGGTTCTAAGTTTCTTATCTTCAACAAGCTTAACAGCATAGCTTTTGTTTTCGTACCAGTTCGATTCCCACCCCTTAATGATACCAACTCTAAAACCGATTGGATTAACCTTCTGACCCAAAACTTCCTCCTGAGATTACTTTTTTGTAGCTACAACAATAGTTACGTGATTAGATCTTTTTCTTATTTTGTACGCTCGACCCATTGGTGCAGCCGAAATTCTTTTCAAAGTAGGACCTTGATTCACAAAAGCTTCTTTAACAAAGAAGTCCGAGACTTCATGTTTTGTGTTTTCGTCCTTGTTCATTAAATTCGATACAGCGGAACGCAAAACCTTAACAGCATCTTTTGAAGAATGCTTTGGCGAAAAGTGGAGGATCTCTATAGCTTGATCTACAGATTTACCTCTGATAAGATCAATAACTAATCTCATCTTTCGCGGTGATGTTCCAATGTATTTGTGAGTTGATTTCGCTTCCATCATCATTTCCCTAGAATCACTTTACTTTAGACGCTTTTTCAGCTTTAGTTCCCGGATGTCCTCTGAATATTCTTGTTGGTGCAAACTCGCCGAGTTTATGACCAACCATATTTTCAGATACATAAACAGGTATCATTTTATTGCCGTTATGAACAGCAATTGTGTGACCGACAAAATCCGGAGTAATTGTACTTGTACGTGACCAAGTTTTTATTATCTTCTTCTGATTTGTGTCGTTCAATTTTTGAACTTTTTGCATTAGCTTCAGGTCTATGAAAGCACCTTTTTTGACTGATCTTGGCATATTTACTCTGTCTTATTTTCTACGCTTGACAATGTATTTATTAGAAAGATTTTTTCTCTTTCTTGTTTTTAATCCTTTTGCTTTTTGACCCCAAGGAGAGACCGGATGACCTCCGCCTGAAGTTTTACCTTCTCCACCACCCATCGGGTGATCTACCGGATTCTTTGCAACACCACGACTTGCGGGGCGAATACCAAGCCATCTGCTTCTTCCAGCTTTACCAAGGCTAATATTCTCGTGATCTATATTTCCAACAACACCATATGTAGCCATACAATCAACGCTAACCATCCTAACTTCACCGGAAGGCATTTTTAACTGCGCCATCTTTCCTTCGCGAGCCATTAATTGAAGCGATGTTCCTGCGGATCTTCCTAATTGACCCCCTTTGCCGGGTCTCAATTCAACGTTGTGTATAAAACTTGCTAAAGGAATTTCTTTCAAAGGTAATGCGTTGCCAACTTTAATTTCTGAACCTGAGCCTGACATTACAGTTGAACCAACTTTAATTCCGTCAGGTGCAAGAATATATCTTTTTTCACCATCGGCATAATTGAGAAGAGCTATTCTGCATGTTCTGTTTGGATCATATTCAATAGAAAATACTTTTGCAGGAATTCCACTCTTATCACGTTTGAAATCAATAATTCTGTAACGTCTTTTATGTCCACCGCCACGATGACGAGATGTAATTCTACCTTGATTATTTCTACCACCGGATTTTGTAACTACAGCAGTCAAAGATTTTTCGGGTGTAGTTTTAGTTATCTCATCAAATGAGGAGATACTCATAAATCTCGTTCCGGGTGTATTTGGTTTTAATTTTCTAATTGCCATTTAATTCAGCTCCGAGTTTCGGTAATACTATGCTTGACCGAAAATATCTATTGTTTGACCTTCTTTTAAGGTAACTATTGCTTTTTTGAACTTTGACGTTCTTCCTGTAAATCTGCCCTTCTTTGTCAATTGAGTTTTGACTTTACCTTTATATCTAATCGTATTCACGGAAGTGACATCGACATTAAATTTTTCTTTGAGAGCTTTGGCTATTTCAATTTTATTAGCGTCAATTGCAACCATGAAACCAAACTTGCTTGCATCTTTTTCGCTTATGCCGCTCATCTTTTCTGTTATTAAAGGTCGTACAAGAACACTTTTCATTTTCAAACCGGTTTAATTAATTGTGTTTTCTAAAATAGTTACAGCGCTTTTCTGTAACACTAATACTTGATTGTTCAGCAGATCATAAGCAGATGCCTTGTTGGCTTCGAGTATATTCACTTTTGTAACGTTACGTCCTGATTTGTAAACATTCTCCAAAGTACCGTTTGTTAAAAGCAATGTTCTCTTGCCAGTAACTTTCAAAGCACTCAACATAGAAACAAATTGCTTTGTCTTTGGTCCATCAAAATTGAAATCTTCAACCACCATTATCTGGTTTGATTTCGCTTTGTAAGAAAGCGCTGATTTTCTAGCAAGACTTAAAACTTTCTTGTTGAGTTTTTGTCTGTAAGAGTGAGGTTTTGGTCCAAAGATGGTACCGCCGCCAACCCAAATTGGAGAACGAGATGTACCGGCTCTAGCGCCGCCACGTCCTTTTTGCTTCCAAGGTTTTTTACCGCCGCCTCTTACTTCACTTCTTTCTTTAGACTTGTGAGTACCTTGACGCTGATTTGCCAAGAACGCCTTCACTGCCAAATAAAGAACGTGATCATTCGGTTCGATTTCAAAAATTTCTTTTGAGAGTTCTACTGTCTCGCCAGATTTTGTGCCGTCTTGTTTATAAACTTCTAATTTCATTTTTATCAAACTTATTTTTTGTTGATAGCAACAATTGAATTAATAGAGCCTGGAACAGCTCCTTTAACCATAATAATATTTTTCTCTGCAATAATTTTTACAACTTTCAGATTAAGAGCGGTTGTATTGTCAAAGCCCATTCTACCAGCCATACGTTGACCTTTGAAAACTCTTGAAGGATAAGAACTTGAACCAATTGAACCGGGTGCTCTTAATCTATCGCTCTGACCGTGTGTTGTTCCGCCTACGCCGCCAAAGTTGTGTCTTCTCATAACACCTTGAAAACCTTTTCCTTTGCTCTTACCGGAAACTTTGACTTTATCGCCAACAGCAAAAAGATCAGTATTCAATTCATCGCCAATTTTATATTGTGATGCATCAAAATTCTTAAACTCTTTTACTGTATGAGGAATTTTCAAACCGTGTTTTTTGTAATAATCAAGCTGAGGTTTGCTTGTTCTCTTCTCTTTCTTTTCTCCAAATCCAAGTTGAACAGCTTCGTAGCCATCTCTTTCTTTCGATTTGATTGCGTATACATTACACGGACCGACTTCTAAAACTGTAACAGGTACAATTTTTCCATCTTCGGCGAATATATTTGTCATTCCTAATTTTTTTGCTAACAAGCCAGGCATTTCTATGATTCCTATAACTTAATCTCAATGTCAACGCCAGCGGGAATATCCAACTTGCTGAGTGCGTCAACTGTTTTATTATTTGAATTATGTATATCTATAATTCTTTTATGGGCTCTGATCTCAAATTGTTCTCTAGATTTCTTATCAACGTGCGGAGATCTTAATACAGTGAATACAGTTCTGCGCGTCGGTAACGGAATTGGTCCGGAAACAACTGCGCCGGTGCTCTTAACCGTTTTAATAATCTTTTCGGTTGATTTGTCAATCAATATATGATCGTATGACTTAAGCTTGATTCTAATTTTCTGACCAGGCACTTTTTATAATCTCCTTGTTCAACATAGTGCCCCGCGCTTGCGGGGCTCAAATAATTTATTTTTACTCGATAATCTTTGTTACAAAACCAGCACCAACAGTTCTGCCGCCTTCACGGATAGCGAACTTCAAACCTTCATCCATAGCAATATCAGAAATCAAATCGATCTTCAATGTAACGCTATCGCCAGGCATAACCATTTCGGTTCCTTCCGGTAAAGTAGCAATACCGGTTACGTCTGTTGTTCTAAAATAGAACTGTGGTCTGTAACCATTGAAGAATGGTGTATGACGTCCACCTTCATCTTTTGAAAGAATGTAAACTTTGCCTTCGAATTTTTTATGAGGAGTAATAGAACCTGTTTTTGCAAGAACCATTCCTCTTTCAATTTCATTTTTATCAATACCTCTTAATAGAATACCAGCATTATCACCAGCCATAGCAGAATCAAGTTCTTTACGGAACATTTCTACACCGGTAACAACTGTTTTCTTATGAACGCCAAGACCGATCAATTCAACTTCTTCTTGAATTTTAACTTGACCTCTTTCAACTCTACCGGTAGCAACAGTACCACGACCGGTAATTGAAAAAACATCTTCGACAGGCATCAAGAATGGTTTATCAACACTTCTTTCAGGAACCGGGATGTAATTATCGACAGCATCCATTAACTCCCAGATACAATTATATCTCGGATCGGTTGGTTCTGCATTTGAAGAACCGGCTTCCAAAGCGTGAAGAGCTGAGCCTTTAATGATCGGAATTTCATCACCAGGGAATTCATATTTAGTTAATAATTCTCTTAATTCCATTTCAACCAAGTCAATCAATTCTTGATCATCGACTGCATCAACCTTATTCATAAAGACAACCATTTTCGGAACACCAACTTGACGAGCAAGAAGAATATGTTCGCGTGTTTGCGGCATAGGACCATCTGTTGCAGCAACAACTAAAATAGCGCCATCCATTTGGGCAGCACCGGTGATCATGTTTTTAACATAATCTGCGTGACCAGGACAATCTACGTGTGCATAATGTCTCTTGGCTGTTGAATATTCCACGTGAGCAGTAGCGATAGTAATACCTCTTTCTCTTTCTTCAGGGGCGTTATCAATACTGTCGAATGATCTAATTTGCGACAAACCTTTTTTTGCAAGAGCCATGGTGATGGCGGCAGTAAGAGTAGTTTTACCATGGTCTACGTGTCCGATTGTACCGATATTAACGTGAGGTTTACTCCGGTCAAATTTTTCTTTTGCCATCTTACATACTCTCCTTAATGATTTTTATTTCTTTAATGATTTATTATAATTATCGTTTAATGTGATTCAGCATGCTTTTTTGCCTGAGATTTTTCTTGAATCTCTTCGGCAACAGACTTCGGAACTTCAGAATAATGTGAAAACTGCATCGAATAAATCGCACGTCCTTGAGTTGCAGAGCGTAATGTTGTTGCATATCCGAACATTTGTGCGAGAGGAACCATTGCTTTAATTACTTGAGCATCTTTTCTCGAAGTAAATCCTTCAATTTTTCCTCTTCTTGAATTTAAGTCTCCCATAACATCACCTAAATATTCTTCGGGAGATATAACCTCAACACTCATCATCGGTTCAAGTAAAATTGGGCTTGCTTTCAATGCACCTTGCTTAAATGCCATTGATGCAGCAACTTTAAATGAAATCTCATCTGAATCAACGTCATGATATGAACCATCATATAATTTCGCTTTAACATCAACAACCGGATAACCGGCTAAAACTCCATTTCTTAATGAATCTTGTAATCCATGCATAACCGGATTAATATACTCTTTCGGAACAACTCCTCCAACTATGGCATTCTCAAACTCAAATCCTTTGCCAACTTCATTAGGAGAAAGTTCAATCCAAACGTGACCATATTTACCACGTCCACCGGATTGCTTAACAAATTTGCCTTCCGCTTGAACTGTTTTTGTAATGGTTTCTCTGTATGCGACCTGAGGCTTACCTACATTAGCCTCTACTTTAAATTCACGCCTCATTCTATCAACAAGAATTTCAAGATGAAGTTCACCCATTCCGCTTATAAGAGTCTGCCCGGTTTCATCGTCAACTTTTACTTTAAATGTCGGATCCTCATCAGAAAGTTTTGCAAGAGATTCAGAAAGTTTATCTTGATCAGCTTTTGTTTTTGGTTCAATTGCAATCTGAATAACAGGTTCAGGGAAAATCATTTTCTCAAGAATAATAGCGTCGTCTTCAGTGCAAAGAGTATCTCCCGTCCTGGTGTGTTTCAATCCAACTATTGCTGCAATATCTCCACATCTGATTTCTTCCAAATCTTGCCGAGTGTTAGCGTGCATTTGAAGAACTCGTCCAACTCTTTCTTTTTTATCTGACACAGAGTTGAAAATGTATGATCCAGCTTTTAGTGTTCCGGTGTAGACTCTAATAAAAGTTAATTTTCCAACATAAGGATCTGTCATAATTTTAAATGCAAGGGCTGAAAACTTTTCCGATGGATCAATTTTTCTTTCAACGTGATCATTCTTAAAAATATGATGAGCTGAAATTGATCCAGAATCAAGAGGAGATGGCAACAGCTCAACGACAGAATCGAGCAATTGCTGAACGCCCTTATTCTTAAACGAAGATCCGCAAAGAACAGGAATTATCTTGGCTTGAATAGTTGCTTCTCTTAAAACTTTCTTTATTTCAGCTACCGAAATATCCTTTCCCTCAAGATACTTTTCTAACAGAGTATCATCTACATCAGAAACAGCTTCTAGCATTTCCGTGCGATACTTTTGAGCTAACGGGAGAAGATCTGAGGGAATCTCAACTTCCTCAAAATCGGCACCAAGTGATTCCTCAATAAACATAATAGCGCGCATACTCATCAGATCGATTATGCCTCTAAATAAATCTCCTTCGCCAACCGGAAGATTAATGGGCACGGCATGAGCACCTAGTTTTTCTCTCATCATCTGAACGGCATTAAAAAAATCAGCACCAATTCTATCCATTTTGTTGACAAAAGCTATCCGAGGTACGCTATACTTATCAGCTTGCCTCCAAACAGTTTCTGATTGAGGTTCAACACCGCCAACAGCGCAAAAGAGTGCAATGGCTCCATCTAAAACTCTTAAAGATCTTTCAACTTCTACCGTAAAATCAACGTGACCGGGAGTATCGATAATATTAATTTGATGCTCTCTCCAAAAAGTTGTAGTCGCAGCGCTTGTAATTGTAATTCCGCGTTCTTTTTCTTGTTCCATCCAATCCATTGTTGCTGCACCATCATGAACTTCACCCATTCTATGCAATTTTCCTGTATAGTATAGAATACGTTCAGTTGTAGTGGTTTTACCGGCATCAATGTGTGCCATAATACCAATGTTTCTAACTTTCTTTATTTCAACACGCTTAGACATCTAAAAATTGTTTTCCCTTCTCAATTACCACTTAAAATGAGCAAATGCTTTATTTGCTTCAGCCATACGATGAGTATCGTCTTTTTTCTTAACTGCAGAACCTTCTCCGTTTGCCGCAGCCATTAATTCAGCGGCAACTTTTAAAGCCATTGATTTATCTTTTCTGTCACGGGCATAATTTTTAATCCAGCGAAAGGCTAGCGCAGTTCTTCTTTCGGGTCTTACTTCCATTGGAACTTGATAAGTAGCACCACCTACTCTTCTACTTCTCACCTCAACCAAAGGCTGAACATTTTGCACCGCTTTTTTGAAAACTTCTATAGCAGGCTTTTTAGTTTTCTGCTCTATCAAATCGAAGCTGTCGTAAACTATGCTTCGAGCTGTAGATTTTTTTCCAGCCCACATTAAGTAGTTAATGAATTTTGAAACCAAAATATCATTAAACTTTGGATCTGGCTTTAAGTATCTTTTTTCTGCTTTTTTCTTTCTCATAGTAGATTATTTTGCTTTTGGTTTTTTTGTACCGTATTTGGATCGACTTTTCTTTCTATCCTCAACACCACTTGTGTCAAGAGTACCACGAATTATGTGATAACGAACGCCAGGTAAATCTTTTACTCTACCACCTCTAATTAAAACAATCGAGTGTTCTTGTAAATTATGCCCTTCACCAGGAATATAGGCAGTAACTTCTATCCCGTTCGTTAAACGAACTCTCGCAACTTTTCTCAAAGCTGAATTTGGTTTCTTGGGGGTAGTTGTATAAACTCTTGTGCAAACTCCTCTTTTCTGGGGGCAAGCATCTAACGCCGGAGCCTTGTTCTTCGACGAAACAACCACTCTTCCTTTTCTTACCAACTGATTAATCGTCGGCACGTAAATTCCTCCACAACTTAAATATTTTATTAAAATTCAGACTTGAAATTTATTGATAATCGTTTCAATTGTCAAGAAAGTCTGTTTTTATTTTTTACTTTTCTTGCTAAACTGATTCTTTTTCTGCATCAACAACTACTTCGGAACTTACTTGTTCGATTTCATCTGCCGTTAAGATGATATTTCTGTATTTTTTAAGGCCTGTACCTGCAGGAATTAAATGTCCCATAACCACATTTTCTTTAAGTCCCACAAGCTTATCAACCCGCGCTTCAGTAGCGGCATTAGTTAAAACTTTTGTGGTTTCTTGGAAAGATGCAGCTGAAATAAAACTTTCGGTTGACAATGCTGCATGAGTAATACCTAGTAAAACATTATTGAAAGTAGCGGGTTCGGCATCTCTTGCTTTGATATTTTTCTTGCTCTTACGAGTTAGGTCAGCATTAATCTCTCTATACTTAGCACGTGTAATAAGGTTACCCAGTTTTAATTTTGATTGACCGGGATCCTCAATAAATACCATCTGTTTAACTTTTTCATTTTCATCAATAAATTTATTTCTATCAACAAGATCTTCTTCGATGAAAATGCTATCACTTGCTGAGATGACTTGAAGTTTTTGCAACATCTGGCGAACAATTACTTCAATATGTTTATCATTAATCTTAACACCCTGTAAACGATATACATCTTGAATTTCATTCACCAAATATTCTTGAACGGCATTTGTACCTTTGATCTTAAGAATATCATGAGGGTCTGTTGGACCGTCGGTAATCTTTTCACCTGCCGGAATTTCATCCCCTTCCTGAACAAGAATATGCTTGCCATAAGAAACATTATATACTTTTTGAATTGATCCATCCAGAGATTCGACTATAATTTCACGTGAACCTTTTTTGCGAGCGCCGAATTTAACCCTTCCTTCGATCTCAGAAACTACGGCTGGATCATGCGGACGACGGGCTTCAAATAATTCTGTAACTCTCGGCAGACCGCCGGTAATATCACGCGATTTGGTTGAAGATTTAGAAATTTTGGCTAAGATTGTACCGGCTTGTATTTCTTCACCTTCTTCAACAGATAAATAAGCGCGTGTAGGAATGTTAAATACTTTTTCATTACCCTTACTGTCCTTTAGCTGAATACTAGGAGTCAAGGTTTTATCTTTTGATTCGATTACAACTTTTTGAACGTGACCGGTTTGTTCATCTGCGACTTGCTGAATGGTAACGTTATCAATCAAATCGATGAAAGAAACTTTGCCCTCAACGTCCGCAACAATTACCGAGTTATAAGGATCGTGATTGTACAATGGTTGACCCTTTTTAATCTCTTGACCTTCACTTACCATCAATTCTGAACCGTATGGGACTTCAAATTTCTTAATCTGACGATTATCCTCATCATAAATACCAATTGAACCTCGTCTACCAATTACAACTTTAACTTTTCCAAAGAAGTCGGTTTTTTCAACGAAAGTTAATCTATCCAGTTTAATCGTTCCGCCGACATTTGCCTCAACTTGAGATTGACTTGCAATACGAGAGGAGGTTCCTCCCAAGTGGAAAGTACGTAGTGTCAGCTGTGTACCAGGCTCACCAATGGATTGAGCGGCAATAATACCTACTGCTTCTCCATTTTCTACTAATTGACCGGTAGTCAAATTGCGGCCATAACACTTTGCGCAAACCCCTCGTTTGGCTTCGCAAGTCAAGACGGTACGTATATATACTTGATCTATATTCGCTTCATCAATTTTTTCTGCAACTTCTTCATTAATTACTTCACCAGCTTCAATTAATAGATCATCAGTTCTCTGATCATAAACATCCTCTTGAGCAACACGTCCGGTGATTCTTTCCGCTAGGGGTTCTCTTTCGAGCTCTACATCTTTCAAAGCAGAAATGTAAACACCGCGGATCGTGCCGCAATCTAATTCTGTAATAATTACATCTTGAGCAACGTCGCACAATCTACGAGTTAGATAACCGGCATCGGCAGTTTTCAAAGCAGTATCCGCCAAACCTTTACGTGCACCGTGAGTAGAAATGAAATATTCAAGAACGGATAATCCTTCTTTGAAATTCGCTACGATCGGATTCTCAATAATTTCACCAGACTGACCGGTCAAACTCTTTTGCGGTTTCATCATCAAACCACGCATACCGGCAAGCTGACGAACTTGATCTTGCGAACCTCTCGCGCCCGAGTCAACCATCATATGAAGAGAGTTGAATCCGCCTTGATCGGTTTTAATTCTATCCATCAAGGATTTAGCAACGTTGTTCGTTGTATGTGTCCAAACGTCAACAATTTTATTGTACCGTTCAGCATCTGTAATCAATCCTTGTTCATGCTCATTCAAAATTCCGGAAACTTTTTTGTTCGAGTCTGCAATCAATTTTACTTTTTCATCCGGAACAATCATATCGCTGAAGCTGATTGATATACCGGCAGCGGTCGCATATCTGTACCCTAATTCTTTCAGATCATCTAGGAAGATTGCAGTTTTTTCGTTACCAATCTTTATGAACATCTTGTAAATGAAACCGGAGAAACTTTTCTTAACAAGAAGTTCGTTAATATAACCCATCTCCTTTGGAACGATCTGATTAAAAATAACTCGTCCTACAGTTGTTTCTTTTAATTGCGAATCGATCCGTACTTTTATCTTAGCATGAAGATCGACTGCTTTTGAATTATATGCGATAAGGACTTCAGCAGGATCGCTGAAAATTTTACCTTCACCTTTTGAGCCCGGTCTTAATTTTGTTAGATAGTAAAGTCCAAGAACTATATCCTGTGATGGAAGAACAATTGGCAAACCATTCTGTGGTGATAATATATTATGACTGCTCAACATTAAAACTGATGCTTCAAGCTGCGCTTCGTAAGAGAGCGGAACGTGAACCGCCATTTGGTCACCGTCGAAATCCGCATTGAATGCCGTACAAACCAGCGGATGCAATTGTATTGCTTTTCCATCAATTAATATTGGCTGGAAAGCCTGAATTCCGAGACGATGCAGTGTTGGCGCACGGTTTAACATCACCGGATGACCATCAATCAATTTTTCAAGAATATCCCAGATCATAGCATCTTTTCTATCAACAGCTTTACGTGCACTCTTTACAGTTTTAAAATGTCCCCGTTCAATAAGTTTACGGATAATGAACGGTTTGAACAATTCAACCGCCATATCTTTTGGTAAACCGCATTGATGCAATTTCAATTCAGGGCCAACAACAATTACGGAACGGCCTGAATAATCAACACGTTTACCAAGCAGGTTTTGACGGAAACGACCTTGTTTACCTTTCAACATATCGCTGAGTGATTTTAAGGGTCTGTTGCCATCGCTTCTAACCGCACTTGCGCGGCGTGAATTATCGAACAACGCATCTACAGCTTCTTGAAGCATTCTTTTTTCGTTTCGAAGAATTACTTCAGGAGCTTTAATATCAATTAATCTTTTTAAACGATTATTTCGAATAATTACTCTTCTATAAAGATCATTCAGATCCGATGTTGCAAATCTTCCACCTTCAAGAGGCACGAGCGGACGTAGTTCCGGCGGAATAACCGGTACAACATTTAAGACCATCCATTCTGGTTTGTTAGGAACTTTCCCTTCATACTCGCGGAAAGCCTCAAGAACTCTTAATCTTTTAAGAAGATCTGCGCGTTTCTGTTGAGAGATATCGGGACCGAGCTGCGCTTTTAATTCTTGAAATGTAATCTCGATATCAATTTTTTTCAACAACTCTTTGATCGCGTCGCCGCCGATTCTGGCAACAAATTTTTTCGGATCTTCATCTTCAAACGAATCATTGTCATGTGGTAATGAAGTCATTATTTCATAATACTGATCTTCGGAAATCAAATCTTTTTTATTTAATCCGGTTACTCCTGGATTAATAACAACATAAGATTCATAGTAAATAACTTTTTCGAGCTCTTTGGTTGTCATTCCAATGATGTTGCCAATTTTAGAAGGCAACGCCTTGAAGAACCAGATGTGAACAACCGGAACGGCAAGTTGAATGTGTCCCATTCTTTCGCGGCGAACGCTTTTCAGCGTAACTTCAACGCCGCACCGATCGCAAACAATACCTTTATAGCGAATACCTTTGTATTTACCGCATGCGCATTCCCAATCTTTAACGGGTCCAAAAATTTTCTCACAAAACAGACCATCTTTTTCGGGACGGAATGAACGGTAGTTAATTGTTTCAGGTTTGGTTACCTCACCGTGCGAACGGGACAGAATATCATCAGGGCTAGCCAAGCCAATTGTAAGACTTTCAATCTGCTTGATTTTATTTTCTTGCGGTTTAAATCGCATTGTCATACTCCTTTAGCCAAACTCTTGGTTGATTAATTAATTTTTATATCGAGACCGAGACCTTGAAGCTCTTTAATCATAACATTAAAAGCTTCGGGAATATTTGGTGTAGGTATATTCTCGCCTTTTACAATTGCCTCGTAAGTTTTTGCTCTACCTGTTACGTCATCACTCTTCACTGTTAACACTTCTTGCAGAACATGAGCAGCGCCGTAACCTTCGAGAGCCCAAACTTCCATTTCTCCAAATCTCTGTCCGCCAAATTGAGCCTTTCCGCCTAGAGGCTGTTGAGTAATGAGCGAGTATGGTCCAATTGAGCGTGCGTGAATTTTATCATCAACCATGTGGCCTAGTTTCATCATATAAATGTAACCACATGTTACTTTTTGATGGAATTTTTCGCCGCTTCTTCCATCATACAACCATGTTTTACTTCCTTCATCGAGTCCGGCTTCTTTCAACCAGTCTTCAACCTCGGAAACCTGGGCGCTGTCAAAAATCGGTGTTTCAAATTTTACACCGAGTTTTTTTCCGACCCATCCGAGAGCTGTTTCATAAAGCTGTCCTAAATTCATACGCGAAGGTACACCAAGAGGATTAAGTACGATATCTACCGGAGTTCCATCTTCATGATACGGCATGTCTTCAACAGGAACAACTTTTGCGACAACACCTTTGTTACCGTGACGACCTGCCATTTTATCACCAACAGAAACTTTTCTCTTCTTGGCAACATAGACTTTTGCGAGTTGAGTAATTCCCGGCGGTAATTCATCTCCGCTTTGTATTTTCAACTTATCGCGTTTGTAATCTTCTTCTATCTCCGCTAAGAGTAAAAAGTAGTTTGCAAAGAGTTGTTTGATTAATTCGTTAGGAGCTTTTCTTTCGAACCACTCTTTTGTGTAATCTAGTTTAGTAACATCTTCAAGTGAAGAAAATGTTTCGTCCTTCATTGAGGTTCCGCTTCTAAAGACAACACTGCCGTCCAGATCGCGTATACCGGAAGTTGTTTTGCCTTCAGCAATACGTGTTAATTTTAGGACAAGCTTGGTATAATGATCTTCTTTGCGTTTGCGATACTCCGCCTCAAGGTTATCCAATAATTTCTTTTCAACCTTTTTAGATTCAACGTCTTTCTTTTTACGGCTGAACAATCTGGTTTTAATTACAACACCTTTTAGTCCTGGGGGAGCTTTCAGAGAAGCATCTTTCACATCTCCTGCTTTATCTCCGAAAATCGCCTTCAATAATTTCTCTTCGGGTGTCGGATCGGTTTCACCTTTAGGAGTGATTTTTCCAATAAGAATATCACCCTCTTTAACTTCGGCGCCTTCACGAATAATTCCATATTCATCAAGATCCTTGGTTGCTTCTTCGCTTACGTTTGGAATATCTCTTGTAAGTTCTTCTTCGCCTCGTTTTGTTTCGCGGACCTGTAATTCAAATTCTTCAATATGAATCGAAGTGAAAACGTCGTCTCCAACAAGCCGTTCGCTAAGAACAATTGCGTCTTCAAAATTATAACCGCGCCACGGCATGAATGCAACAGATACGTTACGTCCCAGGGCGAGTTCACCTTTCTCTATTCCGGGACCATCTGCAATAACATCACCCTTCTTCAGTTTTTGTCCGGTTACCACAACAGGCTTCTGATTGAAGCATGTCTCCTGATTTGTACCAGAGAACTTAGTGAGTAGGTGCTCGACTCTTCGTTCGTCGTCAAAACTAACCAAAGTTTCTGGCGCGCTTTCATCAACATCATATTTTACAATAATTTTTTTAGAATCAGCGTATTCCACGATACCACTTTCTTCTGCCAGAATTACGGAACGAGAGTCGCGCGCGATTTTAGATTCCATTCCTGTTCCAACAATTGGAGCTTGTGGTACTAGAAGCGGAACGGCTTGGCGCTGCATGTTCGAACCCATAAGAGCTCTATTCGCGTCATCATGTTCGAGAAATGGAATTAATGCCGCTGCGGCAGAAACAATTTGCGCAGGTGCAACATCCATATAATGAAGTGAGCTTGGAGGAACGACAGGGAATTCTCCGCGTTCGCGACTCTTCACTCTCTCACCTAAGAACCTGCCTTGTTCATCAATAGGAGCGTTTGCTTGAGCTATGATAAATTCATCTTCTTGATCTGCACTTAAAAAATCTACACTATTTGTAACTCTTCCCTCTTTAACTTTTCTATATGGTGTTTCTAAAAATCCGTAATTGTTAACGCGGGCATAAATTGTAAGTGAGGAAATTAGACCAATGTTTGGTCCTTCGGGGGTCTCGATTGGGCATAAACGTCCATAATGTGAATGATGCACGTCTCGTACTTCAAAGCCTGCGCGTTCACGAGTTAAACCGCCCGGTCCGAGTGCAGAAATTCTTCTTTTATGCGTCAGTTCCGATAGCGGATTTGTTTGATCCATAAATTGTGATAGCTGGTTAGTCCCGAAAAATGCATTGATAACACTGCTTATAGTGCGTGCGTTAACCAAATCTTGAGGTTGCATATTTTCGTTATCGCGCATGTTCATTCTTTCTTTAATTGTACGCGACATTCTTGCCAAGCCAACATTATATTGTTGTTGTAATTGTTCGCCGACAGTTCTTACTCTTCTATTGCCAAGATGGTCTATATCATCAACAGCAACATTTCCGTTTTTCAGCTTGACGATGTTTTTAATGATAGCAACAATATCTTCAACAGTAAGAACTTTTACGTTATCGGGAACATTCAGATTTAGTTTATCATTCATTCTGAAACGACCAACATCTCCAAGATCATAACGTTTTTCGTTGAAGAATAATTTATCAATCAATCCAATAGCGGTATCAACATCAGGTGCTTCGCCGGAGCGTAATTGACGATATATAGCATAAAGAGCTTCTTCTTTATTTGTTGATGTATCTTTCTTTAATGTATTAATAACCAGGTCTTGTTCAAACGAAGTATCAATGCTGAGCAGCTGAACTTTTGTTGATGAAGATTTTTTAATATTCAGAATAATTTCTTCTGTAAGTTCGGTATCTTTTGCAGCATAAATTTCACCGGTGGCGGTATCAATAATATCACTTGCGGCAATTCTTCCAGTGTGTTTATCAACGCTTAATTGTTTTCCTGTAATTTCTTCGATCAAGTCGAATAGATTCAAGATTTGTTCATCGGTTTCGTAACCAAGTGCTCTCAACAATGTTGTTGAAGGAAATTTCTTTCTGCGATCGATGTAAACATATAAGATATTGTTAATGTCAGTTGCAAATTCAACCCATGAACCTCTAAACGGAATAATTCTTGCGGAATAGATTGGTGTTCCGTTAGGATGCAATGTTTGCGCAAAGGCAACTCCGGGTGAACGGTGCAGTTGACTAACAATCACTCTCTCTGCTCCGTTGATAATAAATGTTCCGCGGCGGGTCATAAAAGGAAGATTGCCGAGATAAACTTCCTGTTCAACGGAGTTCACGTATTCGCCGGTCTCGTCATCTTTTGTAGATAGACGTAATTTTGCTTTCAACGGGGCGGAATATGTAAGACCGCGCTCTTCACATTCAGCCATTGAGAATCTTGGCTTCTCGATGTAGTATTCAATAAAATCTAATCTGTAAAATTCTTTGTTATCAAGGATTGGGAAGTTGGTATTGAATACCGCGTGTAAGCCTTTATTTTCTCTTTGGAAAGGAGGAACTTTTAACTGAATGAATTCTTCAAAAGATTCCAACTGAATATTCAGCAGATCCGGAACTTTCATCGCTTGAGAAATAGAAGCAAAAGTAATTCTACCTGTGCTTTTGTTAATTTTTTGTTTTTCCAACCCTAACCTCCAATGTGGTTTTTGTCAGTTTTTCTTACATTAAAAAATGCAAGAAAGTGGTAAGACGGAATTAACCCATCTTACCACTTCAATTATATATCGTACATGGGGAATTGAATCAGCTTATTTTACTTTTACAGTAGCGCCGGCTTCTTCTAGTTCTTTTTTAACCTTTTCAGCTTCATCTTTAGAAACAGCTTCTTTAACAGTTTTTGGAGCACCATCAACTAAATCTTTCGCTTCTTTCAAACCGAGTCCTGTATGTGCGCGAACTACTTTAATTACGTTGATTTTTGTTGCACCTGCTGCTTCTAAGATAACGTCAAATTCTGTTTTCTCTTCAACTGCTGCTGCTGCAGGAGCTGCAACGCCAGCCATCATCATTGGTGCCGATGCTGTTACACCAAATTCATCTTCTAATGCTTTTTTTAATTCTGACGCTTCAACGAGTGTGAGCGCTTTAATCTTCTCAACTATCTCTGCAATTTTCTCTGACATTTTATTTCTCCTATTACTTATAATTAATTGTTCAATTCAAAATTTATTTATGCAGCCTTCTTTTTTCCAACTTCATCAATAACGCTAACAAGATCGCGAATAACCGCATTGATTGCTCCAACGATTCCACTTGCAGGGGCTGCGATGCTGCCGACAATTCCAGACATGATTTCATCTTTAGTAGGCATTGCTGCAATTGTATTCAGCTGATCGGCTCCATAATATGCCGAGTCAATGTAGCATCCTTTAAATGAAAGCTTCTGTTTTTCATCGAAATATTTTTTGATGATTTTTGCCGCGGATACAAAATTTTCTCCTGTGAAAGCAACACCAACCATTCCAATCATTTGTGGATTAAATTTTTCGTAACCACCAGATTGTTCAAGCGCTTTTTTAAAGAGAGTATTTTTAAAGACCTTGTAAGTAACTCCTTCCTTTCTAAAGTCAGAGCGAATCTTGTTGATATCGGCAACGTTCACGCCGCGGTAATCAACAAGAAACATGGAAGAAGATTTCTTGACAAGCTCTTTTATCTGCTCAATCATCTCTCCTTTTTCTTCTTTTTTCATCGTACTCCCATTCGGTTATAACAACACACTATATTAATGTAGAAGCATTTAATTTATCCCGCTCTGCGGGATGAGTGCGTAAAATTTATAAATGTTTAGTAGAAACTGCGGTTTCTTCTTTCGTAATTTTTAAGCCAGGACCCATTGTTGATGAGAGGAATAGACTTCTAACGTAATGTCCTTTCGCAGATGAGGGTTTCATTTTTACAATTGTTAAAAGAAAAGCGCGTGTATTTTCTGATAATTGTTCAACGGTGAAATCTAATTTTCCAAGAGCAGTATGAACGATTCCAGCTTTTTCAACTCTGAACTCTATCTTTCCAGCCTTCACTTCTTTAACTGCTTTAGCAACATCTTGAGTAACAGTACCGCTCTTTGGATTTGGCATCAAACCTTTAGGACCAAGAACACGCCCTAGTTTACCAAGTTCACCCATAGAATCGGGAGTAGCGATTATAACATCAACCTCTGCCCATCCGCCTTTAATTTTTTCAAGATATTCTTCAAATCCTGCATAATCTGCACCTGCCTTCAAAGCTTCTTCGGCTTGAGCACCACGGGCAATAACGAGAACAGAAACTTTTTTTCCGGTTCCGTGCGGAAGCGAAACTGTTCCCCTAACCATCTGATCTGCATGGCGGGGGTCTACACCAAGACGAATAGCACAATTTAGAGTCTCTGTGAATTTTACTTTAGAGTTTTCTTTAAGAAGTTTGATGGCTTCTTCAACTGAGTATTCTTTTTCTTTATCAACATTTTTGTTGATGGCTTTAATTCTTTTTGAAACTTTCATTTTAATTCCGATAAAAATTATTTTATAAAATTAGTCTTCGACGGTAAATCCCATACTGCGTGCGGTTCCGGAAACCATGCTCATTGCGTGATCAACGTCGTGTGCGTTTAAATCGGGCATCTTCAAGGTAGCAATTTCGCGTACTTGAGCGCTCGAAACTTTTGCGACTTTTGTTTTATTCGGTTCAGCGGAACCTTTTTCTACCTTTGCAGCCTTCTTCAGTAAAATTGCGGCGGGAGGAGTCTTAGTAATAAATGTAAATGATTTATCAGAATAAACAGTGATAACAACGGGAATAATTAATCCTTGCTGTGCTGAAGTTCTAGCATTGAATTGCTTACAGAACTCCATAATATTAACACCTTTCTGACCTAATGCCGGTCCGACGGGTGGTGAAGGATTAGCGGCTCCAGCAGGTATTTGTAATTTGATGTAACTATCAATCTTCTTTGCCATTGTTTAACCTATATAATATTTATTTTTCAAATTCAGCTTGAGCAAAATCGATTTCAACCGGAGTCTTTCTTCCAAATATTGAAACCATCACTTTAATTTTCATTTTTTCTTCATTCACTTCTTGGATAAATCCTGAGAAATTATTAAAAGGTCCATCTGTAATTTTAACAAAGTCCCCGGTTCTAAATATTGTTTCAGTTCTTTCTGTTTCCTCCGTTTGGGAAAGTCTTCCAACAATCCTTTTTACTTCTTCCGGGAGTAGGGGAACCGGATGATTAGCAGAACCAAGAAAACCCATCACCGAGGGAGTATTGATTATAAAATCTTTTACTCTAATATCCAGGTCGACACAAACTAAAATATAACCAGGAAAGAAATTTTTCTTTTTGGTTTTTTTCTTGCCGTCTTTAACCTCAAAAACTTTTTCTGTAGGCACAAGAACATCAAAAATTCTTGCGCGCAACTCTTCATTGTCTTTTAGCTCAGCGTCAATCAGTGTTTTTACTTTATTTTCATGCCCTGAGAAAGTTCTGACAACGTACCATTTTGCGTTCGCGTTTTCCAATCCTAGAAAATTCCTTGCAATATCTTAGCCACTGCCATATCAACTATATAGGTGAAGGCGGATAAAACTAAGCATACTACTATGACAATTGAGGTAGACTCTTTTAACTCATCACGTGTAGGCCAAGTAACTTTTTTCATTTCCTTGACTACATCGTTAACAAAGTTGATTATTTTTTCTTTCATAAAATTTTATCTCTTTTAAATTCTCGCACGTCAGGAGGGACTCGAACCCCCAACCTGCGGTTTTGGAGACCGCTGCTCTGCCAATTGAGCCACTGACGTATTATTTAGTTTCTTTAAATACTACGTGTTTACGAACAACAGGATCGTATTTCTTAAATTCAACTCTATTAGGATGTTCTCTTTTATTTTTTTTGGTCGTATAGCGAAAGCCAGTATTAGCAGTACTTTCCAGTATAATAATTTGTCGTACATTTTTAGATTTTGCCATTTGCTAATTCCTATAATAAAACTTTTAGGTATAAAATTTTCATGAGGAAGAATCATTCCAAATTCAAGCAATGAATATCCTCATTTCTTTGAGCTGATGACCGGGATTGAACCGGTGACCTCTTCCTTACCAAGGAAGTGCTCTACCAACTGAGCTACATCAGCAGTAGTGAGAACTTGAGTTCCATTTGGCTTCTTCTCCCGCCTAAGCGGGATGCTCTACCAACTGGGCTACATCAGCATCGCTCGACTTCCTGTTCACCTCTTCTCCCTCAAAGCGGGATGCTCTACTAATGTAAGATACATCAGCAGTTAGAGCGGGAGACGGGACTCGAACCCGCGACCAACAGCTTGGAAGGCTGTGACTCTAGCCAACTGAGTTACTCCCGCACAAATCAATATAAGTAAGAACTTCTAGTGGGCGGCGAGGGATTCGAACCCCCAAAGGCGTTTGCCAACGGATTTACAGTCCGCCCCGGCTCTCCAACTCCGGCGTCCGCCCAGACAGAATTCACCCAGTATCTCAAAAATCGAGCTTCAAATATAGAATGCACTTGACAAAAAAGCAAGAAATGTTATAAGGAAATAATTTGTTTGATAAAAAACGCCTAATGACCCCATAATTCTCTATCCAAACTCCTGTATTGGATCGCCTCAGAAATGTGCTGTGGCTTTATTTCAGTAGATTCATCCAGATCTGCTATTGTTCTGCTAACTTTGAGTATCCTATCGAATGCACGTGCGGAAAGCCCTAATCTGGTCATCGCCATCTTCAGCAACTCCTCACTCTGCTCGTTTATAACGCAAAATTTACGAATTTCTTTCGTAGCCATATCTGAATTTTTATAGATATGTTTTATCCCATTAAATCTTTCCTGCTGTATTATTCTCGCCGAGACCACACGCTTTCTAATATCAACTGATTTTTCACCAACCGAATTTGAGGCTAATTCTTTGAATTTTACAGCCGGAACTTCAATATGAATATCGATCCTGTCCAAAAGCGGACCGGATATTTTTGTCATGTATTTCTGAATTTGCATTGTGTTACATGTACACTCCTTATTTGGATCAGTGAAGAATCCACATGGACAAGGATTCATAGCCGCAGCTAACATAAAATTTGCCGGGAACTCAAGCGACATTTTAGAACGACTTACCGTCACTTTGTAATCTTCGAGGGGCTGACGCAAAACTTCCAGAACATTTTTTTTGAACTCCGGTAATTCATCTAAGAAAAGTACTCCGTGATGCGCAAATGAAACTTCGCCAGGTCTTGGAATTGTACCCCCTCCTATTAATGCAGCATCCGAAATAGTATGATGAGGACTACGAAAAGGTCTCTCAGTTATTAATGCTTGATCTTTTCGAAGAATTCCAGCTACAGAATGAATTTTAGTTGTTTCAAGAGCTTCCTCGAAATTAAGCGGTGGAAGAATAGAGGGAAATCTTTTGGCGAGCATTGTCTTTCCTGATCCCGGAGGACCAATCATTAAAATATTATGACCTCCCGCAGCCGCAATTTCTAAAGCACGTTTTACATTCTCCTGCCCTTTTACATCAGAGAAGTCCAGCATATATGTATTCACTTGAGAAAATATATCATCCTTATTGGTATATATAGCATCAAATTTTTCTTCTTCATTCAGAAATTGGATTACTTCTATGAGAGTATGCAAACCATAAACTTTAATCCCTTCAACAATGGATGCTTCTTTAGCGGAATCTATAGGAAGAATAATTTTTTTTATTCCACGTCTTCTTGCTTCAACAGTAATTGGCAGAGCTCCTTTTATTTTACGAAGTGAGCCATCGAGAGAAAGTTCTCCAAGTATAAATGTCTGGTCTAACAAATCTGGTTTAATGATATTTGTTGCAGCAAGAATTCCTATGGCTATAGGCAGATCGAATGAACTCCCCTCTTTCTTTATATCCGCGGGAGCGAGATTTATTGTAATTTTTTTGAGCGGAAATTCAATACCTGAGTTTTTAATTGCGGCAAGTACTCTTTCGCGGCTTTCTTTAACTGCATTATCGGGTAAGCCAACTATAGTAATAGAAGGAAGTTGTTTCTCATAATGGGTTTCGACTTCAACAAGATAAGCGTCAATACCGAATGTGGCGCCGGAGAGAACTTTGGAAAACATATTCGTTCCCCGATTTTGATTTCAAACTAACAAAATTTCTTACAACAAAACACTACAAAGTAAACGAGAGCTAAAATAAAATCACTAGCGGAATTCTATTTAAACTTCCTCAAGAATTCCAATCTATCTTTCAAATTTTCAACCGGAACTAATAATTTATCTTTTCCGAAGATCGCTTCATCGCGGTTTTTAAAAACTAATTCGTAATCTTTACTCATAACAATTGCTTCTTCGGGGCATACTTCTTCGCAAAAACCGCAAAAGATGCAGCGAAGCATATTGATTTCAAATTTTTGAGGATATCTTTCTTTCTCTAGATCGGTCTCAGCGGCTTGAACTTCAATTGCCAAAGCGGGACATACACGTGAGCATAGCCCGCATGCTACACAACGTTCTACACCATTATTCTCTTGGACAAGGACAGGACGCCCGCGGTAAGAAGCCGATGGTTCGAATCTAACTTCAGGATATTGTAAGGTAACATTTGGGCGAAACATATTTTTAAGAGTTAATGCCATTCCTTTAACTATCTCGGGGATGTATAGTTTCTGCAATACTGTTAAATCTTTTTCTCTTTTTTGTAATGACATCTTTTACCTTTTAATCGTTTACCGAACAAAGTTCGCGATGAAAATTATAATCCAAAAACCATTATTAATGCTGCAACCCAAATAAGATTCGCGAGAGCTAAAGGAAACATAACTTTCCAGCCGAGACTCATCAATTGATCATATCTAAAACGAGGTATTGACCACCGAACCCAGATAAAGAAAAATAATAGAGCTCCAATTTTTATGAATAACGAAGCGATCTGAATAATTGTTGTAAGTGTGTAACTAAGTCCTAATTTTTCGATGTAAGGAACTTGCCATCCGCCAAGATATAGTGTGACTATCATGGCGCTCGCAATTGCCATATTAGCATATTCAGCAAGGAAGAAGCCCGCAAATTTGAATGAACTATATTCGGTGTGATAACCGCCTACAAGCTCCGGCTCAGCTTCGGGTAAGTCGAAGGGTAGTCTATTTGTTTCTGCAAATGCTGAGACTAAAAATGTTATGAATCCAATCGGCTGAAGAATCGCGTTCCACATCCATCCATACTGAGCTTCAACAATTTTTACTGGACTTAGAGATTGAGACATGAGTAAAACACCGGCAACTGAAAATCCCATTGATACTTCGTATGAAATCATTTGTGCCGAAGAACGAATCCCTCCGAGCAGTGAATACTTACTTCCGGATGACCAACCCGCGAAAGTAATTCCGTAAACTCCAAGAGAAGTTAGAGCCAGCACGTAAAGAATTCCTATATTCACATCGGCAACAACTAAATTGATTTTATAACCAAATAATTCAACAGGGGGTCCTAAAGGAATTACAGCATAAGTAGCGAACGCTACAAACAAGGCAATGAATGGAGCCAGCGTATGTAAAGGTTTGTTAGCGGCGGTGGGAATAATATCTTCCTTAAACATGAGTTTGAAAACATCGGCGAACGGCTGAAGCAGACCAAGCCATCCCACACGATTTGGACCAACTCTGTTCTGAACCCAAGCGCTGATCTTTCTCTCGAAATAAACGGAGTATGCTACAGTCAAAAGAAGCATTACAACAATGATAAGAATTTTGACCAGTGATATAATTAAAATTTCCCAGATGCTCATTAACTGTTTACTCCAATTTTCTTTCTTATGGAACGCAGATTTTTAAGATGATTAAGATTTTTTATGATCTTCATAAATCATAAACGATCTCCATAGGAGTCCTTCGGACATATGGATCAGCGTTCTATTTTTCGACCGATACTGTTTGCTTAACTTTTAATTGCACACCCGACTCACCCAACAAATCATAATCTAATCCTTTGAAGTGTTCAACGGAGTGTGATAAATCTTTAAAAATATCCTCAGCCATTTCATATTTCATCTTACTATTAAGATGGATAGAAAGCATGGTAAAAATTTTCCAGCTGGAATAAGAATCATTTTTTAATCCTTGCATCCATCTGTCGTAATCTGTTCCGAATTTATCCCACCGGCTCATCTGCATTCCATCGAGCGCGCGGTCCATCTCCGCAGTTGCAACTGCAGGACGAATTCTTTGCACTCTTCCTTGAAAATTTACAAATGTTCCATTCTTTTCAGCAAATGTTGAAGCAGGGAATAAAATATCGGCGAGCGATGTTGTTTTATTCTCATTCGTTGAGTGAACGATTAGCAGCTCAAGTTTACCTAGATTTTTTTCAAACTCTTCACTCAATAACGCGACATCCTCCTCCATAACATAAAGCGCTTTGATCTTTCCTTCCTTTATTCCTCTCATCATTCCCTCTAAACCAATTCCATTAGAACCGGGCTTCACGCCGACCAATTCCGCACCAAGAGTATTTGGAGTTTTATCTTC
Source organism: uncultured Ignavibacteriota bacterium (assembly GCA_947085815.1). Classification (GTDB taxonomy): domain Bacteria; phylum Bacteroidota; class Ignavibacteria; order Ignavibacteriales; family Melioribacteraceae; genus Fen-1258. The sequence goes on along the minus strand of CAMTXU010000016.1, from coordinate 22,950 downwards.
ACGAATTAGAATATCATCTTGATCACCGGCAACGATATGTCTTGCAAAATCAATATTTGTAACGCCGAGCGATTTTGCAAATTTTACCAATGCATAATTATCCTCGCAAGTAGTGTAAGCGGAACCGACAAAGGCAATTTCTCCGCTCTTATAATCCTTAAGACTTTTTGCGGCAGTCTTTAACGCTTCATCCCATGTTACTTTTTGAAGCTGTCCCTCTCTACGAATAGACGTTCCTTCAATTCGGTCACCTTTATTGACATTCTTGAAGGTATTAAGTCTTCCACTATCGCACATCCAGTAACTATTTACATCTTTATTGAATCGAGGTGTTAACCTTAAAATTTCATTGTTGCGAACCCAGACTTCGGTATTACATCCTCGAGAACATCCTACACAAATAGAATTTGTTTTAGACATTTCCCAAACACGCGATTTAAATCGGAAATCTTGATTTGTTAAAGCGCCAACTGGACAAATGTCAGTTGTGTTTAAAGTGTAAGGATTATCAAACAATTCACCGGGAAAAGTTGCAATAGTAACTTTATCTCCGCGTTCAACAAATGTTAGTTGATTCTTCTTTGCAATTTCATCCGAGAAACGAATGCAACGCGAACACATTATACATCTATCGCCGTCAAATTTAATACGAGGACCTAATTGAACACGTTTTTCTTTACGCACTTTTATCTCCTCAAAACGGCTTTCGCCCCGGCTGTGTTGATATGCGTAATCCTGCAGTTTGCATTCACCGGCTTCGTCACAGATAGGACAATCAAGAGGATGATTAATAAGAAGAAACTCCATTACGGCGTTGCGCGCGAGTAAAGTTTTTTCCGATTGAGTGTGAACAACCATTCCATCGGAGGCATACGTAGAACAAGAAATTGCAAGTTTAGGCATCCGTTCAATTTCAACTAGACAAATGCGGCAGTTACCTGAAACCGACAAACTTGGATGCCAGCAGAAATGAGGAATCTCAATTCCCGTATCACGCGCGGCTTCAATTACTGTCTGTCCTTGCTTAAATTCTATCTCTTTTCCGTCAACAGTTAATGTCGGCATATCAATTTCCTTTAGGCGGCTTTCTGACGAAGAATATTTTTTGAGGACAAAATTACTCTTGTTAGACCACCATTTTCAAATTTATTTGTCGATTCAAATAATTCATTCGACATATCGCGAATATCACTTGCCGTGACTGATTGAATATGTTTAACTGTCTCTTCAACAGTTTTGATTTTATTGAAATAGATTACAGATTGAGCAATTCTAAGCATGCGGTTCGTGGTGCTCTCAAGGCTCATCAACATATTACCAATTAAATATTCCTTAGCCCTGTCTAACTCAATTTCACTTACTTTTTTCTGTTTGATCTTTTCTATTTCCTTAAAAATTAAATTCTGCGCGGTAAAAACCGATTTGTTATTAGTCGAAAGATAAACTCCAAAAGTGGAGATATCAAAAAAAGAATTTAGAAAGGAGTTGATCTGATATGCAATTCCATTCTCCTCACGTATCTTTTGGAAAAGACGCGAACTGCTTCCCTCTCCTAATATATGAGAAAGCACACTCACAATATTCCGCCTCTTCTCTTTGATTCCGTAAGTTGGTTTACCCAGAATGTAATGAACCTGCTGAGTATCTTTTTGAACAAAAATATCTTTCGCGGGAGTGATTATGAGTTGGCGTTTGTTACTGCTGCTTATTTTCAAATTTTTTGTTATATACTTATAAGCAAAATCGATCAAATCTTTGTGATTAATGTTCCCGGAAGCCACGATAAAGAAACGATCTGCCGTATAATTCTCCTGAATAAATTTGATCAGGTCTTTCTGTCTGAATGCGCGAAGATTTTTTTTAGTTCCGATAATAGGCATTCCAAGAGGATTACCTTTGAACACATTACTCTCAAATTTATCAAATATCAATTCGTCGGGAGAATCTTCAATATCATTAAGTTCATCTATCACAACAGCCGATTCTTTTTCTATCTCTTTAGAATTGAAAACAGAATTTTGGATCATATCGGCAAGGACTTCAAAAGTTTTTTCGACATGGTCGGTCAATCCTCTACCGTAAAAACATGTATGTTCTTTCGATGTGAATGCGTTAAGATATCCGCCGAGAGATTCAATATCCTCGGCTATTTTTTTTGCGGAACGTTTCTTTGTTCCTTTGAAAAACATGTGTTCCAGAAAATGGCTTATTCCGCTGTTCTTTTCAGTTTCGTCACGTGAGCCAACGTTGAACCAGAATCCCAGTGAGAAGGATTTTACAAAACTAATTTTTTCTGATATAACTTTTATTCCGTTCGGCAGTTCTGTGATGTTTATATTCTTCAATAGTAATTTCTATAATAGTTGAGAAAAAGGTGGGGCAAATATAATGAATGTAGGATGAAGAATGAAGAGTATGGAACTTAGAACGTAGAGTGAAGCGCTTTGTCTATATTCTACACTCTGCTTTCATCGTTCTAACTGATCCTATCTTTCAAAAACAGTTGTTTGCGTTCTTCCATTAAATCATCGCTGAATTTGTCCAAACTTTCTACGAATTTATTCCATTTTGTTCTTATAGGATAAAGTATCACTGCATTACCAATTTTTGTAATTTTAATTTTTTCCCTTTCATACGGTAAGTTTTTTGCAAGCGAACTGCCTGGCTCTTGCTAATTTTGCTGTTTCCATTTCCTTCCTTTCAAAATCTATATCAAAAGTACATACTTTTTTTATCTGACAAGTGATTTCTATTTTTTAAGAAAATGTTTGATAAATACAGAGAATATTGGTTTGGTTATCAAATGAGTGAAGAACGTAGAGTGAAGAGCGTAAAATCATGAATGTTGAATGTGAGAGAAACGAATCACTCTACACTCGATACTCTACGTTCTTCGTTCTACACTCTTTAAGAAACCTTCTCAAACTTATCAAGATATTTTGCATGGAAGTCACCGAGAGCTTTATATGCTTTCTCCAAAATATTTTCGGGGGGAAGAAAAACAATTCTCATATGTTGAGTTCCTGGCAGTTGTCCAAATCCGCTTCCGTGAACAACCACAACACCTGTTTCTTTGATTAACTCCGCCGCAAAGTGAGCATCGTTAGAAACTTTATGTAAGCGAGGGAACGCATAGAATGCGCCTTCAGGTTCAACACAAGAAATCCCCGGAATCGCATTCATCATTTCAACCGTCATGTCGCGTCTGCGTGTTAATTTTTTCATAGCCACTTCAAGATGAGACTGATCCCCGAGTAACGAAGGAGCAATTCCGTACTGCGCTGGATGATTAGCGCAGAGACGCGCACGAAGAATTTTATTGATCGCTTCTATATAGTCTTTCAATATTGATCTGTTGCCGCTTACAATTCCCCATCCAATTCTAAATCCGGGGACCATATAATTTTTTGATAATCCGCCAAAAGTAATAATCGGCACTTCGGAATTAAGCGAAGCGACTGATGTATGCTTCTTCCCATCCATCAAAAGTTTATCATATATCTCATCGGCAAAAATTACGAGATTGTGTTCAACGGCGAGCTCAATAATTTTTTGGAGAGTTTCCGGCGAAGTGTTTGAACCGGTCGGGTTGTTCGGGTTAATTAAGATTATTGCGCGCGTTTTGCCGTTGATTTTCGATTTGATATCTTTAATATCCGGCTGCCATCCGTTATTTTCATCCAAATAGTATGGATTTTCCATCGTCTGCAATTTACTTTGAATGGCAGTGTAGAGAGGATAACCCGGTGTTGGCGTTAAAACATTTTCCCCTTGGTTTACCAATGCGGTAAGGCAAATATCAATTGCTTCACTGGCACCGGTAGTAACAAAAACATCCTGAATATTTTTTATTCCTTTTCGTTCAGCTTCTTTAGCAATCGCGTCTGTGGCTTGTTTAATACCTGATGAAGGAGAATACCCGTTGTAATTTTTTTTCATTGCATCATAGGTAGCTTCAATTAAATGTTTCGGGGGTTCCCAATCAAATAAATTTGGGTCACCAATGTTGAGATACAACATTTCCTTTCCGGTCTTTGCGGTTTCATTTGCGAGTACAACAATATCTCGAACTGCGTATGTTATGTTATCGGTCCTGATGGCAGGTTTGATTACAAAATTTGACATTTTTTCCCTTTAGTCTATAATCCTAGCAATAATTTTAATTTACGTTCAACTTCATTAAGAGTTGCTGATGTTACACTTCCCATATACTCAATGAATCTTTCTTTGGATATAGAACGCACATCTTCACATTTGATGTAACTTTCTGTTTTTAATCCAGTTTCTTCTATTGAAATACTAACATGAAGCGGGATCCCTTTTTTCTTCGAAGTAAGTGGAATTACTACCACCAAATCTGCTAGGCTATTATTAAAAAAATCTACTGAAATAACTAATACTGGTCTAATTCCCGACTGCTCTCTTCCTTTGGTTGGATTTAAATTTACCATCCAAATATCACCGCGATTAGGAATTTTCATAAAGAACCTTTATTTACCATCATTAAGAGTTCTTGACCAAAGTTTTCTTTCATTCAGCTCTTCCTTCCATGCTTTTTTATCCGTCCTGAGCTTCAAATATGCTTCATTCACTTCATTCCAAAACTGAACCTCTTTATAATGTTCAAGTGCTTTGGAAATAATGATCTGCATTGGTTCTCCAGAAATTTTCTTTATCTCCTGAAGAAGCTTATGAGTTCTGGAATCTATACGGACTGTGGCAGTTGACATTACTAATCCTTTTTTGTTACAATTTAATCTACAAAATTGTAACCAATTAATGAAACTCATTTTTCTACATTAATTTGGTTTTGTGATTATCCCTTTATTCCTGTGCCCATTTATTTTAATGGTTAACGGTTGTTCCAATTGAATATGTTTTGTAAAATTTTTACGCTCAATTGTTTTCTGCTGCAATAACCAATCCCAATCAATAAAACCTTGTTGCGTGAAACCGTCCACTGTGAAGTAACCGATCTTAAATGAAGTAAGGTTCTGGAAAAAATGTGACCCTTGAGAAGGAGTAACATTGAAGTCAGTAAAATTTGATTCGATGATTGCTTTAGCCCCGTTGATCTGTTCCCATGTTACGGGAATACCAAGCCACGGATCAAGCGTTCCCCATCTTCCAAGACCAATTAATACATATGGCAGATCATTGTTAATCATCTTAGAATTGAACTGTGCAATTTCGTGAGCAACTTCATGAGTAAACTTGCGGTCAAACTTTTCAAGATCAACACAAACAATATCTTTGACATTTTTTACAACGCCGTGTCCCAATACTTGATCACTTCTACAGATCAAAGCAGCGGATTCAACATTATCCAGATCCAACTCTTCAATTTCATTATTAATAACAAGAGGACGCATTTGTAGTAGTCCAAACTCTTTCGGCTTTCCTTCCGGCACTTTTAAGTTAACTGCGAATTCAAGTTCTACCGGAGAGCCGGTTCCCCACGTTCCCATCTCGAGAAGTAAATCTAAAATTTCAGGTAATGGAAAAACTTTTTGTTTGATGATTGGCGCAAGCGTAAAGATTTTTGGACCCGGTCTTCCAATGCCATCAGACATGATTTGATTTTCTCTAGAGAAAGTTGAACAGACACTATCGAGAGTGCCGTCCTTTTCTGCATCGGAGAGAGGATATTTTTTAACCAACCGCTCTTCATCAATGTTTCTATCGGTGTATTCTTCATTCATGTCGAGCGCAAAAAAATCATGCGGTGTGTATTTCAAAATATCCTCGAGGCTTCCAATTTGAAGCGGGTGCAGCGGGAATTTTGGACAGAAACGAAAACTCAATCCGCCATCTACAATTGCTTTACCAAGACCGGGTGCAACGGCAACAGTTCCATCGGTTGATTTGAGTGGCGGGTTAGGATAAAAATTATACGATTTTGCAACACCGGAAAACTCCGGATAAAATTTTCCGTTGTGTTCTGCGCCAACTAATTTTTGAATTATTACCGCCATCTTTTCTTCTTCGAGACGATATGTAGTTACTTTAAAATAATCCTTTGACTTCTGAAAAAAGATTGAAGCATAAATTCGTTTGATTGCATGGAAAAGTTGCTTAAGCCGAACTTCAGGATCGGGGTGACTATTCGGCAACATAAAAGTATCATAAACACCCGCGAAAGGTTGTCCTTGTGAATCTTCGAGAAGACTTGATGAACGAACTGCGAGCGGCTCTCGTACTAAGTCAAGAAACGCTCTTAAATCTTCAACAACAAAGCGTGGAAAATTATCCGCTATAAAAAATTTCTTCATTAAGTCTTTATCATCCTTAGACTTTAATGCGAAGTCATGCAGAGCATTCTCATCTAAAAATTGATCAAAGACATCTGTACCTAAAACTACTGCGGGAGGAACAAAGATTTTTACATCCTTAAAACGGTAGCGGATTTCAAAATTGCTGAGAAGAGTATTTACAAAACCAAGACCACGTGCTTTTCCTCCGATAGACCCACCGCCAATTCGCGCAAACGTAGTTGTGGTATCGAATGTTTCTTTATGGAAATCTGAGATTACACCAATTTGCCTGGACTTTCTAAACTCGCGCACGTAATCAATCAATAGTTTACGCAGTGCTGCTGCAGATTCGAAATCTTCAACTTTCTTTGGTCTAAGTTGATGCGCCAGCCAAAATTCTGTTCGCGCTTTTAACCAGTTGGAAAAATGGTTACGTGAAGCATGGTAACGAATACTTTCATCGGGTACAATTTCAAGTTGTTCTTCTAACTCTGTTAAATTCTCAGCGCGTCCTACTTCTTTTCCATCATCGGTCATAAAGATAAAATCGCCGAATCCAAAATGATGCATCATAAAATATTTCAGGTCTTCAAGCAGCGTAGGAGAATCTTTTTCTAAAAAAGTTGCACCGATTGATGATGCTAATTTTCCGATACTATTATTCGTGGATTGAAGAAGAATCGGTACATCAGGTCTCCTCTCTTTAACTTTTTTTGCAAATAAAATACCGGCATTCGGATCTCGCTTACCTTCACGGGTAAAATCAACATCTGAGATTATTCCAAGAATGTGTTCTTCATACTTTTCAAAATAATCCCAGCCCTCTTCAAAACTTGAACACAATAGAATTTTTGGGCGGGCACGCATTCGCAAAAATTTATGCGAAAGATTTATTCCCTCGGAGATTAAGCTTTGTGATTGTTTAAGAACTTCCGTGTAAATCAAAGGTAAGTAGGATGAATAAAAACTAATGTTGTCTTCAATAAGAATTATGGATTGCACACCTACGTGCTTTGTATCGTGATCAACATTTAGACGGTCTTCTAAAAATTTTATAATGCCAAGTACTATTCTGTAATCACCTTGCCAGATAAAAACTTTGGAAAAAACTGAAATATCTTTTGTGGAAATTAAATCGGTCATCTCACGGTTATCATAACTTAAAAGTACTACCGGGATATCTAAGCCACTCTCTTTTACTTTCTTTGCAAATGTTAATGCGGACATATCTTCGATATGAAGAGTGGTTATAATCAGGTCGAATCGTTTTTCCTCTTTAGCAAGCCGAATCGCTTCCTCACCATTGGAAACGTTAATAAGTTCAGGCGAATGACTAAGATTTAATCCTTGGTATTCTTGACGGATCAATTCATAAAGACGATTATCCTCTTCGAAGATGTATGAGTCATACAAACTGGAAACAAGGAGAATATCGCGCACGCGATAGCGCATCAAGTTATGGAAATCCTGAAATTTTGAATAGCGGCTGGTTTCAATAAGTTCTTTGTTGAATTTGATTGGTTGGCTGTTCATAGAAATTTATCGCAGTAATGTTACGGAACAATGTAGTTATTCAGTTAGTCAGTTTCTATAAAAAATGGGGCGATTTTAATCGCCCCATTAATCCGCGAAAGGAAAATAATTATACAATTCCTTGATCTAACATTGCATCGGCAACTTTTACAAATCCGCCTATATTTGCACCGTTTACGTAATTGAACGGAGTTCCATATTTTTCAGCTGTATCAACACATGTTTTATGAATGCTTTTCATTATCATCTGAAGTCTGTTATCAACTTCTTCACGTGTCCAGCTATAACGCATACTATTCTGAGCCATTTCCAAACCGGATGTTGCAACACCACCTGCATTAGCTGCTTTGCCTGGTCCGTAAAGAATTTTTGCCGCAACAAATTGATCAATGGCTTCTATGCTTGACGGCATATTTGCGCCTTCACTTATAACGTAAACGCCGTTCATTAAAAGATTAGCTGCATCTTTACCATTGACTTCATTTTGTGTAGCTGATGGGAATGCGCAATCTGCTTTGTGATTCCACAATGGATTGAATTCTGCATTAGGATCCAACTTTGTATAAACTGCGCCTTTGAATTTATCTGTATATTCTTGTATCCTTCCACGACGAACATTTTTCAGATCCATAACGAATTTTAATTTTTCAGTATCAATACCGGCTTCATCATAGATGTAACCATTAGAATCCGATAATGTGAGAACTTTACCGCCGAGTTGTAATATCTTTTGAACTGTATATTGAGCAACATTACCACTGCCGGAGACTAAACATTTCTTTCCTTCCATAGTTTGTTTGCGTGTTCCGAGCATCTCAGCAGCAAAGTAGACCGCTCCATATCCAGTAGCTTCCGGACGAATTAGCGAACCTCCCCAGTTCAAACCTTTACCCGTAAGAACACCGGTGAATTCATTACGTAATTTTTTGTACTGACCGAACATGAAACCGATTTCACGACCACCAACGCCAATGTCACCAGCCGGTACGTCTGTGTTTGACCCGATATGACGGAATAATTCATTCATAAAACTTTGGCAGAAGCGCATTACTTCGCCGTCGCTTTTACCTTTCGGATCAAAATCAGATCCGCCTTTACCGCCGCCCATAGGAAGTGTGGTTAAGCTGTTTTTGAATACTTGTTCGAATGCTAAAAATTTTAGAATACCAAGATTAACCGAGGGGTGAAAACGTAAACCACCTTTGTATGGACCGATCGCGCTATTCATCTCAATTCTGAAACCACGGTTGATCTGAACGTCGCCCTGATCATCAACCCAAGGAACCCTGAACATTATGAGTCGTTCCGGTTCAATAATTCTTTCAAGAATTTTTTCTTTACGATACTCCGGATGTTTTTCGAGTACTACTGTTAATGAGGATGCAACTTCAAAAACCGCCTGATGAAATTCCGGTTCATTTGGATTCTTGGCTTTCACTTGCGCCATAAGATTTTTAACGAACTCTGACATAACTGCCTCGATGTTGTTTTGTGATAAAGTGATTAGATAAGTGAGTTGAGTGTGAAGAAAAACTTGGATTTATGTCGATGATATACCTATAGTTAGTCCTGACAGTTGAAGAAGGCAAGTGGAAGAGAAAAAATTTATTCTGTTTATAATTGTTCTTTATTATCATCTAAAGACTAATTACTCTTTTTTCACATACAAATTATGAGCATTGTGAATCTTGTGCAAGAGAAAAAAAATATTTTTCATCAATTTTTATTAAAAAATGTGTGTTAAGATAAAATTTTAAAAAGCTATGCACAGAATATCCATGAATGACAAAAACGACTATTTTTTCGTTTTGCGTAACTAGGGGCAACATTCAATATTAGAAAATTAGTGTCCACAAAATATAATCGAGAATCAAAATCATTGCAGAGCTGATAACAAATGATCGAATGGTTGATAAACCAACCCCTTCTGCGCCCCCCTCAGTCTTGAATCCAATATGGCAACCAATTAATGAAGTAACACCACCGAATAACATACCCTTAACCAACCCAAACAGGAAATCACTAAACAAAAAATATCGCTGGACCGAGACGAAAAATACGTTGAATGAAACTCCCAGAAAAAAATTTGAGATAAAATAAGCCCCTACAATCGAAATCACGTCCGCAAAGATTACCAATACCGGCATCATAATAATGGATGCAATTATTCGAGGGGTTGCAAGATAAGCTACCGGGTTAATCCCCATAGTTTCCAGCGCGTCTATTTGTTCGGTAACTTTCATCGAACCTAGCTCTGCCGCAATTGAAGCACCTACCCGCCCGGCTATTACAATGGCAGTAAGCACCGGACCCAACTCGGTAATTATTGATCTGCTTGTTGCGCTTCCAAGAAACGACAATGGTGCAATACCCTTTAATTGATAAGCTGCCTGCCACGCTGCTACCGCTCCGGTAAATGTTGCTATTATGAGAACAAGCGGAATCGAATTTACACCTATATGTTCCATCTGATAGAAAAAATTTGGGCGGCTTCTTAATAGATTTGGAACGGATCTTAGGACTTCAACCAGGAGTCGGATAACCTGACCGAATTCCTGAAAAAATTCAAGAGTCCGTTTACCAATTTTTTGAAAAATACGAGAGATCATAAACTATCTATTAATTCTATTGCAAACTAAGAAAGTTGTTTCACTTTTGAAATAATTATTAGCAGGCTTCCAGGAATACAACGCTCTTGTCTCTTCGATTAAATTAAGGGGACTTCTAAAAACAACATAAATGATCAGCGGAAATCTGCTTTATCTGCGTTTTTCAGCTTTCTATTAAATAAAAAAATAGTTTTGCCATAAGCATCACTATGTGATTAGAAGTCTCCTCAATTTTAATTTTCTGCTGCTTTTCGAAAAAATCCTTCGACTGAGCATTTTTTTCAACTTGGTAAGTTTCCATAATTTTATCTATTTTTTCATCGCATAATTAAACACGAAGAAAAATCTACCTTAAAAAATGAACAACAAAAATATATCAAATATTATTCTCGGTATTCTAATAATTACACTAAACGTTTTCGCAGTGTAACCCGGTTCACTTGTGACCGGGTTTTTTGTTTTATTATTTCCATTAACTAAAAAGTAAGATGGTGAGAATTATGAACGGTTTAAATATCGAAATACTCGAAAGGGAGAAGAAAGTAGTTATACCGGAAAAATTAATTTTCGGTAAGATTTATACGGATCACATTTTTGAGGTGGACTACGATGAAGATTTGGGCGGCTGGCATAATCCTACAATTAAAAAATTCGGTAACATTGAATTAAGTCCGGCTGCAATGGTATTCCATTACGGACAATCAATATTCGAAGGGCTTAAGGCGTACATACAAGATAACGGAAGAGTTGCCCTCTTCCGCCCGGAAAAGAATATTGAGCGGTTGAATCGTTCAGCTAAGAGAATGTGCATCCCGGAAGTGGATCCGGAATTTGTTCTTCAGGCTTTGTTAGAATTAGTAAAGATTGATAAAGATTGGATCCCGACACGACCGGGTCATTCTTTATATATCCGTCCCGTGATGTTTGCATCCGAACCGCTCCTCGGCGTAAGAAGTTCATATAATTTTAAGCTGATAATCATGCTCAGTCCGGTTGGACCATATTACCCGGAAGGATTCAAACCGGTTCCGATCTATGCGACCGACCAATATGCGCGTGCAGTTCGCAAAGGAATAGGAGAAGCCAAAACTGCAGGGAATTATGCTGCAAGTCTTATGGGTCAGCAGGTAGCTAAAAAGGAAGGTTACTCACAAGTTCTATGGCTGGATGCTATCGAACAAAAATATATTGAAGAAGTCGGCGCGATGAATATATTCGTCCGTTTTAAGGATGAAGTTACTACACCGATGTTAACCGGTTCTATTTTGCCCGGGATTACCAGAATGTCCGTCCTTCAGATCCTGAAAGATTGGGGATACAACGTTACCGAGCGGATGATAAGCTTACAAGAAATTATCGATTCCTATAAAACCGGCAATTTAATAGAAATGTTTGGAACCGGAACTGCGGCAGTTATCTCCTCTGTAAGCAAATTAAAATTTAACGAGCATCTACTTCAGTTCAGCGAAACAGAAGCTGGCGAGCTTGGAACCAAATTATATGAAGAGTTAGCCGGCATCTACTATGGAAGAGTTGAAGACAAGCACAACTGGATGACTTACGTTGACTGATTAAGTGTTTCAATTAAGGAGACTTCTAATCACATAGTGATGCTTATGGCAAAACCATTTTTTTATTTAATAGAAAGCTGAAAAACGCAGATAAAGCAGATTTCCGCTGATCATTTTTGTTGTTTTTAGAAGTCCCCTTAATTTAAAAGTCTTTCTATTATATGGCGGTCGCGGTGATAATTACCACGACCGTTTTTATTATCAGAATAGCGCCGGCAAATCCAGACTCAAAAATATCCATACAAGGGGGTCAGCTTTAAAGTCCGATTCTCAGTTTTGCAGATTTCTCAAACCAAATGGAAAAAATTCTCATTCTTCGCGTCCGGTTATACTCATTCCATTTGCAATTCTCATTTTACACTTACTCTTATACCATCCAAAACAAAATTTTTTTCTTGACACAGTGCTCATTCGTTCACTATATTGTAGGTGAACAAAGGAGCACTATAATGAAAAATGACCTTACAGAGCGGCAACAAGAGATTTTGGATTTCATCCAATCCTCCACAAATGAAAATGGCTATCCTCCAACATACCGGGAAATAGGAAAACACTTCAATATTGCCAGCACTTTCGGCGTCAAAAGGCATATCGATGCATTAGTTAAAAAGGGATTTCTTTCTAATGAGAGCAAAACCAGCAGGACAATAACGCTGGTTGAAAATGCGTTAAACAAATCGAGACATAATCTCGATAATATATTAGGAATTCCAATTGTTGGAAGAGTTGCTGCGGGACAACCGATACTGGCAGTGGAAAATATCGAAGGAAATTTTTTAGTGGATGCTAGCTTATTAAACAGAAAGGATGATTGTTTCGGCTTGAAGGTTAGTGGAGATAGTATGATCAATGCCGGAATATTTGAAGGTGACCTTGTAATTGTTTCTCCCCAGAAACATGCTGCTAATGGAGATATTGTAGTTGCCCTTCTTCAGGATGAAGCAACAATGAAAAGATTCATTGCACGCGATAACAAAATTTACCTAAAACCCGAGAACGACAAATACACTCCGATTGAAATTGAACACAGAGAAGACTTTTCAATCATCGGCAAGGTAATCGGCGTTTTTAGAACTTATAATTGAACGAGGGAGAAAAAATGAAATCACTGTTATTTACATCTGCCATCATAAATAGAAATAGAGTAAAATTTTTGTATGGTTTCGAAGAAGTGAATTTGGAACCTTACTATATCGCCAGGAATAAAAATGGTAAGAAAGTTCTTTACGGGAAGATCAGCAGCACAAATGAAATAAAAATGTTCGAGTATGATAAAATGTGCAATATCAAGATTTTTTCCTTCGAGAAATTTTCACCGGTAATTCCAATTATTCCGAGATTTAATTAGGGTAAAAGATGGCACCGCGAATTAAAAGAGAACGAGTTGACTATTTGATAGACCATTTATGGCAGCACGGATATTTAACCTTGAGCAGAAAATTCGGCAAGTATCTACCCGCCCCACCACTCATGGGTGAATATGAAGTTGACGCAATTGCAAAGTATAAGAAGAAAATTGCTATCGGACTAACGGTATCTGACGAGGAATTGAATGACCCTTCATTTCTAAGTAAGCTTGATTTTCTTGCGAACTACACCGCACGGTTCCCGCAAAACAGAATTACACTTTTTCTTGGAGTCCCATATAACTCTCAAGTTAAAGCCTCGCTATTAATCTCCTCCCTCGATGAAGAGACACAGAAGCATATCAAAATTATAACCTTACCTGATTCATCAACAAAATAATTCCGCGAACTTTTTTGGTGTCAATCTTGAAAGTTAGTTTATCTTGACATTTACAGTCATGGGAACTATTTTTTCGAGCCAAAATTTGAGGACAATAAGAAAAGTTGGCTACAAAACTTAGTGCCGCTGATAAGAAATTGATTGAAGATGTAAAATTGCAGGGCAACATTCCACAGCACATCGCTTTAATAATGGATGGAAACGGAAGGTGGGCAAAAAAAAGAAATTTGCCCCGTGTAGCCGGTCATAAGCGTGGAGTAGAGTCCGTTCGTCAAGTTGTTCAAACATGTGTTGGTCTCGGTGTAAAAGTTTTGACTCTTTATACTTTTTCCACAGAGAATTGGAATAGACCAAAAGATGAAGTTTCTACATTGATGCGGTTGATCGTTAGAAGCCTTAAAAACGAAACAGACGAGTTGAACAGCAATAATATTAGGCTTACTACCATTGGAGATCGATCAACTCTTCCAGATATAGTTCAGAGAGAATTGAACGCGGCTCTAGAAAAGACAGCTCAAAATAGTAAGATGATATTAAATCTTGCCTTGAGTTATAGCGGAAGATGGGAACTTGTTGAGGCTGTAAAAGTTATAAGCAAGCAGGTAAAAGCCGGAAAGATTGACCCTAACGAGATAAGTGAAGAAATAATTTCAAAAAATCTTTCCACCGCCGGAATGCCTGAGCCGGATTTGCTTATAAGAAGCGGCGGAGAGTTTAGAATCAGTAATTTTTTACTTTGGCAAATAGCTTATTCTGAAATTTTTATTTCGGAAGTGTTGTGGCCGGATTTTAGATGCAAACATTTAGTAGAGGCAATAAAAAACTTTCAAAAGAGAGAAAGAAGATTTGGTTTGGTTAGCGAACAATTATCGAGCAAACACACAAAAGAGCATAATGATAAAATACACTCCCAAAAAGTGGCTAAAGCTTAGTCTAATCTTTTTACTGGTAACATTAGCCGAAGTTTATCCGCAAGCGCAAAAAATTAATTATAAGATTCTCGGCATTTCTGTTGTCGGAAATAAATCCGCAGATGCCGCCACAATTATTGCCAATACCGGTTTGAAAGTTGGAGATGAGGTTACCGTACCCGGCGATCAGACAAACAACGCAATAAAACGGCTCTGGAATTTGGGCATTTTTCAAGATGTTCAAATTATAATTGAGAAAAAAGTTGACGACGGAATTTTTCTTCAATTAAGAATCCAAGAATATCCCCGCCTCGAAAAAATTGTTTTAGTTGGTAATGATGAGCTGAGCGAAGATAATATCAACAAAAAAATCAATATCGTTCGCGGGCAAACGTTAAAACCGCAAGAGATAACACGACTCGTCTCGAAGATTAAATCACTCTATGAAGAGGATGGTTTTCTAAGCGCAAATATCACTCCTGAATATTACACTTTCTTTCAAGCGGATTCTGCCGAAGAGAAAGTTATTATCACATGGCGCAATGAAAAAGATTTTTCGAAAGAGTATAAAACCGATTATGAGATAGTTAAAAATTCCTCGATTAATTCCGTAGGAAAAATTAAGGATCGTACTGTCGTAATCCTTAACATAAACGAGGGGGACGAAATAACAATCGAACGCATTAAATTCAACGGCAACAAAGCTTTTGAAGATGGTGATCTTATAAGCGAGTTTGATGAGACAAAAGAACCACGGTGGTGGAAATTTTGGTCTTCTCCAAAATTCAAGAAAGATAAATTCGAAAAAGATAAAGAGTTGTTAACTAAATTTTATAGGAAGAACGGTTATAGAGATTTTGTTGTTCTTCGCGATAGTGTTGTTTTCTCCGAAGATAAAAAACATCTTGACGTTATAATTGATGTTTACGAAGGAGATCAGTATAAAGTAAGAAAACTCATCTGGGAAGGTAATACAGTTTATCCATCAGAAGAATTAAGCGCGCGCCTAGCATTTAAGAACGGAGATATATTCGACTTCGAAAAGTTTAATCAAAATTTACATTATAACGAGAAGCAATCTGATGTTTCATCGCTTTATCAGGATAACGGTTACCTCGGATTCCAACTCGATGCCAAAGAAGAAAAAGTCACCGCAGATTCAATCGATATCAGAATTAAAATTAGTGAGGGAAATCGTTTTAAGGTTGGTAAAGTGGATATCGGCGGAAACGATAAAACAAAAGATAAAGTTATTCGCCGCGAACTTTATACAATTCCCGGAAGTTATTTCAGCCGCGCGTATATCTTAAGAAGCTTGCAGCAACTCGCTAATCTGCAATACTTCAATTCGGAAAGTCTCTATAAGACCGGAGTAGATTACAGACCGGCTAACGACAGCATTGTTAATATTAGTTATAAAGTTGAAGAAAAATCGAGCGATTATCTAAACGCTTCTATTGGTTACAGCGGAGCATTTGGTTTTAGCGGTGCCGTAGGATTTACATTATCGAACTTTTCAATAGCCGAACCTCTTAAAATGGGCGGCGGACAAATTCTTAACTTCAACTGGCAGTTTGGTGTTGGAAATTTCTATAGAACTTTTTCTCTCGGCTTTACCGAACCCTGGTTTATGGACACACCAACCTCTCTCGGCTTCGATGTTTTTGATACACGCCAAAGATATGTATATGATCTTCAGCAATCGGGTATTACACTTCGCGTTGGAAAAAGATTAACATGGCCGGATGATTTCTTTTATGTTCAGGGTACAATGCGTTTTCAATACAATGATGTAATTGACGGTGCAGGATATTACCCCACCGGTCTATCGCGCCAGTATACGCTTGGCGCTGCTGTTACAAGAACCGATATTGATAACCCCATCTTCCCAACCCGCGGATCAAAAATAGCGTTAAACGCCGAACTTTCCGGAGGACCCTTTCTGCCGGGTAATATCGACTATTATAAATTTTTATTTAAGTCCGAGTGGTACAGACCTTTATTTAGAAGTAATAGATTTGTACTTTACACTGCCGCCGAACTAGGCTATATTGGAGAGTTGAAAGATAATACTCCTATACAGCCTTTTGAGTATTTTTACATGGGCGGTAACGGATTGATAATTGCGACAACATCCTTGCGCGGATATGAGGATCGTACATTAGGGTTAAAAGACCCCGCTTCGGGTAATGTAAGGGGCAGCAGTGTGATGGCAAAATTTACAACAGAACTCAGGCTTGCCCTTTCAATGGAACCGATTCCAATTTATTTACTTGCTTTTGCAGAGGCAGGTAACGTTTATTTGGATATCAAAAAAACCGATTTGTTTAATATGAAGCGTTCAATTGGTATTGGTGCAAGAATTTTATTGAATCCGATTGGTTTAATCGGTTTTGATTATGGATATGGATTTGACAGAAGGAGCGTTGACGGAGCCGATCCGCAATGGCTGTTCCACTTCCAATTTGGTAAAGGTTTTTAACAAACATTAAAAAAGAGGTATACGTGAAAAAATTATTTTTATTTGTATTTGTTGTTTTTTCTACTGCACTTGTTGCACAAACCCAGACAGCCTCGGTAAAAATTGGTTATGTCGATTCTGAAGTTATTCTTGCTCAATTTCCGGAAGCTATAAAAGCAAAAAGTGATCTTGAAGGAATGGTTAGTAAATGGAAAAAAGATTTAGACAGTATGAAAACTGAAATTCAGAAAATTTCTGAAGATTATCAGAAACAAGCTAAAACCATGAAGCCTGAAGATGTTCAAAAAGCGGAAGCAAAGTATACAGAGAAAGTTCAAAAAGCTCAGCAGTATCAAGATCAGAGATTCAATCAGCCGAACGGCGAATATTTTGTTAGACAAGAACAATTTATGAAACCGGTTAAAGAAAAAATCTTTAAAGCTATCGATGAAGTATCGAAAGAAGAAAATATGCAATTCGTTTTTGACAAAGCAGGCGAAGTTGTTCTTCTTAAAGCTGATCCTCAGTTCGACATTACTTATAAAGTTCTCGATCTCCTAAAACGTGGTAAAAAATAATACCGGGGTTCAAAAATGAAAAAGATCGGATTTGGATTATTGATACTGTTGTTTGCAAGTTTAACGCAGACAATAAACGCGCAGTTAAAAATTGGTTATGTTGACAGCGACACAATAATGAAACAGCTTCCCGATGCGCAAGACGCACAGAAGAAGCTGGACGCGATTATCAAGGAATGGCAGGAAGAACTTTCTAAGATGGAAAGGGATTGGAAAACCAAGTACGATGATTACGACAAGCGTAAACTAATTTTGAGCGAACAGAAACGAGTTGAAATCGAAAAAGAATTGGTTACAATGGAAGATCAAGTTTCCAAATACCGCCAGGACAAGTTTGGCGTGAAAGGAGAACTTTTTCAGAAGCAAGAAGAATTCATGAAACCGATTCAGAATAGAATATTCAATGTAATCCAGCAAATCGCGAAAGATAATGGATATGATTTCATTTTTGACAGAAGCGGTGATATCATGTTCCTTTTCGCGAAAGAAGAATTCGACCTTACAAAAGAAGTTATCGAAAAACTTAAGTGAGAATTTATGAAAATAAGTTTGAGAGCAGCCGCCGACTTTGTCGGCGGTGTTGTTATTGGCAATCCTGAAATTGAATTAAGCGGTCTCGCTAAGATCGAAGATGCCAAAGAGGGAGATCTTACGTTTCTCTATTTACCCGCATATGAAAAATTTCTTGACACAACAAAAGCTTCCGCAGTTATTATTAGCCCTGAATTTAAAAAAAGTCGGACGGATATAAGTTATATCGAAGTAAAAAATCCAGCGGCGGCAATTCAAAAAATCATTACAACTTTTTTAAACCCTAAAATAAATTTATCAGGAGTAGATTCTACGGCATCTGTCCATTTCTCAGCCAAACTCGGGAAGAATGTGGCTATTGGAAAAAATGTTGTAGTTGGAGCAGGATGTAACATCGGCGATGACACAATCATATATCACAACACTGTTCTACTTGAAAATGTGAAAGTTGGAAACAACTGCTTGATCTATCCGAACGTTTGCATACGTGAAAATTGTGTTCTAGGCAATAACGTCATTATCCATGCAAATACCGTAATTGGTTCGGACGGTTTTGGTTATATACCCGATGAGAAAGGGGTTTACCAAAAAGTACCTCAGATTGGAAATGTTGTTTTGGAGGACGATGTTGAACTTGGTTCAAATGTTTCTATAGATCGAGCCGCGTTAGGATCAACAACCATTAAAAAAGGTGTTAAAATTGATAATTTGGTTCAGATAGCTCACAACGTTTCAATTGGAGAAAACACAGCCATTGCCGCCCAAAGCGGTGTTGCCGGAAGTACTAAGATTGGCAAACATTGTATTCTTGCCGGACAGGTAGGAGTTGTTGGTCATATTGAATTAGGAGATCAAGTAATTGTTGGCGCTCAATCAGGAGTATCAAAATCAATCAGCAAACCCGGAAAATTCCGCGGCTCACCAGCAGATGATTTGGGTAAAATGCTAAAGATTGAAGCACACATCAGAAACCTTCCCAACTATGCAGAAAAAATTAAAAAGTTAGAAGAAAAAATTGCATCTTTGGAAAACAAAATTTTTGAATTAACCTCGAAAGGCAACTGATGTTAGAACTCCAAAGAACGATTGCAAAATCTGTTTCACTTTCCGGAATTGGTTTGCACACTGGTACATCATGTACAATGACTTTTACTCCGGCTCCGGAGAACAGTGGAATTAAATTTGTCAGAACCGATCTTGGCGGAAGACCCGAAATTCCAGCAAACGCAGATTTTGTAGTCGATATCTCCAGAGGAACCACACTTGGTCTTGGCGCCGCAAAAGTTTATACTGTTGAACACGTACTTGCCGCAATTGTCGGTCTTCAAATAGATAATATTACAATTGAATTGGATGGGATTGAACCTCCAATTGGTGATGGCAGTGCAAATCCTTATGTAGAGAAATTAATTGAAGCCGGATTTGTTTCCCAGGAAGCACCTAAAGATTATTTGGTAATAGACCAAACCGTGATGTATCATAATGAAGAAGAGCAAGTTGATATTGTTGCACTTCCTCTGGATAGTTATAGAATGACTGTTATGGTTGATTATCAAAATCCTGTGCTCGGAAGTCAACATACCGGTTTATTCGATCTGGAAAAAGAATTTGTTTCTGAATTTGCACCCGCGCGAACATTTAGTTTTTTAAGCGAAGTTGAAATGCTTGCAGATAAAGGTTTGATTAAGGGTGGTAACATTGATAACGCCGTTGTAATTGTTGATCATGAAATAGATGATGCAGGGCTGAAGAGACTAAAAGACAAACTTGGTTTACAGCATGATTTAACCATGAGTCACGAAGGATTCTTGAACAATAACAAACCCCGTTTCAAGAATGAACCTGTACGGCATAAGTTATTAGATTTGATGGGTGATCTCGCACTAATCGGAGCTCCAATTAAAGCTCAGATTCTTGCCGCACGTCCCGGACATAAAGCTAACGTAGAGTTTGCCAAGAAAATCAGAAGTCTTTATCAGCAAAAAAAATTAGTAAAAAAATATCAATTCGTAAAAAAAGAGGGCGTTGTATTAGACACCAGCGCAATTCAAAGAATTCTTCCGCACCGCTATCCCTTTTTACTTGTTGATAAAATTGTTGAGCTTGATCTGGATAAAAAAGTTGTCGGCGTTAAATCCGTTACAATCAATGAGCCGTTCTTTCAAGGTCACTTTCCCGGTCAACCAATTATGCCCGGCGTATTAATTGTTGAAGCTATGGCACAGGTGAGCGGTATTCTTATATTAAACTCTCTCACAGATCCGGAAAACCATCTTGTTATGTTTATGAGCATTAACAAAGCAAAGTTTAGAAAGCCGGTTGTGCCTGGAGATCAATTATATCTTGAAGCTGAAGTTTTAAGCAAGAAGAGTAAGGTATTCTCTATTAAAGGATCCGCATACGTAGACAATGTTCTTGTTGCCGAAGCAGAATTTATGGGCGCAATAACTAAAAAAGAAAATCAAAAAGAAAAATAAACAGATAATATATGAGCAATATTCATCCAACTGCGGTTGTAAGTTCTAAAGCTAAAATTGCCGATGATATAGTTGTCGGTCCTTTCGCAATTATTCATGATGATGTTGAGATTGGCGAAGGTTGTGAGGTTGGACCTCACGCAGTTGTTTATGACTTCGCGAGAATAGGTAAACGGGTAAAAATTTATCAAGGAGCTTCGGTTTCAAATCTTCCACAAGATTTAAAGTTCGATCGGGAAAAAACATTACTAAAAATTGATGACGATACAACCGTACGCGAATTTGCTACACTTCACAGGGGAACACACGCTACCGGTGAAACACGCATCGGAAAAAACTGTCTTATAATGGCTTACGCTCACTTAGCGCACGATTGCCATGTTGGAAATAATTGTATAATTGCCAATGGAGTTCAAGTTGCGGGGCATGTTGAGATTGAAGACTCGGTGATTATCGGCGGCTTGGCTGCTGTGCATCAATTTGGTAAAATTGGAAAACACGCGATGGTAGGCGGCGGCTCTATGGCTAATATGGATATTCCCCCATTTATTATGACTTCCGGTTACCCTGCACGTTTTATGGGATTGAACGTAATCGGATTACGTAGAAGAGGATTCACAAATGAAGATATTGATGCAATAAAAGAAACTTACCGCATCTACTACAATTCAGGTATGAATCCCTCCGATGCGAAAGAAAAGATAAAAGAAAAATTCAGTGAACAACTTCACGTGAAGAGTATTCTCGAATTCATGGATAAATCCGCACGCGGTTTAGTTCGCAAATGATCTGGCATTTCATCGATTCCCGTTCCAGCTCCGGCGCTTACAATATGGAGTTCGATCTCGATTTAGCGCACAAATGCAATCCGGAAGAAGCTTACTTCAGAATTTATAAATGGAATCCATATTGTATCTCGCTCGGAGCGAATCAAAGTTATAACGATATTGATAGACCCAAAACCAAGAAAGATGGAATTGATGTTGTCAAACGTCCAACCGGCGGACGCGCCATTCTTCATGCAGAAGAGTTAACTTATTCGGTTATACTTCCTCTTAACTATGAATTCTCTCCGCGCGAAATTTATTCCAAAATTTCTAATGCGTTAATGCGCGGACTCGAAATTTATAATCCCCTTCTTGCTAAATCGGAATTGGAAAGATACCAACCGGAATTCCCCAAATTACTTGAAGAGCCTACAGGTGTTTTATGTTTTGCCAGCACTGCCAAGAATGAAGTAAAGTTCAACGGTAAAAAATTGATTGGAAGTGCGCAAAGAAAATTAAATAATGTGGTTCTTCAGCACGGTTCTATTTTGTGTGGACCGTTTCACCAAAAACTGGTTGATTATTTGAATTGCGACGATAAAACTCGCCGAAATCTTGCTATTGAATTAAACGAAAGGACAACCGAGCTGCAATCAATCTTGAATGAAGAGATCGATTACGACAAACTGAGAACGTGTCTTGTGATTGGTTTTGAATTGGAATGGGGAGTGAAATTTGAATCGACCGTTGGCACTATTTCAACATGATTGGTAAGAGACCGTCTCACAATTGTGGATGATTACTTCGTCAATAACATTTTCTTTGATTGGATAAAATTGTTTGCATTGATCGTGTAAATATAAACTCCGCTTGTTAGCTTGCTTGCGTTAAATTCTACTTTGTAGTAACCGGCTGATTTGTTCTCATTTACCAATGTTGCAATTTCTTTTCCCAACATATCATATATTTTTATTGTTACAAAACCATTCTCAGGTAGTTGATAATTTATTGTTGTTGTTGGGTTAAACGGATTGGGATAGTTTTGAAAAAGAACAAATTCAGAAGGAACAGTTTTAGGTTCTTCTTCTACATCTACTGTTCCGTAAGTAACTCCATTTATTCTGCATCCTCTCAATAAAAATGGCTGTGTAGCCCCATCTTCACGGGATATTAACCCAAATCCATAGGCAAGTTTTTCCCAGTATTGTAACCAAGAATTCTCAGTAATCACCGTGTCTTCTCTTGTAAGTAAGAACAAATCAATCACTTTTATTGTAGTCAATTTGCCGAAAACATAAGCCGGGTATTCTTCCCTTACTCTAGCTTTATATCGTGTGGGACCTGTTAATACCATCCATGTTTCACCAACCTTAGCATCCAGTTTGTACACATGGCGGTTATCGAAGTTGGGACCATCAAAAACATTATAGTTTTTGTCTATTCGATAATCAGCGCCTCGATTTGTAGGAGGGTATCTAAAGAAAATAAACCTGCTACTGTCTTTTAAATCAA
>CAMTXU010000015.1:0-20196 GCA_947085815.1 uncultured Ignavibacteriota bacterium | reverse complement strand
AGGCGCGTGGCTTGAACCCTGATGCTTGTATTTTCCCATTATCGCCCGAACAGTCGCGCCACGTACAGGCGCGTGGATTGAAACGAAAAATGATGTAGAAAGGTTGAATCATGGCTAATGTCGCGCCTCGTACAGGCGCGTGGATTGAAACGTGGATTTTCACCCGCACCGGCTTCGGCCCGTTGTCGCGCCTCGTACAGGCGCGTGGATTGAAACTATTCGGAGTTATGACTACGGATGTGCAAGGCGAGTCGCGCCTCGTACAGGCGCGTGGATTGAAACTAACAATTCAGATCTTAATACTTGATCAATGGGTCGCGCCTCGTACAGGCGCGTGGATTGAAACAATTAAACCAAAGGAGTAATACCATGACACCAGGTCGCGCCTCGTACAGGCGCGTGGATTGAAACAAAGTGCCCGGCATTGTTGATGCCGTAATTAAATGTCGCGCCTCGTACAGGCGCGTGGATTGAAACCGCTCGGCTACAATAACCAATATAGTTGCGGAGGTCGCGCCTCGTACAGGCGCGTGGATTGAAACATAATTCGCAATCCCTCAAAAAAACGCCGCACTTAGTCGCGCCTCGTACAGGCGCGTGGATTGAAACATGGTGCCGGTGTACCGGACGGCGCCGATAACAAGTCGCGCCTCGTACAGGCGCGTGGATTGAAACGGTCGATTAATGTTCCACTGCGGATTCGCTCTGATGTCGCGCCTCGTACAGGCGCGTGGATTGAAACGAACTACAATCCAGAGGATTATGTAGAGCACCAATCGTCGCGCCTCGTACAGGCGCGTGGATTGAAACAGGCAATGACTGAAGCTGCCGGCGTCACTCTGGAGTCGCGCCTCGTACAGGCGCGTGGATTGAAACGCATGTAATTTGAAAAAACCGAACCCGTTATGTAGTCGCGCCTCGTACAGGCGCGTGGATTGAAACGCCGGTAACAGGTGCAAAAAACAAAATTACAACGGTCGCGCCTCGTACAGGCGCGTGGATTGAAACGAGGTCAATGGGGAAGTGCTCAAGCGGTTAATTGGTCGCGCCTCGTACAGGCGCGTGGATTGAAACAATTTAACCTGCTACTCACAACCGAAGAAAATTAGTCGCGCCTCGTACAGGCGCGTGGATTGAAACTCTCACTTTGTTCTGAGTCTCCGGGGGGAGTTGGTCGCGCCTCGTACAGGCGCGTGGATTGAAACAATATTAATTGTGGAACAAATGTTACTGGTAAAGGTCGCGCCTCGTACAGGCGCGTGGATTGAAACTTAATAAAATTACACCGGCATCACCGGCAACAGTCGCGCCTCGTACAGGCGCGTGGATTGAAACCGCCAGAACCGGTGAGCCATCTCGCTTGATCTGGTCGCGCCTCGTACAGGCGCGTGGATTGAAACTATTGGCGCGGCAACGTTGGTTTTAATATTGTCAAAGCCTGTCCCGCAGTTCTTTTGCGGGAAAACATTTGTCCCGAAGGGATGCCATCAGCAAAAGCAAATCATAAATAGAAACAGCGGAAGGGTCACAGACCCTTCCCTACATCGGCAGATTAATAATAAATTCATTCGTAGAGATCGGTTTATCTGCCCGGTGGTTGTCTGCCGGGAAACCGATGCGGCAAATTATTTTCAAAAAAACAGCGGAAGGGTCACAGACCCTTCCCTACATCATAAAAATGAAAATGATTAAACGAGCGATTCTTTGGATCTTCTGAATGCGGAGATCAAAAAACCCGCAACGACAACAATAACTCCCAGCCACACCAAACTAATGAATGGTTTAATGCTTGCCTCAACTGTTAAAACTTCCTTTGGCTTTTCTAAAGAATTTTTTGCCTCGGATATTTTTGACAATTCAAGGTTAACTTTACCGGACGCGTCCATGCTTCCCAGTTTAATTCTAAGGTTAGCTTCTTTCAAATCAACCGGTAGATGTTCCTGTTTGCCGGCAACACTTTTCATCATCGGTTCTACTTCTGTGGTTTTGTAATTATACTTTACGGAAAGTTTTGCGCCAATCTGAAAATCCTTTCCAGCCATCATTGCTTCACGCACCTCCGGAGGAAAATCGAATTGACTGAATGTAATTTCTGCACCGTTGTAGTTAGTACTCTCACCTTTTTGAATAGATACTGATGTAGCATGATTGTGTTCAGCATCATTTCCTTCTGAATAACTCACAGGCTCAACGTAAAAATCCTTTGTAAAACCAACCAAGATATCGGGCTCGCGCATAAGACTATTATTAAACTCGGCAATGAACATTACCGGCGAAATTGTTTTAACACTGCTTCCGCTCTTAACCTCAATATTCATTTTATATTTCTTTCCATTCTCGAACGGTTCTATACCTTTAAACGTAAGATGGTGCCCAAACAAACTAACGGTTTCACCCTTTACAAGATCAATCTGCTTTTGCTCTGATTTACCACCCGTGGCAAGAACACCAATCAAGAAAATTGAGATTCCAATATGAGCAATGTATGGTCCGACAAACGATTTCCTTCCGCGGAATATTTTATAAGCAACTTCTCCATTTACAAATAGGGCAAATGCGGATGAGAGTGTGAGTATAATATGCATCAGATTATATACACCGCCAACAATTACAACAAGCAGAGTAAAGATCACTGTAGCAACCAAAGAAAACTGAGACTGCTTCCAAATATCTTTTCCCTCGGTAACTTTCCATTTCAATAAAACGCTTAAACCATTTAACAATCCAATAATAATTGCAATAGGAAGATTCAATTCATTATAAAAACTTGTTTGAACCGTAGTGCCGAAAATGGGAGCTGAAGTTCCGGCAAGAATAATAATAGCAGAAGCAATTAACGCAACGGAGCCGGTGAATAACGCTAACTCGCGTGAAAGAACATTTTCCTCAAATGTGAAATTCTGTGTTAGAAATTTCCAGCGGTAAATAATTCCCCCAAATCCTAATGCTGTAAATGCACCAAGAAAGATAACAAGGAACCAATAAACCATCATTCCCGGCTCGCCAAAAGAATGAACTGAAGCATCGCCAAGAATTCCGCTTCGTGTAAGAAACGTGCTATAAAGAACCAATAAGTAAGTCAATACACTTAATATTAAATTCATTTTAACAAATCGTCCAACGCCCCCTTTTTCTTGCGCTTTCTTTTGCACGAGTAATGTGTGAATTGAAGCAACTCCAACAATCCATGGAACAAGAGAAGAATTTTCTACCGGATCCCAACCCCAGTAACCTCCCCAACCCAATACACCATAAGCCCAATAACCGCCAAGCATAATTGCTAAGCCAAGAACGCATGTACCGGTAAGAACCCAGGGCAAAGCCTGCTTAACCCAATCAGAATACTCGTTTTTAAGAATTGCCGCTATGGCAAAAGCGAATGGAACAGCCGACATAGCAAATCCTACAAACAAAATGGGTGGATGGATCTGCATCCAAAAATTTTGGAGAAGAGGATTTAAACCTTTTCCTTGAATTATAAAATCATTAACAGCGATATTGTTTGTTACAAGTGAAGAGTAGAGTTCCTTTCCCATCTGAACAAATTGCTTGTTCGATTGAGGATCGCTGAAGATAAAATTCTGAATCCACGAAAAAGAAAGAAAAGCCGGATTAATATTCTTCAGATCAATATAGTCGCTCTCCATCCAGATGTAATTGAATGGTGATTTAAGAAGCGGATTGATCATAACCAGCAATGCCGTGAGCGATAGAGTAAAAATCAGCATTACCCGCGGTTCAAGATCTCCTCGTTTGGAAGTATAATCGAGAAGTACCAATCCTATTATTGCTGTAAAAAAAGTCCAAAGAAGAAAACTTCCCTCTTGACCGGCATAAAAAGTTGACATTAATAATCCGGTTGAGAGACCGCTGCCGCTGTAATTATAAATATACTTATACTGATACTGATGGGTAAGAATGGCATGCAGAAGAAGCGCTGAAGATGCAATAACAAGAACTGCCGTTGCGTGAAATCCGATGCGCGAAAACTTTAGTGTATTCTGATAACCCTTAAAGGTTAGATAATACATAATAACCGTAAACACTCCGGCAAGCAGCGCCAAAGTGAGTAATATGTTGCCAATCATAAAATCTCCTAACTGCTAACTTTACGAGTTAGCTTTTTGACCCGGCTGATCTTGATATTTTGACGGGCACTTGGTGAGAATATCGGTTGCGTGAAAATTACCTTGAGAGTATTTACCTGTTACAACAACGCTAGTTGAGGATTCAAAATTGTTTGGAATTGATCCGTGATAATATACTTTCATTACGTTGCCTTCAGTATCCTTCATAAAGAAAATAAACATGTTGTTGGTTTTATCAAGTTCGTAACTTTTTTCCTTAACCCAGGTACCGGTAGCTTTAATAGTTTTACCGGACTGCATTACTTTAGTGAAATTTTGTTCGTAAGAAACATTAGTTTGAGTGAAGAGATAGATCATCACACCAAGAAAGACTACTATAATACCACCGCCGAAGATATATTTATTTTTCATTACTTATTTCTCCTTTAATTCTTTTTCGATTGCTTTAAGACGTTTATCTGTATTGAGCAAAAATATAAATATTCCAACCCAAACAACAAGTACAATAAATAGAACTATATATATCGAGTTTTTCTCTAGAAATTCTAAAAATCCGTTTTCCAAACTTTACCTCAGTTTAATTTTTTTGAAAAATTTTCATGAATGATGATGGCTTTCGACCGGAGACTCCACATCCAATAGTAAAGTATAGTAAATGCGCCAAGTGACGCAAAAAATACAAGCCGCATACTGCCGTTCATCTTAAAATCTACAACTGGATTTGTTCCCTGAACAACCTTATTTGTTACAGGATCAATTTCCAGAGAACCCGGATGTAAGCCCATCATAATTCTGGGCATAATGAAGATAAAAAACGGCACGGTCAAAAATGCGATAATAGAATAGACAGCAGATAGTCTGGCGCGTTTATCCTCATTGTCAATAGCTGAGCGGAGCGCGAAAAGAGAGCCGTAGATTAACAAGAGAATGAATATACTTGTTTCCCGCGGATCCCAGTTCCAGAAAGAGCCCCAATTAAATTTTGCCCAGATTGAACCCGTAACCGTCGCCAGAATGGAAAACATCATTCCAAGTTGAAGCGCGGCGGATGATCGCGAATCGTCATCCAAATTTTTATTTCGTAAATATTTTATTCCGTAAACCATAGCCATTAGAAAGGCAACAACCGAAAGCCAGGCGGTTGGTACATGAAAGAAAATTATTTTAGCTTTCTCCTCAAGACCGGGAATTATTGGAAACTGGGTCCAAGATGTTGGTTTGACAACTATCGGGAAAGATATTCCCGTTATAATTACAAAACACATCAGAATGAAAAGTGTTATTTTCCAAATCATATGATTTCTTTCTGTGTAAAGAATAAATAATAGGATAACGTGGATCAAAAATAGGTAATTGATTCTTGATATTCAAAAGAACATCATTTTACTTATTATGAGAGACCTCTGAATTATTTTGAAACTGTCACTCTGAACGAAGTAAAGAGTCTCTTTACGCTCTAAATTTGAGATGTTTCACTTTGTTCAACATGACAATTGTTAATTTTTCAGAGGCTTCTATGAAAAGATATTACCAGGAATGACCTATTTTACGGTAAAGATTCGAATTATTTTGAAAAATCAAACATAGTTACAATTAGTCCGTCTAATTATTCAGAAAAATTTAGAGAAAAGTGCCCAATTCGAACCCGATAAAAAGATTATTCGATCTCTACACGAGCGATTTAAGCTATCAAGAAATTGAAAGGCTCATCAAGAGAGAAGCCGGAGAAGTTTATGAATTTTTTGCAAAAGAGATTCCGAAACCGGATCCAACTAAAAGCAAATTCGGCAGAGGTCTGGTTTTTGCAAGAAGCTTATTTAATGCCTTTATACTTAAGCTAAGCGCAGCCAGAAGAGCTTTTTATCTGGCGTCTCTTTTCTTCTTTGTTGTTGGTTATTCGAGCGTGAACCATGGTTACGCCTTATTGGCTTTTATAATTCTAAATCTTCTTCTCGCATTTGAACTTGCCGATAAACTTTCCGCACGTGGAGAATTAGACGTTGCCCGCAAAATTCAATTTGATTTAATACCAAAACATTCTGCCACTATTAGTAATTACCAAATTGTATCCCATTATGAACCCGCGCGTGAAGTAGGCGGCGATTACTTTGATATTATCGAATCGACGGAAAGATCATACATAGTAGTGGGAGATATTTCAGGCAAGGGGATGGCTGCGGCTCTTTATATGGTGCGTGTGCAATCTATAATTCATATGCTGTTGGAAAATTTTAGCGGCGTGAAGGAGATAATAATCAACTTAAAAAAATATTTTTCTAAAAATCTTAGACGGGAATATTTTTTAACTCTGTCGATGGCATCTGTGGAAAATGACGGATCAATAAAAATCTGCCGGGCGGGACATATGCCCACCTATTGGTTTAAATGTAGCACAAACGAAATCGAAATTATTTGCCCGCAGGGACTCGGAATCGGATTAAATGATAAAGGTGTTTTCGAAAAGACTATAGAAGAAGTTACAATTAATCCGGAAAGCGGGGATGTAATTTTCTTCTTCACGGATGGAATTTCCGAGGCGATGAATCAGTATTTTCAACTTTTCGGCGAGGACTCTATCAAGCGTATTATCAAAAACAATTCGAATAAATCCGCAGAAGAAATTAAAAAAGTACTGCTTGATGTATTGACTGTCTTTAGAGGTAATGCATATCAAAATGACGATATTACTTTTGTAATTCTTAAAGCCGGTTAGTTTATTTCGAAGATTTTAAATTCATTGTCTTCAGGCCTAAGTTCATCATACATTCGCTTAAGCGAGTTGAAAGCGGTTTCATTTCCGCGCTGAGCTGCGTGGCGATACAGTCGAACCGCAATACCTTTTCTTTCTTTCACTCCTAATCCCTTTTCATAACAAAACCCAAGGGCAGTCTGAGCAAGCACCGAACCCTCATCGGAAATCTGTTCCAGAGTTTTAATCTCATCGGAAATATTCTGAGAATTGGAATCGACAAGATCGCTGAATGCTATTCGAACAGCAGCTTCTTTGCTGCCGAGTTTTTTAGCAAGACTCCAATATTCAATTGCTTTCTGTCTCTCCTTTTGAACGAGAGTTCCCGTTGAATAAAGCAAACCCATTTCAATCATTGACGGAATATGTTTTTTATAGACTGCGCTCTTTAGAAAATCGAGAGCTTGCTGGTTTGAAATTTGATTATCAAATCCGAGTGCGGCAATTCCCGCCCAAGCGTATTGTGCATTAGCATCACCGCTCGCAATTTTTTCTTTTAATTTGGCGAAGAGTTCTTTTGATTGAATCATACTAAATAAATATTCACCGGCTTTAAGAGAGCCTAAACGATACGCGCGCAGATAGTTTACAACCGTCAGCACTAAATCTTTCTGAAAAATTATTCCATTCTCGTAAGCCCGTCCAATAATTAAAAGGGCTTCAGGACTTCCGCTCTCTGCGGCGAACTTAAGCAAACCAATGGTGCTTGTATCTTTAGGCATAGTCTGCTTCGAGAGGTTATCCAGTCCAAGAAATATTTTCAACTCCTCAGGTTTTTTCTTGAGTACATCATTAATCAGATCTTCTTTCTTATCTTTTTTGTCGAAATCATAAAAATCCCAATCCCAATTGGGATTCATCAATTGAGTTGTCTCTTCACCCTGCTTAAGTACATTTTGAATATCCTTTTTTGAAATAGAATCTCGCTGGGGTGAAAAACCGCTCTTAAATAATTGTTTAATAGCCTCCTTAGCCGGCTCATATTTACCCGCAGCCGCTAATCTGAAATAGTCGTATGCTTTATTTAAATCTCTATTAAGTACAAGATTATCGGTGTATGACAATCCTACTGCAAACTGTGCGTCGGGTATGCCGGCATTAGCAGCAGCCTTAAAATTTTGAAATGCCTCAAAAGGGTTCCAGGGAACTCCAACTCCGTTATAAAGCATAATTCCATAATTGAAACGTGCCGAAGGAAGGTTTTGATCAACCGCTTTTTTTATCCAATAAATTGCTTTAGCCGTATCTGCCTGAAATCCGTTAGCTAGTAGATAACGAAGACCAAGTTCGTGCTCTGCGTATGGATCGCGCCGGTTTGCCTCGGTTACTAAAACATACCCGGCTATTAGAGAATATGAAGGATATTTTGCTTTAATGAGTGGATATTTACGCGGGAAATTATCTTTAAACGCTTCACTACGGGTTGAGTCCTGCGCAAATATCGAAACCGTTAAGAGAAGAAATGTGACTATTATATTTCGCAAAGGAATGCCGGTTTTTATTAGTGAATAAATTTAATTATGAGAATAAGAAGAATGACTTTATACAATGATTTCAAGTGTGAGTTTCGCCAATTAGACTTTTATTTTGGGGTAATGGTTTAAATCAACCACTTTTTGAGGATGAAATAATTTTTACCTTCTTTTGAATTGTAACTCAATTCATCCATAAGCTGCTTTATGATAAACAAGCCCATACCGCCTTCCGGTAAATTTTCGATATCTGTCGGATCAAAATCTAAATCTTTAATTACCAAACTCTTTCTTGGGGAACCGGTATCGACTATTTCGATTTCGAGTAATTTAGAATTTTTTTTGATGATGATTTCAATCAACTTGGAATTGTCGCCGTCGTAGGAATGCTTTATTACATTGTTTAACGCTTCGGTAAGGCATATTTCAACAGCATTGCAAAGATGTTCTTCCAGCCTATTATCAGTCAAATATTCTCTTATATGCTGATTTATCTCGATTACTTCAGCGTAATCGCTGGTAATATTAAAGTTCCTCTCAGCCAATTATTCCTTTCTTCATTTAGCTCTCACAATATAAAAAAGAGGAATTTAAGACCAAAGCACAATGGTGGAAATTTGAATTTATTCCCGAATCCGAAGTCAACGTTCCTGCCGAAAATAGTAATAAAGAGGCACTCAGTAGGTGCCTCCTAAAAATCTTATTTTGCTACCGTTTTAGTTTTGCATGTTGAAATACCAAACGTGAGATATGCCGGGCACCAGCCAAGGGTTGCGGTAAATATTGGAAGAACTCCTACCAAGCCCCACCAGCTCTGATTGAGAATTCCAAGCGCGATAATTACCAAGCCGAGAACTACACGTACAACTTTATCAATACTGCCAACATTCTTTTTCATGTTAACTCCCTTGTTATTGTAAAGATCTGATGTAATATCGGAATAAAAGATTCAAAAACTCTACCTAAGAAAAATCATTTTTTTCGACTGGATAAATCCATTAGCATTCAATGAGTAGATATAAATTCCACTTGATAGTGTAGAATGTAGAGTGGAGAATGTAGAGCTATAAATTCCAGCGGCATGAACTTCATCCACTAAAGTTGCAACTTCTTGTCCTAACAGATCATAAACCTTTAAGGAAACATGACCGGCAATCGATAACTGATAACTGATTACTGTTTCCGGATTGAAAGGATTGGGATAGTTCTGATGTAATTCAAAATTATGAGGATAATACGCTTGAGTAATCTCGATATTTGTCGGAGTAAATTTATTTTTTATCAGATTCCATAACTCGGTGCGTCCATCATCGTACCCTAATGCCCAGATACCAATGCCTTTCAGATTTTTTGAAATAGCCAAATCATATTTTAGTGAAAGCGAGGTCTCATCATCATACCATATTTGATTCCATAAAGTATCTTGCCCCCAGAGAAGCCAAGGTGTCCGCGAAACTTCGTCCCACATTTTTTTTTTTGCCGCATACTGAGGAATAATTTCTTTATAACGAAGAGAGGGTTTTACCCAATTATTTACCGTCTTGGATGAATCATAAGGTAAAACCTTCGCGTAAGCTTTTTCCGAATTTGTCTTCCAGTAATTTCCATAATAGGGCACGCCAAGAATTAATTTTTCCGGTGAGACGAGTGAATAAAAATTGTTTAATGAATATGTCAAGCCATAACCTTCTCCTGCCAGCGGTGAAGATGGACCTGTAGTATTACTCCAGCTTCCGTAAAAATCATATCCCATGATAAAGAGATAATCGCACGCATCGGCAAGAGCCTTAAAATCCCAGATTCCGGATTTTACAATTGGAGAATCAAAAGAAATTTCTGCCGATGGTTTTTTCAACTTTATGAAATCTTTTAGTGATTTCATAAAACTATTTAATGTGTTGCCTTCGTCACCACCTGCAAGATTTTCAAAATCTATATTGACACCATCGAATCCATAACTGAACATCTTCTGCCAGATATTATTAAACAGATTCTGCTTTGATGTCTGGTCAGTTAGTAATTTATGTAATTGATCCGGGTTGAAATTGCTGACGGACATAATCAACTTAACATTGTTTAAGCGGGCGTCGCTAATAACCTTACTCCAGGGCCAGTATGAAGGATCGGTTATTTTCCCATCCCCATCCGAATCAAAAAAAGAAATTGCAATGTGCGTTAGTAAGTCATATCGAATATTCAGATGAGAGCCGGCTGCATATTCCCACCAGGGTAAAAATCCGAATACTGTTTTTGTGAGATTATTGCCGTTAGGTGAATTGTGTTTTTGAAGAGTAATGGGAATTGGAACCGGTTCGGTGTGCTGAGTACCATGTGAATAGTATTCTTTCTCAAGCTGAAGAATTGACTTATTCTCCTGCGCATAAAAAGCATAAGAAGTCAGCAGTAATAAAAGAAATATCTTTTGCATATTTTCCTTTTCACCGCAGAGACGCAGAGGTTAGAAATTCAAAACTCTTCGGCGAAATCCTTCAATTAATTTTGGAACATTAAAATTAATTAATAAACCAAGATGTTTTTCAGCAAGCTTCATATATGTTAATAATTGAGCTTCATGAACAGGCAAAATTATTTCAACGGCTTTTAATTCAATAATTATTTCTCTTTCAACTAATAAATCTATTCTAAAATCAGCATCTAGATATTCACCTTTGTAAACGATGGGAACCGGAACTTGTCTCTTTACAAACTATTTCCGTGAACATAATTCCTTAAATAAACAAATTTCATAAACGCTTTCCAATAAACCTGGTCCCAATTGTTTATGCACTTCAATTGCAGAATCTAATATTATTCCACTATTTCGGTTTAGTTCATCTTGATGCATTTTCCTCAGCGTCTCGGCGGTGAAAAAATTTACTTTGTTTCTAAATTGATTTCTTATAGCAGCGTCTTCGTTTATGAAGTCTGTTTTCGAAAAAGCGCCATTGTGCTTGGATCTTAGCATTTTCCTCAAGCTCGCGATTAGTTTCAACCCTCTGTATTTTATTCCGGGCATAAACCTGGTGCATCTCATTCATCAGCATAGCGTTTACACCTTTGTTCTGCAACTCCGGGCGAACCGCGGTTAAGTATAAGTCAACATCGGGATTATTTTTCATCGCTCGTAGAATATGAATGAACCCGAATGGAAATAACCGCCCTTTACTTTTTTGAACCGCTACAGAGAGAGAAGGCATTGTAATGCCAAATGCGGCAACTTTATTGTTACTGTCCAAAATTATCGGGACGTAATCAGCTTTAATAAAACCGAAATAAGCTTTAACGTACATGTCAATTTGTTTGTCGGTCAATTCAACAAAACCGAAAAGATCTTTATACGCTTCGTTTATGAGATAAAATATTTCTCTGGCGTAGGGAAGCATCTCTTTAGCTTTTTTAACTCTTAGTATGTGCAGTTTATTTCTTTCCGCAACCGCCTCGGCAATTCGGGAAACTTTTTCCGGTCCGGCTACATTAGGATCGAACTTAACCGAGAATTCTATCCAGTCGGCGTCCTTTTCAAATCCAAGTTTCTCAATATGATTTGGATAATACGAATAATTATAGATAGAGCCGAAAGTGCTTAACTCATTGAATCCTTCGGTCAGCATACCTTCGCCGTCAAAATCGGTGAATCCCAGAGGACCATGAATTTTGTTCATTCCTTTTTCTTTTGCCCATGCGATAACCTGATCAATCAATGCAGAGGAAACTTCTTTATCATCAATAAAATCGATCCATCCGAAGCGTGCCGACTTCTGATTCCATTTTTCATTGTACCTATGATTAATGATTCCGGCAATTCTTCCGACAATCTTATTATTTTTATAAGCCAGCCAATATTTAGCTTCACAAAAATCAAACGCGGGATTTTTTTCTTTGCTGAGAGTTTTCAATTCATCGAAAATTAGGGGTGGAACCCAATATTTATTTCCCTTATAAAGCTCGAATGGAAATTTGATAAATTCTTTCAATCCGCCTTTAGAGTTTACCTCTTTAAAAATAATTTTCATTTTATAGTCTCTGTATTAAAGTTATTCGTGGATAAATATAAACATTTACAGCAAATTTTTAATAATTGGAGGATGCCTCTGAAAAATTATTCTTGAGCATCTGTCATTCCCGCTAAAGTGGAAATCAAATGTAATTTTAATGGATTTCCGTTTACACGCATAGGTGTCAACTTAATTTTATGATTTTTTAGATTACTGTATTATATGAACCGTTATAATATGCGAAAACTTAAGTGCTCTTTGTTAGTATTACCTTGTTGTTCTTTTGCTAATTGAAACCTATATATCATCCCTAACGGGATTTAGAATTCATAATCCCAGAGGGATTATATATTTATAGAAAAAATGAACAAAAAAAGGATGAAATCCCTTTAGGGATGATATATAAAACCCATATTTTGTTATATGAGGGACATCCGGTAGTTGCCGGATTCAAATTTCTATTGGAGAATTTTTTGTTAAGTTGACGCCTATGCCTTTACACGGGAATGACAATTTGAATATTTCAGATCTCTCTGGAGATAAAAAAAACCCCGCTCCATTAACAAGACCGGGGTTTCTTTTCTATATGCATCGAGCATTATAATTCGTCATAACCCTCTTCAATTCTTCTGCGTTTTTCTTGATCCATCATTCTGCCCTTGGTATCAACTAAACGGTATGAAATGCCAATGTTAAGGATGCGTGAATCGAAAGTTCTATTGTTGATCATATAATAATTCAGACCGGTAGTCTCTGTGTTGAATTTACGGGTATTGAACAGATCTGAAATTCTCATAGTTACAGATAATCTTCCGTCCATTAAATCTTTTCGAACCATCAGATCCATCGAATACATTTCTTTCATTTTAGTTTGAGCAGAAGATCCGCCAAAGAACATACCACCGCCTCCACCCATATCTCCGCCGCCTCTTCCACCACCGGTATATCCAACACTGCCTGTACTGAGTTGAATGGTTGGAGAGTTGTACATAAACAACATCTGCACAATCAATCCTTCAGAAACTGTCATCATTGAAGTCATGCGCGCCGTCCAGCTATTAGCAGAGTTTGTACCGCCGAGAGTTCCCAGATCATCAACGCTATTATTAAAGTATGAAAAGCTTCCGTTCAATCGCATCCAATCCGTTACAGGTGAGTTAGCTATCAGCTCAACGCCGTATGATTGCCCTTTTGAAATATTCTCAAATGTTGAATAAGTAACACCATTCGGTAAAAGCGTGCTTATTGTGCTGATTAAATTTGTACTCTGCCTGTAAAAAACATTTGTAACCACTGATGACTTACCAAGCGTTTTTGTGTAACCAAGTTCCAAAGCATTATGAAACTGCGGTCTTAAATTAGGATTGCCCTTGAAAATATTTAATGAATCGGAACGGTCTTCATAAGGATTTATTTGTCTGTTCTGCGGACGGTCTATTCTTCTGCTGTAACTCAATTGAACTTCATCAAGTTCATTAAAATTATAGCGGAGGTGAACCGTTGGATAGACTTCAAAATAACTGCTCTCATACGTTTGACCAGTAACAAAACTTTCTCCTTTGACCAGAACTTGTTCCGCGCGGAGACCGATTTGAGTTGTGAAACTTCCGAGCGAATTGGAAAAAATTCCGAATAAGGCGTGTACCTGCTCTTTATAGAAATAATTATTGTTGATCTGATTGCCAGCACCATAAGTTTGAGCAATAGGATCCCAGTTAAGGTAATCGTTTACCATTGTTAAATCTTTTATCTGACTTTTCAATCCCCCTTCCAATCTGCCCCAGCCTCCTAACGGCTGAACATAATTCGATTGAAGCAGCCAGAGTTTATTTGTGTTATCCGATAATGTTTTTTGAAGAGAAGTTGATTTATTTGGGTAAGAATAATTCTGAGTGATTTTGGAATCGTTCGTCATAGAACTTTGCGAATATAATATGTCTGCTGTTAATTCCTGCGCACGGTTTTCAAATGTTTTTTTGTAACTCAATGTATAATTGCCGGAACTATTGTCACGTCTGCCATCTGTAAGTCTATCAAATTGGCTTTGAACGGTGTTAACGCCAACAAGATTTAAGTTTCCGTTAAAGCTGTTGTTTTTGAAGCTTCCAAATCTAAACTGAGTTGAAAGTGTTACAAATTCTCTCTCGGCTAAATAATAATCTGCACCAAGATTAATACTGTGATTATTCATTGTGTTCAGTGAAGTGGAACTCTGATCTAATGTGGAAGTTACATCTCCCATTGGAGAAGGAAATGTTGATGTCCGCAGGGTTGAACCGCCTCCGTTCATATTAAAAAATCTGCCGTCATAACTTGAGAAAATATTAAAATCCTCACCGCGCAAATTCATATTTAATGATGAATTGTATCTTCCCTTAGTTCCGGCATTACCCATTAATGTTCCGTTGACGCCAAGATTAGATTTCTTTTTAAGAATGATATTGATTATACCGCCTGTCCCTTCAGGATCGTATTTTGCAGAAGGATTGGTTACTATTTCGATAGATTCAATTTGACTTGCGGGAATTTGAGCAAGAACATCAGAACCGCTGAAACCGGCAAGAGCCGCTGGTCTGCCATCTACTAAAACATTTATATTCGCATTTCCTCTTACCGAAACTCCGCCATCGGCGTCAACAGATACCGAAGGAACATTCTGCATTACGTCAACGGCAGTTCCGCCCGATTGTGCCATGTTTTGATCTACATTGTAAACTTTCTTATCCAGGTTTGCGGTCAACGCGTCTCTCTGTCCCTGAACAACAACTTCATTCATGTTCACATTTTTTGGTCTTAGTTTTACAACACCAAAATTAGATTCCAATTTATTCGGCATTACGAAGAGAGAGTCGAATCTTTTTGTTGCATAACCGATATACGATACTTTCATAAAGTATCTGCCGGGCATCATTTTATTTATTTCAAAATTGCCTTTATCATTAGTTACAATTCCATAAGCAACGGTTGAATCTCTCCACTTAAATACAACAACATTAGCGTATTCAATGGGTTCAGATGTTTGCGCGTCAACTACGGAACCGTAAATTTTTCCCGCAGCTTGCATCATAGATGGATCAAAACGCCGCCCCTGTCCGCCACCCGGCATGTTTTGAGGTATATTCTGAGCTGTGAGTATCAGTGTTGCATTGAGAAACATTAAGTGAATTATTAAAAACTTAAAACCGGAAAAGTGTTTCATCTGCTGGATCCATTCTTTTTTATTAAAAAACTATTTACGTAAATCAAACACCGCAATTTTATAAAAGGTTTAATTTAGATGTACTTGTAGGGGGCAAAGTTGATGGTATTTAACAATTTTTAACTAAATATCAGCCCAGTAATCTTTCGGGTAAGTGGTTCAGTGTTATTATGGTTATAATTTCTGAATTGAGGGTATAACTTTTTTTATTAATAGAACGCAGATTTTTTATGATCATAGCAAATCATAAAAGATCATAATAATCTGCGTGCTATTTCTTTGCATGATATCTTTATAAAAAAAGACGTTATTTATGACGTCTCTACAAAAATTTATTTTACCAATAAAAATTTCTTTACCTCAACAAATTTACCGGCTTCTAATTTATAGAAATATGTACCGCTCGGTAAATTACTTCCGTTAAATAAAACCTGATAATGCCCTACATCCTGCTGTTCGTTTACAAGTTCTGCTTGAAGCTGTGCGAGAACATTATATACTCTCAGTTTTACATCAGATTTTTGAGCGATCGTATAGCTTATCTTTGTAGATGGATTAAACGGATTGGGATAATTTTGTTCCAGAGAAAATGTATTTACATCTTCCAATACAACTTTAACTTCATCCGAATACTCGAATGCGCCGTCGAAGTCAATTTGTTTTAAACGGTACTTAAACTCCTTTCCGCCGTACGGTTCATCTGTAAATGAATAATTCTTCGGCGAGTTGCTGTTTCCGTTTCCATTTACAAATCCAATCTTCTCCCACTTTACACTATTGCCTATTGCCTTATCACTTCTCTCAATCTCAAACCCATAGTTGTTCATTTCCGTCGCGGTTCTCCATCTGAGGTTTACGGTTTTGTTATTTATAAATGCGGAGAATGAGACAAGCTCGACGGGAAGCGGATTGTCTGAAATATTACTTCCAATATAAAATCTGCTAAATGTTCCGATTGCAATTCCGGTGCGATTTACAACCGTTCCACTTCCATCAGAGTGTGTTCCTTGAACATCAAAAGAACTACCATCAGTTGAATGTATTATTCTAAGCTTTGTTGCATCAGTGATTCCAGATTGACCGCTTCCATCCATCGAAAGGTCGTAAGTTCCACCAGAGATAGTTGTTCCGGTTAATGTCCAGTACATATTTGAACGTTTATTAATTGTATAAGAACCATCGGTCACACTGGAAGATAAATTAGTTCCGTCAGTACCATCTGTATGTGACACCAAAATTTTACCACCCGTAGTAACACCGGAAGTTGAAATAGTTACAGGTCTATAGTTACTTGAGGTTCCTACTGGAAAAACAAAAGAGGAATTAGTTCCGGTAGCGAACCATCTTTCAAAATTACCAATGATTGTACCTGAGGTTCTGCTTAGTGAACCGGTAGAACTTGCACTCGATCCAAGAGTTAGTGTGTAGGCACCTGTTGTTATATTTCCGCTGGTAAGTGTAAGAGTTCCAGCTATTGTTGTGTTGGCACTTAATGTAGCACCTAGAGCATCGCTCAATTCTAGATTTTGATAAGTGCCTGTACCAGAAAGTGTGTGAAGCGAACTTCCACCGCTTAATAAAATTTTTCCTGCACCACTATGCGTACCAGAATTTGATAGATTACCATTTTCAGTTAGTGTGTATCCACCATCAGCAAGAGTTGTGCTCGAACCAATTGTTAATGTTTTAAAAATAGTTGTAGCACCGCTTAGCGTTTTTGTACCCGATCCAGATAAAGTAAGATTTGAATAAGATGCTGGATTACCTATTGTTTGGTCGTTGCTAGCGGAATATTGCACTGTTGAACCACTAGAAAATGTGTAAGTAAAATTTGTAGAAGTGAAACTTCCGAATCCAGAGCTTGTAAAATTTAGAACTCCACCATTACTAATTGCCAAGGATGAGCCAGCTGAACCGCTTGAAGTTATACTTAATGAAGGTATATTTACACTACCGGTAGTGCCGATAGATAAATTACATGAACGTGATGTATTATTATTGGTAAGTATCAAAGAACCTGGAGTAACATAAGATCCGCTTATCGTGAGAGTTCCATTAACTGTGATAGTTCCACCTGCGGCATTACTACCAGATCCTGCTATACCATCTATAGAAACAGATCCCGCCGTTGTTCCATCACCCACTATGGAAAATGTCACCCCTGAATTTATAATGAGATCAAATGTTGCCCCAATATTGTTATAAAAGGCTGTCCCACCGTTTCGTAAATTTACATCACGTGCAACAGTTAATGTAGTAGTTAGATTAGTTGATGCATTTTTTCTAATTACTAAAGCATCGAAAGTGCCACTTCCACTAATAGTACAGGATGTACCCTCAATATTAAAACTTATCCCGTCTAATGTTGATCCATTACCAATTGTTCCATCACATGTTACATCTCCGAAGACATTTATATATCTGACAGATGATGAATTGTCATACAACTTACCAGAACTCTGAACGATTAGATTTTTACAGTTTTTACCACTAACATCTAGTGTAACCGTATGACCTGATCGAATATACACATTGTCAGAAGATGTTGGTGCCCCAGCTGGAGTACCGTTCCAACCGCTTCCATCCCACGTTTTCCAATTGGCATTCGTAGCCCCCCAATTTCCAGTTCCTGCTGAGCCAAAATCACCAACACTTTGGGCGTAAATAAAACTACTTAAAAAATATAGAAGCAGTAAAATTCTTTTCATAAGCACCCTCATGCTTTAAAAATTTTTAATAGAAGAAGCAGCATAAGAGAAGAGGAGTGTAATAAGAGACGCCAAAAATAGAGCAACTCCAAAATAAATTTTTTCCAGTTTTCTTCTCTCTTCAATAGAGTAGATTTGTCTCTCTTCATTTTCAGACATTTCATAGATATAATCGCCATCGGCAATATTCCAGTTGGCAGGTTTTGGTAATTTATGCAGATCTATTTTGCCCGGGTTAATTTTGAATAGATCGAGCTTCTTCAATTTATTATTAGCTCCAATGGTAGAATGGCTTGACCACCAATTACGAGGCAGTTCAAGTAAAGCTCTAAATGGTTTTTTTGTTTCGGTTAAAATATCTTGAGCGGACTCACCGTAAATTTCATTATCCGCAAAGAAGTTTGTTTCAGCGGATAGCCGCTTAACTTCCTGGATTGCTTTGGGCATTAATGACCTCAAACTGCAAAAGAATTTACATTATCTATCTATTTGTTCGAGCTAATTACTATGCTGGGGGGTTTTTTCTACTACAAAACTAAGAATTATATAGACTATATCAAGTTATTTTTTACTGGATATTGAACTAATAACCGGCAGAAAAATAGACGCATTGCAATGCATTTTCTAATTCTAATTTAGATTGCTTCTCCCGCTATCGCGGAATCGCAATGACCGGAAAGTAAATTGAATGTCTTTTTGAGACGCCCCATGGTGCGTCTATACGTTTATAATGTAATTCTATGCCTCGTCAAAAAATCATGAAACGATTTTGCACGTTTGTTTGTTAACAGATTAACAGATGGCTTATATATGAGAAAAAAAATATTCATCTTCATTTTAGTTGCAGTTATAGGCTGTTCAAACAACGCTAAAGCGAAAGTGGAGGGCGCAATGATTGATACATCCAATTATGAAGCAGCTACATTTGCCGCCGGCTGTTTCTGGTGTACAGAGGCAGTATTTCAAAGAGTAAAAGGAGTAATAAAAGTAGAAAGCGGCTATAGCGGCGGTTCGGTTCCAAATCCTTCCTACGAAGCTGTATGCACAGGTAAAACGGGACACGCGGAATGCACGCAAATTACTTTCGATCCAAATGTAATTACTTACAAACAGCTTCTTGAAATTTTTTGGAAGACTCACAATCCAACTACTCTTAACCGTCAAGGCAACGACACCGGCACACAATACCGTTCCGCAATTTTTTATCATAATGAAGAACAAAAACAGCTTGCCGAAAAATATAAACGGGAACTCAGCAGCGCAAAGATCTGGGATAGTCCGATTGTCACAGAGATAAGCCCGCTTAAAACATTTTACAAAGCCGAAGATTATCATCAGGACTATTACAATCGGAACGGGAATCAGCCATACTGCAGTTTTGTAATTACACCTAAGCTGGAGAAGTTTAAAAAAGTTTTTGCGGATAAATTAAAGTAGAGACGAGGCACGCCACGTCTCTCCCCTTACATTTTTTTAATGATTACAATTCAATTAGCCGAGGCTGACTCAAAAGTAATTATTCAAATAAATAATCTGCGAAAATCTGCTTTTCTGCGTCATCCGTGGGTTATTCTATTATAAAAGATTACTTTTGAGACAGCCTCATTTTGACTTCAGAGATCCGAAATATTTTCAGGTAAATTCTTTTTGTATTCCCACGTTAGCGGATTCTGAGAAATGTATTTTCGGATGTTGTACAATTCCTTTTCATTACGGATGATCCGGTCATAAAAACGTACCTGCCATAAAAATTTATCATGACCATTTTCATGCGCTTGTTTTGAAACAGCAGATTTCATTGACCCGGCAATATTAGATAATGTATATGATCTGTTTTGTAGAGACGAGGCAACTTGTCCCGCAATTGCGGGATGCCTCGTCTCTACCACTAGTATCCCATGAAGATGATTAGGCAGCAATACAAACAAATCTGATTCCTTTCCTTTAACTGTGCTGCTTCAATTCTATATGTATCTTTAAATTTT
>CAMTXU010000014.1:0-106955 GCA_947085815.1 uncultured Ignavibacteriota bacterium | reverse complement strand
CATGGTTCATTATCTCCCAGGGTTTCCACTTACCCGGACTTTCGGGTAGATATTCTACCTGGCAAAATAGTTCTATTTGCAATACAAAGAATAAAGATGAAACGAATAGTTTTATTGTTAACTGTAAGTTCATTTTTTCACATCACAAAAATAGATGTTTCTGAAGACGATATTTATCTTGTTATTGAAAATATTCCGGCACCTGCCGATTGATTATAAGAAACATCGATTCCGGTAACTGCGGTGGCAGTTACATCAACACTTCCTCCGGTAGAGAAACTCCCCATACTTCCACTCACACCGGCTTCGCCTGCAATGCCGTAGTCAATCAGTTGGTTTTTCTTGTTAAATGTAAAAGTTGCGCCGGCTTTAACTACAGCTTCTCCTTTAAATGTTTCCAAAGGTCCCGGACGGAATCCAAATCCTGCTTTTGCCCCTACGCCCAAAAAGATTGTAGTTTCTTTTTTCTTATAGTTCCATTTTGCCGCGGCGGCTAAACCGGCGGCACAATCAGCGCCAATGCTTTCACAATCTAATGAAACACCGCAAGGACCTAATGCTATTGATAAACTTTTTTCTTTAAATGGCCATTCGGGCTGCTTCTTTTTAGGAACTTTTATTTTTTCATTAGCAGAGGTGGAGGGCTCTTCAAGCGGTGCCGGTTCTTCAGGGCAATTACCTTGTGGTGTTCCTAAAGCAGCCGCACTCATCATTCCAAATATCATTTTACTGAAAGAGTAGGTCTTGATCATACCGGAGTAATGTGTGAGAACAAAAATTGTTCTCTCTGCATTAAGAGATTCAAATTTGTCTAAGTCATAGATTTGGTTCAGATACTTCTCGCAGTAGATCCAGTAAAGATGAAGAAGGTCTGTTGTTTTATCATACCTAACTCTGTTCAGTTTTACCCAATCGTTGAAATAATCCTGATTTAAGTTCTTCATCTTTTTGCAATGTTCAACTAAAAGGGCTTGATAAGAATGTGGGCTGTTAAATGCTTTTGCTGGGTCTGCCTGAGCGCCTTTATCTATTTCTTTTGCTTTTTTGTCGAATGCATCCTGAATTTCATTCAAACTTTTTGAAAACTTTTCATGAACTAATTTGTCATCATAAAGGTATTCTTTTTCTATTTTCTTTAACCGATCTT
Organism: uncultured Ignavibacteriota bacterium; assembly: GCA_947085815.1. Classification (GTDB taxonomy): domain Bacteria; phylum Bacteroidota; class Ignavibacteria; order Ignavibacteriales; family Melioribacteraceae; genus Fen-1258. The sequence continues at coordinate 105,808 of CAMTXU010000014.1, read as the reverse complement.
CAAAATACTGTTCCAGCAATTTCATTCCGAATTCACTTTTATTGAACAATATCCTTTTGGGTTTAGTATAGTTTTCTGCCCATTTTGCTATCTGTTCCGGAGACATTTTAGAGAGCTTATTAGCTACGGCTGAAAGTTTTTCTAGAGCTTCTTCTTTTAATCTGTCAATTTCTTTATCCAATTTTTCGATTGATTTATTATTTAAATAAGAATACAAATCAGACCTGATTGGAAACGGGGGCAAATATAATTGATCAATCGGCACATCGAGTTTGGATCCGCTTTCATTTTCCGAAACCGCATTTTGTTTTTCTTCCGGAGTATCTCCTATTGGTTTTTCGGGTTGTTGATATTTGGGAGATTCTTGCAAAACCTCTTGCACTTCTTCTAATGACTGAGAGTAAGAGAGTTTGATAGATTTAAATAGCTCATCAAGCGCCTTGCTTAAATTTTTTCTTTTGAGATAAACGCTGAATAATCCTTGCCGTGCGTAGGCGAAATCGGGATTTATTTTTAATGCTCTGTTATAAAAATATTCGGCAGATTTATCGTCGAATAATTCGAATAAAGAATTGCCAAGATTTGTTAGTATAACCGGTGCGTCGGGGTATGATGATTTTGCGTAGAGCAATACTTTGAGCGATGCGTGTGTAGAATCGAGCATTCTTAAAATTGCGCCGAAGTTATTTACAATTAACGTATCGTTTGGCGCTTCTTTAACTGCGGCTGAGGAAAAAATCACGGAGGCAGCTTTTGCATCGCCTGTAGCTGTAAAATAAACAGCCATCGAGCTAAGTTCTTTAGAGACTTTAGCGGGGTCTTCACTGCTGCTCTTCAGTCTTCTAAGCTGAGCATCTACAAATAATTTTTCCTCGCCGTAAGTTTGCTTATAAAATGCCTGAAAAAAATTATCGGCAATTTTTACTAATTCTTTTTCGCTTATAGTTTTTGTCGTATCAACTTTGGCGGTTTTATCAAAGCGTATCTTTTGAGCTGGAAGAACCGATGAAATAAAAACTAATATGAGTGTGATGTAGATTAATCTTCCCATGATTCTCTCTCGTTAAATTATTTTATAAGAAGCAGATGCAGCGCTTTGTTCAGCAAGACAATTCCCGTGTTCTGAAACAGACTCTATCATGCTGGCTCGTCAGAGCTTATATTTCTGTAAATTTTACTCCTACCGGAATTTCAAATAATTTTGGATCAACTGTACCTTCGAAAATTTTTGTAGCTGCTATTACAAAATCTTCTCCAGCCATTTTCGTAATGGATTTAACCATAATGTTATTCCAAACCCAGGTTTGCATAGGTGAGCTACCGAATTCAGCGCTAAATTTTTTACATGTTTTACCAGCAATAACTTCGGTGCCGAGATCCTTAATTTTATATCTTTCTATTGTTTCGGAATCAGCTTTGGAATAATCAACGCTGGAAGGAACGTACCATTTGCTTTTTGTTCCCTCGTTTTTCCCTTCTTCATAATTATACGAGAAACCATCTCTTCGGATTTCGATATTTTTTACTTTTGCGACTCCCAAATCAACTTCAGTAATAGAAACTTCTCTTGCGCCGTTATCGTCGAAGTAGAGAGTTTGAGTCGTGCCCATTGGTGCACTGTAAATTACATATCCGGATTTGATGCTGTATCGTTTGTTTGGAGTTTGTTTGGTTGTTTCGGTTGATGATTTTGCTTCTTCCGCCGTTGATTCGGGTTTATCAGATTTAGAACACGAAGCAATTAGTGTTAATGCAAGTATTGCTAAAAATAACTTTTTCATTTTCATTCTCAATTTGTTGTTTGATTAATAAAAGATGTTACCAATTATAATTGTTCCTAATACGGAGGAAAGAATGGCAAACACTAAAATTGTAACTATTAAACTCACTATAAAATAACCAGTCGCTTTATCTTGCGGCGCCTTCATCAAAGGCACTATACCAAGATATAATAGATAGAGTCCGTAAATTCCAGCAAGAGCAGCAATGATGGATAATGAAGGAAGTATTAATAAGATACCGGCGACCATTGCCGGCGTATAGGCATAAACAACAAGCTGAACTGCTTTATTAAAATTCTTTACCGCACCGAAATTAGGTGCAAGTGCGTCAATAATAAATGCTGTAAGTAATGCGCCGCCAACAGTTGTTATTAAAGAAACAGCGGCTTGTTTTATTCCCCAGCTTACAGATTGCACGTGTCCGACTAAAGGAAGGTCTATACCAATGAAACCGTAACCAATAAAACTAGCAACCGCCGGAATCAACGCTAATGGTAATAAATAGCTGATTACAATTTGTGAGACATCACTGTTTTCCTCTTGAATAACTATCCATTCGTTTTTTGGTTGAAGAATTATTTTCTTTGCCCGTTCAACAATATTCATTTTGTGCTCCTATTATATTGTGAAATATTTTTGCTGGTTACCCAAACGGAAAATCAGTTATCTTCTATTTAATTTTAATAAACTCAACCCGGCGGTTGCCTGCCTTTCCTTCGGGAGTAGAATTATCTGTAACCGGTTTACTTTCGCCCCATCCTTTAGAGGCGAGCCGATCAGCGTTGATTCCCATTTCAATTAGAGAATTCAAAACAGCTTTTGCGCGGGCTTCAGATAGTTTCTGGTTAAAAACATCATCGCCGTCGCTGTCGGTATGTCCTTCAACGCTGAATTTTAAGTCGGAATGATCATTCAATATTTTCACAATGTTATTAATAACACCCATAGATTCGGGTTTGATGGTTGCTTTGTTCACGTCAAATTTAATTCCGGTTGTAACAATCTTACCGTCTGTCAAAAATTTATTGTACAGCGGAACTGCTCCTTTAGCAAGGCGAATGTTCTTTATGAAGAAATCGAGACCATGTTTAGTTTCAGCAGATGCAGATATTGTAATTCCTGTTAGCTCTTCTTCGAGGTTTGGAATGTTAAGCACACGGGTTTCATCTAAATATACTTTTAATGCGCGTTTATTAAATGATATGGCAATGTGCCGCCATACCGGAGTTTTCGTATTGATTAAATCAGCCAATCCTGGAATACTGCCTTTCAACGGTTTAGACCATACGTCCCACCCTACTTCTCCAAAAGAGGTCTCCAAATATTTTCTAGTATTTTCTTTTTGATTCTTGCGGTCAAAGAATGTAACAAAATATTTTGGCCAGCTTACTTTTGGACTATAATAAGCATCGAACTCAAGAGTAAAATCTTCGGGCAAGTAATCTTCTTTACGGTTTTTCAGATAAGGGACAAAACCTTTATAATGCATATTAACATCGCCTCTTATGCTGATGACTTTTTCGCCATTCATTTCTGCAACTTCAATAGTGCCGCCGACCAAGTCCCATCGCGAAGGGAATTCACCGTTCTCTTCATCTACAAGATTATCTTCAAAGATGATTTCCGAGCCGGGTATAAAGTCATATTTTTTCCATTCGATTTTTGGCGAGGCGACTTGATCGCTTTTAACAGATTTGCTCTGTGCTTCTTGAGGTTTATTGGGTTCTGCTTCTCTATTTTGTCCACCTTCCGTTTTTGATCTACTTTCTTTTTGGTTCAGTGTGCTGTCAATAGCTCCGTCAATCTCTTTTTCAATTTTCTTTTCGATTTTTTCTTCGGTTTTCTTTTTAGTGTCTTTTATTATTTTTTTAATATCAAACTGAGAATACACGTTGGAGGAAAAGAAGATGGTTAAGAAAACTGATAAGAATAATGTTTTTTTCATTGTCTTTCTCCTTAATGTTGGTAAATAAAAAATATTTTAAAAATTCGAAATAAGAATTGAATGATGAAGGCTTTCTTTTTGGTGCTCTATTTATAAATTTCACCAGATATAAAAGAACAAAAACTCTTTATCCTTTGGCGGAATAGGACTTTTGTAGCAAATTAATCGAATGTGTTTCAGAAGGATTGTAAAAAATGGTCAAATATGAGTTGGTGCCTTACCAGAAAAAAATTCAACGGTTCTGAGGTCTCTTTTGAAGAATGAATGCGGTGTTTCACTTATTATTTTTTTGAAATCTTTAATGAAATGTGCTTGATCAAAATAATGGCAGTTAAAGCTAATTGTTTGTAAATCTAAACCGGGATTATTTCTTACTAACTCAAAAACATGGTTGATCCTAAGAAGCCCTATAAATTTTTTCATGCTCAAGCCAACTCTTTTTAGAAAAATTCTGCGCAATGTACGTGGATTTATATTAACTCGATGAAGAATATCTTTTATACGGGGGCTTCTGTATAGTGAAATAATTTTGTCGTAAAGCAAATCAATTTCGTCCGGTATGTAATGATCTTGCAAAAAATGTTTAATAAGGTAGTCTTCAAAAATCTGGATTTTATCTTCATCCCTTGACGCCTCTTTTAACATTTTCCAGATGGGATAATCTATAAAGGGTTTAAGTATTTTATATGGCGTTTTAGAGTCTTGGGCTAAGTTTATCTTGAAGATTCTTGAGAAAACGGATGTTTTGCAAACCGCTATCATCGAATTACCTGGGTAATGCGCCTCAATATCTAAACTACAAAATATGGGGGTTGAAATGAAAATTTTTGGTAATGTTTTAATTTTCTGCTTTTCAGAATAATGAAATTTACCTTTAAAATGGAAAACAATAGCTGCGTATCCGTCGGATATAAATTTATCATATAAAACTTCTCTATTATCATTATTCAAAAAAATATAGCGTAGAATCAGAGGCGAACATCTTGCAGACGGTATGCGAAAAATTGGCTTAATCATAAATTATCACTCAATATTAAATGAGTTTCTTCTTTAATTTACACAAAATTTTATATAATCTTGAATTCGACTATCCACCGCCAAAGGCGATGGCTTTACGCCGAATTCATGGCTACGCCACCGAGATTTCTTTGCAAACTTTAGGTGTAGCCGTCAGTACATTACCACGTGTTAAGCATGTGGGTTTCTAAACTGGACTAAATATTACGGGAAATGTTTGCGTGTTCGTGCTCTCTAACTAATAATGGAATCAAAAGAGCGATAACAAATATTAAAATGCCAAGTCCAAAAAAAAAATACCAAAGAACGTAATCATATTCTAGTAATCCCGTTTCACCGAGAAGCCAGTTCCAGTCATGATAAACTCTATTACCGCCAAGAAGTGGCAATCTTCGAGCTTGCGCATCTGCGGCATAAACGCTTATGTTTATCAAGTTTTCTCCAAGCCATACTAAGAACAACTGAGCGCCAAACCGTTTTTTCTTTATAAGATAAAAGACAACGAACATTCCGGGAATTATTATCTGCATTAGAGTTCCGCCGAGTGTATATATAAACTTTCCAAAAATTTTAAATATACCGTGACCGCCTTCGTGAATCAGTAGGTTGATATAATCGATGAAGGTAAAGCGACCTCCGTTAAGAGTATAATAGACCACTACCGGCAAAAAAACAATTGTACCAATCCAGGGCGAGAAAGATTTCCAAAAATTATTATTCGTTTGATAATATTTTGTCATGTTTGCTTAAAACATTTTTCTCAATTCATTTTGATCCGTTGTTTTTCCCAAACAGATCATCATTTTAATTCTTGCTTTCTGACCATTGAGATAGTCTGTAAAGATTACGCCCATTTGTTTCAGCCACTTGCCTGCGCCGGGGTATCCGTAAATATCGAGAGTTTCTCCGGCGGGACAGCGAGATACCAAAACAACCGGAACATTTTTTTCAACTATGTACTTTATTCCTTCAAAAGCCGGCGGAGGAACATTACCAACTCCCATTGCTTCAACTACAACGCCTTCTACTCCACTGTCTGCAGAGTAGCAAAAAAATTTTTTATCCATTCCGGCATATATTTTAATAAGATCAACATTCGAGTTGATTTTTTCTGTTTCGATTGTTTCCAGTTTTCGGGGTAATCGATTATAAATAACTTTTCCTCTATCAACAAAACCAAGTGTTCCAAAATCTAAACTGCGAAAAGTTTCTACATCCTCGGTATGTGTCTTTGTAACCTCGCTGGCGGCATTTATCTCTCCATTAAGGCAAACGAGTACACCTATGCTTTTACTATTTTCATTATTACAGATATAAATCGCATCTAGAAGATTCTTGGGACCATCCCAGTCTGGCTCGCTGCTTGTTTTCATAGCACCAATAACTACAATTGGCTTTTCCGTTTTTATTGTGAGATCCAAAAAATAGGCGGTTTCTTCAAGCGTGTCCGTTCCGTGGGTTACTATTATACCATCAACGTTGGTTTGTTTGACAAATTCTTTAATCTTCTTTGAAAGTTCTAACATCAATTCAGGAGTGATATGAGGACCCGGGTAATTGCCAAATTCGTATACTGAAATATTAGCAAGGGTGCGCGCTTGCGGAATCATTTCTACTAATTCTCCTCCGTGGAAAAACGGAACAGCTGATTTTGTTTTTTCATCTATTCGCATCGAGAAAGTTCCGCCCGTAAAAACAACTAATATGTTTTTCATGTTTTACTCAACTAAGTTTTTTGCTTTACAAAATAGCCCACATAAAATTAACTTTACTAAGCGTCTCTTCAAAGGAGGAGGTAAAAGTAAAAAAAGTCTTTTTTTTTGAAGAATTAATTTGCACAGAATGGAATCAAAACATATTTTCACTCTCCTTCGTTACACTGAAATTGGTGTGTGAATAAAATGTTAATAACTCTTTTTTGTGGAACGTTCCACATCATAACTAGGTGGTTTGGTTTTACTATTATTTTAGTGCGGGGTGTTCATCATTTTTTGATTCATCATGAAAGCGCTTTAATATAAACGAATTACCGCTCCTAATTAATGTTAATAATTTGTGCACTATTTGTGGTGCGGCTCTAAATGGCTATTAAATAGTTAATTTTTTATACCTTTTTTAATGTTCTATATTGTGGATAATATGCAAAATGCGGCAGAGAGCCTTAAGAATCTTCAGCTAGAAAAAAACGCTAAAGATATCTGGAAGGAATGTTTAAGTATTATTAAAGAAAACGTTCCCTTCATTACTTACAATACGTGGTTTTTACCTATTAAACCATTCGAGTTGGAACATACTACTCTCAAAATCTATGTCCCTAATAATTTTTTTATAGAGTGGATAGAAGAACATTACAACACTTTAATTAATAAAACAATTACCCAGGTTCTCGGTAAAGAAGGGCGACTTGCTTATGTTATCTACGAAGAAAAAGATGTCCTTGTTGAGCTGATAGAGAAAACTCCATCCAATAGTAACACAACTTCTGTTATTCAAACTAAAGCGCTTGACTATGAGACGTTTCTTAATCCAAGATATACTTTTGAAAATTTTGTTAAGGGAGAAGGAAATCAACTAGCACGAGCAGCAGCTATGGCGGTGGGAGATAGTCCGGGACAAACATCATTCAATCCCCTGTTTATTTATGGCGGCGTTGGTCTCGGAAAGACTCATCTAATCCACGCGATCGGAAATAAAATATTAGACAGAAGTCCCGACAAACGGGTTATATATATATCCTCTGATGCTTTCACTGTCGAATTTGTCGAAGCCATTCAAAGCAATTCGTTAAACGAATTTTCCGGTTTTTACAAAAGCATGGACGCATTAATTATTGACGATATACAATTCCTAGTTGGAAAAGAAAAAACACAGGATTTATTCTTTCAGATTTTTAACACTCTGCATCAATCGGGGAAGCAGGTAATTCTTTCTAGCGATAAACCGCCCAAAGATTTGAAGGGGTTAAACGAAAGATTGATTTCTCGTTTTTCTTGGGGCTTATCTGCTGATATTCAACCCCCCGATTTTGAAACGCGTGTTGCTATCTTGAAGAATAAGAGTGAGGTTTACGGCATTAATCTTTCCAGAGAAATAGTTGAATATATAGCTCAAAATATATCATCAAATATTCGTGAACTTGAGGGTTGTCTAATAAAACTCTTAGCCAACTCCTCTCTAAATTCAAAAGAAATTGATTTTGAACTGGTTAAAAAAACCGTGCGTGAAGTTTCTACCAATAAACATGTGAATATTTCGGTGGAACTTATAACAAAAATAGTTTGCGAATTTTTTTGTGTAGAAGAAAATAAGCTCCGCGAAAAAAACAGAAAAAAAGAAGTTGTGCTTGCGCGCCAAGTTGCTATGTATTTATCTAAGCAACTGACAAAATCATCTCTCAAAACAATCGGGTTAAATTTTGGCGGCAGAGATCATTCAACGGTTATTCACTCGCAAACCACAATAGAACATCAGGCTTTAATAGATCCAAAGCTTAAAGAGACTCTCGACCTTCTCAAAAATAAAATTGAGATGAGTGTTTCCTAATTTTTTTGTGTTGATATCCGGTGTGTAACTTGTAGAAATCTTGTGAGTACCGGGGGTTTACAAACACAGTGTCTAATAAGTACCGGTTGCTATAAACTTATAAACAATTTAATAGATGATATTTCTTTACAATCGAGCAGTGAAACACAATATATAAGGTTTATTAACATATCAACATACCTTATTATTATTATTCCTTTTTAAAATATCTATTTATTATAATAATAGTGCTGTTAAGATGTTGATTAAGATGTGCAATGATAAATTGAAAGTTGCACCAATTTTTGATATTTTTTGACCCAACATGGAGACGATTTATGGAATTCAAGGTTAACAGTAAAGAACTAGAAAAACTTTTAAGTAAAATCATTCCCGCAGTTCCAACTCGTACACCAATGCCTATCCTCGAAAATTTTTTATTTGAAGTGAAAGATGGACAGTTGACAATTTATGCTACTGATCTTGAGATATCTCTGAAGTCTTCTTTGAATATTGTTGCCGAAGAAAATATTAAAATTGTGGTTCCAGCGCGGTTATTAAACGATGTTGTACGCTCACTGAAAGATACTACAATCCATTTCAAGTTGATGGCGAACAAAAAAATTAACATCGTTACGGATATGGGTAAATATACAATCAGTTATCTTGATGCCGATGAATTTCCGGAAATACCATCTGTTGAAACGGACAAAAACGCAAAAGAGATAAACGAAACAATAATCAACGGAATAGAATTACGTCAAGCATTAGATAAATGCGCCTTCGCAATGAGCAAAGAAGAGATGCGCCCGGCTATGATGGGAACTTTATTTGAATTCACAGATGATGGATTACGGTTAGTAACCACAGATGGGCACAGACTTGTAAATATGTTAAAGAAAAACATCAAAGCTGCATTTAATCAGCAGTATGTCATTCCGGAAAGAGCCGTTACCGTATTATCAAAAATTTTAGATGAGAAGGATGTTAAAATCCATTTAACAAAAACCTACGTTTCATTCAAACTGAACGACATTGAATTAATTACACGCCTCATAGCTCAAAAATATCCGGATTACTCAAGTGTTATTCCTTTAGAGAACGAATTTCAGATGAAGGTTAATACAAAAGAGATTCATGATTCAATAAAGAGAATGATGTTGTTTTCAACATCAAGCACGCGGCGTGTTAAATTTTCCATTAAGAAAGATGCTCTGGAAATTTCCGCAGAAGATCTTGATATCGGCGCTTCTGGAGAGGAAAAAGTTGTCTGCGAATATGAAGGAAATGATCTGGAAATCGGCTTTAACTCCGCTTATGTTAACGATGTCTTAAGTCATTTAAATACGGAAGAAGATATTATTTTCAAACTGCACTCTCCAACAAAAGCGGTTGTAATAGAGCCGGTTCAGAAAAAAGACAATCTGGATTTAATGATGCTATTGATGCCGGTTCGTTTAAATACTTAAGATGGTTCTTAAACAAATCGAATTGCAAAACTTCAGACTGCATAAAAGCACATCACTGAATTTTTCCGACAAACTGAATTTGATTGTCGGCGGAAACGGACACGGTAAAACATCCATCTTAGAGGCAATTTATTATCTATGCACTACAAAAAATTTAAACCTCGCTAGCGAGAGCGATGTTATCATGTTCGGTGAACAATATTTTGACGTAAAAGGAAGTTTTTACGATTTAACACAAAATCAAACAAGAATTTTTTTCGATTCAATCAAAAATAAGAAGAATTTTTTCTTGGACGAGAAACAAGTTTTCAATTCGTCCTCGATCATCGGAAAATTTCCAATAGTGTCGTTAATACAGTCTGATCATGCGATTACTCAAGGAGCGCCGTCTGAGCGAAGAAGATTTGTGGACTCAGTTATTTCTCAAGCGAGCCGCACATATCTTGAAATACTTTTAGAGTTCAATAAAACACTGCGCCAGCGCTCAGCTCTTTTGTCGCAAATCAAGGAATCGAGAAACGTAAATTTATTTAGTCAATTAGATGCATGGACAGAGGCGCTGATTATAACGGGAACGGAAATTATAAACCACAGAGTTCGTTTTGTTAAGGAATTTAATTCGCACTTACGCGAGGCGTATAATCACATAGTAGAAAGTTCGGAAGAACCGCTGATAGTTTATAATTCACTTTTAGGGTTGGAAGAAGAAGAAGCGGCAGAAAAATTTCGCCAGGAATTGGTTGTTCTGCGTGAAGATGAACTGCGGCGCGGAACCAATTTAGCAGGTCCACACCGGGATGATTTTATTTTTTCTATTAACGGACTTGAATTAAAACGCTTCGGCTCACAGGGGCAACACAAAACATTCCAAATCGCGTTACGATTCGGACAGTTTTTTTTCATGAAAGAAAAGCTCGGCAAGACCCCTATATTTTTAATGGACGATGTCTTTGGTGAGTTGGACTCTTACCGTGCCGGAAAGATTAGCGAGTATCTTTCAAAAATTGGGCAAGCGTTTATAACAATGACAGATCTTACAAAAATAGAAGCGCTTAATATTGGCGCGGAAAATAAATTAATAAAAATTAACAATGGTAAAGCAGCCTACGCTTAGCAGTTTTAGAACAATTGACGAAGTGTTAAACAGCGAAAATGAATTTTCAAGTCTGCGTGAGTCTCTAAAAAATTATAACATCGTCTCCGAATTTGAAAACATATTTCCAGAATTGAAATTAATTGTGGAAGCTGTAAAAGTGGAAAAACAAACTCTATTTCTACGCGTAGAAAATTCCGTTTGGAAAAGTGAGCTTAATTTTAATAAAAATTTGATAGCGGAAAAAATCAACAAGTTTTTTAAACAACAGGTAATTAAAACAATTAGATTTTTGTAGAGAAGGAATACAGATAAACAATGACGAAAGATAAAGAGAAAACAAACGACAAATCGCAAGAAGAATACAGTGCGAAAAATATTAACGTCTTAAAGGGGCTGGAAGCAGTTCGGAAGCGTCCGGCAATGTATATAGGCGACATCGGCTCGCGCGGACTCCATCACCTGATAAATGAAGTTGTAGATAACAGTATTGATGAGGCTCTTGCTGGTTATAACGATCGTGTTATCGTAACTATTCATAAAGATCAGAGTGTAACGGTTGAAGATCGCGGACGCGGTATTCCTGTTGATATGCATCCGGAAGAAAAAAAATCCGCACTCGAAGTTGTTATGACCGTATTACATGCCGGTGGTAAATTCGATAAAAATTCTTACAAAGTTTCAGGCGGACTGCACGGTGTGGGTGTGTCTGTTGTAAACGCTCTTTCTGAAAAATTAGTTGTTGAAGTTAGGCGCGATGGAAAAATATACACACAAGAATATAGGAAAGGTATTGCAAAAGCTCCGGTTAGACAGAGCGGAACATATAAAAGCGAAAACACAGGAACTAAAATTACTTTTACTCCCGATAAAGAGATTTTCAAGGCAACAAAATTTCATTTCGATACCGTTGCCGAGAGATTGCGCGAACTCGCTTATCTCAACAAAGAAGTTACAATGACGCTAAAAGATGAAGCCGATGGGCAGGAAGAAGTTTTTAAATTTAAAGGCGGATTGATTGACTTTGTAAAATATCTAGATGAAAATCGTTCGCCCATTCACAAGCCGGTTTACATTGAAGGAGAGAAAGATAATACTCCGGTTGAAATAGCATTTGAGTATAGCGACTCCTATTCCGAGAATGTTCATTCGTATGTGAACAATATTAATACAATCGAAGGGGGAACACATTTGGTAGGTTTCAGAACCGCGCTAACAAGAACCTTTAATAACTATGCATATAAAAACGGTCTAATCAAGGACAGTAGTAAAATTTCTTTGACCGGAGACGACTTCAAAGAAGGATTAACAGCAGTAATATCTGTAAAAGTTATGGAACCGCAATTTGAAGGGCAGACAAAAACTAAACTAGGAAACGGTGAAGTTAAATCCGCAGTTGAGATGCTGGTAGGAGAAAAATTACAGGAATATCTTGAAGAAAATCCATCCGTCGGAAAAAAAATAATTGATAAATGTATGCGTGCTGCAGAAGCTCGCGAAGCAGCCCGTAAGGCGCGTGAACTTGTGCGCAGAAAAAATGCGCTCGATACAATGCACTTACCCGGCAAACTTGCCGATTGTTCAATTAACGACCCAGAACATTGTGAAATCTATATAGTCGAGGGTGATTCGGCGGGCGGCTCGGCAAAGATGGGGCGGGATAGAAGATTCCAGGCTATTCTTCCGATAAAAGGGAAAATACTAAATGTTGAAAAAGCTAAGCTAAATAAAATTCTTGAGAACATAGAAATTCAGGCGATGATCTCTGCAATAGGCGCCGGAATCGGTGAAGAGTTCAATCATGAAAAAGCGCGTTATGGAAAAATAATTTTAATGACCGATGCCGATGTGGACGGAAGCCACATCAGAACATTACTATTAACTTTTCTTTACCGGCACATGAAGGAATTGATAGCGGTGGGAAAAGTATACATTGCTCAACCGCCCCTTTACAAAATAAAAAAGGGGAAAGAAGAACATTACGCTTTTGATGAAGAAGAGAGAGATAAAATCTTAAAAAGATTTAAAGCAGGTAAAGAGGAAAAAATAGTTGCAGTTGAAGAAATTGAGGAAACAGAGGGCGGCGAACAGCAAGTTAAAGGAATTGTAATTTCGCGTTACAAAGGCTTAGGTGAAATGAACCCCGAACAGTTGTGGTCAACAACAATGAACCCGGAAACCCGCACCGTTCTTCAGGTAAATATTGAAAGTGCCGCGGCGGCAGATAAAATTTTTGAAACACTTATGGGTGATGCCGTTGAGCCTCGACGAGCGTTTATTGAGAAACACGCAAAGTACGCAAAGCTGGATATATAATTTATAATTATGGTCGTAATCTTGTTCTTTTTGTTTAAGCCATCAAGATTAAGAACATGAGCAGAATCAAGATAAAATATAATGCCAGAAAAACAAAAATATAATCATCCGGTAATGGAACATGCGCGGAAAGATTTTACCGCACTCGATAAAGATTTGTCCGTTGATGAAACGCTTATAAAAATTAGAGAAAAAGGTCTTGGCGAAAGAATAGTTTACTTTTATGTTGTTGATGAAAACAAAAAACTTGTTGGTGTTCTGCCGACACGCAGATTGTTGACTGGCAAGCCGGAACAAAAGATCGAAGAATTAATGGTTAAACGTGTTGCAGCACTTCCAAAAACGGCAACCGTTTATGATGCATGCGAGTTTTTTGTAACCTATAAATTTTTAGCTTTCCCCGTAGTGGATGATGAGAGAAGATTGATTGGCATTGTTGATGTGAACCTTTTTACCGATGAGTTTCTTAATGTTGAAGAACCTGCAGAGGTGAGCGATGTTTTTGAAGAGATCGGTTTTAAGATTTCGGAGGTTAAAAATGCTTCTCCGCTCAAAGCGTGGCGCTATAGATTTCCCTGGCTGATATCAACAATAACCGGCGGAACAATTTGCGCTTTGCTGGCTGGTTTGTTTGAAGCAACTCTAACCGAGAGTATCTTGGTAGCATTCTTTCTAACCTTAATGCTTGGTCTTGGCGAAAGCATAAGCATACAGTCAATGACTATGGCTATACAAACACTTCATACGGTTCACCCCTCTTTGAAATGGTACTTGAAAAATTTATTTAAGGAAATTCAAACAGCTGGGTTGATCGGCTTAAGCTGCGCAGTTCTGGTTGGTTTGATTGCTTTGGTCTGGAAAGGATCTTTAATATCGGCAGCAGTAATAGCTTTGAGCGTATTGATTGTTCAACTCATCGCGGCAGTTTTAGGATTAAGCGTTCCGTCTGCTTTGCATGCTTTTATGCTTGATCCCAAAATTTCATCTGGACCAATTACGCTTGCGCTGACAGATATTTTTACGATACTGTTTTACTTGGGATTGGCAACGGTTCTTTTATAAACATTTTTAGGGGAATGAAAAATGGAAAAAAAAGAAATTGAAGAGTTAGTAAAAAGCAAAATAACAGAGGCAAAATTAGAGATAGCCGAAAAAAGGCTGAATTATTTTATGATCATCGCCGGCAGTATGTTGACCCTTTTCGGAATATTTATGCCCTTGTTTTTCACGATGGGCTCGTCCACAGAAACTAAAAACGAAATGAAAGAATTGAAGCGAGATTTTTTGACAGAGAACGATAAGTTTGAACAACGAGTTAATGAACAGTACAAAAATTTATCTGAAAGCCAAAACAAAATATTTGTTTCAGTTAATGATAAGATCGACAAAACTTTGAAGGAAACAAAAGAAGAATCTAAGAGAATAATAGATGAGCGATCCCGAAGTCCAAGAATTAATTGTTTATATAATGGAAAAGATATTAACGGGGCTACAATAAAATACAAATTTATAGAAGGCGAAGGATTAACTATTCCTTTTGAATTATATAATACAGGAAATGCAGTCGCAAAAAATGTACGTGTTTTTTTGTATATAAAAGACGGATCAGACGTAAGACCTCAATCCGAGTGGAAAGATCGCAGTGTTAGCGAAGTAGAAGATTATAAAGCATCTTTTGAAAGCGGTTGGGAGCTAACTTTAATTGAAGCAAAAACAAAAATTGCCTTTCCGCTTTCTTTTTATAAAGAGAAAAGCAGTTCTAAAACATCGACTTTGATTTTTAAAATATTTTGTGGATTGCTTGAGCCATTTGAAATAAAATTTAATTTGGAAGAGGAATAAGTAAAACAAATTCCAGCTTCGTTGGAACAACAAAAGAGAAAAAATTAAATCAACAAATTCAAAATCCTAAATCAGAAGTAAAACATGACAACCATTTTTAAAAAGTAGTTCTTATATCATGATGAAAGAAATTATGTCAGAAGAAAAAAATACAGAAAAGAAAAGAGCCCCCAGAAATAAAACTATGACCTTATCAGAGGGAGAGAAATCTTTATATGCTAAAGAACTAATTAAAATTTTTGAACCAACAACAGTTGCACAGATAGAGAATAAAACTATTAACCAAGATTTGTTTAATGTAATGGAATTTCTACCAAAAGAATTTGTTGATTTATTGTTTGTCGATCCCCCCTATAACCTGACAAAAAATTTTAATGGTAACACATTCAAAGAAATGTCTTCAGAAGCGTATGTTAACTGGATAGACGGATGGATTACAAAACTGATTCCTACTCTGAAAAGAACGTCGTCGATTTATATTTGTGGCGATTGGCGATCTTCTGGAGCGATTCAACAAGTTGTAGAAAAATATTTCAAAGTAAGAAATAGAATTACTTGGGAGCGTGAGAAAGGAAGAGGAGCTAAATCTAATTGGAAGAACAATACTGAAGATATTTGGTTCTGCACACTTTCAGAAGATTTTGTTTTTAATGTTGATGCAGTGAAGCTAAAAAAGAAAATTATTGCACCATATACAGACGAAAATGGAAAACCGAAAGATTGGGTTAAGGAAGAAGATGGCTCAGGGTACCGATTAACTTTTCCATCTAATATTTGGACAGATATTTCTATTCCATATTGGTCTATGCCAGAGAACACCGATCACCCAACACAAAAGCCGGAAAAACTTCTTGCAAAGATAATACTTGCTTCAAGCAATGAAGGAGATTTTGTATTTGATCCATTTTTAGGAGTTGGAACTACATCGGTGGTTGCAAAAAAACTGGGTCGTAGGTATGCTGGAGTTGAGATTGATGAAACGTATGCTTGTCTTATAGAAAAACGATTACGTCTTGCAGAGGAAGATAAAACAATTCAAGGTTATCATGATGGAGTTTTTTGGGAGAGAAACTCATTAAAAGATCAGAAGAAAGGTTCTTATAAAAAAGAAAATAAAATAAGGGAACCAGCCTTTTCATTATTTGATATAAAAAAGGGGGCATAGAATGGCCAAAAGTAAATTATTTTATTCGGAAGCATATAAAGAGATCGAGAGAAAGATAACAGAGTTCATAAATACCCACAAAGATTTTATGAGTGAGGCAACCGCTTCAAGCCCAAGGGCGGCGGGAGACGCGCTACAATCCGTCCTTGCAGAAAACTTTCAAATAATACTTGGTGAATACTGTGGTGAGTATAGCGCCTCCTTTGCCAGAAGAGCAATGGCCTATATGGCCTTCAGCGATAAAGAGGGAAATTATAATATTGTTGATGTTAAAACTCACAGAATAGACACAAAATTTAATATGCCTAATCTAACATCTGTAGAAAGATTAGCCAGATTTTATGAAGACGATGCAAATTATTTTGTCATTCTTAATGTCGCCTATAATATAGTGGGGACAAATATAAAAGTTGAAGCTGTTAATTTTGTTCCCATTGAATTTTTGTCGTGGGATTGTTTAACGATAGGTGCTTTAGGTTGGGGGCAAATTCAGATTGCAAACGCGAACAAAATAAAAATCAATCAAAATTATTCAAGGAAAAAATGGATGTTGGAATTCTGCGAAGTGATGTTAGATTTTTATCCGAAAGAAGTAATTAAGAGAAATAAAAATTTATGGAAACTTGTGAAGCAAGAGGTAGTCTATGTCTAAGCGAGATTATAATTTATTCCTTCAAGACATATAGGATTGTATAAAAAGTAGTTCTTAATCATAATCTTACTCGCAGTTAAGAGAGCATGATTAAGATTACGAGCAAGAGCAAGACAAAATTTTAATAAATAAAAACAGACATAATACTAATGACAACCATATTCGAAAAAGTAGTACCCGTTTCACTAGAAGAAGAAATGAAATCATCTTACATCGATTACGCAATGAGCGTAATTGTAGCCCGCGCATTGCCGGATGTAAGAGACGGATTAAAACCTGTTCACCGCCGTGTTCTATTCGGCATGCACGAACTTGGAGTTCCTCACAATAAACCGTATAAAAAATCCGCTCGTATCGTGGGTGAAGTGCTTGGTAAATATCACCCGCACGGAGATACAGCAGTTTATGACTCGATGGTTCGAATGGTGCAGGATTTTTCTCTGCGTTACCCCCTCGTTGATGGACAAGGAAACTTCGGTTCGGTTGACGGCGATTCGCCCGCGGCAATGCGTTACACAGAAGCGCGCCTTGCAAGAATTGCAGATGAAATGCTGCGCGATCTTGATAAGAATACGGTTAGTTTTGTTAATAATTTTGATGAATCACTTCAAGAACCAACAGTTCTTCCCTCTTATCTGCCAAACTTATTAATCAATGGCGCAAGCGGTATTGCCGTTGGTATGGCTACAAATATTCCTCCGCACAATCTCGGTGAAATTATTAACGGACTTGTTACTATAATTGATAAACCGAAAACAACTCCGGAAGAATTAATAAAGATTGTCAAAGCACCTGATTTTCCAACGGGTGGAATTATTTATGGTTATGATGGAGTTAGAGACGCGTTTTTAACCGGTCGCGGAAGAATTGTGATTCGCGCCAAAGCCAACATTGAAACGCTTAAGAATGATAGAGAAAACATTATCATAACGGAAATTCCGTATCAAGTAAATAAAGCATCGCTGATAGAAAAAATGGCGGACCTTGTACGCGAAGGAAAAGTTGAAGGCATCTCAAATATCCGGGATGAATCCGACCGTGATGGTATGCGAGTGGTAATTGAATTAAAGCGCGATGGACAACCGGCGGTTACACTCAATCAGCTTTTCAAACATACACAGATGCAGGTTACGTTTGGTGTAATAATGCTCGCGTTAGTAAACGGTCAACCAAAAGTATTAACACTTCAGCAGATGATGCAGTATTTCTTAGAACACAGAATGGACGTACTAATCAAACGCACTCAGTTCGATTTAGATGCAGCCGAAAGACGCGCCCACATTTTAGAAGGATACATCATTGCTCTCGATAATATTGATGCTGTAATCCAGACAATCAAAAAATCGAAAGATACAGAGACTGCAAAAGTAAATTTGATGAGGAAGTTCAAACTTTCCGAAATTCAAGCGAAAGCAATTCTCGACATGAGATTGCAGCGCTTAACCGGACTTGAACGACAGAAGATAGAAGACGAATACAAATCTATTCTCAAGTTCATCGAAAAACTAAAAGGCATTCTTACAAACGAAAAGAGAAGATGGCAGATTATCAAAGATGAACTTCTTGCGTTAAGAGAAAGATATGCCGATGAGCGAAGAACCAAAATTGAAATGCAACTCAAAGAGTTCAAGCTGGAAGATATAATTGCCGAGGAAGATGTTGTGGTTACTATTTCTCATGCGGGATTCATTAAACGCTTTCCCGTAAGCGGTTACCGCAGACAGGGGCGCGGCGGCAAAGGCGTTACCGGTGCCGGAACGCGCGAAGAAGATTTTATTGAACATATGTTCGTTGCCTCGACGCATCATTACATTATGTTTTTCACAGACCGCGGAAAATGTTATTGGTTAAAAGTTCACGAAATTCCTGAAGGCGGACGCGCTACAAAAGGAAGGTCTATTCTCAATCTTATCGAAAAAGATAAGGAAGAGAATATTACCGCGTTTGTTTCAGTAAAAGAATTTACGGACGATAAATATATTGTAATGGCAACCGAAAAGGGAACGGTTAAGAAAACTGTTCTTTCCGCTTATTCAAATATTAGAAAAGGCGGAATCATTGCAATTAATTTAAGCGGTAACGATCGTTTAATAGAAGCAAAGCTGAGCGAAGGAAAGAATGATATAGTAATAGGCACAAGAGACGGAATGGCTATTCGCTTCAACGAAAAAGATGTGAGAGATATGGGGCGTACTGCAACCGGCGTAAGGGGAATTAGGCTTGGGAAGAAAGATGTTGTTATTGGAATGCTGGTAATTCGTAATGCAACTACATTGATGGTAGTTACGGAAAAAGGTTTCGGCAAACGCTCTGAAATCGAAGATTACAGAATTACTAAGCGCGGCGGCAAAGGAGTTATTACCGTTAAGACATCCGATCGAAACGGAAAATTAATTGCCATGAAAGAAGTTAACGACGCCGATGAACTTGTTATTATTACAACCGGCGGAATGGTTATTCGTCAATCAGTCCACGAGCTCCGAGTGATGGGAAGAAATACACAAGGCGTTCGCCTAATCCGTTTGAATGAAGGCGATGACATCGCGGATATAGCACGCGTAATACCGGAAGATGAAGGAGTTGAATAATTAACAACACGTCATTCTGAGGAACGGAGAGACGAAGAATCTCCTAACCACATGGAATAGAGATTCTTCACCCCCGACTTTGTCGTGATTCAGAATGACATAAAAAAGATTAATTGAGTAATATGGAAAAAGTAATTAGAAAAACATTGCTGAAGAAACAGCCGGACGATTATAAATACTGGATGTCAAAAACTCCGCAAGAAAGAATCGAGGCAGTTGAATTTTTAAGAGAACAATATTTGAGTATGAAAAATGAAATTCTACCAAGACTATCTAGAGTTCTTAAAGTTACTAAACAAAAATCGCGTTGAGTATTTGATTGTCGGTGGATATGCGATGGCATTTCATGGACATCCACGGTTTACTGGCGATATTGATATATGGATAAAAATTAGTGAGAGCAATGCTGAAAAAATGGAAAGGGTTTTAATAGATTTTGGCTTTTCAGTTTTGAATTTCAAGAAGAAAGATTTTCTAAAAAAAGGAATGATTTTCCAAATTGGCTATCAACCGGTTAGAATTGACATTATTACAAGTATCGAGGGGGTTTCATTCGAAGAAGCATTTCTCAATAGACAAGAGACACGAATCGGAAATTTGAAAGTTGGATTTATTGGTCTTAAGGATTTGATCAAAAACAAAAAATCTGTTGGGCGAGATATTGACTTAATTGATTTCAAAACGTTAAGTGAAAGAAGAAAGAAAAAATAACTACTTCTTAGTGGCCACCTCCAAATAAATGAAACAAAGGAACAGAGTTATGTCTAAAAACAAAAATTTGCAGTTCGATTCAAAATGTGTTCACTCAGGCATCGGCGATTACGAATTTGGTTCCGTTGTTCCGCCAATCTATCAAACATCAACATTCAAGTTCGAATCTGCAGAACATGGCGCGGCGCTCTTTAAAGGAGAAGCGGAAGGATATATTTATACGCGCATGAAAAACCCGACCATAGAAGCAATGGAAAATGCTGTTGCCGAACTTGAGGGCGGACATAAATCTTTAGGTTGTGCAAGTGGAATGGCGGCAATCAGCACCGTTTTTATTTCTCTTCTTAATTCCGGTGATCATGTTGTTTGTTCTAAATCCGTTTATGGCCCAACTCTAACTTTGCTTCAAACAATCATGAATAGATTCGGTGTAGAATCAACTTTTATTGATACGGATATAGAAGGTGAAATTGAAAAAGCGATGAAACCAAACACAAAACTTGTTTATATCGAAACACCTGCGAACCCGATGATTTCAATTACCGATCTTGAAACCGCATCAGAAATTGCTCACGCTCGAGGCGCGCTCGTAGTAGTAGATAATACTTTTATGAGTCCTGCGCTTCAGCAGCCTTTTAAATTTGGCGTTGATGTTGTCCTTCACAGTATGACAAAATTTTTAAATGGGCACGCGGACGTTGTTGCCGGAATTATTGTTGTGAAAGATGAAGAGATGTATTTGAAAATGAGAAAAACATTGAACCAACTTGGCGGAGTAATTGATCCGTTCAATTCATTTTTGGTTCATCGCGGATTAAAGACCCTTTCAATACGCATGCAAAGGCATTGCGAGAGTACACAAGTTATAGCTGAGTATTTAGAGAATCATCCTAAAATAAAATGGGTTCGTTATCCCGGCTTAAAGAGTCATCCTAACTATGAAGTTGGATTGAAACAACACAGCGCACCGGGCGGAATGATTTCGTTTGAATTAAAAGGCGGATTCAAGGCGGGCGAGGTAGTAATGAACTCGGTTAAATTATGCACCCTTGCGGTAAGTCTCGGCGGTGTAGAAACCTTAATTCAACACCCGGCGAGCATGACGCATTTATCTATGGGCGCCGCAGCGCGTAAAGATGCAGGCATTACAGAAGGATTAGTGCGGCTTTCCGTTGGTATTGAAAACGTAAAAGATATTATTGAAGATCTGGAACAAGCGCTCGAAATAATTTAGTGAATGATAAAAGGAGAAACATTATAAAATAATTGTTCGTCCAGTTTTGCGGGAAAGATTTCCTATTGCTAAGTTCGATTATTTCGTTTACATATTTTTTGATAAATCTCTTTGAGCAAGGAACAACATTTTTTATTCCTTACATAAGCTACACTTGGGTGTGTTTATGATTAAGCGAATAACGCAGCACTGGATTTCAGTACTCGGTAAAACCGTGTAGATTGTCTATGAAAAACTTTTTAGTCAATCGAAACATCCTATGAGAATATCTTGAGCTCCAGAGTAGAAATTTTCAAAAGGTTTGTTGTGCAGTTCTTTGTTTTGATCTATTATCTTGTCGACCTATTTTATTTGTCACCTGTTAGCATTTATTATTAGAGCGATTACTAATAGTTTCTCATAAATGACGGATAATAATTATGAGATTGAAATTGTTTTTAATAATCATTTTTCTTTCTTCTAATACTTATTCTCAGAAAATAACCGACTAGACCCCCGTTATCAAAGCCAAGGATGAAGAAGTTGCTGTATCGCTTGCAACAATATTCACATTAAACGCAGTCGCACTTATCCTTTTCCCTTTCATTGGACATCTTTTACAACTCGATCAACAATCGTTTGGTATTTGGTCAGGGCTTGCTATTCACGATACGAGCAGCGTAGTTGGAGCTACGGTCACAAAGCATTAACGACCGCCGTTACAGTGAAGCTGACGTGGGCATTATGGATTACTCCGTTTGTACCCGGCTTTGCATTTTTCGGAAAATCAAAAAGCAAAATTTCAACTCCGTATTTCATTTTTGGATTTATCGGAGCGGTTATAATCGCATCTCTTTTACCGGAGATGAATTATATTTGGAATGGAACAGCATTCGCGGCGCGCCGTCTTTTGGTAGTAACGCTTTTTTTGATTGGAGCCGGATTAAGCAGAGAAACTATTAAAAGAGTTGGATTCCAGCCGATGACTCAAGGAATTATTCTTTGGATAATTGTTAGTATAATTATGCTTACGGCTATTATGCTGGGCGCGATACACAGAGATAATTAATTTAGATTCAATTTTGTAATTTATTCTTGTGGACCAACAAAATTTATTTTGAAGTCGATTATCTCCGGTCGGCTTCCTGTTCTGATTGGCGGACCCCATCCGCCAACACCGCAAGAGACATAGTAATGAGTGTTTCCGTTAATTTTGTAGCCCCAGCCCAGGTCGTAAATCTTTTCAATAATATAATTAAATGGCCAAAGCTGTCCATTGTGAGTGTGCCCGGATAACTGAAGATCAATTCCATTGTCAACAGCTTCATTCAATCTAAAAGGTTGGTGATCCATCAGTATTACCGGATAAGATTTATCAACACCGTCAATTAGTTCCTTCAAATTTTTTCTTTGTTTGCCGGCAAATTGTCGGCTTGAGCGGTCTTCCCGGCCGACAACATAAAATGAACTATCAATCATTTCATGCTTGTCTCTTAAAAGATTAATGTTGTGTGCAAGCAAATATTTACTGGCGGCTTCAACTCCACCAATATATTCATGGTTTCCAGTTATCGCAAACACTCCATATTTTGATTTCAAGCGATTCAATTCCTCGCCGATATTATTTTTTATAACTGCGGCTAAATCCTCATCAAATATATCTCCTGCAAGAAGAATTATATCGGGCTTGAGTTCATTAATTTTATTAACAATATTATAGAGAAAAGATTTACCAAGAATTGTTCCGAGATGAAGATCCGAAGCCATAACCATATTTAGGGACTTCAATTCACCTGCATTTTTTTTAATTTTTAGATTATATGTTTTTGTGACAATCATTTTTGTGTTAATGAATCCGCCCACAACAATTATGGTAACAAGAATTAAAACCACAAGTGCGGTTAATCGCTTTGTCTTTTCAAGATTATGAGTTAGGAAAGAGGGGAAGAGGGGAATAATCAAATTAATCAGACGAAGTAGGTCGATTATCAACAGCAGGAGAAAAAAATAAACCATAAAAGCGATCCATATAGAGCCAATCCAAATAAGTAGATCGCTGACAATAGAGATCCACACGCGCTCTAAAAATCTTCCAGCAAAAAAAGAGATAACAATAAAGACCCCTGAGACGAGAAACAGAGATTTATATGATTCCGGTATAACAGAGAGACCGCGCCGCAGAATATAGAAGTTGAGCAATCCATAAACCGAAAAAACGATTCCGAAGAAGATTAACTGTTGAGAAAATTTCATAAATACAAAACCTAAAAGTTAAAGTAATAGTTCAAAAATAAGAATGTAAGAAGAGAAAGAGAAAATTAAAAATTCGGATGAATTTTATTTATCAAAATAATAATGCCGGAACAAGTCCGGCATCATGTAATAAATATAAACTCCAGAAGAAGGTAATAATTTTTAGAAACCAGAATTGGCGTTTATATCAACACGGTCGTTTACTTTTGAAGTGTTTCTGAAATTGTTGAAATTATAACTCAGTGTAATATTGAAAACCGGGGCTTCCGGTCTAACATTTATATAAATATTTGTACCGCTGCCCGCTGCGCTAAAGACATTTACTTTGCCTGCGTTAAATAAGTTTTGTACCGAGGCGGTTACAATTAAACTCTTATCAAATAGTTCTTGACGCAACGAAGCGGAAAAATTGAATATAGGATCGATATTACCCTGTAATGTTATCTGCCTTGCAAAATAGTTTAGATTAATTTGAAATCTCGTTACCGGAGAGAAGTAAATTGTAGATCTTAATCTTGAAGACCATAAAAAATCATTTGACTCGTAGTTAATGCCCGAGAGATTGCCCTCAAGCCCTGTTTGATACAAATTAACCGCCGGATCTAATCTAAACCATACAGCCACAGGTATGCTTGCCGTGAATTCTGTACCGACAGCATATATCTTAGCAACATTACCAAAGGACAGCACTATTCTTCCATCATTGCCAATTAGAGCAGTTTGCGTTATCCCATTGTTTGTATTTCTGTAATAAGTCTGTGCAGACAAGAATATTCCATTGCTGAGAGTATTTTGATAATTAAGTTCAAGAGAATTGGTTAATTCGGGTAAAAGCTCAGGATTACCAATCACGTACGCATAAGAGTCGGAATAGTTTGGAAATGGATTTAATGCTCCCTCGAAAGGTCTTGTTATTCTTCTGCTGTAACTGAACTGGAGTTGTTGACTATTATCGATTTTCTTTAAAGCATTAATCGAAGGAAACAAATGAGTTTGATTGTAAGAATAATCTTTTCCAAGAGTTTTTTGTGTTAACAATCGGTCTGTTTGTTCGGCGCGTAATCCCAATTGATAATCTATTCCCAATAATTCAAATTTATTTGAGTATGTAAAAAATACTGAATAAATGTTATTTCTGAAGTCATACATATTCGTAAATACCGGGTTTACATCCCAGAAATTAGTGTTCCAATTAAATATTTTGTTCACGAAGTCAAAATTTCTGTAAGCAAGATTAAATTGAACCCCTGTTTCTAATTTTGATACATCGTTGAATTTATATGAATAATTTAATTTTATCCGCCCGTCTTTCCGGTCGGTGTCATTCGAAAAATCTCTGGTATATGGCTGTAAAGATCTGTTTTCGAATTTTGAATCTGTATTATATTCACTAGAAATTCGAGTTTGAGGCTGGGTGACTTTAGTATATACAGTTTCAAAAGTTAGTTCATCAACTTTAGGAGTAAACTGGTGGTTTAAGTATAGTACAGTTTGAAAATATTTCGAGGTTATGTCAAGGGTCTCGAAATTGGTTGTATAATTAACAGACGCGGCAGGTAAGTTCTTTTGATCAATTGCATCAAGGATGAAATTTCCACCGAAATCAACTTCCCCATATGTTGCCACGAGTGATAACCCCGTAGTTGGGCTCAGTGTGTAATCTAATCCAAGCTTAGTTGAAAAATTTTCCCGGCCGAATAGTTGTCGAATACTCGCATTTGTGTGCATGTTTAAAGTCTGAGTTATGCTATATCTGTTATAAATCTGATTGTTTGTGTTGCTGAACTTTCTATAATCAACAGAACCGCTAATACCTAAACCGTTTGTTTTATAATTTAGTGAAGCATCGCCATTATATTTATCCCTTGAACCAATGCCGCCGTTTATTATTCCCGACATATTATCTTGAGCAACAGTTTTGGTTACAACATTTATAATTCCCGCAGCGCCTTCTGCATCATATTTTGCAGATGGATTGGTTATCAATTCAATATTGTCCACGCTGTTAGCGGGAATTTGTTTTAATGCATCGCTTCCCTGAAGCACACCCGGTCTTCCGTTAACAAGTACAGTGAAGTTCGAACTTCCTCTTAACAAAACATTTCCGCTTTGATCGACTTGAATAGAAGGATGATTTGACAAAACATCTAGAGCAGTGCCGCCGGCTGCTGTATTATCTTTACTTACATTAATAACGCGCTTATCAAGTCGATATTCTTCTGCCGGTTTCTCTCCAACAACATTAATAGTATTCATGTTAACAGGAGTCGGATTCACTTTAATAATTCCAAGTGAGATTTCTTTTTGGTCTTGAGTAATTTTAACATTTTGAACAATGGTTTTATCATAACCGATAAAGCTAACTTTAAGGTAATATTCACCCTCCGGTATATTTGGGATCAATAGCTCACCATTAACCCCTGTGGCGCTTCCTCCTACAGCAGAGGAGTCTGAGGATTTATGAACAGTAACTGAGGCATATTCTAGTGGGGCATTTGTTTTTGCATCTCTTACAGTTGCCCGGATATGCCCTTTTTGATCAAGAATATTATTAAGTGAAGAGGGGAAAACTAATGTTGTAGTGGTAAGTAATGTGAGAATTACTTGAAATAACACCTTTTTCATAGCAACTTTCCAACAGCTTGTTTTACATGCTATTGAGACGGATAAACAAGAAAAAAAGTTACTAAAAGAATTAAGAGTCTCTTAGAATTATTGGGGTGATACTCTTTTATAAATTTCCAAATACTTCTCCGCGGACTTCTTCCATGAAAAATCTTTGCTCATTCCATTAGCTTGAATTTTTTTCCATATATCTTTCGACTGAAAATCGCGGATGGCTTGTTGAACCGAACTAAGAAGAGCTGAACCACTGTAGTCATTAAAAGTATATCCAGTGCCAGTCTCTAATCCCATTAAAAGATTTTCATTCCAGTCTTGAACTGTATCTGCCAGTCCGCCTGTTTTTCGTACAACGGGAACGGTTCCATACCGCAAAGAATAAATTTGATTCAACCCGCACGGTTCAAATTTTGACGGCATTAGAAAAATATCGCAGGCGGCTTCAATCAAATGAGAAAGCTCATTATTATATCCGCGATAGAAATAAACTTTACCGGGGTGTTCGAAAGAAATTTTTTTGAACATCGCCTCATATTTTTGCTCTCCGCTACCTAGAATAATCCACTGAGCATCTAAACCCATCAGTTCCTCTAGAACTTGCCCGACAATATCAAATCCCTTTTGAGATACTAAGCGCGATACAATACCAATTAGCGGAATAGATTCGTCTATTGAGAAGTTAAGCTGTTTAACAAGAAATTTTTTGTTGAGTAATTTTCCGGATAAATCGTTAATCGAAAAATGATATGGAAGAACGAAATCTTTTTCCGGATCCCAAACTGAATAATCTATTCCATTTATTATACCGTAAAAATCATCTTGCCGTTGGGATAGGAACTTTTCCATTCCCTCGCCATATTCGGGAGTGAGTAATTCTTGTGCATATGTGTTGCTTACCGTGTTTATAATATCCGAAGTGAGTATTGCGGTTTTCAAAAAGTTTACATCATCTTTGTATTCGCCAAGTCCGCCCGGCTGACTGTGCATTTCATTAATCTCAGCTTTATAAAATGCGCTTTTGGCAAATATTCCTTGGTAGGCTACGTTGTGAATTGTGAAAACAGTCGCGGTGTTTTCAAATAATTTGTCCCAAGAGTAATTTTCTTTAAGAAGAATAGGAAGCAAGCCCGTTTGCCAATCGTTACAGTGTATAATATCTGGCGCCCACTGAAGCCGTTGAAGAATTTCGATTACTCCTTTGGAAAAAAGAATGAAGCGCTCATCTTCGTCAGCATCATTTGTGTAAACTCTAAAACGATGAAAGTATTGCGGACAATCGACAAAATAGATTTGTACTTTGGAACAGGGCATTGTAGCGGAGTGAACATGTACCGAGCATACTGCTCCTGCAACCCGAACTGGAATTTCCCCCATGTCCCACTGATAATGAAGTCCGTGCTCAATTTCCCCGAAAGTGTTATACTTAGGCATAAACACTTTTACTTCGTGTCCAAGTTTGGAAAGTTCAATCGGAAGAGCTCCGGCAACATCAGCTAAACCGCCCGTCTTTGCGTATGGAAAAACCTCACTTGCGGCAAATGCAATTTTCATAGAAGCCCATCCTTTCCCCTTCCCAGAGAGAAGGGTTTTTTTAGTTATTTAAAAATAAGGAAAGTATTCTCCACTTAGAATTAAGTAGAATGGATTGGTTAATTAAGCCCTCCCTTCGGGAGGGTTTAGGTGGGCTTTTATTCTCACATCCACAGCGTAATATTTGTTGTCCTCTCCGACGATCAATGGGTTCAGATCAAATTCTATAATATTCTTATTTTCTATTAGCATTCTCGCAGATGATTTGATGATACGCTTTATCTCCTCTATGTTTGCCGGTGTTTCGCCTCTTACACCATGCAAGATTTTTGCAATAGTAGTCGAAGCAATCAAGGAGTCGATATCATAGTCGGAAAGGTAAGCGGATTTAATAGCGGTATCTTCAAGAACTTCCACGTATTTTCCCCCGGCTCCAAACATTACCATTGGACCGAACGAGGGATCGCGGAACCCACCGATGAGTAATTCGTTTTTCGCTTTTACAAATTTTTGAATCATATATTTTTCAATTGTATATCCAGAATTCGCAAAACTTTCTTTGATCTCATTCGCTTTTTGAAGAAGTTCCTTTTTGTTTTTAATGTTGAGCTTAACGGCATTTATTTCTGTTTTGTGGATCACGTTTTTATTTATTCCCTTTAGGACAACAGGGTAAAAATCATCGGTAAAATCTTTCAATTTATCCGGGGTCACCATTTTTGTTTTGATCGTGGGTATTTTATAATCACGGCAAAGTTTATTTATATCTTTCTGTGTAAGGAATTCCGAATTAAATGTGTGCTGCTTAACGAATTTTTGCTTAAGCTGTTCTTTATATTTTTTTCTGTCTTTCTTCGATCGTTTTTGTGAAGAGGAATAAAAAAGCATGTTCGATAAAACTTGAGCAGGGTCTTCGGGATTTCTGAACAATGGTAATTTCTTCTTGGATTTGATCCTGTACTCATTCCAAAATTCCGGTAGAGACATTACGACTTGCAAAATTGGTTTTTCGCTTTGAATTGAAGAGACACTCTCGACAACATCGAAAGCACCTACCATCACAGGTTCAACAAAAATGGAAATAACGGCGTCAACATTTTTATCTGCCGCAACAATTTCGTTTACCTTTTTGAAAACTTCGGCTGTTCCGCCGGGCAATAAATCCACAGGATTCTCAACACTCCCTTCGGGATTCACAATCTCCCGCAGTTTACCCTGAGTCTCTGCGCTGAATTTTGCCAACTCGAGGTTTTCCTTTTCAAGAGAATCAACACATAAAATAGCTGGACCGCCGGCGTTTGTTACAACGGCAATGCGGTTGCCTTTTGGCAATTTGAAACTTTCAAATCCTTTGGCAGTATTAAAAAGCTCATTTAAGTTTTCTGCGCGGATGATTCCAAATTGATTTAGCATAGCATCTACAACTTTATCTTTACTGCTTAACGCACCCGTGTGTGATGATGCCGCCTTCATTCCGCTTGCTGTTCTTCCTGCCTTTAATACTATTGTTGGTTTTGTAATCTCACCAAGCATAAACGGTTTTATAAACTCACCGCCGTTTACAAAACTTTCGAGATAGAATGTGAGAATGTTAATGTTCTTATCGTTTTGCCAGAAATGGAGTATAT
This sequence comes from uncultured Ignavibacteriota bacterium, assembly GCA_947085815.1. GTDB lineage: Bacteria > Bacteroidota > Ignavibacteria > Ignavibacteriales > Melioribacteraceae > Fen-1258. Next base: position 76,461 of record CAMTXU010000014.1, on the reverse strand, counting down.
CGGTTTCGTTTATATCTGCCTTGTTCCCAACGCTGATAAAATGTGCAAACTTTATATCTGTTTCGTGAAGAGAATTTAAAACCGCTGCACCAAGAGCGCCGCTTTGAGAAAGAAACCCGGTTGCGCCGATTTCCGGCTTTTCGGCTACAAATGTTGCGTTAAGTTTAATTGCATCAAGCGTGTTAATTACACCCATGCAGTTTGGTCCAACCATTCTGGCGCCGGATCGTTTTATCTTTTCAACTATTCTCTTTTCAATTTCCTCTCCTTCATTACTTGTCTCTTTAAAGCCGGCAGTAATAAGTATAATTGATTTGACGCCTTTCTTAAGGAGCGAATCAATAGAATCTTCAGCGAATTGTTTAGGCACTACAACGATTGCGAGATCTATTATTGGCTGAATCTCTTCTATTGTGTGATAACATTGATAACCCAGCACGTCATCAGCTTTAGGATTCACCGGAAAAACCGTTCCAGTGTAGCCGTAACTACGAATCGTTTTTAACAATTCGTAACCGACGCTCTTTTCTTTTGTAGATGCGCCAACAACGCAAATTGATTTAGGGTAGAAGAAATTTTTGAGAGAACTCATTTTTTCCTTTGCGATCTTGGCGAAATCTTGGCGTTCTTAGCGAGAAAATAATTCACGCAAAGGGCGCAAGGAAAATCGCAAAGAACGCGGAGATTATTAATACTTGTTAGAAAAATAGCAAATACATATTCAATTGTCATTCCACCATCCCTAAAATTGCGCAATACCCATTTGTTTTCTCAATCAATAAATATTATGATTGAACGCTAATTAGTGGAAAGAGAACTTATAACCGAGCAAATAAGCAGTAATCCATTTTAAAATTTATTTTAGGCATGAATCCGCACAGATTAATATATTGAACCCGCCAAATAACTTTTCATTACGCATTAACTTGCATAAACATATGAAGAAAATACACTTTGTAATCAATGGACGCTTTAAGCACACAGAAAGAACAATCAAAGAAATAGAAGATGCGTTTGGCAGCGAGTTTTTGGTTTGGGTCTCTATTACAAATGGCAATGGACACGCAATTGAGCTCTCGCAAAATGCTGTACTGAGTGGAACAGACTATTTAATAGCTGCAGGCGGCGACGGGACGATGAGCGAAGTCGTCAATGGTATTATGCAAGTCGAGAAATCAAAGAGAGAAAATTTAATTGTTGGGCTTTATCCGTTCGGAAGCGGAAATGATTTTGCCCGCACGTTGAAACTTTCTAAAAAACTTTCTGACCTACAAAAATTGATTCAGAATAATTCAACTGATATGATAGATATCGGCAAGCTCGAATACAAAAACATGAAAGGAGAAGACGCCGTTCGTTACTTTAACAATATAGCCGACATTGGTCTTGGAGCCGAGGTTGCAAAACGCGTTAACGAAGGAAAAAAGATTTACGGACCGAACTTTGACTTTTTCAAAGCAACAGTACTTGGTTTCTTGAATTACAAAAGAAAGCAATTAAAAATTACATCTGAAAATTTTAATTGGAGCGGAAGATTGTTGATCTTATGTCTTGCTAACGGAAAATATTTCGGCAGCGGGTTAGGAATTGCGCCGCATGCAAAAGCGAATGACGGAAAATTAGCGATCACGCTTGCTGCGGATGTGAGTCTGATGGACTATTTAAAAAATCTTTCGAAAATCCGGAAAGGATTATTTATTCAGCATCCGCAAATATTTTATAAAGAAACCGAGAGCTGTACAATTGAACCGATAGGTAAAGAATGTTTGATAGAAGCTGATGGAGAGATGATCGGGAAAATTCCACTTAAAGCAACGATTCTGCATAAAGAAATAAAATTTCTTGTGTCCGCCGGAAATTAAATGATTGGAGAACACAGGCTTTTTAATAAGGAATTATTTCTTTATGTATTTCCAGTTACGAGATTTTCCCTCCGAAAGCCATTCAAGCGAAGTTGCTATTCTTTTGTTCCTTGTTTCCTCTGACTTTGCTTCCGTTATCCATTCGATATATTCATTCTTTTTGGCGTAAGAAAAACCGATAAAAGTTTTCTCGGCCTTTTTGTTTTTTTTAACAATTTTGTAAAGTAATCCGGAACAACTAATTCTTTCTTGGTATTTGATCTAGATTTAGGTGGAAGCTTCACACCATCAGCGTTTAGCTTTACCGCTTCTTTCAGATATGAAATCAAAACTTTGTCTATGGGAAGATCTTTGAGTGATGTGATTTTTCTAAGATGACCCATTGCTGTTTCGGATATTGCAGAGTAGAATCTTTCATAAGCGGAGCTTTCCAGAACACAATTGCGCAATGTTTTTCAAATGCAGGCGACATGCATAAAAGTTCCTTGTAATCAAAAGCGGGCATTCCCCATTTAATTGTTTCTTGAACATCTGGACAAACTTTGTGAACGAGTTCTCTAATGTGTTCCAATATTTATTGGTTTTGCAAAATCTTGCGACTTAGCAATGTAAGCATCAACGCGCGGATCTTTTTTGCCCATACCGGTTTATTCTCCTTTCCGCAGTAATTATATTATGTTGGACAATAAAATAAATTCTTTTGAATAAAATGGATACAATAATAGTCACAACAAGCAAAACCCTTGAAATACCACCGAAGCTTGCAAAGCAGTACGGTATTAGAAAAGGAGTCGAAATACATTTTGTTGAAGAAAGAGATCACATAAAAATATATCCAACAACAAAAGAAGTTATAGATAGAAATGCTGGATTTCTCGGTACAAAAGGAAAACTTCTTAAAGCACTATTGGCTGAAAAGAAATTATAGTCTATTTCCCGCTTAAAACTATATATAGAATACGAAGGCACACGCTACAGTGGCTGGCAATGAGATAGAATAACTCAAGAATTCAATATTGAAGTTAGCGCGGCTATTTAGTAATCTTGCTAACAAAATTTGAACAAGAGAAATGAATCAAACAATAGAAGTAACAGCGGCTTTAAGGGAAATAATAAAATCAAGTATTCGTGAAGTGTTAGCCGAAGAGAGGATCTCCCTTATACAAGTGATAATTCCTACGGTCTCACCAAAAGAATTGTCCGATATAAAAAAGAGATATGGTGCACCGGCAGACTATAACGAGAAAGATTTCGCTGATAAGACCTCCTGGTTCTTAAAAGACTATGAAATAGATAGCCGCGGTGGAGTCTACAAATAATAATAAAAATTATGACTTGGCCAAATGCTTTTTTTGAAACCCCTCTTTTTATTTCCCCTAAAAAATGATTGAATAATGTCCCGGTTCAAATTATATATAGAATACGAAGGCACTCGCTACAGCGGCTGGCAGATGCAGAGAAACGCAAAAAGCGTTCAAGGCAAATTGATGGAAGCTGCCGCGCAGATATTTAAAGGCGAGCGAGTTGATATTCAAGGATCCGGCAGAACGGATGCAGGCGTTCATGCTTTGTATCAAGTTGCACATCTTGATGTAAAGACAATGCTCGCGCCGGAGATTATCCGGATGAAACTAAACGATGAACTTCCTGCCGATATTTGCATTCTCGAAGTTGAAAAAGCTCATCCAAATTTTCACGCACGTCATGATGCCAAGAGCAGAAGCTATCTTTATCAAATATCAAAACGGAGAACGGCATTCGGCAAGCCGTTCGTATGGTGGATAAAAGATCAACTGAATTTTGAGAAGATGAATAAAGCATCAAAACTATTTGTTGGAATGCACGATTACGTTTCATTCGCAGATCAAGACGATCTTGAAAAATCAACAAAAGTATTGATTGAAGATGTGCAATTAAAAGAAGAGGGCGATTTGATTTTAATTCGTATCATCGGCTCACATTTTTTATGGAAAATGGTTCGCAGAATGGTTGGTGTGCTTGTAGAGATCGGACGCGGACAGCTTACCGAAAAAGATCTTAAATATTTTCTTGAACATGAATCACCAACACCGGCAAAATACACCGCTCCCCCATCGGGACTATTTCTTGAACTAGTGACTTACGAAGGCGAGAAGATGGGAAAAAATGGTTTCCCTACAATAAATATTTCCTCGTTTAGTGGAACAAGACCGCGCACATGAGGACAAATTTTTCTTTAAAAGATAATAAGCCGCAGATAAAAACTGTTTGGAAACTTCTTTTTGCGGTTACTGTTTGGGGTTTATCATTCATCGCCACAAAAAATGCCCTTATTGAAGTTCGGCCTGCGGTAATTGTTTTCATACGTCAGCTTCTAGGAATCCTCTTTCTGGCAGTTGTAATCACAAAACAAAAGAAAAGTTTTAAAATAGATCTGCGAAAAGAAAAATGGATTTTCATTTTGGCGGCAATTGCATGTTTTCATCTGTGGATTCAAGTCACCGGACTTCAATGGACAACAGCCTCACACACCGGATGGATAATAGGTATTACACCAGTGTTTATGGTGATAATGGGATTACTTTTTTTCAAAGAAAAGATTACTTTCACTCAGACGACAGGAATTGTTATAGCGTTTCTCGGACTTCTTTTTCTAGTAAGCAAAGGCGACTTTAGCTCACTCGATTTCATAAAAGAGAAAGGCGATCTTTTAATTATAACCAGTTCAATAACGTGGTCCGTATACTCTTTAGCAAGCAAGAAGGCAACACTGACTCTCTCGCCGGTTCTAACAACATTTTATCTTTTCGTTATTGTTGCAATCATTATTGCGCCATTCACAATCAATCAAAAAAATATTTCCGATGTTATAAATCTTTCGACAAGCGGCTGGGGATCGATTTTGTTTCTTGGAATTCTTTGTTCGGGAGTTGCTTATACATTGTGGGCGCAAGCATTGAGCGAAATGGACGCCTCACGCGTTGGAGCGTTTCTTTATATTGAACCGTTCGTTACATTCTTCGGTTCTTGGCTTCTACTTAAAGAGGAGATTACATTTATTATGTTGTTAAGCGGATTGATTATAATTGGCGGTGTGGTATTGGTGAATAGAAAGTAGTGGTCAAACTAGAAGCAAGAAGTAAGAGGTATATAAAATGACATTATTAATATCAAAGGTAAACTCGATACATAATGGGGGCTGAGATAAATCTCCGTGTATCGTTTTCCGTTTCACAGATACCGAAAAAAAGAGGTTAAAATGAATTTAAAAAATATTTTAATTGCGGCTTTCTCTTTAACAGCGTTATTCTTAACTCAAAGTTGCGGAGATAAAGAAGTGAAAAATTCAGCAGATTTAGTTTTGATCAATGGAGTGGTTGCAACGATTGATGATATGAACCCGGCAGCAGAAGCTGTGGCAATTAAAGATGGAATAATTATCGCGGTCGGTTCAACAAGCGAGATAGAAAATTATCTTGGTACAACCACACAGGTAATTGATCTCAAAGGAAAGTTTGTAATGCCCGGTTTTAATGAAAGTCACGCGCACTTCCTCGGTCTCGGCAATTCTAAACAGATATTAGATCTGCGCGAAGCAAAAAATTGGGACGAAGTCATTGCAATTGTAGCAAAGGCAACATGGCATTCCAAACCGGGAGAGTGGATAATTGGAAGAGGGTGGCATCAAGAAAAATTCAATCCGAAACCAAATCCGAATGTAAATGGTTATCCGGTTCATAACGAACTAAGCAAAGCTTCCCCGAATAATCCCGTTATGCTCACGCATGCAAGCGGTCACGCGATTTTTGCCAACTCAAAAGCGATACAGATTTGTGGAGTAAACAGGAATACTGAAAATCCAATAGGCGGAACAATTGTGCGCGATTCTCTCGGAAGAGCAATAGGCGTCTTCGAAGAGAATGGTGAGAATTTGATTAGAAAATTCTACGATGAGTATCTTGCTAAGCGTACACCGGAACAGATTAGAGCAGACTACGTAAAACAGATTCAACTGGCTTCGGAAGAATGTTTGAGGAAGGGTATTACATCATTCAGCGATGCCGGAGAAACTTTTGAAATAATTGATCTTATGAAACAACTGGCTGATTCAAATAAATTTTCTATCCGGCTGAATGTAATGGTTGGAGATTCCTTTGCAAACATGAAAAAGAAACTGAAAGATTATTTGATGATCGGTTATGCAGATAATTTTCTTACTGTCCGCTCCATCAAGCAATATATCGACGGTGCCCTCGGCTCACGCGGCGCTTGGCTTCTTGAGCCGTATTCGGATTTACCAGATCATGTCGGCTCTAACGTTACACCAATAGAAGAGTTGAAAAATATTTCCGAATTGGCAATGGCGACCGGATTTCAGATGCGCATTCATGCAATTGGCGACCGTGGAAATAGAGAAACTTTGAACATCTATGAAGAAGTATTTAAAAAACATCCCGACAAAAAAGATTTACGCTGGTGCATAGAACACGCACAACACTTGTCCGCACAAGACATTGCCCGCTTCGCAAAGCTTGGAGTAATTGCGGCGATGCAGTCGGTTCACTGTACTAGCGACGCTACTTTTGTTCCGGTAAGATTAGGCGAACAGCGTGCAGAAGAAGGAGCTTATGTTTGGAAGAAGTTGATTAACAACGGCGCAACAATTTGTAATGGAACAGATGCTCCTGTTGAAGATGTTGATCCTATAAAATGCTTTTATTCTGCAGTTACAAGAAAAGACGCTGATGGAAAAGTTTTTTATGGTGATCAAAAAATATCGCGTTTGGAAGCTTTGAAATCTTACACGATCAATGGCGCATACACCACGTTTGAAGAGAACATAAAAGGATCTATTAAAGTTGGGAAACTTGCGGATATTGTTGTTCTCTCGAACGATTTGTTGAAATGTTCCGACGATGATATTCAAAACACAAAAGTGCTTTATACAATTGTTGGCGGAAGAATTTCATATTCTTCAAAATAAATCAGCCTCCTTGCGCTTTTACGAGGAATTCTTTTCTCTCGCAAAGACGCGAAGGACGCAAAGAAAGGAACACAATTATGTTGAAACGGTTTCTACTGTTGTTTTTTCTGTTTATTTATTTCCCAACTGTGTTTGCGCAGAATAAAAAAATTGCAATTACTATTGACGATCTTCCCCTTCAGTCGATCGGACACTACGAGGATAAACAGGTTCATCAAATTACCGACAAGCTGTTGGATAAGATAAAATCCCAGAATGTGCCAGTGATTGGTTTTGTGAACGAAGACAAACTTCAAGTTAATGGTAAAAACGACGATTCAAAAATTGATCTGCTCAATAAGTGGTTAGACGCTGGATTGGACTTAGGCAATCATACCTTTTCTCATAAAAGCGCAAACAGAGTTTCCACCGAAGAATATAAAAAAGATATTTTAGACGGCGAGGGCATGATCAGGAAACTGATTGAAAGTAAAGGAAAGAAGCTGACCTACTTTCGGCACCCATATCTGCAAACGGGAAGAAGTTTAGAAATAAAAACTGAAATTGAAAAATTCCTAGCAGAACATGGTTACACAATCGCTCATGTAACCTTTGATAATGCTGAATGGATCTTTGCAGCGGCATATAGAAAAGCAGCTGATTCAAACAAAACTGAAATGATGAATCGTATCGGTTCAGAATATATTGGTTATATGAAATGCAAACTTGATTACTGGGAAAGTCAATCAATAGCCCTGTTCGGAAGAAACATAAATCATATTCTCCTTATTCACGCAAATTCTCTGAATGCCGATTATTACTATAAACTCTGTGAAATGATTCGTTCGAGCGGATACAGTTTTATTTCTCTAGACGAAGCGCTGACTGATGAAGCTTTCAAAACTAAAGATACATTTATTGGCGCTGGTGGAATCTCTTGCATACACAGATGGGCAGTAACACAGGGAAAGAAGAAAGAATTTTACGGCGATGAACCAAGGACACCAACATATATTATGAATTATGCCGGCGTTGATTCGGAATAATATTAATTCACAAATTTTCCTATCCTATCTAAACGGACGGACGCAAGCAAATTGAAAAAATCTGAAAAAGGTATGTTGCTGTCCCAGGACCAGTATACAAACAGCGGTGTTCCAATTACATTGCGCCTTGGCACAAATCCCCAGTAACGGCTGTCAAGACTATTATCGCGATTATCTCCCATCATAAAATAATAATCGTCTCGTACTTTATATTCTTTTGTCTCTTTTCCATCAACATAAATTTTATTGTTCTTAATTTCTACAACATCTTTTCCGTATTCGCGATCTGTAAAAGTTTTCCATTGTTCGATATTTGATGTAGACAGATGTATAAAATCCCCTCTCTTTGGAATGACAATCGGTCCATAGTGATCGGCATTACCTTTCGTTCCCCTGGGAAATACTTCTGTATCTAAATAATCTATTGGCAAAATATAGTCTCTGGCATATTGAACATGTATGGGGATAGGCGCTTCTTTGCCATTGACATATAAAATTTTATTTCGCACTTCGAGTGTATCGCCGGATACTGCAACACATCGTTTAACATAGCTCTCAATTTTTGAATTTTTTATTTCGTCTCTATTACCCGGAAATTCAAAAACAACAATGTCTCCACGATCCGGATCGCCCAATTTAAATAGTTGGGTAAATGGAAGAGCAATGTCGGTAAACGGAATATTTCGAGGCGTTGTTAAATCGTACGAGAGCTTATTAACAATTAGAAAGTCACCGGTCATAATTGTTGTTTCCATGGATGGGGTTGGAACGCGTGAACCCTGAATGAATGAGGAGGTAACAATGAAGAGTATTAGGACAAACTTTCCATATTCAAGAGATATATTTTTAATATTTCTCCATGTAAAAAATTTAGTGCTCCCAGCTTTGATGTTATTCATAAAGTGTCTCTTATTTTCTCCGACTCAAAATTGTTGCTATTTATAGTGACGCTTTCTTAAAATAGTTTCAAAGAAATTGAGGTTGGTTTGATTTTTAATTCCGCGATAGACATTTCGAAAGCGATTCTGCTACCGGTTGAGTTTCCCCAGAAAGTCCCGGTTAAAGTTTTTATGAAACGATTGGATATGATTCACCCCACCATTTATGGAAACAAATGGTTGGTTCGAGCTGAAATCCGACATAACAAGAGACCATCAAAATAAAGATTGGGAATGTTTATCCGTTTTAACCGGTGGAATCCTAAGTCTCATCTTTTTATCTTTAATAGCGCAGAGAAATTGTTCCATCTAAAATGAAACTTCTACCACGGTAATATTTGTTTATGAAATTAAATTATGAAAGAGGATAAAATGAAGAAGGAATTCCTAGTCTTAATGGCTTTAAGTTTTTTTTCGGTAACACTTTTTGCTCAAGTCGATCTTCCGCGCCTGAGCCCTAATGCATCCATTTCAGAAATGGTTGGTTATACTACAATAACGGTGAATTATTGCCGTCCTGCAGTGAGGGAGAGAGTAATTTGGGGAGAGCTTGTTCCTTACAATAAAGTTTGGCGAACCGGTGCAAATGAAGCTACTACGGTTCAATTCACAACGGATGTTACAGTTGAAGGGAACAAAGTTCCTGCGGGACGTTATTCACTTTTTACAATTCCCGCTGAAAATGAATGGACAGTAATCCTAAACAAAACCGATAAACAATTTGGCGCGTTCAACTACAAACAAGAAGACGATCTGCTTCGCTTTATTGTTAATCCCTCTAAGGGAAGTTATACTGAGCAACTTCAATTTTCCTTTTCGAATTTGACGGACGCCTCTACCGATCTGGTTTTGAATTGGGAAAATTTACAAATCTCATTCAAAATAGAGGTTGATGTGGTGGGGCAGGCTTATTCTAAAATTAAGGAAGCAATTGCAACAAAGCCGGATAGATGGCAAAATTATACCGAAGGCGCCAGCTTTGCCTACGAGAACAATGTATTTCTTGATGAGGCTCTTCAGTGGACAGACAAAGCAATTTCATTCGGACCTAATTTCACGCCTTATTATGTGAAGGCAAAAGTGCTATTCAGAAAAAATTTATTTAAAGATGCTCTAATGGCTTTAGATAAATGCCGGGAAGTGGGGCGCACAGACAAGAACTGGGATTCATTTGTTTCACAAGTTGATTTTCTTGAAAAGCAGATTAAATCGAAAATGAACTGATGAGTTTGATGTATAACGATAAATTAATTTTGGAAACGCTATTCCGGGTTTTGGATCGGGCTAATGAAAAATTTTGATATACCCGATTATTACCGAAGTTCTATAATCTCGAAGCTGAAAGAGTTTCGCAAGCTAGAAGATCCGCGCAAAAAGAATTTTTCTCCAACGGAGTTAGACTTCGGTCCCATTAAATTTTTAATCGCGCGGCATTTCGGTTTTTGTTACGGAGTTGAAAACGCAATCGAAATCGCTTACAAAGCAATAGAAGAAAATCCTGGTAAAAAAATTTTTCTCTTGAGCGAAATGATTCACAATCCGATGGTAAACATCGATCTCCAAAGCCGAGGCATTCAATTCATAATGGATACCTATGGAAATCAGTTAATCAATTGGGAAGAAATAAATTCTGCCGATGTTGTAATAATTCCGGCGTTCGGGACTACTCTTGAAACGGAAAAATTTCTAAAAGAGAAGGGAATAGATACACTTGGGTATAACACCACTTGCCCTTTTGTCGAAAAAGTTTGGACAAGAGCCGAAGATTTAGGAGTAAATAATTTTACGGTTATCATTCACGGTAAGTCGAAGCACGAAGAAACCCGTGCTACATTTTCTCACAGTATTCGCAATGCAAAGTCTGTAATTGTTCGAAACATAGAAGAGGCGGAGGTTCTATCCAAAATTATTATTGGCGACAGCACAAAAGAAGAATTCTATAATATTTTTGCCGGAAAATATACGCACGGATTTGACGTTGAAAAAGATTTGCTGCGTGTTGGGGTTGTTAATCAAACGACAATGCTGGCAACAGAAACGCAAGCAATATCAGATTTACTACGCAATACGATGGAAATGAAATATGGCTTAGATAAACTAAGGGATCATTACGCCGATACACGCGACACTCTTTGTTATGCGACAAACGATAATCAAAGCGCAACGATTGGTTTACTGAAACATGAAGCTGATCTGGCAATTGTAATAGGAGGTTACAATAGCTCAAACACAACACACCTAGTTGAATTGCTCGAAAAAAAATTCAATACTTATTTTATTTCAGGATCCGAGAAAATTATTTCTGAAGAATTAATCAGTCACTTTAATATTCACCCGCGGAAAGAAATCATAACAGAAAATTATTTGCCAGAGAAGGACTCAATCACAGTAGCGTTAACAAGCGGTGCTTCGTGTCCCGATGCGGTTGTGGACGAAGTATTGAATAAGCTGCTTTCATTTTACAAAAACGCACAAAGCATCGAAGAAGTTTTAGCTGAATTGAAGTAAAACACACTTTGCCACAAAAACATTCACTTTTTGTATTAGTTATTAAACAAGATCGGCAAGTGAGCTATACTCCGGATCGAATAAACGGCGGTACATCCTCATTGCGTAAGAATCTGTCGCACCGGATAGATTATCGCAAACCATTCTGGCGCGGATTTTTTTATTCTTTTCTTTGCGTATTAGTTGATCGTTAAAATCTGGAAGCAGCTTTGTGTTTTTGACAGAGTGAACATAATTATCGAAAAAAAGCTCGAACAGATTTTTGATCATACTGTTCCCTTTGAATTCCATCTGATGTAATTGAGAAGACCGGAAGACCAAATCCACGGAAATTTTTTTGTAAAGATTTGCGCGTTCAAGAATTTCTTTCTCTACAACTAAAGCATATTTATAACGGTTGGTAGTTTTATCCATGAACGAATTGCGTTCTTTAATAGTGCACGCGCGGACAAACTCGCCAATCTGTGCGCCAAATTTCTTTTTATAATTGCCAGCTTTAATCCACCCGGTCATTTCAGAGATAATTTCATTAAGATGTGGATTAGAATTTTTCTCCTGCCAGTTCATAAGTTTTACTATGTTGATAAATCCGCCTGAGATACTGTCGACAAGATCATTAATTGCGTATGCTGTATCATCTGCCCAGTCCATTATCTGGCACTCGATACTTTGAAATTGATTCAACTTTTGGGGAGAGGATATTTCTTTAGGCGTTCTCTTGTTGCCAAAAACAAAATCTATGTATTGTTTTTGTTCGTCATATATAAAATGATTTTCCGGTGCTTTGAATTGTTTGTAAGTTGCTTTGTATTTCAAAATTCCATCAAGAAAAGCGCGCGTTGGATTCATTCCGCGGTGTCTATCTTCATCGCGGTAAAAAATCTCCGTTATCATTCTCAGCGTTTGTGCATTCCCCTCAAAGCCGCCGTAATTTTTCATAAGTTCATTTAGAGTGCGTTCGCCTGCATGTCCAAAGGGTGGATGCCCTAAATCGTGGGCTAGACAGATGGACTCGACCAGATCTTCGTCTATAAAATATTCTTCATTAAAAATATTTTTCTCTTTATCCTGAAGATAAGTGCAAATAGCTCTTCCAATCTGAGCCACTTCAATGGAGTGAGTCAGCCGTGTGCGGTAGAAATCATATTCGCCGGGTAAAAATACTTGTGTCTTTCCTTGAAGCCTGCGGAATTCGGAAGAGTGGATAATTCTATCCCGGTCTATCTGGAAGGGGGATCTGTAATCACTGTGGCGCGAGTTCGATTTTAATCGTTGTAAATCAAAATCGTTATAGAATTTGTTTTTCATTATCTTCATTCACATTTTTGTGAAGCGGTAAAACAATTTACTAAATATTAGGCTGAATAATAAATTGGCACACAATCATTCACACCAAAATCATACCCATCAAAACATGCTGAACACGACTGTTGGCAGGTTGGTTATTACAATGCTTCTCAATTTTGTAATTACAATTGTGCAAATAATCGGCGGAATACTCTCCGGAAGTTTGGCGCTGATATCGGACGCGCTTCACAATTTTAGCGACGGCGTATCAATCATCATTTCATATCTCGCCTTAAAATTAAAACAGAAAGATAACTCGCACCGACACACATTCGGATTAAAGCGCGCAGAAATTCTTGCCGCAGTTATAAACGCATCCGTGCTTATAGCCATCTATTTTTTCCTTTTTTATGAATCGATCCTCCGGTTTTCAGATCCGCATAAAATTGAAGCCGGAACTATGACTATTGTTGCTGTAATCGGTTTAGTTGCAAACATTATAGGAACACTGCTTCTTAAACGGGATTCTGCAAACAGCATAAATATACGTTCATCATACATGCATTTACTTAGCGATTCTGTTTCGTCCGTTGCTGTTATTCTCGGCGGGCTTGCAATTGCTTTTTGGAATGTTAGCTGGGTTGATCCTCTTCTGACTATATTAATTGGTCTTTATATAATAAAAGAAAGTTACGATATACTCGGCGAAGCGATTCATGTTTTGATGGAAGGAGCGCCGCCGGAAATTTCCCTCGATACAATTAAGAAAGAGGTAGAGAATATTTTTGAAGTGGAAGACATTCACCACATTCATATCTGGACGGTTGGAGACAACGATATTCATCTTGAAGCGCATGTAAATATCAGCGATATGAAAGTAAGCGAGAGTGATCAACTTCGAATAAAAATTGAACAGCTTCTTGAGTCAAAATTTGGAATTCATCACATCACGCTTCAGTTCGAATGTAACAAATGTTTAGATGGTGGACTGATAGGACAGCACAAATGAGTGTAGAGTGTAGAACGAAGAATCCGTTAGCAGATATGTAAGATTGAGAAATTTTCCTTTTCACCTTTCACCCCTCACTTTTAGCGCCTTAAACGCTACCGCATACAACTGAATCTGCTTCATCATTGCGCCCAAACCGTTTTTGCGTGTTGGCGAAAGATGATTATCAATACCGATTTTTTTTACAAACTCCGGCGGCGATGCAAGAATTTCATCAGGTGTATGATTAGAGTAAACTCTAATGACTAGAGCGACCAAACCTTTTACTATTGCCGCATCGCTGTCAGCCACAAAAATAATTTTTCCCTCCTCAAGCTTTGCGTTAATCCAAACTTGAGACTGGCAGCCAGTAAGTTTGTTCTTATCTGTCCGGAATTGTTCATCGAAGGGAGATAGTTGCCTGCCCAAATCAATAATGTGTCTGTATTTGTCTTCCCAATCAGTGTACTGTTCAAACTCTTTTACTATTTCATCTTGTATCTCTTGTATTGTCATTGAAACCCTTTCAAAAAAAACAAACAATAAAAAAATTACTTCCATTGCAAAATAAAAAATATTTCATCTATTGCCCCGGTTAAACATTTACACCGATTTTTTTGTTTAGATACGGCACGATTTTATATATTCACAGTCATACTTTAGTCATAATAAAAAGAAAGGGCATTATATGAAATTTCAAAAGCTGGTTATTCCCATTCTCGTTTTAGCGATCATATCGTTACTTTATTTTTTATACTTCAGTCCGAAGGACGAACTTGGATTGTTCTCGGACTTTGATCCCAACAGTAACGCAAACAAAGAAATTATAGTTAAAATTCTTCCCGAGAAAGGAATTGTTAAGGACGATTCAGGCGGTGCAATTTTTTATGTAGTTGACCGAGCTGCAAGACAACTCAAAGTTACTGGACAGTTAATGCTACCTGCCGGCTTTGAGGCAGCAAACCGCATTATATTAATAGGTCACCTAAGCGGAGATTCTTTTCACGCACACGAAGTTAAAATTAAGGACTGATACCAGAGAGAATTATTTAATTGATGGATGAAATGAAACAATTCGAATTGGTTTCTAGTTACGAACCGTCCGGAGATCAGCCGAAAGCAATTGCTGAATTGCTTGAAGGTTTAAAACGCGGAGACAAACACCAGGTGTTGCTGGGTGTTACGGGAAGCGGCAAAACTTACACTATGAGCCATATTATCAAGGAATATAACCGCCCAACGCTGATCATCTCTCACAATAAAACCCTTGCGGCGCAGCTCTACTCGGAATTCAAATCTTTCTTCCCAAACAACGCAGTTGAATTCTTTATCAGTTATTATGATTACTATCAACCGGAAGCATATGTTGTTAAGAGAGACCTATTTATAGAAAAAGATTTTTCCGTAAATGAAGAGATTGACAGATTGCGTCTTAAGGCAACAACATCGCTCATCGAAGGAAGAAACGATGTAATAATTATTGCAAGTGTGAGCTGCATTTATGGAATAGGCGCGCCCGAAGAATATGCCCGGCAAATAATGTTTTTACGCAAAGGACAATCAGTTGAGCGAAAAAAGCTTTTACGCAACTTGATTGATATTTATTATACCCGCAACGACGCCGATTTTACACGGGGCACATTTAGAGCGCGCGGCGATGTTGTGGAAGTTATTCCCGCATATCAATATGAAGAAGCCGTAAGAATTGAATTCTGGGGAGACGAAATTGAGCGATTGTCAATCATTGATTCCATCACCGGCGATGTGATTCAAGAGGTAGAATCCATTCCTATCTATCCCGCAAAATATTTTGTTACAACACGAGATCAAGTTAACCGGGCAATAGTTTCAATAGACGAAGAACTCCGCGAACAGTTAAAATATTTTTGGTCGCAAGAAAAATATGTTGAGGCGCAGCGGCTTGAGCAGCGAACAAAGTATGATCTTGAGATGATGCGCGAGATCGGTTATTGTTCGGGTATAGAAAATTATTCGAGGCATATGGATGCACGTCCGCCCGACTCGCGCCCATATTGTCTGTTTGATTACTTCCCAAAAGATTATCTCTTAATTGTGGATGAATCTCACGTAACAATTCCCCAGATACGGGGAATGTATAATGGAGACCGTTCACGCAAAGAAGTTTTAGTGGAGTATGGATTCCGTCTTCCTTCGGCGATGGATAACCGTCCCCTCAAATTCGAAGAGTTTGACGGTATGACCAACCAGGTAATTTATGTAAGTGCTACTCCGGCGGATTATGAATTCACTCGCAGCAACGGAACATTCGTTGAACAGGTAATTCGTCCAACGGGATTGCTCGATCCTGAAATTGAAATACGTCCCGTGAAAGGACAGATTGATGATCTTATTGGTGAGATACGCAAGCGGGTTGTTTTGAAAGAACGCATTCTTGTTACAACACTAACAAAAAAAATGGCGGAAGATTTAACTGATTATCTGGACAAATTGAAAATAAAAGTCCGATATATTCATAGCGAAGTAGTTGCTCTTGAACGCGTGGAAATTATCCGCGATCTGCGTATAGGCGGTTTTGATGTTCTTGTTGGAGTCAATTTATTGCGAGAAGGATTAGACTTGCCGGAAGTTTCTCTAGTAGCAATTATTGATGCCGATAAAGAAGGATTCTTGCGGAGCGAAAGATCTTTAATGCAAACGGCAGGCAGAACCGCGCGTAATGTGAACGGCAGAGTAATTATGTATGCAGATAAAATTACAGAATCAATGAGAAAGACTATCGAAGAAACAGATAGGAGACGTAAACTTCAGACCGAATACAATAAAGAAAACAATATTACCCCAACAACCATTTACAAAAGCGTTGAAGAAATTATGAACGCTACTTCAATTGCAGATGTACGTAAGAAAGATTATGAAAAACAGGAGTCGGCATTTATGAAAGTTGCTGAACCTGTTATAAAATATATGACCGGCGATCAGCGCAAAGAATTGCTTGAACAGATGACGGAAGAGATGCTAGCTGCCGCAAAAGATTTGGAATTTGAACGCGCTGCAAATATGCGTGATGAGATTGATAAACTGAAGAAGATGATTAAGTAAGGTGAGATGTGAAAGGTGAAACGGAAGACGTGAAAATCAAAGAATGAGTGATTTTTGTTTTTTCATTACAGCGGAAGCTGAAGCATTTTCCAGCGACTAACAAACAGAAATAAATTTTTGGAGAATAAATCATGTTCATAGGACATTTCGGAACCGGATTAGCAGCAAAAAAGATCGACAACAAAATTTCTTTGGGTACGCTTTTCTTAGCTTCTCAATTCATAGATCTGCTCTGGCCCTTCTTTTTATTGTTCGGTCTCGAAAAAGTAAAAATTGAACCGGGCAACACGGCATTCACCCCATTGAACTTTATTTCTTATCCATATTCTCATAGTTTCTTTGGAGTACTGATCTGGTCACTGTTATTTGGAGTCATCTACTTTGCGTTCAGAAAAAATATTAAGAGCGCAATATTACTTGCCGTGTTAGTAATAAGTCATTGGATTCTTGATTTGATAACACACAGACCAGATTTACAGTTGATCCCTTGGATTGATTTGAAAGTAGGATTTGGACTATGGAATTCTGTGCTCTTCACAATATTGATTGAAGGAGTGATATTTGGTGTTGGATCTTACTTTTACATAAAGACAACAAAATCGGTAAACAAAAAAGGGAAGATAGGTTTGTGGATCCTTATAATATTTTTAGTTGTTATTTATTTGATGAACATATTTGGTTCTCCACCCCCCTCTGAAAAAGCGATCGCATTTGTTGGAATGTTTCAATGGCTGATAATTGTGTGGGGATATTGGATTGATAGAAACAGAAAAATCGTAGCATGAACTGCGAAAAAGAAAAAGGGCTTGGTTCATCAAGCCCTTACAAATTATTCTCACTATTTTTGTGGCAAGAGGCTAAAGTCCCATCTTTGTTCTTAGCTCTTCCGGTATGGCATCTTTGTGAATCATAATTGCAATAGTTTTTAGACGAACATATTGTTCGCTCATGTACCAATAGCCGCCGTATTTTTTGTCAGTTGTTCCCCAAGAATTCTTTGTGTAATAAAATTTTGTTCCGTTCTGATCTTTTGCAATTCCGGTTAAATGCATCAAATGATCATCTGTTGTGGTATGATTATCAAATGATTCCTGGCGCATCTGCTGTGTAACCATTTTTTCGGATTCAGGTTTTCCTTCCGTTTCATCCTCCTTCTTTGCTTCATCAACAACAGGCAATTCTTCTTCGAGGGGCACTATGGAAACACTTTTCTTACGGTTAAAATACTTTTCGCTGGTATCACCATCCCACGCAACAGAGTAACCGCTCATTAAGGCATTGTCGATAATTTTCATCAAGTCATTAACCGGTACGTTATAGTACTGATCTTTGCTCCAGTTATCCGGAACCTCTAAATCAAATTTTGTAAAAAACGGATGGTGCGTGTAAGAAGTAAACTCAACATAATCATCCGTGTTAAACTCAAGAGATTCCGCGAAACTTTTAGGTGTATAGGTTTTGCCTTGGTATGAAAATTCTTTTGGAATAGCGCCAAGATAAATATTTACGGTGGATTCAAAAACTTCCCGCCAGCGGGGGGTTATTTTGCCGCCGCGCGCTTTCGAAATAGCATCGGCAATAGCTTTGAGTACGCCATCCATCTCGGCGTGGTCGTGCTTGTCTTCTCCAATATTCATTCCGCTATAAACTTTTTCTGGGATGAATCCATATTTATTTATGACATTCATTACATCGTGCGCCTGTCCGCCATTCCCAAAATTTGCGTTAGCGGAATATCGAACATAGTTTATTGCTTTCGGCAGATATGAATAGTATACATTAAACATCGGAGATAAAATGTGTTCCCCCTTTCCCATTCTTATCAACTCCGTCTCCACGAAAGATGTTGTTGCAAACGACCAGCATGTTCCAGTGTTAGCTTGGTTTTTTACGGGCGTTGTTTTTATCTCTTTCACCATTTCGAATTCGTAGGCGTCTTTCTTTTTCTTTGTCTGAGCATTAACTAAATAGGGGTATAATATTATTGAGAATAGGATCAATGTGATTAGACGTAATTTCATGCTGCCTCCTTATGTGGTTAATTTACCATAAGAAATTTATTTATTACAAAAAACAATTCATAACTATTATTAACCTAATTTTAAGTAGGATTGCTTTTTAGATTCAGTAGAGATAATTTGAATCAGAATTCAAAGAGGGAGTGTAAACCGTGTTGGAAATTAAGAGATTCTTCGCATTCAAAATTGTTATTGTATTCTCGATATTGTTGGCTCAAACAAATTATTCGCAATCGAACAGATACGGAATTGTAATTCATGGAGGTGCGGGCGTTATATTAAAATCCAAAATGACGCCGGAGAAAGAGGCAGAGTACGCTAATAAACTTTCAGAGGCTCTCAAAGCCGGCTATAAAATTTTAGATGACGGCGGCACAGCGCTCAACGCTGTTAATGCAGCGATAAATATTATGGAAGATTCACCCCTCTTCAATGCAGGCAAAGGCGCAGTGTTAACCGAAAAAGGAGTAGCGGAACTTGACGCATCTATTATGGATGGTAAAAATTTAATGGCGGGGGCTGTTGCCGGAGTTCGTCACGTTAAAAATCCTATTAATTTAGCGCGACTTGTAATGGAAAAATCACCTCACGTAATAATGATAGGAGACGGAGCCGAAGAGTTCGGAAAGGAAAATAATGTTGAGATGGTTGAGAATAGCTATTTCATTACAAAGGAAAGGTGGGAATCATATCAAAAAATGTTAAAGCGGCAAGAAGAGAGAAAGAAAGCCGAGAAGCATGGGACAGTCGGTGCGGCAGCACTTGATAAAAACGGAAATCTTGCCGCCGGTACATCAACGGGCGGAATGATGATGAAAAAATTTGGACGCGTTGGCGATGCGCCCATTATTGGAGCCGGAACTTATGCAAATAATAATACTTGCGCAATTTCGGCAACCGGGCACGGAGAATATTTTATCCGACTCGGCGTGGCAAGAGATATTTCTTCTTTAATGGAATATAAAAATTACTCATTAGTTGAAGCAGCAAACGAAGTAGTAATAAATAAACTTGGTAAACTGGGAGGAGACGGTGGAATAATAGCAATAGATAAAAATGGAAACATTGCTATGCCATTCAACACCGAAGGAATGTACAGAGGGCATTACTTAAATACCGGTCAACCGGTTGTGGAAATGTATAAAAACTAACTGATGGTTGAAGAAAAATATTTTTTCCAGTTTACAAATTAATATTTAAAACCAGATCTCTTTCCAAGGAGGAATAATGTCTTTACTAGTTGAAATTAATTATTGGGCGGTGCTAACATGCGGTATTATTTCTATGATAATAGGCTTTGTGTGGTATAGTCCAATTCTCATGGGCAGAACATGGATGGAAGAGATTGACAAAACAGAAGATGAAACGAAAAAAGGATTTAATCCTTTTATAACATATGGATTATCTTTCGTCTGCAATTTATTCATTGCCTTCTCTTTAGCTCAAATGATAGCGCATAGCAACGCTTATACGGTTGCGGGTGGAATCCGGTTGGCATTTTTATGTTGGATTGGTTTTATAGTTGCGCCCATGGTTATTAATTCATTGTTCGAGGGAAAATCATTTAAACTCCTTTTAATTGATTCAGGACATCATCTAATAGTCATTCTTGTTTTTGGAATTGTATTAGGAGCTTGGGCTGCTTAAATAAATTTTCTATACAAAATAAAGACGATGCAAACAAAACATGTAGATTAAATTCGGTATTTCTATGAATATAAATCTTGTTGTTTTCGATCTTGACGGAACACTCATCAGTTCCCACGAAACAATTTATAAAGCGACAAACCATGCATTACAGGAAGCAGGCATAAAAAGTGTAATGCCGGAAAAAGAATTTTTTAATATGATTGGTCTTCACTTCGAGGACATTTTTCGTGAATTTGGTTTCGCAGTCCCGGATTTTGAACACTTCTTAAAAATATATAAATCAGTCTACTTCGATTACATTGGCTCATCAGATGTTTATTACGGTGTTGAGGAACTTCTAAATAAATTGAACGAAAAAAAGATCAAAGTGAGTTTGTTGACTACAAAAGGGCAAGATCAGGCGGAACTGATACTTAAACACTTTTCTATCTTTAGTAATTTTGATTATGTAATGGGTCGGCGTCCCGGCATGGCACATAAACCATCACCCGAACCCCTTCAAAGAATCTGCGAGGACTTAAATATTTCCGCATCAGAAACACTAATGATAGGAGATTCCGAAATGGATATTCAGTGTGGAAAAAATGCCGGATCAAAAACCTGCGCCGTAACTTACGGGTACAGAACCAGAGCGGACTTGGAAAAATTATCCCCCGATTTTTTAATTGACAATATTCTTAATGTGGAATATATAGTTAACGGCAAGTAGAATTTGTTTGATAGGAGATACTGATAATGGATAAGAACGGAAAAGTTTCGACAAGCATTATTAACGGAATTGCCACAATTACATTTTCTCATCCTAAAAGTAATTCAATCTCGTCTTTGATGATCAAAGAATTCATAAACGCTATTAACAAATTTGCCGAAGATAATCATGCTCATGTAATTGTTATCAGAAGCGAAGGTGAAAAAACATTTTGCGCAGGGGCATCCTTCGATGAGCTGCTGGCAATTAAAGATATTAAAAGCGGAAAAGAATTTTTTATGGGCTTTGCAAGGCTAATAAATGCCATGCGTAAATGTCCCAAATTTATTATTGCCCGCGTACAGGGGAAAGCGGTTGGCGGCGGAGTGGGCATTGCAGCGGCGGCAGATTATACACTCGCCTCTAATGAAGCGTCCGTTCGGTTGAGCGAATTAATGCTGGGTCTCGGTCCTTTTGTTATCGGTCCGGCACTAGAAAGGAAAATCGGCAAGACGGCTTTTATAACAATGTCAATTGATGCAGAGTGGCATGATGCATTTTGGGCTAAACAGAACGGACTATTTACAAAGGTTTTTGCGAACAATCACGATCTGGACGAAGCTGTATCAACACTTGTTAAAAAAATTGCCGCGTGCAATCTCGAATCAATTTCTCAAATGAAAAAAGTATTTTGGGAAGGAACAGAAAATTGGGATGAACTTCTTGAACTGCGCGCTGAAATAAGCGGCAAGTTATCGATGAGTGATTTCACAAAGAATTATATACAAAATTTTAAGGGTAAATAAAATTATTGAGCGAAACAAAAAGCACATTGAATCCTAAGCTGTGGGTAAAAACTTTTTCTGATACTCTTTATCGTTTTGCCGTCAGCCGGGTCAGCAATACAGAGATTGCCAAAGATCTTGTTCAAGAAACATTTCTTGCCGCATTGAGGAATGTGGAAACTTTCAAAGGTGAAATCTCAGAGAAAAATTGGCTCTTTATGATATTGAAAAATAAAATCATCGATCATTACCGTAAAAAAGCTTCATCATTATTTTTCGAATTAAACGAACTGCTCGAAAGTACAAATCCATATTTCGATGAAAACGATCATTGGACCCCGGATACGGCACCCAGAGATTGGGGCTTAAATTATTCCTCTACCGTTGAATCAAAAGAGTTTTACGAAATACTTAACAAATGCATGGATAAGCTTTCCGAAATAATGAAGATTGTCTTTACATTGAAATATCTTGATGAGAGAGAATCCGATGAAATTTGTAAGGAGCTTAACATTACTTCGTCTAACTACTGGGTAATAATGCACCGCGCGAAACTGCAGCTTAGAGGCTGTTTAGAAAAAAAATGGATATGAAAGTGATACTCAAAAAATTTATGCTTACTTGCCTGGACGCAACGATGTTTGTATCTCAAAATGAAGAGGGCAAACTGTCGTTAATAGACCGACTTAAATTCTATACGCATCTTGCAATCTGTAAATTTTGCAGATTGTTCGAAAAGCAAAACAAATTTATTCTATCTCAGGTAAAGCACATTCACTCCGAAGCAGTACTTTCCGACTCCGAAAAAGAGCGATTACAACGAAAAATCGAAGAATATTCCTTCTTAAAATAATTCGCCATTCCTTGTAAGGGGTTCCAAGACCCCACGTCTTTATAAGTGACAATCAAATTTTATTAACTCTTACAAAAGGATTCACAAATGGAAAACCAAAATAAAAATCTCGTAAAGCATATTTTTGTAACCGGCTCAATCGTAGCAGGCTCATTGCTCGGCTTAGGAGCTGTCAATAACATAAGCGCTAAGACGCTATTTGATTTTGGCAGTCTCGGCTCGGGCGCGGAACTTCGAACTTCCTTATTAAACACTTCGCCGGAACGCAATTTAGATATGAAATGTGGAAGCAAAAGTGAAAGTAATACAGAGAAGAAAGCCGGACCTAACGATAAAGCTAAAGACGCTAAGTGCGGCGATAAAAAGATGGAAAGCAAAGCCAAAGAGGGCAAATGCGGAGAAGGAAAATGCGGCGACAAAAAGATGGAGGGAAAATCGATGGAAAAGAAAGAAATGAAAGAATCTACGCCAGCCGAAAAACAAGCCGCACCTAAAAAGTAAATTTATTTAACTATTGAGGCTTTCATTTAGTTGAGAGCCTCAAACTTTCATTATGGTAATTGATTATGAAAAATAATATTGAACATGTTGGGATTGGTTTTAGAAAAGATTTTGCGGAAGAATTTCTTGAAGGGAAAGAATTAACTCCTTCATTTATTGAAGTAGCGCCTGAAAACTGGATGGGAATTGGCGGATACTGGAAAAAAGTTTTTAAGAAATCCGCAGAAAAATATCCGATCTATTCACACGGATTATCCCTCTCAATAGGCAGCCCGGATCCTCTCGACTGGGATTTTCTTAAAAGCGTGAAAGAGTTTTTACATGAGCATGATATTAAAATATATTCTGAACATTTGAGTTATTCAAAGTGCGATAACGCGCATTTGTACGATCTTCTTCCTATTCCATTCAGATGGGATGCTGTTAAGCATATTTCACAAAGAATCAAAGGGGTTCAGGATTTTCTTGAAAGAAAGATAGCAATCGAAATAGTTTCATACTATACGCCGGTTGCTGCAGAGATGAGTGAAGTTGAATTTATCAACTCTATTATTGAAGAGGCAGACTGCAATCTCTTGCTTGATGTAAACAATATCTATGTGAACGCATTCAATCACAACTATAACGAAAAGGAATTTATAGAAAATCTTCCGCTAGATAAGGTTGAGTACATTCACGTGGCAGGTCACGAGCAAGTTGCACCCGATCTAATCATAGATACACACGGCGAACCGATTATCGATCCGGTTTACGAACTATTCGATTTCACGGTAAAGAAACTTCCGCGCCCGGTTCCGGTTCTGCTTGAAAGAGATTTTAATATTCCGGAACTGAATGAACTTCAGTATGAATTAAACAGACTTGATAATATTTGTAAGGAGGCGTGGTCTTATGAACGATCTCTTGCGTGAAGATACCGTCATTCAACAGAGCCGACTGGCAAATTATTGCAGAACCGGCGGCTTGCTTCCTTTAAAAGGATTAACTGATAACCGAGTACACACTTACCGCAGATTAGTATTCAATGTAATCGATGACACTCTTCAATCTGCGTATCCTTTGACCTACGATCTTCTTGACGAAGATGAATGGAATGAAACTGTTCAGATGTTTTTCAGTAATCACGCTTGTCAATCGACATCCGTTTGGAGGATGCCGTTCGAATTCTATCAGTTTATAGAAAGCGGCAAGAGCGATCTCAAAAGCAAATATCCATTTTTAACAGAGTTGTTATTGTTTGAGTGGATGGAAGTTGAATTGTATATGATGGAAGATAAATTGATTCCCGAAACAAAATCGGACGGTTCATGGGAAAACGATATAATTGCATTCAATCCGGAATTTAAATTGTTGAGATTAAGTTACCCGGTCCATCTTAAAAACCCGAACCAAATAATTGATACAGATAAAGGTGAATATTTTGTGCTTATTTTCAGAGAGCAGGAGAGCGGGATGATTCAATTCATCAATCTATCTATCTTCTTCACTTGGGCTATTGAAAAAATTAATACTGAGGCGCAATCTCTAAAAAATGTTTTGAAAGAAGCGGAAAAAATTTTTAACATCGATTACCAAACATTATTAGAAAACTCTCTTCCCCTTTTTGAGGAGTTAAAAAACAAACAATTTATTCTAGGATTTAGAAAATGATAAATAGCAAAGCGATAAGATTATATTCGAGTGTTGTAGAGAAAATAGAAAAGGCAAAAGATTTACCTCTTCTGTTAATTCGATTGGTTCTCGCCTACGGATTTTATTCAACAGCCACGATGAAATGGCAAAACATTTCGGGAGTAGCGGAATGGTTTGAATCGCTGGGAATTCCTATGCCGGCGTTGAGTACTTATATTGCAGCCTCGACGGAAGCCGCCGGAGTTGTATTGCTGACGCTCGGATTAGCAACGCGGATGATTTCCATTCCATTGATAATTACAATGATTGTTGCGATTGTAACGGTTCATCTTAGCAGCGGTTTTGAGGCGGGCAATAATGGTTTTGAGATTCCGCTCTATTACATGATTATGCTTCTTGTTCTGTTGTTTAACGGCGCCGGAAGAATTAGTGCAGATTTTAATCTCAATCGTTATCTAAAAAGAAATTAACAATTCATTAAAAATATTTGGACATCATGAAATCAAAACTGATAATTATATGTTTATTATTGGCGGCGTTTACTCAGCAATATGGACAAAACAAAAACGATTTTTCGATCTCGCTGCTAAATGATGAAAAAGTAAAACTGAGCGAAGTCTATTCAAACGGACCAGCGCTTGTTACATTTTGGGCTCTGTGGTGTAAGCCCTGTCTCTCCGAAATGAAAGCCTTGAACGGACTGTATGAGAAATATCATTCGGAAGGATTTAGTATACTTGCTATAAATCAGGATACTCCAAGGAGCAGCGGAAAAGTAAAATCGTTCGTAAAATCAAACGGACTTAATTTTATGATTGCGCTTGATCTTGAGAAAGAATATTCAGAAATGTTCAACGTACAGGCAATTCCACTTTCCTTGTTATTTGATAGGAGTGGTAGAATTGTTTATAGGCATACCGGATATTTACCCGGCGATGAAGATGAGCTTGAAAAGGAAATTATTAAAACCCTCACTGAGAAATGAATGTGGAAGAAATATTTTTACATATTTTCTATTTTAATTATCACACAAACAAATGCCCAAATTGATTTTAGCGCATCAAACCTTTTTCGTTATGGAAGCGGCAAAAGGTCGATAGGCTCACTAAGCAATAACTTCAAATATTTAGAAAATCTCACCGACATGAGACTAAGTCTGCCGGAATATTTTACTCTAGGCGCACGGCTTTTATATGACAATCCCCCAGAAATAGGAAAAAGTTTTAAAGGGATCAGTCGCCGCTATGTTGAATATAAAGGAGATGATTTGGACCTGCGGTTAGGAAATTTATCAGAACTTTTTGGCAGGGGATTAGCGATTAATCTATTTGAAAATAGAGGAATTGCTTATGATACATGGCTGGATGGAATAAAAGCAAAATATAATTATGAAAATATCAAGACAACTTTGCTTTACGGAAAGATAAATATCACGGACTCAACTAGTTTTTATAGAACCGAAAATTATACTTTGCTTGGGGGAAAATCAGAATATGATTTCAGCAAAGCAATTTCTATAGGAATATCATATGTAAGTGCAAATGGAAAAATAGAACGGCATCAAACTTCTGATGAACTCCATGCCCAAATTGGTGAGGTCTATCTATCTCTTAACAGCGGTAGCTTCAGTTGGTTGACGGATTTCTCCCACAAATGGACCAGTCTTGAAAACGGAAATTCATCTAATGGATTTGGAATTTATTCGTTGATGAATTTTTACTTCTCTGGTTTTGATTTTGCGATTGATTATAAAAATTATCTTTTTGATGAACGTGATCCGTTTGAGCGTTATGATTTTACCCGGGCAACAAGAATGCTGCCGTTTCAAAATCCACCGATAGTGATGAAAGAACAGAGCAGTTTATTTCTATCACGGTCTATTCATGAAGTTGATTTTAATGATGAAGTTGGATTGCAGCTGGAACTGTTCTATTCTATTAATGAGAATACGCATCTGAATTTCAACGGAAGCACCGCGAGCCGGCATAATTTCTATCATTTCAATCAAAACAGTTTTTCGTTTAGTAAAGAAGTAAGAACGGGAAATTTCATTCCGTCTGCGGAAGACAAATATTCTCCCTTCAGAGAATTTTCTATTATAGTCAACCACGAGCTCAACAGATTAACAGAATTTTCACTTGGAGTAGCCGGCCGATCAAAAGTAACTTATAACGACTTTACCGGAGAAAATGGAACACATAAAATTAGATCAACGGTTCTTCCGTTGTTTCTTCAGCGTGTAATATCAGATGATTACTCTACAACAATTCAATATGAATACGAATCGGTGTCCGATAACTTCAATACGGATCAAAATGAATTTTCAAATCATTATATCTCGGTAATAAACAGCGTCTATTCTAAATATATGCTTGGTCTTAGGTACGAGTTTACTACAAATAAAAACGAAGTCTCGGGGAAAAAAGATTGGTTCACAATTGAAGGGGGATATAGAATCTCGGGCTCTCAAAACATTTCAATTTCTTATGGAAGAGAGCGAGGCGGGCAGACTTGTTCTAACGGAGTGTGCCGCTATATTCAACCATTTGAGGGAGTTAGAATAACATTGTTAAGTAATTTTTAAGAGGAAGCCATGAAAAAAAATATATTAATACTTTTATTAATTCCATTCATCCTTTTTGCGCAGGAATATGATAGGAATATTCTCGTCGAAGTTTTGACAAATTCACATTGCGTCTTATGTCCAGCGGCTCACAGCGCCATTGATTCATACTTATCGTCGAGTCAAAAGGCAAGCAGAGTAAAACTAATATATTACCATATGAATTTTCCATATCCAGATGATCAGTTAAATGTTGCAAATACTCAGGACGCTGCCGCAAGAAATAGTTTTTACGGACCATTCAGCGGAACACCGCAAACATTTTTTGACGGAACCATTGCTTCAACAAACTATAGTCAATGGTCGGGTTTAATTGACAACAGGCTTGCCGTAAAATCGCCGATCAACATAAAACTCACGGGGATAAAAAATGAGAACACATTAAATATAGCGGCGGATATCTCCGTATCTCAAAATTATAATGCGGGTGATCTCACCATACAATTTATTTTGGTGGAGAATGTAAATTATTTCGGACGAAACGGCATTAGCTATCATAAAAATGTTATGAGATTAATTAGCGGTAGCTCTAATGGAAAGCCCATTACCTCGGTCTCACAGAAAATTAATTCGACTATTCTACTCTCTCCTAACTACATAAAAGAAAATCTCGGTATAGTTGTATTTGTTCAGAAGAATAGTACACGGGAAGTCGTGCAGTCTGAGTTTATCTCTTATTCGGCATTCACGGTAACAGATGTGAGCGAGAAGAGTTCTACAGTTCCTTCATCATTCACTCTGCAACAGAACTATCCAAATCCTTTTAATCCCACAACTCTCATAAAATACGAGCTGCCAGAAGCGGGGAATATTTCTTTGAAAGTTTATGATATACTGGGTAATGTTGTAGCAACACTTGTAAACGATTTTAAGTCGGAAGGCGTTCATAATGTAACATTTAACGGAACAGGCTTATCTAGCGGAATTTATTTCTATGAGTTGAAGTCCGGCAGTAAAAGCCGCTTCAACAAGATGCTGCTGCTGAAGTAAAATTTTCGAAAAAAATAAGGGTAAATAAAATGAAAAAAATAATTTTTATTCTCATGGTGATTCTAATCGTTCAAATAAAAGTATCTGCTCAATGTTCAGACGCCGGAATCTGCAGTTTAGGCGGCGGAGATCATTTACAAAAAACGGATCACACGGTTTTAGTTTTATATTCTTATGGAACGAGCGGTAAACCAGATGATCTTAAATTCAGCTCGGTAAAAATATCCACCCGTTTTCAGATATTTGATGAATTCGATCTCGATTTATCGGTTCCATATAATTTCATTGATGGTCCATTGGGCACTGTAAACGGTGTTGGTGATCTATTGGTAAATCTGAAAAGGAATGTACAAACTTCAATTGGATCAAGTATTGGCTTAAATGTTGGGATAAAATTAGCGACCGGAAAAGTAAATGAAAAAAAGTTACCCCAGGCTTACCAAACCGGATTAGGAACGAATGACATCCTATTGGGGATAGACTATTCTATAAATAATTTTTCTTTTGGTGTTGGATATCAGATTAGTGGTGGACGGAGCGATAATAGCCTTAACCGACTTAAAAGAGGAGACGATTTCCTTGTCAGAGCTGGCTATACTGAAAAATTTCAAAATGATTTAACAATCGGCGGTGAAGTCTTGATCATAAAACGAATAGAGGAATCTTCCGTTTTATCCAAAAGCAGCATTCTCTCCGGACCAGAATTTATCAATGTTAGCGGAAGTGATCAGCTTCAAGTAAATTTGCTAGGAAGAATATCAAAAAACATATCCGAATCATTTAGACTCAACGCAGTCGTTGCACTGCCGTTTATTAAGAGGGATGTAAACTTAGACGGTTTAAAAAGATCATTTTCTTTATCGTTGGGCGCAACAGTTTCATTTTAAAAACATTTATGTGACACTCTACCCGAATCGATTTCTTTTTACTAAATTGACGCACTAGCGATTCATATTCAATCAATAATTAGTGAAATACGGTGTCCACATTTAAATACCATCATCTTGGAATTCCCACCAAAGTAAAACGCGAAGGCGAAACTTTTCTTCCTGACTTCAAATTGTATTGTTCCGGCTACGATACAAGTCCATATAAAATTGAATGGATGCGTTATGAAGATAGCGCACCATCACCGAAACTTGTAAAAAACAATTGGGAGTTAGCTGTCTATCCGGTTGAAAGTCAAGGATTTACCGAACCGGGCAGTTGGACAGATGAGTACAAGCGCATATTCAAACTCTTTGAACAAAATCTGAGTCATAAATAATTCTAATGATAAAACTGGATATTAAACATCATAACCATCATAACCATACAAAATAATTTAATCCGGGAAAAATAGACAACAATAATCAAATACTAACAATATGATCTCATTAACCGAACTAAATATCTACCCCGTTAAATCGTTGGGTGGAATATCTCTCAACGAAGCGGAAGTTACTGACCGCGGATTAAAATACGATCGAAGATGGATGATAGTTGATAGCGACGAAAAATTTTTGTCACAACGGACTCATCCACAAATGGCTTTGTTAAAAGTAAAAATCAGTCACAACAAATTAATTTTGAGTCATAAGAAAAAGGAAATATCACCGCTAGTTATTCCCATCAAATCCACTCTTTTTGAGACTACTATTGTAAATATTTGGGATGACCTGGTAACCGCTTTTCTTGTAGGAAAATATGCCGATGAATGGCTAAGCGATGTGCTCGATTGTAAATGCAGAATGGTTTTTATGCCGGATGAAACAGAAAGGTTTGTGAATAGATCATATGCGGCTCTAAATGAAATAGTAAGCTTTGCCGATGCATTTCCATTTTTGATCATCGGGCAAAAATCGTTGGATGATTTAAATTCCAGACTGAAAGTTCAACTGCCGATGAATCGTTTTCGACCGAATTTTGTTTTCATTGGTGGAAAACCATACGAAGAAGATACCTGGAAAAAAATTAAAATTGGTGATGTAATTTTTGAATCGGTTAAACCATGCTCTCGATGTGCTGCAATCACGGTTGATCAGGATACCGCAAAGAGAGAAGAGGAGCCGCTGAAGACACTGGCAACTTATAGGACTGTTGACAATAAAGTAATTTTCGGGATGAATTTGATTCACGAGGGAGCAGGCACCCTTAAAGTTGGTGATGAGATAGAGGTTCTTGAGAAAAAATAAATATGCTTACTATTTATGATCTGCTTAAAGGTAATGATCTTCGTTCCATCGGAAAATCAAACGAAGTTGTTGCTTTAGTAACAAGTGATCCTCTTCTATTCGATGAAGTCTTCGAAGGTATCTTTCACAAAGATAAAGTTATCCGTGCTCGTTGTGCAGATGCGATTGAAAAAGTTGGTAAAATGTATCCGGAGTATATTCAGAAAAAAAAAAAATTATTCTTAAAAATTTGCAGCACTTTGAGCAGAAGGAGGTCCGCTGGCATGTCGCTATGATGCTCGGCTATGTTAAGCTCACACCGAAAGAATTGATACATGCTTCGGAATATCTTTTCGCATGGCTTAATCAAGAGGAGAGTATTATTGTCAAAGTGATGTGTATGCAGACTCTCGCCAACTATGCATTAAAAAATAAAAAGATGCTAAAGAGTGTAAAAGATGAAATCGAAAAGCAAATGTTAAACGGTGCGCCCGCAATCAAAGCGCGCGGAAGACATTTACTTGCAGGTTTTGAAAAGCTCAAATCGAGCAAGCTATAACGCCGGATATTAGATCAAGTATCGAGCATCTAGTACCTAGTATCCAGTATCTTTAAGGAACAGAATGATAACAACATCAAAAAGAATTACAATTTCTAAAACCGCACGCTACTATATATTGGGGAAACATTCCGAAAAAATTAATTCCGTTTGGATTGTGCTTCATGGTTACGGTCAACTTGCGGCTGAGTTTATCAAATATTTTAAAGCACTTAAAAATGAATCAACCTTAATAGTCGCACCGGAGGCACTGAACAAATTTTACTTAAAAGGATTTAGCGGAAACGTTGGAGCGACCTGGATGACTAAGGAAGGGCGTGAAAACGAAATAATAGATTATGTGAATTATCTTGATTCAGTTTACGATGAAGTGATCAAATATGGTCTGCTGGGTAATGTGAAGATAAATGTGCTGGGCTTTTCTCAAGGAACCGCCACCGCTTGTAGATGGCTTTCGAAAGGTAAATCTAAAATTGACCGTTTAATTCTTTGGGGAGGAGAAATACCAAAGGATGTTGACCTTGCTTCCGTAAAGCAGATTTTTAATTCTATCGGTTTAGAGATTGTTTTGGGCAATGAGGATGAGTTCATTTCCGAAGAACAATTAATGATGGAAATTAAACGGCTCAATGAAATTAAACTAAATCATAAAATTTATCGTTTCAATGGTAAGCACGAAATTAAAGCCGATATGCTTCGGCAATTAATTTCATAATAGCGAAAGGCATAAAATGGCAAACGTCTTAAATTGGTTTGAAATACCGGCGCTAGATCTTGATAGAGCCGTCAAATTTTATTCTGATATTTTTTCATATTCATCAATGCATCAAATGGATCTTGGCGAACTTAAGATGGCTATGTTTCCGATGGAAGGGAACGGAGTTGGAGGAGCGCTATGCCAACACAAGTCGTATAAACCAACTTATGATGGAGTGATCATTTACCTAAATGCCAATCCGGACTTAAGCATACCGCTTTCTAAGATTGAATCTTCCGGCGGAAAGATAATTATGCCGAAGAAAGAAATCTCGCAGGAGATCGGCTTCATGGCTTTATTTACGGATAGTGAAGGGAATCGGATAGCGCTTCATTCAATAAAATAGTTTGGCGGTTTCATTTTTTCGAAAGATGCCGTCTCAAAAGTAATACTTTATCATAGAATAGCCCGCGGATTACACAGACCTGCCGACCATGCCAGCGGCAGATAAACCGGATTTTCGCAGATTATTTTCCGGAACAATTACTTTTGAGACAACTTCTTTTATTTCATTGACCGGCGAATTAAATCATCTCAAGTAATTATAGAATCGGAGGATCGTTCTGATTGTTACTCTTCGCCCCATCCGGGAATAATTCCAAAAATTCTTGTAGAAGAATATGATTTTCCACCGGCTTGGCAATAAATTTTGTTGCGCCGGCTTTAAACGAATTGTCTCTGTCCCTTCTCAATACATTTGCGGTAACAACAACAATTGGAGTCTTAAGATAGGCTTCATTTTTTCTTAATTCTTCGATAAGATCTAATCCGTTTTTATCTGCGCGCAGCGATAGATCTATAAGAAACACGTCATAAATATTATCCTTCAGAAAAAAGTAAAACTCGTGAATTGTCTGAGCAATACTTATGTCGAAATGTTGAGATAATACTTTATTAAATATTTTGATGATCCACTCATCATCTTCGACGATTAAAAGTTTTGGCATCTTCGTCATGTTAATCCCTTCTTGTTAAAATTAAAAATTATCCCGTTTCTCATAACTGATTGAGAAAACACAATGTGAATTTAGTTCCCTTATTTTTTTCTGTTTTTACCTGTATTGCAACATTATTGATTTCACAATATTTCTGTACTAATGCCATTCCTAAGCCAATGCCTTCATACTTTCTTGTATATCCCTGCTCTTCTTGAGTAAATGGGTCGAATAGTTTTGGCAGAAAGTCTTTTGAAATCCCTATACCTGTATCCGAAACTGTAACCGCTACTTCATTTTTCGAATTCCTGTTTATTGTAACTTCAATCCCGCCTGTCGAGGTGTATTTAATAGCATTATCGATTAAGTTAACAAAAATTTGACTTGTGCTGAATTGGTCGGCAGAAACTATTGAATTGTTGGTGTTTTTCAAAAGCCGGAACTCTAATCCTTTTTTCCGGGCTGCCAATTCATATTCATCAAAAACGTTTTCCAAAACGTCGGCGGCTAAATCAAATTCGTTCGGAATAAACTCGTATATACCCGTTTGCAACTCGGACATATTCAAAATTAACTCAACGGTTCTAATAATTCTTTTACCGGCAGTATCAATTCCTTTAAAGCTGGTGAGCATTTCCTCGGTCATATGCTCGTTTAATTCGTCTTTTAAAATTTGGGTAAAGCCAACAACTACATTTAGAGGAGTCCTAATTTCATGCGACATTTGAGCGAGGAATTCCGACTTTAATTTGCTGGCTTTCTCTGCTTCCTCTTTTGCGCGTATCAGTTCATCTTCCTCTTTTTTCTTGAGAGAGATATCGCGCACTATGGATAGTGCCACTTTACGCTCTTCGTAATCAATCAATCTAACGTTAACGCCTACAGGAATATGTTCATTGGTTTTTGAATTGTATGTGGTTTCAAAGTATAACTCGCGATTCTCTTTAAGGAGGTTTAGTCTTCCACTTATTTCGTCTGAATTATTCGGAAGATTCAACTCTAAAATGGTTAAATGCAAGAACTCGTCTCTTGTATAACCAAATTTTTCCGAAGCGTAATTATTCGCTTCAATTATTTTCCCGTTTAGTTCGATCAGAAAAATCGCGTCTCCCGCTGTCTGAAATAGAGTTTTGAATTTCTGCTCGGATTGGCGCAATGCCTCTTCCGCTTTTTTACGGTTTCTCTGTTCGTTCAAAATTGAACGAACTTTTATTGTGTGATATAGATAGAACAAGGATCCTATAACCAATAAGAAGACAATGATTATCCACTTGTTCATGAAGACTTGCATTGTACTTAACGCCTCAGCCTCCGGCGTGACAACAATGATAGACCAAAACCTGTCGGCAATCTTTACTGGATAATACACGGCGCAAATATTTTTAGATGACGGTGGCTGCGTTTCCGTGTCGGTGCTTGTATATAAGCCCGAGCCGCTCTCTCCATTTACCGATTTTTTTAGAATTGATATCAGAGCAGGAGAATCTGCAAAGAGATTAAATGCGTTTTGATTGTTATATCCCGGAATTGGATTATAAATAACAATTCCTTTTTGACTTATAGTCCATGCGAATCCGCTTTTACGAACTTTAATGTTTTGCAAATAATTCTTTGCGAGGCTATCAAAAGGTATTAGAATGGCTAATCCTCCCTTGAATAATCCCTCCTTGAAAACCGGAAGGTAATATGCAATGCTTCTATATCCTTGAACGGTCTCAAAAACATCCGAGACAATTCTCTGATGCGTTTTTAATAGTCTTTGTATATGCTCTTGTTCTGAAATATCACAACCCACAAATTTAGAATTATTCGGTACGGTGTAAATAATTTTGCCGGTTTCATCAATTCTGGTGATGGCTCGTATTTGAGGTGAGTGGCTATTATAGAAAATGTCAATCAGCGCCTTTCCATCCTCACCGAGGCCAATAATTGAATTTTTGTTTACTAAATAGGAAAGTAACGCTTCATACTTGCCGAAAAATAATTGAATTCCATTTGCCGCTTGTTTTGCATGTGTTAGCTGTTCGATGTTTAATTGATTGATCGTCTCATTCTTGACGTCATTATATGCTGAGTAGAGAAGTATTATGCACATGCCTATTATAGCCAGCGGCAAAAATATTTGTTTTAAAAAACTTTTCAGCATTTTTTCCCGGTATTTTTTTTCAAAGCGGGTCGCAATCATAATGTATTAAAATAAAGGACCCTCACTTAAAATTGTTCTTAAATATTATACTTTTTTTCCAAATCTTTAGCTCTAAAAGTAAGGCGTGTATTTTCTAAATCTTCGATAATGTTGAGTAAATTTTTTACTTTCTGCTTATCAGCGGTCTGTCTCATATATATTTCAATTAAATATCGGGCAGAAGAATATTTATCTCTTTCGTTAACCGCCGATATCGATTTGTTGAAAGAGTGTTCCGCTTTATCGTAAAAATTGTTTTTGAAATATAAAGCTCCTAACAATAAATTGAATTGATCATCAAAACCATTGGCTTGATTAAAGCCGGGTTTAGTTTTTACAAAACTTTCAATTTCCCCTACCGATTTGCCTAATGCTATTCGAATGGTGAGTTCACGCAGCCATTTACTCTCGATTTCATAATTCTTGACCAATGCGAAAGCTTCTTTGAAACGCTCATTTAATGTTGGCTCATATTTTTTGACCCTCGCCAAATCTCTTATCAGCCAACTGTTGAAGACAATTATATAACGGGAATTAGTTCCGCCGCCGCGGGATAAATTCTTTTCGTTCTGAAGAGCGCGTTCTCCAGACTGAATTGCAAGTTCGGAATTTCCAATAAGATCATAAAACCGGGCTTTTGAGAAATCATCAACCAAATTCTCTTTATCATTTTTAATTATAGTTTCAGCTTTTCTTAAATCCCATATGTTTAATAATATCTGACAATATGCATTCAGCGTTCGTCTGTTTTTAGGAAAGCGATTTAAGAAATTTTCAAAATAAGATAATGCGGCATATTCATTTCCTTCCAGACTTGTATAGACCTCAATCAATGTGAGCGCGGATTGTCCGAATGTTAGCTTCCCTTTTTCGTAAGCCAGCTGAAGGTGAGTTAATCCTTTTTCGCGATCACCGGAAAACCCGAGAGCGCCGGCAATAAAACTTGTAACACCGCTCATCCTGTCGGCGTAATATTCAAGCATTCCCAGTACCAAATAAGAGTCGTAAAATTGCGGGTCCGCTTTAATGATCTCTTCCATTA
This sequence comes from uncultured Ignavibacteriota bacterium, assembly GCA_947085815.1. GTDB lineage: Bacteria > Bacteroidota > Ignavibacteria > Ignavibacteriales > Melioribacteraceae > Fen-1258. The sequence continues at coordinate 40,438 of CAMTXU010000014.1, read as the reverse complement.
TGTTTTTTGCTTTTTTCCCGCTTTTAAGTGCACTCCACCAGGAAGCGTCTATGCCGTACACACGTGCGAGATATGCGTGGATTGTTCCGTAGTAAAATTTGTTCTCCAGGCTTAGTCTGGATTCGTCAATCTTTTCAATAACATTTTCACAGTAGTCAATAATTTCTTTGTTGAGTGCTTTTCTTCCCCCGTCTCTTTTCTCAGGATCCAATTCTGCTACCCTTTGATAGTACTCGAGTATTTTTGCATTTATGAGATAGTAATAGTACTTAGGTGAGTTGAGATTCAAATTGATTTGTTCCTGACATAATTTTTTTGCTTGATCATACTGTTCGTTAAAAGTAAAAGTTATAATTTGTTGATCAATTGGCGTTGGTTCGATTGGTTTTGCCGCAGCAACAAAAGCAGAAAGCAGTAGAAGGAAAAGAATTTTTTTCATATAACCTTAGGAACAACACATTTGTTAAAAAGTATAATTTCACCTAACAAAATAGTGAAAAATTGCAAATAGAAAGAAGAAGTTAAACAGCTTGAAAAATGTCTGAATGAATTAAGGGTGGTTCTAAAAATTATCTTTTTTAAAATTTAACATAGAGAACGCAAAGAATACGCAAAGCCCGCCTTGACTCGATATAGGCGAGGCAGCAGAGGATATTGAAGTTTTTAGAACCACCCTTAAAAGAGTCACTTCAGGAGCGTAAACAAAATAAAAATGAAATTGTTCAACGTAGAATTCAAAAAATGCTAGCAGATTCAAAATATCTGAGATGGGAATAAGCCCCTCACCGCCGAAAGCTTTTATCGTTTCACCTTTCACGTTTTTCAAGCGCTTCAAAATATTTTCTTATCATTTCTTCATAATCTTTTTTATATCCCTCTCGGATAGCTTTCATCAACTCGTCTTTCAATTTATTTTTTCCTTCCTCTGTATCCAAATTTAGTTCGGAAGGCGATGAACGCGCAAAATTTTTACCGGCATCCGATTTCCTCTCCTTCTCAAAATCTCTCTCATTCATTGATCTTTGGGCATCAAGGAGTTTTGTCAAAATCTTTTCCTGTTGCTTAACAAGATCATCATTCATTTTTTGCGATTGGAGGTTAGTTACTACTTCTTTCATTTCGTTTAAAATCTTTTCAAGATTTCCGGCAAGCCGTTTAGATAGTCCGGTTTGTTTGGCTTCTTCATTCAATTGCTCAAGCGATTTGCGAATCAGTTCCTGCTGTTGAGCCAGCCGCTGCATCTGCGCCATCATTTCTTGTGACATCTGCCCCTGATTCAGCATTTGTGTAAGCTGATTCAGGCTCATCTGCTGTTGAGAAAGCTGTTGAAGCTGCTGCATCAAACTCATCATACCGCCCCCCTGCCCATTGCCGCTCATCATCCGATCCATTGCGCCCTTCATTAAACTTGCCGCTTCATTTAGAGACGACATTGCATTTTTCTGATTTTGAGCAGCAGGCAGACCCTGTTGGCTTTGCATAAAATTCATTGATTGCTGCATCTCCGAGAATGCTTTGCCGAGAGTTTTTCCCATCTCGGGAGTTACCGCAAAAGTTTTTTGAGAAAGGTCGCTCATTTTTTGTAATAGTTTAGCGAGATTACTTTGGATCCCGATCTGTTCACGCGAGTTTTTCGAAAACTCATTCGAGTACGGACTTAATTGTTCGGTATTATTCTTCAATTCTTCTTGATCTTTTGAAAGTGAAAGCAAATCGTTCAGTATCTTCATCATATCATAAAAAGTTTTCATCTGGTTCATCTGCTGCATACTTGACTGCAAACTCTGCATCTGTTTTCCCATACTCTTCATATTCTGAGAAAGCTGCTGCTGGTTCTGCATTGCCTCCGATTTTTGCATCTGCTGAATATCTTTCGTCGCTTCATCAGAAAGTCTTTCATTGTTCTGTTTTTCAAATTTTTTTTGAAGATTATCAAGCAGATCTTTCGGCATATCTTTTAATCCGCTCATCTTGTCGTTTAGATTATCCATCTCTTCGCTTAGATTTTTTAGATCTTTTGTGATATCCTCTTGGCGTTTGGACAACTCATCTCGCTTCGGCTTATCCAATAGATCAGATTGCTCTGTCTTCCTCTTCAACGAATCAATTTTCTGCGTGAGTTCTTCCGTTCTCTTTAAAAGTTCATCTACCTTTTGCTCAACTTGAATTCTTTTAAGAAGATTGAGAGTGCGCTCGATACTCTTCTTAATGTATTCCTCATTAGCTTTCATTTCTTCCATTGATATCTGTACATTATTGCGATTCAAACCTTTAAGAGATTCCTGCATTCGTTTAAGTGCTTCTTTCATCTCCCCGCTGTTCATCTTCTCTAACAGTTCTTGCAGTTCGTTATACTTTTGAAGTGTTTCCTCAGAAAGGAGATTGTTCTTAGCAAGGTCGTTTTTCATCTCGGTTAGTTTTTGAGAAATTTCATTAACCTTACGCGCAACTTCTTCAAACTTCTCCGCTGCTCTTTCAATGCGCTGTTTTTCCTGCCACGAAATATCTTTCGAATTTTGTTTTAGATCGTTGCTTATCTTTTGCATCTCTTGTTTCAACTGTTCCGCTTCTTTCAAAATTTCAGTCAAATCTTTTGCGACATCATCTTGTTTGTTCCCGGCATCCGCAAAGAGTTCGTCGAGCGAAGGAATTGTGATGGTTAGTTGTTGAGTTCTGGAAGATTTTGGACCGTTAATTATATCATTATCAAAAACTTCCAAATAGTATGAGAGTGCTTCGCCTTCCGCTAAAACAAGGGGCGCAAGATCCCACACGAAATATATTTCATCCTCTTTAAGTTTCTTTGAAATGGAGACGGGAAGACTGGTAAACTCGTCAGTTGTTTGTCTGTATTTCGAGGAAGTCAGTCGGTAATTAAAATTCATCTTACTGAAGCCATAATCATCAGCGACCTTAGAAACGAACGAGATCTTTGATTCCTGCCGCAGCTTGATGTTTTTTATGGGGGATAGAAGCTCTATCTTTGGCGCCGCATCAATCATAACTTTGATTGAATATGTAATTGGATTAATATTTGTGAGGCTTTCAATGTCCTCGATTAATATTTGATAATTTATTTCTTTGCTGACGATGAATTCGCCCACGCTCTTTGTTGTGAAGGTTCTCATTGTAATTTTGCTGCTATCGCTGAATAATACCTCCGCGTTTGAAAGTTCGCGCGAGGAATTCAATGCCAACTTTATTTTACTGCCCGGCAGAGCGGCAATATTTCCATTATCTTTTTGTGTTTGAATGGGCAAGTGCGAGTAAGAGGGAGGAAAAACGGTAATTTCAATTCCGGTAATAATGGGACGATTGATAATGGAGATTTTGTGAGTATCACTAGTAATACCCTCCGCATAAGCGAAATATTCGAAAGAACTTTTTACGGAACGAACCTCAAAAACAAAATTACCTAGCGAATCGGGTAACAATGATTTTTCGGAATATTCGGATTGCTCGGAAAATTTTATTGAGAGAATAATCTCGGAAGGTTGCTGCCCGTTCGCTTTAATGCGGATAAAAATATTTTCCCCCTTGGCAATTTCAATACTGCCGGGAGTAATTTCAAAAACAAATTTGGGCGGCGGCGCAAAATTTTTATTGAAATTGATCAACCGGTAAGCGGCGGAACTTAAACCCGGCACAAACGAGATAACGGCTATTGCGGCAACGATCGTTATCAAAGCAATTCTGAAAAACTTTTTTGCCTGTGTGAAATCAATTACCAGATTAAAATTTATTTTTTCTGTTTTGTTGTAAACGTTTTGAAGGGCTGCATCGATAAGTTGATCGGAGTAATTCTGATTTTTTTCCTCCAGTAGCTGAATCGCGTTTGCGAGCTCGTCTTTAATATCCGGAAAGTGCGCACCAATTTTTCTCGCGGCATCAACATAATCCGGATTCGCGTAATAAAGAAGATCTTTTATGAAAGGGAATACAACGTACATGCTAAATGTGGAGATGAACCCTACAACAATAATCCAGAACACGGCTGTTCTGAAACCGGAATTGAAATTCTCGATGGCTTCGAGGAGAACAAGAATAAGAAATAGAGCAAGAGCAATTGTGCAGAAAACAAAAAGCCTTTTCAGACCATTCTTGCGTTTTTCATGTTCAACGACAATGCGAAGTTTTTTTTGTATTTCACTTAAATAAGTATCCATTTTTCCAATTTCTGTAAAAGATCAGTTCGTCAACGCCCACACAATAAGATTTGTTCCAAACTTAAGAGCCTCTTCTCTTTTTGCGGAAGGATCTTTGTGAACTTCGGCATCCGCCCACCCATCGCTTGGATTGCTTTCGAATGTATAGTAAACAGATAAACGTCCGTTAACAAAAATCCCGAATCCTTGCGGTGGTTTATTCTCATGCTCATGCGTTTTGGGAACCCCGTTAGAGAAATCATAAAAGCAATGGTATAATCCGAAACTAAAAGGAAGTTCAACCAAATCCTTTCCGGGAAAAACTTTTTTAAATTCGCGTCGAAATGCTTTGTCCAAACCATAATCGTCATCAACATATAGAAATCCTCCCCCTTCAAGATAGGCGCGTAATTTCCGCGCCTCATTTTCGGTGAATACAACATTGCCGTGCCCGGTCATAAATAAAAAGGGGTATGCAAAAATATTTCCGCTTGAGAGATCGACGAATTCATACACGGGATTTGTTTTAATGTTTGTGTTCTGCGCAACGAATTTTAACAGATTAACTTCTGCAGAAGGATCATTATACCAATCGCCGCCGCCGTTATATTTCAATCGGGCAATTTTGAATTTGCCTTCTCCCTGAGCCGCCACTATCTGCGCTATTAGAAAGATCAATATTATTATCAGGTAAGTTTGTTTCATTATTCAATGATTAATTTGCAGGACGAAGATAAACATTTCATTTTTAAGTGTATAGGCGCAAATAGATACCGTTAATAAAATTATGATTCGTTTTTGGATTAACCGCGTTGTAATTTTGTTTAGAGAAAAATAAACCGCGAGACAGCCATGAAACATTTTATTAATTTTTTCCTCTTTTCTTTTTACCTTCTTTCCTTTCTTCATGCACAACCGATTAGCTATGATCAATATTTCATAGATCAAACCATGCGCATCGATTACTTTCATATTGGCGACGCCACAAGTGAACTAGTTACGGTAGATCATGTATATCAGCAAGGAATATGGGCGGGCAGTTTGAAAAATTTGATAGACGAGTTTAACAACGGTGCATATTACTATAAAATTTACGACTTGGTTTCAGGCAGGTTAATCTTTTCGCGGGGATTCGACAGCTATTTCAAAGAATATCAAACTAGCGGAGAGGCTTCAAAAGGAATTAAGCGAACATATCACGAGAGTGCCATAATTCCATGTCCTAAAAATAAAATCAAATTTGTACTGGAAAAGAGGGACAAAGAGAATAATTTGAATGAAGTCTTCACAACCGAGATTGAGCCGGGCGATATATACATCATTAAAGATCCCGTCAAAGATAGCGCGGCTAAAATTTTCAAAAGCCATATAAGCGGAAATCCACATACTAAAGTAGATGTTGTTATTCTCGGAGACGGATACAGCGCTAACGAGCAAAAGAAATTCGAAAAAGATTTGAAACGCTTTACGAATGTCTTTCTTAATCAAGAACCGTTTAAATCCCGCAAAGACAAATTTAATATCTATGGCGTGTTCAAAGCTTCTGAAGAGAGCGGTATTGACGAACCCGGCGCAAACATTTACAAAAACACAACTCTCGGCACAACATTTTACTCTCTCGGTTCGGAACGTTATGTGTTGACGGAAGAAAATAAAACTATGCGCGATCTTGCCGCCAATGTTCCTTACGATGCGATATATATTATGTGCAACAGTCCGCGCTATGGCGGAGGAGGTATTTACAATTTTTACTGCACATTCGTTTCAGATAACCAGTTTAGCAATTACATTTTTTTGCACGAGTTTGGACACTCATTCGGCGGATTAGCGGACGAATATTACACATCCGATGTTGCATACAACGAGTTTTATCCGAAAGAACAAGAACCTGTTGAACCGAATATTACAAGACTACTTGATAAAGATAAATTGAAATGGAAAGATGTAGTCTCTCCGGGCAGTGAAATTCCAACGCCCTGGGAAAAAGAAAATTTTGACAAAATGGATTACTCTTGGCAGAAAGAAAGAAGAGAAATGAATAAACATATAGCTGAATTAAAACGAACCAAAGCGCCGCAGAATGAAATTAATTCTGCGCAAAACGATTACAATACAAAAGATAAAAAGCATAGCGATGAGGTTGATAAATATTTGATGGGAAGTAAATATTGGAAAAAAGTCGGTGCATTTGAAGGAGCCGGGTATTCGGCAAAAGGAATGTACCGATCAATGCTTGATTGCCTTATGTTTTCTAAAGGGAATAAACCATTCTGTAAAGTTTGTGAAGAGCATGTCGGAAAAGTAATAAATCATTTTGCTGAATAATGATAAACCACAATTGAAGGTGTCGTGAATAAAAATAAAAATCTCATTAATCGCGGTTGTCCTAACTCTGACAACTTTAATCTCTTGTTCTTCATCAAACCCATTATTGGATGTTATTAACAGGGAGAAAATAATAAGCGAGTTAAATATTATCGCAGAGAATGCACAAGAGTATTATAAAAAACCAATTCATATGGGCGGTGGTGAATATACGTTTCTGGGATGGACAATTCATCCATCTCTTGCTTTTACTAGATATGGAAGGTATAGCGTTACCGTGTCTCCGCAGCATATCACTCTGGTAGGAACGGGAATTACTCTTGGCTTTGATGGGAAAAATTTTATAAAAATAACAATGTCTGCCGGACCAAATTCAGTTACTTATACTTCCATTCAGAACTAATAATTTTTAGACCGGGCTTTATCTCTACCTTTTTATCTTTCGGCGTTGAATAACAACAAACAATCCTTTAATTTCAAATCCAATTATCGTTCAACCAACAGAAGCTTAAATATATTTATGAATATTTTCTATCTCAACAATCCCGCATCCGGAAATAAAAACGGCGCTAAATATTTTTCATTAATAAATAGAGAATTCGATCTACGGAATATTGAACGCGAATCGGTTCAAACCGAATATGCCGGGCATGGTACCGAAATAATTAAGAATCTCGATTTTGAAAAATATGATGGAATTGCGGTTGCGGGTGGAGATGGCACTCTCTTCGAAGCAATTAACGGTTACTTTGAAAATAAATCTTCCAAGAGAATTTCTGTTGGTATAATTCCCGTCGGCAGAGGAAACGCTTTTGCGCGCGATCTTGATTTGCATTTCGAAAAATGGAAGGAAGCTATTGATATCATCGGATCAGGCAAAACAAAATTTGTTGATGTCGGTTTGTGCAAAACAAAAAACGAACAATTCTATTTTATCAATATTCTTGGATTTGGTTTTGTAACGGATGTTGCAAGTACCGCTTTTAGGCTTAGAGCGTTTGGACATCTTTCATACATACTTGGAGTGTTTTATAGAACAATCTCGCTCAAACCGTTCTCTTTGAATTTGGAAGTTGACGGAGAGAATTATAAAAGAGAAAATGTTTTTGCAGAAATATCAAACAGCCGCTATACTGGTAAGGATTTTCTTATGGCGCCTGGCGCCCTAATTGACGATGGATTATTGGATGTTACATTGCTGAATAAAGTCTCAAGATTCCGGCTTCTCCAAGCGTTACCTAAAATATTTACAGGTGATCATGTTAAGATGAAAGAGGTCGAATGTTTCAAGGCGAGGAAAATTAAAATTGAGGCGGACACAAAAAAACTTCTGACTCCCGACGGTCAATTAACCGGAAGCACGCCTATCGAAATTGAATGTGTGCCGAAAGCGCTTGAGGTGTTTGCCAAATAGTATTCTCTCTATTCTTGGAACTGTTTTAATTGTTCTTTGCACCACGGTAACTTTTCGAGATCGGCATTACCCCCCGAAAGAATTAATCCAATGCGCTTGCCAACAAACTTCTTCTTATTTTCCAAAACAACGGCAAGAGGAACCGCGGCAGAAGGCTCAACAACAATTTTCATTCTTTCCCAAATCATGCGCATTGCCGCAATTATTGTTTCCTCACTGCAAGTGATTATTTCGCTTACATTATTCTTAATGATGGAAAAAGTTTTTTCGCTTAATTGCGTTAATAAGCCGTCGCAGATTGTTTTAGGATCAATAGAGGGTTGAATTGTGCCTTCGCGCAGTGAGCGAAATGCGTCATCGGCGGCTTTTGGTTCCGCTCCAATAGTTTTTGTTCTTGGTGAGAAATATTTTACGCTCAGAGATGTACCGCTTAACAAACCGCCGCCGCCAACCGGAGAAATAAGATAATCCAGTTCGCCCAGCTCCTCCAAAATTTCTTTGGCGCAAGTAGCCTGCCCGGCTATAATTGTATAATTATCATATGGATGAACAAAAGTAGCGCCGGTTTCTGAAACAACTTTTTCAAGTGCTTTTTCTCGTGCTTGAAGAGTAGGTTCGCAAAAAACTATTTTAGCGCCGTAACCTTCAACAGCAATTTTTTTTATTCTTGGAGCCGTGCGCGGCATTACTATGTACGCAGGTATGTTTCTCGCTTTTGCGGCAAGTGCTAGTGCCGCGGCATGATTGCCCGATGAATGTGTAGCTACACCTTTTTTGAAATCAATTTTTGGGATCGATAGAACGGCAAGACTAGCGCCTCTATATTTGAATGCTCCAGCTTTTTGCAAGTTCTCACATTTGAAATACAATTTGCATTCAAGAATTGAATTAAGTGATTTGGAAGAAAATATTGGTGTACGGTGAATCATCTTATGAATCCACTCGCTTGCCTGAATAATATTATGTTTGCTGGGTTCGTATTGTAAAAACATATTTTCTCCAATAATCATACTGAAAATATCAAAGAATTCGTTAAGAAATTACTCGTCAAACCTCGGAGATTCAAAAAACGTCTAACTTCAGGAGGCTTCTAATTACATGGTGATGCCTATGACAAAACTATTTTTTTATTTAAAAGAACGCTGAAAAACGCAGACCAGCCTGCCATGCCTGCTGCAGATAAACCGGGCGGGCAGGTAAAGCAGATTTCCGCCGATCATTTTTGTTGTTTTTAGAAGTCCCCTTCATTTTATTTTTATTATTCCCAGAGTAATGTCGTCGCTCTGTTCGGCATCTCCCCGGAATTCCTTTAGTTTATCAAAAATAATTTTTGATAATTCGTTCGCATTCAGATTTTTATTTACAAAGAGCATTTCTTCAAATCTTTTTTCGCCAAATTCTTCTTCATTCTTGTTCATCGCTTCGGGTATACCGTCGGTATAAAAAACTATCACATCATCGCTGAATAATTCAATTGACTCGGAGCTGTAAGGAAGTTCAAGACTGCCAAGCATCAATCCTCCAACGGCAAGTTTTTGGAATGAATCTGCGCTACCCCGGAAAAGATAGGTAGGATTGTGTCCCGCATTTATGCTTGTCAAAAGTCTATCGTTCTGATTGTAAAATCCGAACCATGCCGTAACAAATTTATCCGCCGTGGTCGAAGAAATTAAAAACTTATTAAAGGACTGTACAAATTCTACGGCGTTAAAATTTTTCTTATTGATAATAAAATAAAAATTCAGAAAAGAGTAAAGTGTAGAGACTATTAATGCAGCCGGGATACTTTTACCGGAAACGTCACCAACAAAGAATAAAGTAGTGGATTCATCTACCTTAAGGACGTTAAAATAATCTCCGCCAATTTCTTTTGCCGATTTTAACTTGATGCACATCTCAACATTGTTTACATGCGGAAGTGTTTCGGGTAGAAACCGTTGTTGTATTTTCCACGCGGTTTCCATCTCGTATTTAATTTGTTCGGATTTGATCTCAATCTCAATCAGGCGCGCATTATCAATTGCTACAGCACACTGCGCTGCAAGCACTTCAAAAAGCTGCATGTCCTCTTTGCTGAAATTAATTTCATTTTTTTTGTTGATTACCTGAATTATTCCAACGAGATTACCCTTATTAATCATGGGGGCACAAACCATGTTTCGTGTATGAAAGCCGGTTGATTTATCAAAATCTTTATTGAAGCGCGAATCTTTGTAACAGTCATTGATGATTATCGATTCTCTGTGTCGTGCAACCCATCCGCCAATTCCCTCTCCAATTTTAAGCGGTCTTGATTTTAGTGAACTGCTTTTGCCGCCGGATATTGTATGGAAATACAAATTGTCTTCATCTTTATTGTAAAGGAGGAGAGAAGCCGCTTCCGCGTCCAATAATTTTTTACTCGCTGAAATTATTTCATCCAGAAGTTCCTGTAGAGGCTTTCTTTCGGAAATATCCCTGGAGATTATTTGAAAAAATTTCAGACGCTTCAGCAGAGAAACGTATTCCCCTTTGTCGAGCTCAACTGTAGCTTTTGTTGCCATTGTTTGCCTTTCATATACAACCTAATACATTGGGATGAATGAATCAATAAAAATCAATTTGCTTTAATTGCTTCCCAGAAAAAGTTTACGTGATCATCAGCTTGTTTGTAAATGGCATTAATATCGGCGCGATTATCGGAGGAAAGCAATTCCGTTCTAATTAAAAAGAGCCGGGCAGTAAATTCATCGGCAAGGAGCGCGGGGTCTAATTCTTTAATTATTTTTGTATTTACCATTTCGCCGAAGATCAGCCGACATATTTTTCGAAGCTCACTCAAATAATCGGTTGTAGATAATTCAATATTTCCGAAATGCGTAAACTGTTCCATTAAAAGCACGCGGATAAATTTTCTCTCCTCGGGCTTGTCCCAATGTTCAATCAACCTGGAGGCGAATTTTTTTAGGAATTTTTCTGGATATATTACTTCATCTAAAAGATCATCGCTTAAAATTTCTTTGCTGATAGTCCTTAGTTTGAATTGAGAGAGAATAGCAAGAAAAATTTCTTCTTTGGATTTGTAGTGATTATAAATTGCACTTTCGCGTATACCAACTGCGTTGGCAATTTGCCGGATTGATGCACCCGAATAGCCGTGCATGGAGAAAAAGTCCAAAGCCGAATTGAGTATCTTCTTTTTAGTATCCACGAATTTCATTTGCGTCCGCCTTTAATGAACACTCGTTCACAATATAATAGAATCTGTTCTGAAGTGAAAGGACTAAGTTTTTTAAACGGTTTGCATGTTTTCGGCTATCTGTTGAAACTACACCCCATACTCACTCATCGGAATGATGCGCGTTCAAGAAAGACGCTGAGTAAAGCGAGGGAGTATAAGACAAGTAAATAAAATGTATGCTTACTGGGAACTAGTATCCTTTATTTCGCTCAATCAAGATCTTCCAAGATGGACTGAAGTTTTACCAATGCTTTTTCCCAATCGGCAAGTTTAATTTTTTCTCGCTCGATAATATCTGCAGGCGCTTTGGCAACAAAATTTTGATTTTCTAATTTTTTGCGGACACCTTCAAATGAAGATAGGATGCGTGCAATTTCTTTTTCAATTCGACTGCGTTCAACAAAAATGTCGATCAAGCCTTCGAGCGGAATGAAAATATCACATCCTTTAACAACTGCGGAAGCGCATGCTTTTGGTTTATCAAGATTTTCATCAGCCGTAAGCTGATCAATTTTTACAAGCGTTTTGATATATCGTTCTTGCGAGCTTGTAATTGAACTGCTCTTTAGAAAAACATTTATTGGTTTTGCCGGCGAGATATTCATCTCCCCGCGAATATTTCGTATTGCGGTTACAACTTCTTGAACGAAAATGATCTCCTTCTCGGCGATTTCGTCTATCATCTTATCATCAAACTTTGGAAATTTCATAATCGAAATGCTTTCACCGGCTTTGCGCTCATCGAGTAATTGCCAAATCTCTTCTGTTATAAAAGGCATAAAGGGATGAACAAGCATCAGCATCTCTTCGTATAAAGAAATTGCACGTGTAAGCACGGCAGATTTAACTTCATCGCTTCCATGATACAAACGGTTTTTCGACAGCTCAATAAACCAATCGCAGAAATCATTCCACACATAGCTGTAAATTATTTTTGAAGCGGCATTAACTTCAAAGCGATCCAATACTTCATCAACGTCTTTTATGGTTCTATTGAAGCGTGATAAAATCCACTTATCGGTAAAATCCAAGTGTTTGTATTTAAGCCGAGGATCAACCTGAATGTTTTGCGCGTTCATCAACAGAAATCTTCCCGCATTCCAGATCTTGTTGGCAAAATTTCTTCCTATCTCGCACTTCTCACTGCTGAACAAAACATCTTGTCCCAACGGCGCTATATAAATAATTGCGAACCGTAATGCATCGGCGCCATACTCATCAATCAGATCAAGCGGATCTGGGGAGTTACCGAGAGATTTACTCATCTTTCTGCCCTGCATATCGCGCACAAGACTTGTGAAGTAAACATCTTTGAACGGAATTTCATTTTTGAAATACAATCCTGCGATGATCATTCTAGCAACCCAAAAGAAAATAATATCGGGAGCGGTAACAAGCAGATCGGTTGGGTAATAATATTTTTGATCTCGTTCGTTTGTGAATACATCTTGTGCCCATAACCAGCTTGACGCCCATGTATCTAATACATCTTCTTCCTGGTGCCAATTCTCAATGTCTGCGGGTGGGTTAACGTCACAATAAATTTCTTGCGTATGCCTGTGATACCAAACGGGAATTCGATGTCCCCACCACAATTGGCGCGAGATACACCAATCACGGATTCCTGACATCCAATGCTCGTAGGTTTTTACCCAATGTTCCGGATGAAATTTTACTTTTCCATCAAGCACTACCTGAAGAGCCGGTTTGCAGAGATCATCCATCTTCATAAACCACTGATCCGAGAGATAAGGCTCGATAGGAACATTTCCGCGCTGAGAGTAGCCCACGTTATTTGTGTAGTCTTCTATTTTATGAACAAGTCCAAGTTCTTCCAGTCTTGATACTACTTTCTTTCTCGCCTCGTATCTATCGAGTTTTCTAAATTCTCTCGGCACATTTCCGTTTGTCGTGGCGTCTTCATTAAAAATATTTATGATCTCGAGTTTGTGACGCATCCCCATATCATAATCGTTAATATCGTGAGCTGGAGTAACTTTAACAGCACCGGTTCCAAATTCCTTATCAACATATTCATCTGCAAAGAGAGGAATTTCTCTTCCAACAATTGGGAGAATAATATTTTTTCCAATGAGGTGTTTGTATCTCTCATCTTCAGGATTTACTGCTATGCCGGTATCGCCGAGCATAGTCTCGGGACGCGTTGTTGCAACGATGACATATTCGTTGGAATCCTTAACGGGATATTTGAAAAACCAGAGCTTGCCCTGCACTTCTTTGAAAAAAACTTCTTCATCAGAGATGGCTGACTTTGAAGCCGGGTCCCAATTTACCATTCTGTAACCGCGGTATATTAATCCCTCTTTATAAAGATGAACAAATGCTTCAATTACTTTTTTATGATAATGTTCATCCATTGTGAAACGCTCACGTTCCCAATCGCAGCTAACGCCGATTTTTCGTAATTGTTGAAAAATCATTCCGCCATATTTTTCTTTCCATTCATAGCAGTGTTCTAAAAATTTATCGCGGGAGATGGTGTCTTTAGTAATTCCCTGTTCTTTTAAAAGAGCGACAACTTTAGATTCCGTTGCAATTGATGCATGATCAATACCGGGCACCCAACAGGCATTAAATCCTTTCATCCGTTTGTAGCGGATGTAAATATCCTGAAGCGTGTTGTTTAGAATGTGTCCAATGTGAAGAATGCCTGTAATGTTTGGCGGCGGAATTACAATTGTATATGGCGTTTTACTTTCGTCAACTTCGGAATGATATAGTTTGTGATCTTCCCAATATTTATACCACTTATCTTCGGTGTCTTTAGGGTTATATGCTTTCGGAATATCTTCCAGATTCTTAGGATGCATTTATTGCTCTGAGTTTTCTAATAATTGAGTGCAAATATAATTAATTCCTGGCGGCTTTGTCGGCAGTAGTTGAAAAGAATGAATGTAAAGCTTAGGCGGGCAGAATGTAATTTGAGAGATATAAGCAACAGTGCCCGCCGAATAAAACCTGTTAGGTCAACCTATTTAATATAAGAGCAGCAATAATCTGCGAGACTTTTTACTTTCAAGCTGAATTTAGATTGTGCGGGTACTTCAAAAGATTCGCCACCTCCTATTGCCTTCCATTCACTCTCGCCAGGCAATAGAACGTCAAGTTCACCAGCAAGAATTTCCATTAACTCTTTTTCCGCTGTTCCAAATTCATAATCTCCCGGCGCCATTATTCCGAGTGTTTTCTTGGTACCATCAGGGAAAAGAACTGTACGGCTTGTAACTTTCCCGTCAAAATAAACATTGGCTTTTTTAACTATTGTTACGTTTTTAAATTCCGACATACTTTTCCTTATTTTAATTTATTCCGGATAATTAAAAATTTTTATAATTCCGGAACAAAAATTACAAAATCTGTTCAAATACTTCGATCAGTCTTTCTACTTCTTCTATTGTGTTGTAGTGAACCAAGCTTACACGAACTACGCCATTCTGGTTGGATAGTCCAAGCTCATCTATCAACCGCCGCGCGTAAAAATCTCCGTAACGAATTCCTATTTTGTGCTCATCAACTTTCAATGTTACCGAATCACTCTTTCTGTTTTTTACGATGAACGAAACGGTTGGTACTCTTTTATTTTTGTCCGAAGAAGTCTCGCCGATAATTTTTATTTCTGATTTCGAATTAAGGTAACTAAGTAAACGGTCGGCAAGAAGCTCCTCGTGTTCGGCAATCAACTTAAAAATGAATGACGCGTTCTCTCTAAAATTTTTATTCGAAAAGTTATGGGCAGAAGCTGCGGAGCTAAAATAATCTCTAATTCCAAGCAGACTGTAGCTCAGTTCATAATTTACGCTACCGGGTTGAAACTTGTATGGAATATTATCCGGCTCGATAAAGAAATGACAAATTCCGGGCATGTTAAGAAGTAATTCCTTTTTACCATAGAGCATTGCTATATGAGGACCAAAGACTTTATAGAAACTGAGCGCATAAAAATCAACATCTGTATCTTGAACATCAATTAATCTATGAGGCGCATGCGCAACACCGTCAACGCAAATAAGTGCGCCGTAAGAGTGAACAAATTGCGCAAATTCTTTGATAGGATTTAAGGTACCTAAAACATTTGATGTGTGTGTAACCGCAACCAACTTAGTCTTATCACTCATCAGCTGTTTAAGATCATCCAGTTCCATTCGAAACGAAGATTGATTAATTTTCCAACGTTTGATTACCATTCCTTTCTTTTCAAGCTCAGCCCACGCACCAATGTTAGCTTCGTGATCGCAATTAGTAACAACAATTTCATCTCCCGGCTTAAAAGACTGAGTAATGGAGAGAGCCAATATTCTAATCAGCAGTGTTGTAGATGGACCAAGTATGACTTCGGAAGATTCTCTGGAGTTAATAAATTCGGAGACCATTTTTGGGGCTTCATTTACACGCCCGGTAGCAATTCTGGAAATTTCGTATGAGGCGCCGAGTTGCACATTTGAATTAATCAAGTACTCGTTTATTCTCTTAAGAACAGGCTGTAGAATTTGAGAACCGCCGGCATTCTCCATAAAAATCCATTCACCGGAGAGGGATGGGAATTGACTTCTAACAAAATCAAGGTTCATGTTCATACTTTCTCCTTATTCAGTCACCTTAGGCAGTCTTTGTTCAGACAAGCGTTCTTAATCTTAATCATATTCATAATCTTGACCTTTTTGAGAATTAACGGCGGATTAAAATTAGGATTAAGAGCAAGACTGTTCATGTTTTTTACGTAACATGAGTTATCTAACTTCAGTTACCTAAGGTAATTACACCTTAACATATTTTGACGCAAGTGTTCCGCAGAGCGGGCAATTCTTTTCCGGCTTACCGAATTCTATGTGACCGCAAATAGGGCACAAATATATTTCGCTCACATCAAGATCTTTTCCTAGCTCAGCAGCAGCAAGTGCTAATTTATATAGATCGGCATGAACTTTTTCGGCATCGAGCGCATACTTAAACATGCGTTGTGCTTTATGATTGTCTTTGACTGATTGATCATGCATCGGCGGATACATCTCTGTGTATTCATATGTTTCACCTTCAATCGCGGCTTTCAAATTATCAACCGTAGAACCAATTCCATCTAGAGAACCAAGATGTCCTTCTGCATGAATTCTTTCTGCTTCTGCCGCGGTGTTAAATAGTTTCGCTATGTTGATGAATCCCTCTTTCTCTGCCTTCTTTGCAAATGCCCGGTACTTCTGATTTGCCTGACTCTCGCCTGCAAATGCTTCTTTCAAGTTTTCTTGTGTTGTTGCCATGATTTGTTTCCTCTATTTATTGAAGTGGGTATTCAACCGGTAATTGATAAATCATTCTTCCGTTTTCGGTTTAATCGTTGTCAAAGTTAATCATTAAATCGATTCCTACTTCTCTATAGCTTGAAAATAGAAAATATTTCAACAAAAGTTTTGCACTCTGAACTATCAAAGCGCGAATACCTCTGAGTTAGAAATTATTCGTGCCTCTTTTATTCCCCGGATGAAGTAACCTTGTTTCTTCCTACTTTCAAGTGTAATAAAGATAAATAAAATTTATTTCAGTGAAATCCTGTTTTGTAGCGTTCCTTCCTAAGCGAAATTTTCTCCGGTACAATTCAACGGATCGGCGTTTTTTGATTCGGCGGAGATTACCGCATTATCGCGTGTGGCTATTCCGCGTAATTGATAGCCCCTGATTAACGCATCTTTCATGAAATCAAAGCGGATGAGCAGGAAATAAATATCGCGACAAATAGAGATAGCGTGCAAAAAAAATAAATCTACAAATTTTTTTCATGTGTAAGATTATTTCCTCTTAATCCAGCAGATATAAATAGTTGGGAAGTTTTATTTTATACCCGCTATTTCCACCGGCAAAATCGCTTAATTGATCTCCGATAGAAGCAATTATATTATAACCATCGTTCAGAAGTTCTTTCCTCTTGCGGGATTTAAATTCCGCTGCGGAAAATTCGCTTTCAATAATTTCTCGGACAATAAGAGTATCAAATTTTATAAAACCTTTTTCAATAAGATTTCTTTTTGTCGCAGCCCAAACATTTTTTTGACGTCCGGTCATAAAAATAACGTGGATGTTTTTAGAAATAAGAAAATCATAAAACCGTTTGGTATGAGGCAGAACATCGGCAATTCCTCTTAGCTGCCATTCATCCCACAGCTTAGGAATGAACCCGAAGCCTGTTTCTTTAGAAATTTTGTAATTTGAAAGTGTGGTTTCGTCAACATCAAAAATTACGGCGGATCGCTCTTTAAGTTCCATTTTATCTATAACGCCGATTGCCTCATCGATAATACGCATACTCTCCTTGTCAAACTCACCCGATTCGTAATAGTTCTGAACCAATTTTTTCGCATTACTGAGATTCATTATTTGAAGAGTTGGATCGGTTGTAGTGCAGCTTACAATCAAAAACGAGAGTAGAATTGTTATATAAATTTTTAGAGATTTCAATTTTCCTCGAAAAAGTTAAGATGAAAAATAAATTTCTAATAGGCAGTTGGAAATATAATTAACTTGGAAGGAAATACTAACATCTTTCATTTTTCTATTAATTTCTTTGCCCCGTCAACGATTGATTCAGGATAGCCTACATACTCTAAAAGGGCAATTGCGTTTTTGCTGCCGGATTTTCCGGGATGGAGTTTGTAATCAAAACTCAATCCGGTATCGGTCATTGTCTCTCGAAAGTGGAAGTTGTGATATCCCGGACTAAGAATATCGGTTAACTGTAAATCATGAGTGGCAACAATTACAAAGTCTTTCTGATTGTTGAGGTATCGAAGTACTTCGATTGAAGCGGCGGTTCTTTCAACAGAATTAGTGCCGCGGAATATCTCGTCTATCAAAAAAAGATGACCGTCTTCGGTTCTCGACGAATTTATAATTCGTAAAATCGATTCGACTTCCGACATATAATAGCTTTTTCCGTTTATCAGATCGTCACTTCTCTCTATAGATGAAATGACTTTAAGAAACGGTGCTTCATATTTTTCAGCAAAGCACATATTAAAAGTCTGGGCAAGAATTGCATTTACTCCAAGCGTTTTTAGAAATGTAGATTTGCCCGACATGTTCGATCCGGTAATGAGGAGACATTTTGCATCAAAGGTAAAATCATTTGGAATTGGACTTAATACTAAGGGATGAGAAATATTATCTACTTGAAATATTTCCGAATCGGAAAATACCGGATTACAATAATTTGGAAACTGTTTTCTGTAAGAAGCTATAGCGATCATTGCATCGATGGATCCTACAATTTCGAAAATGCGGCGCAAGCTTATAATGTTTTTTGAAATGCCGTTGATTGCGGAGATAAAACCGGTTATTGGAGAAAGTGTGTACATATTGTAATAAGCTACAAATGCGTTTTTTGAATCCTCCAGTTGAAGCGAATAAACTTTTTTTGAAATTGACTTAGCATGTTTAAGCTCGTTCTTTAGTTCAGCTTTTATATCATTCAATTCAGCAGGTAGTAGATTTGCGATTCTATGAGATATGCTAATTAATGCATTTAAAAATTTGAATGAAACAACGAACTCGGTAAGCTTTTTTTCATACAATGTGTAAATGATAGAATTAACAACAAATAAAAGTGCTATAAACCCCCAATGAATGAAATTGAGAATAGTTAACACCGGCAGCCAAATACTGAGGGCAGATAGAAAATAAAAGACAAGAGCATACTTAAGCTTATCCGGAATTGGAGTCCATAAAGAGTAAGCAAGATATTTAGCTGGAAGTTTTGATAATCCTAAAAGCAAAACATGAATGTCTTGGCGTAAAGAACTGTTTTCAGAAAATGAAGCAATAATTTTTTCTCTTTTATTTAATTCTTCTAAACTTGTTCTAGGGTGTTTCAACATATCATATAGAATTTGAGAACCGATTGGCGTTATTGCTCTGTTAATTACTTCGAACAATTCATTCAGATTAAGATCTTTCCATGTTTCTTCATCAATGGAATAAAAATCTTTAGCTTCTCTTTGTTCGTTAAATCTGGAATAGAGCTTTGATGTTTCCAAATCATAAGGAGATTCGGGAAGCTTGCCCCAAGCATCATTAATCTTTTTGATTAATCTCTTTTTGTTTAGATGGATTGATATTTTTACAATTATTGCGATTATAAAAACAGAGACGAGAAAAAATAATAGATTAGTTATTGAAGTCATATTTTGTGAAACCCCGGTTTGTTATAAAAAGGAAAGGCTATATCAAAAAAAATTTTATTGTCACACCAAGTCCCGATTTTCACCGGAATAAATCTGCCTGCCGCAGACAGGCTCCACGAAGTGCAGCCACACTGAGCGGAGTCGAAGTATGATTAGAGCACGCAAGTCCATTTCTCGACTTCGCTCGAAATGACTTTAGATTTTTTCGCAGCAACCTTTCTCGTTAAATCTACAGAATATATTTACTCAAATCTCTATTCTTAACAATTTTATCTAACTTCTCATTTACCATACTGCCGGAAATTTCAATTTTTCCTTCCGGCATCTTGTCCGGTACCTCAAAAAGAATATCCTCAAGAAGAGTTGTAAGTATTGTGTGCAGTCTACGTGCGCCAATGTTTTCTACCTGATCATTCACTGTTGCTGCTGTGCGCGCAACCTCTTTAATTGCAGCTTCATTAAATGAAATATCAACCCCTTCTGTTAGCAGCAATGCGGAGTATTGTTTCAGCAGCGCATTCTTTGGTAGAGTAAGAATTTTTACAAAGTCCTCTTCGCTCAAACTTTTCAATTCAACCCGAATGGGAAAACGTCCTTGAAGTTCCGGAATAAGATCGCTCGGTTTTGAAACGTGGAATGCTCCGGAAGCAATAAACAAAATATGATCGGTTTTTACGGGTCCGTATTTTGTGTTAACGGTTGATCCCTCAACAATAGGTAGGAGGTCACGTTGAACACCTTCACGGGAGACATCCGGTCCGCCCTGCTGGCTTTTCGCGCCGGCAATTTTATCAATCTCATCTATAAAAACAATTCCGGATTCCTGAGCTCGTTGAATCGCTTCGCGTTGAACAACTTCCATATCGATCAATTTTTCAGCTTCTTCCTGCGCAATTAATTTTCTTGCTTCACGAATTGGAGTTTTGCGTTTTTTCTTTTTCTTCGGAACCATACTGCTCATCATCTCTTGCAGATTCATTGTCATGTCGTCCATTCCCATGGGTCCAAGAACCTGCATACCAAAAGCGGGCGCTGTAGTGTCAAACTCAATTAGCTTATCATCCATTTCACCATTACGAAGTTTCTCTCTCATCCATTCGCGAGTTTTTTCATTTCGCAATTCCTCGCTTTCGCCGTTTTCATCTTCAACTGTACCGGTTTTCTTCACGGGAGGAATTAATTGATCCAATATTCTTTCTTCTGCCATCCTCTCAGCTTTCTCTTGGACATCAAGAGTCTTTTCCGAACGAACCATACTAACCGAGAGTTCCGCCAGATCACGAATCATAGATTCAACATCACGACCCACGTAACCAACTTCGGTGTATTTCGAAGCTTCAACTTTAATAAATGGAGCATTGGAAAGTTTTGCGAGTCGGCGTGCAATTTCAGTTTTACCAACTCCGGTTGGTCCAATCAATATTATATTGTTAGGCATAATCTCTTCGCGCATGTTTTCATCAACTTGTCTGCGTCTCCATCTGTTTCTCAATGCAATTGCAACGGCGCGTTTTGCATCGTCCTGACCGATAATATATTTGTCAAGTTCTTTTACAATTTGTGTAGGTGTAAGATCTTTAACTACGTTATTCTTCATTACTTGTTTCCTCATTTGTCAATTACCTCAACCGTAATTTTCTCGTTTGTATAGATGCAGATATCTGCGGCTACTTTTAATGATTCTTCTACAATTTCTTTGGCGGAAAGGTTACCATATTTTTTTAACATCTTCGCTGCTGCAAGTGCATACATTCCTCCGCTGCCTATTGCCACTATGTTATCCTCCGGCTCAATTACATCCCCTGTGCCGGAAACAATAAACGCTTTTTCTTGCGATACGATTGCGAGCATAGCTTCAAGTCGCCTTAAATATTTATCGGTGCGCCAATCTTTTGCTAGTTCAACAACCGCGCGTGATACGTTTCCGCTATACTGCTCAAGTTTTTCTTCGAAACGGGCAAGGAGCGTAAACGCGTCTGCGGTTGAACCGGCAAATCCGCAGATAACTTTTCCGTCAAGAAGTTTACGGATCTTCATCGAGTTGTGTTTCATTACCGTGTTGCCGAGTGTTACCTGTCCGTCGCCGCCTAACGCAGCTTGTCCATCTTTGATAATCCCAATAATTGTTGTGGATCGTATTTTCATTTTTATTTCCTTTTTAATCTCTCTGGGTTTAATTTTCCTCCGCTCCGCCTACCAAAGCAAAGCGGCGGGCAGGTTGCTGTGTATAATCGTTCTTGCGAGCGTAGCGAAGCAATCTAATGTGAGAGATTACTTCGTCTCGATAAATCGGGGCCCGCAATGACAAGATGAGTCGTGTTCTATTTCATTTAGCTCATTTCCTTCTTCATTGTCCTTGATTTTCGCCCTACTACGATAGGGAAGAAAGAAGAAGTCTATTTTATTTTTATAGGAAATATTCTTGGTACCTTCTTCTGATATTCTCTGTAGTCATCACCCAAAAGCTCAATAAGCTTTCGTTCTTCGTAAATTGAACCAATATAAAAATAAGCAATTACGCAAATGTACATAGTTAAATAAAACAAAGTCATCGTGGGGCGAAATCCCAAAAATAATATCGAAAAAAGATAGACCGGATGACGCACAAACTTTAACGCGCGGTCAATTCTTAAAATTTGTTTTTCGTCCAGATCTTCAACTCTATATTCATTTTTGATAAAACGATTTATTTGAGCGATTCCAACAAATTCTTTCCAATCAATTCCGCGTGAAGCCCAAATCAATCCGATAAGCGAAAGAACTTGCAATGCAAATGTAATGATATCGAACGGAAAGCGTAAATCGTAAACGATTACATCCGGTTTGGGAGAAATGGCATAAAATGCAGCAAAGAGAATTAGAGAGGAGGCATTGTAGAAGAGACGGTAGAACGCAATTTTATTGCCTAATGTTTCTGCCAGAGCTCTCTTTATTCTTAAGGAAGCCAACCATGTATGAGAGTAAGCGAAAAATGTAAAGAGAAGGATAATTAGAAATAGATCAACAACAATCATAATTCCCTTCGCAAGCGTGCGACTGGTATTTTAAGCGCTTCTCTGTATTTAGCAATAGTACGACGCGCTACGTGTATCCCTCTTTCTTGTAGTATTATCGCAATCTTATCGTCGCTATAAGGATTATCTTTAGGCTCGTTATCACAAATTTCTTTGATGAGTTCTTTGATGTGCTTGTTCGAAATTTCATCTCCAGAATCAGTAGACAAGCCCTCACTGAAAAAATATTTCAATTCATGAATACCTTGAGGACTTTGAACGAATTTTCCATTGACAACCCGGCTGATAGTCGATATATCCATACCGATCTCTTCGGCAATATATTTATAGATCATCGGTTTCAGAAAACGCGGACCGCTTTCAAAAAACTCATATTGCCTTTCAAGGATTGCTCGCATGATCTTCATGAGAGTATTGCGGCGCTGGTGTAATGAAGCGATAAACCATTTTGCAGACTCAAACTTCTCGCGTAAAAATTTATAAGTTTCTTTTTCGCGTGGGGAAATTTTTCTTTTGTGTTTTTTCGTATCGATCATTTCAAGATACGTTCGGCTGATTGTAACCGATGGAACGCTTCTGTCATTCAAAGTAACGATATAATTGTCTTCAACTTTTTCGATTAGGAAGTCCGGAGTGATTTGATTCATCTCTTCGGAATCGATATTTCCTTCGCCCGGTTTGGGATTCAGCTTCTGAATTACATCAATTGTAGTGCGTAAAGTTTCTTTTGAAAGATTCATTTCTTTCTGAATCGTATCGAAACGTCTGTTGGCAAAATCTTCAAAATGTTCGGCAAGAATTTTTTCAGCCAGATAGGAATAATAAGGATCGTATGATGAATTCTTTATTTGGACGAGAAGGCATTCCTGCAAACTCCGTGTGGCAATACCAACCGGCTCTAATGTTTGTATCTGTTTTAAAATCTTTTCAGATTGTTCAAGAGTAATATCGATATTTTCAAACATCTTTAGTTCGCCGACAATCTTTTCCAGATCGGATTTGAAGTAACCGTCTTTATCCAAACTTCCAATAATATTTTCGCCGAGAATAACTTCTTCTTCGGTAAAGTCGAGCATATGGAGTTGATCAATCAAGTTTTCGCGCATGGTTTTTCTTTGGGGAGCGATAGGTCGAATTTTTTCTTCGTCATGGCTTCTATTCAAACGGTCGAATTCATGTTCGGATTCGGTCTCGTTCATATAATCTTCTATTTCAAACTCATCCTCTTTGCTGTCGTATTTTTCTTCTTCTTCATCGGATGATGTTGTGTCGTCTGTGTCTTCATCTTTTTCTTGTTCGAGATCGTATTCCTCATCAAGAGTTTCCTCTAGAATAGGATTCAATTCCAATTCGGTTTTAATACGCTGTTCCAGAGCAAGCGTATTTAACTGAAGCAGTTTCTGATATTGAATCTGTTGAGGGGAGAGCTTCTGCTGAAGCGATAATTTATGTTGAAGCGATAGCATAATTAATTACTGACCGACCTTTTTTGTTTTACTAAACCACTCTGTACCGTATTTGCGCTCGAGAGCATCGGAACAGAAATCTAAAATTTTCACCTGGGTATTGTTTCCTTTTTCAAGCGCAGGTGCGCACTCAGAATATTTTTCGAATCTTAAAACATCACCGCCAAAATTAGAAATACGAATAGGAAACAGATGACACGATACAGGTTTGATGAAATCAATTTTTCCATCGCGATATGCCTTCTCAATACCACATTTAGCAATATCGCCCTCCCAAGTTACAAAAACGCAAGCTTTGTTGTTTAAACTTCTGGTCATAAGCTCGTTTTGCTTGTTAATCCAAAATCCGAATTTCTCAATTATATCGAAGTGCTCCTTAGGTAAATATTCCATTATGATCGGAAGAACCTTGCTTATTTCTTCGATCTCGCTTTCAGTTATGGGGGCGCCGAACTCACTCTCCATTGTGCAACATGCACCTTTGCATTTTGAAAGATCGCAAGTGAAATTAGTAACGACGATTTCCTTATTAACAAACACACCCTCTACCTCAATAAATTCAGGATCCATATTTTCTCAAAGCCGGAAAAATAGAACAACCACTTAATGGTATAAAATTTTTGTGAAAAGATACAAATTTTGCCATATCAAAAAAAACAGGCTTCCCCTAATTGATAATTAAGAACCTGTCTGCTGAGCGTGTTGCAGAACGCATTGGTGTCACCTCGAACGAAGCGAGAGGTCTTAATTTACATAACAAGAAAGATTTCTCACTCAATAAATCGGATTCGAAATGACAATGTTTTGGTTGTGCAACACGCTAGCCATGCAGATTGAAAGTGTAGAATTAAATTGTAAATTGCCATTAAAAAGGCGGATGATTTGAAACTGAATGACAAAGTTATTTTGGTAACAGGCGCTTCTTCAGGCATAGGCAAAGCATTGGTAGTTCAACTGTCAAAAGAAAATTGCAAACTTATACTCGTTGCCAGAAGATCAGAATTGATTGAAGAATATGTCGCACAATCACTAATAACTAATAACCAATCACTTATTCTGAAATGTGATGTTAGCAAGAAAGAGGATGTTGCTTATGCGTATGGACTGATAAAAGAAAAATTCGGCGGTGTTGATATTGCAATACTAAACGCAGGCTATGGTCATGAAGTCACTGTTGAAAATTATAACTCTAGGTTTGCTGAGGATACATTCGGCGCTAACATTTTTGGCATTGTATATTGGGTTGAGCAGCTTCTTCCCAAGTTTGTTGAGAAAAAGAGGGGAATAATTGTTGGAATATCAAGTCTTGCAGATAACAGAGGCTACTCTGGCAGCGGATTTTATTGCGCAAGCAAAGCAGCCGCATCAATTTATCTCGAAGGTCTTCGGATAGAATTAAAACACAAAGGCGTAAAAGTTGTTACGGTAAGACCGGGATTTGTTAGAACGCCAATGACAGACAAAAACAGATTTAAGATGCCGATGCTCATGGAACCCGAAAAAGCCGCGCAAATTATTATTGATGGAATTAAAAAAGGGAAAAACATTATTCAATTTCCATTGCCGATGGTTCTATTAACCCGTCTTGTTGGTTGCTTGCCCAATGGTTTATATGAATGGCTTGCGGGAAAACAAATTAAAAAATGAAGTTTCTGATGAAAAACATTAATCACACTTACACGAAACGGTTTTTCTATCTACTCCTTTTCACGATTGCTGTTTCTTTTATTTCATGCAAAAGCCAAGATTCAACTGTTGATTATAAAGAAGGTTTAATGCTCACCGCGCATCCACCCCCCTCTGCAAGTTTAATTTTTAAAACGTCTTTTGAAGTAACTTGCTTTGAGTATATTTTATAAGCCATTGGATTCTTTTCCCTGTGAGCATTATCGTCATCGGCATAAATTGTTGCGGTGTATTTTTTGTTTTTATCTAAAAACGAAAGATTGATATTTGCCATGCGGGAATTTTCATCTGTTATGGCGCCAACGAACCAATCATTTTTCCCTTTAGCTTTTCTTGCAACTGTTATGTAATCACCCGGCTCAGCTTCAAGATATTTTGAATCATCCCAATCAACAGCAACATCTTTTATAAATTGAAATGCGTCAAGATATTTTTCATAATTCTCCGGGAGATCAGCCGCCATTTGAAGCGGTGAATACATTGTTAAATAAAGAGCAAGCTGTTTCGCCAGTGTGGTATGAACTTGTTCCTTTTTGTTTGGATCGTAATAATTCATTTTGATCTGAAAAATTCCCGGAGTGTAATCCATTGGTCCTCCCAACAATCGGGTAAATGGAAGAATGGTTTCATGTTCCGGTGGATTACCAATACTCCACGCATTGAATTCGTTTCCGCGCGCAGCTTCGCAAGCAAGCCAGTTGGGATATGTACGATGCAACCCGGTTGGTCTAACCGGTTCATGAGCATTCAACATCAATTTGTTCTCTGCAAGTTTTTGCGCAACACGAACGTAATGATTAACCATCCATTGTCCGTCATGAAATTCACCTCGCGGAATTATTCTTCCAACGTAACCGGTTTTTACAGCTGGATAGCCGTATTTTTTCATCAATGTGTATGCCTCATCCATCCTGCGTTCATAGTTTGTTACAGATGCAGAAGTTTCATGATGCATGATGAGTTTAACATGCTTCTCCGAAGCATATTTTGAAAGCCCGGCTATATTGAAATCGGGGTATGGAGTAATAAAATCAAAAACATTTTCCTTCCATTTTCCAAACCAATCTTCCCAGCCAACATTCCAGCCCTCTATTAACACACCGTCAAATCCATGTTCGGCTGCAAAATCAATATATCGTTTTGTGTTTTTTGTTGTAGCGCCATGTTTTTCGCTGGGCTTCAAAGTATTCCAATCGGTTAACAATAAATTTACGTTGTTTACATCGGCATAATTCCATGTTGATTTACCAACATGCATTTCCCACCAGATGCCGATATACTTCATCGGTTTTATCCAACCCACGTCTTCAATTTTTGATGGCTCGTTTAGGTTCAAAATTAATTTCGATGCCGGAATATCCACCGCTTTATTGCTAAGAATAATTGTGCGCCACGGTGTATTGCACGGGGTCTGCAGATACGCTTTATTACCAACAGCATCGGGGACAAGATGTGAAGTTAGAATAAACTTTGATTGATCAACTTCGATGTGCATGGCGGGATAATTAATCAAGGCGGCTTCAAAAATGTTGATATATAATCCATCATCGGATTTCATCATTAACGGTGTTTGTATATAATTTTTGCCGATTATGGTCTTAACGGCAATCTCATTTACATTTTTTCCAAGAGTTGCGTCAATGCCGCTTAAACGTGTTTTTGTATAGTAGTATTCATTCGAATCATAATCTCCTGGAATCCAAAAGGCTGAGTGATCTTTGGCGAGGTTGAATTGAGTTAATTCATTAATCACAGTAAAGTAATTCAGATTATCCTGTAATGGAAACTCGTAACGGAAACCAAGCCCGTCGTCGAACAATCGAAAGCGTAAAACGAGCACTCTGTTATTTACATTTATCTGCTGAAGTGTAACGGCAAGTTCTCTGTAATTATTGCGAATTGTTTTTACCTCGCCCCACACCGGATTCCATAACTCATCAACAATAAAGGAATCAATTTTAACGACAGAAAAATTCTTAATGAACGAAGGCTGACCATTCAATTCGATGCCTAGTTTACTTTCATTTATTATGAATTGTTTTCCGTATGAAAGTTGATAAGTTGGAATACCCTCGGGATTAATCGAAAAGTAAAGAGTTAAATTTCCGCCCGGTGATTTTATGGTTTGAGCGGAGGTCGTTAGGCTTATCAATATTACTATTATTATAAACATGACTCTTTTCATTGCGATGACTACTCCAAATAATTTTTGATTAATCGGACGAAGAAAAGAAATAGTAAATCTTAACTTCTACCATCTCCTTCTATTCAAAAAGGTTTTGATTTAATTTCAACGGCATTAAGAACTTTAGAAACCGGAAAAGGCAAAAACGCTCCGCCCCATTGGGGCACAAGATATTTATCCCAGAAATTCCAGTAGAGCAAACCGTCATCAGTTTCGGGTTCAAGGAGATAAGCAGCAACGTTTGCAAGCGGTTGAGCTGTTCTAACCACTAAACATCCCGCTGCAAATTCTTTTTTCTCTTTTACGTATTCAACTTTAATCGAGTTGTTGTAGTGACCTTGATTCAATCTCACTGCGGGTTTTAATTCTTTTGTCCTAATCGTCTGCACATCAAGAGTTACTGTATTCTCAAGTTTTTCAATTTTGATTCCGTGAGTCTTAAGAAGATTTATAACTTGTACATCCGGAATGGAGATAATGTAAGCGTAGGGAAATTGCACGCTTCGTTTTGGAAAATAATCTGCAAAGTAAGGGACAGAAACTTTTTTCACTTTGTCGGTTGGTTTTAATCTGTCGCGTCCGTTTGCGTCTTTATAAGATTCCATTTCATAAGCGCTGATAACTTCGGGTGCTGGTGTCGGTTTGTTTACAAACTCAACAGCAAAAGAATCTTTCTCTGTTGGATTCATTCCGCGGGCAATAATTCTCTCATCTGCATCCTTTAACATTTTTTTGATTTCATCTTTATTTGCTGAGGTGTAATCTAAAACCGCTTTCAGTAAACTGTAACAACCGAGCACACGCGTTTTGAAATCGGCATAAACATAATTTTCATTTAGTATAGATAGACGGTTTCTTAATCCAATGTAATTGACAATATAGCGCGGCTCGAAAGCGTATGAATCCCATCCCTTGCTTGGATCGCTCATATCTCTAAACTCTCCGTAAAAAATATTTGGTGTGCTATATTTTTCCGCCAAAGTTGTTTTAACCATCGGCATCATTTTATCGCGCATATAGTTAACAAGATTCCGATCTGTGTTGCCGTTCATCATCCAAGTGTATGTTAACGGTTCTGTATGATATGATCCGTTTGTTGTGTGGAGGTCTAGCATTATAGCAGGATCCCACTTATTCAAAACATTTGTTATCATACCGCGGACTTCGGGAGTTTCAACCTTCATTGCATCGCGGTTCAGATCAAGCATTTGTCCGTTATATCGAACCCCTACTCCGTTAACCGGTCCGTTCTGATTTGTTCTATTCAGTTTGCTGATCTGTTCGTTGCCGTCCGAGTTGAAGATCGGGCAGATGAGGATTATAACATCTTTCAAATAATTGGGAGTCTCTTTAAGTAGAATATCCCTGGCTAACATTTGAACCGCTTCTTTCCCTTCAACTTCTCCGGCATGTATGTTGGACTGAATATAAACTACAAGTCTTTTATCCTTTTTTAAATCTTTAGATAACTTAACTAACGGTTTGCCCATTATAATTAGGGGAATATCTCGCCCCTCAATACTTTTGGCTATCGACTCTATCTTTATGTTTGGATAGATCATTTTTAATTGCTTGAAAAAATCCATTACTTCATTGTAACGTGAAGTTGATTCGAAATTGGATTTTTCAGCCACAGTAAGTATCTTCTCTTTTGTTGAAGCAGATAAAAATAAAGTGGTAACTAAAAGGAGAACAATAAACGGTTTTATGAATTTCATACTCAGTCCAAGTAAAAGGTTTAATAATCACCGGATTAGAAAGAGCCTGCAGAAAATTACAAAAACTTATTCTGGGTTAAAATCTAATAAAGCATTTCATTAAATTATAATGAGGAATAAAGCAAGTTTGGAAAAGTATTCATAGAGCAGCCAATAATTACCCAAGAGCGTAAAATGTATATCAAACAATTAGATACCGTTCCCGTGGAAGAAGTTAAAGCAGGAACTAAAACCACCAGGCAGGTATTAATAGGCCCAACTGAAGGACCAAACTTTGCCATGAGAAAATTTTCTATAGCTCAGGGTGGTGGAATGCCTTTGCATACAAACACCGTTGAGCATGAACAACTCGTTTTAGGTGGAAAGGCTGAAGTGGTAATAGGAGAGCACAAATTTGTAGCAGTAAAGGATGATGTTGTTTTCATACCCGCAGGTGTCCCTCATTCATATACTACGTTAGGAAACGAGCCGTTTGAATTTTTATGCATAGTACCAAACAATACGGATGTTGTAGAAATTGTAAATGGATGAGAAGGAAAGAAGAAAGGAAGAAAAAAAGCAAAGAAGAAAAAAGGAAAAACAAAATGATAAAAAGAAAACTTGGGAGTAGTAATCTCAACACTTCAATCCTCGGATTGGGATGTATGGGAATGTCGGAATGGTACGGACCCACAAATGATGATGAATCAACTGCAACAATACATTCGGCGCTAGATGCGGGAGTAAATTTTTTTGATACGGCGGATGTTTATGGAAACGGTCACAACGAAATATTAGTTGGAAAAGCTTTGAAGGAGAGAAGAAATGAAGCAATCATAGCAACAAAATTTGGTTTCCTTCCGCATGAAACCGGTATAAGCGGCAGACCTGAATATGCAAAACAAGCGTGCGATGCGAGTCTTAAAAGACTGGGAATTGATTGCATCGATCTTTATTATCTTCATCGAGTCGATCCTGAAGTTCCCATAGAAGATTCTGTTGATGCGATGGCAAATCTGGTCAAAGAAGGGAAAGTAAAATATCTTGGATTATCCGAAGCCTCCGCGGAAAGTTTAAGACGCGCTTCTAAAATTCATCCCATTACCGCCCTTCAAACAGAATATTCTATTTGGGTGCGGGATGTTGAAGAAGAAATATTATCGACCTGCCGGGAACTTAACATCGCACTTGTTCCATATAGTCCCTTAGGGCGCGGATTTTTAACGGGAAAGGTTAAAGACACAAACATGTTCGATCAAAACGATTTCAGAAAAAAAGTGCCATTGTTTGAAGAAGAGAATTTTAAAGCCAACTTAAAAATTGTTAAAGTGCTTGAAGAAATTGCTGACGAGAAAAAATGTAGTACCAGTCAGCTTACCCTTGCGTGGTTGTTTGAACAGGGAGAAGATATCTTTCCAATTCCTGGAACAAAGAGAAGAAAATATTTGATTGAAAATATTCAGTCGGTTGAAATAAAACTCAGCATGGATGAATTAGATCGAATTAATATTTTAGCAAAACAAATTAAGGGAAAAAGAAAAAGCGAATCGGGGATGAAATTAGTTAACGGATAATAATCAATATAGTCTTGTAACGGAGAACAAATATGCAGTTCATAGTTTTAGGATACGACGGCACAGACGATAAAGCGTTGGAAAGAAGAATGGCTGTTCGTGAAAATCATTTGAAATATGCACAAGAAATGTTTGACACCGGTAAGTGGCTCTACGCATCCGCGATACTTGACGATAACGAAAAAATGATCGGTTCAATGATTGTGTGTGATTATCCCTCCCGCGAAGAATTACAAGAGCAGTGGCTAAAACATGAAGCCTATCTCCTCGGCGATGTTTGGAAAACAATCACTATTCATCGTGCGCGGGTAGCTAAACATTAATAAAGAATCTATTCCCACAATCTTAAGGAGGCTTCTAATCACATGGTGATGCCTATGGCAAAACTATTTTTTTATTTTATAGAACACTGAAAAACGCAGACCCGCCAGCCATGCCTGCGGCAGATAAACCGGACGGGCAGGTTAAGCAGATTTCCGCTGATCATTTTTGTTGTTTTTAGAAGTCCCCTTAATAGAGTTTAGTTCTACGCCGGGTAATTATTCGGATTGAGTGATAATCATCCTTTGCAAAAACAAAATACAGTAAGAAGCATATGCCGGCGTAGAAAATATGTCGCTTTGCAACTTATTCGTTAAATTTATTCAGACTTAATTAGGAGGAATTGTGATACGTTTCTTCATACTCTTTCCGGTAATATTCATTTTTGCGCTAATTAGTTTTGCCGCACCTTCAAATATTGCGGAGGATGAGTTGTTTGGCGATGACTCAACTAAATCTCTACAGCTTAATCAAAATGTAGCTGCAAACCTTGCCCGCCTCGCTTTGAAATGTGTTCAGAAAGAATACCCGAACAAACTTGATCACGTAATGAACGATTTCAAAGAAGTCTTGGCTCCTTCAATCTTGCATCCGGCTTTCTACGGATGTTTTGACTGGCACTCTTCCGTTCATGGTCACTGGATGTTGGTCAGGGTTCTTAAAATGTTTCCATCTGTGGAAAATGCTGCCGCAATTAGAAAAGCGCTCAATGAAAATTTGACGCAGGAAAATATTAAATCGGAAATTTCGTATTTAAGTCAGTCAAACAGAAAATCATTTGAAAGAACTTACGGTTGGGCATGGCTTTTAAAGCTTCAAGAAGAATTACTTGATTGGAACGATGAAAATGGGAAAAAATGGTGTAAGAATTTACAGCCTCTTACAGATGCGTTAGTTAAACAATATATAGAGTTTTTACCCAAACAGAATTACCCTATACGCACCGGCGTTCATCCTAATACGGCATTTGGAATTTCATTCGCGCTTGATTATGCCAGAGCTTCTCAAAATCAACTTTTGGAAAAAGTATTAACCGAAAGAGCTTTGTTCTATTTTAAAAACGATAGAAACTACGACGCGAAATGGGAACCAAGCGGAGAAGATTTTTTTTCTCCGTGTCTTATGGAAGCCGATTTAATGAGAAGAGTTTTGCAGTCGAACGAATTTGTAAAATGGTTTTATAAATTTATGCCGGGCATTGTTCAGACAAAAAATCTGTTAGAGCCGGCGGTTGTTACGGATAGAACCGATCCAAAACTTGTTCACTTAGACGGACTAAATCTTAGCCGTGCTTGGTGTATGTATGGAATTGCATCTCAATTTCCGGCGAACAAAAAACTAAGAAAAATACTTACTGCAGCAGCAGATAAACATGCCAATGTGGGCTTATCCATGATTTTTAGCGGCAGTTATGAAGGTGAACATTGGCTGGCTTCGTTTGCTGTTTATATGTTGTCAACAATGAAAGGAAAATAAAAATGTTTAAAAAAGCATCTTCATTCATTTTGATTTTAGTACTTTTCTTCTTTCCAGATCTTATTTCGGCACAAGAACTGAAAGAGATAAAACTTCCCGCACCACAAACAGAGATCGGAAAACCGTTAATGCAAGCGCTGAAATTACGAAGCAGCTCAAGGGACTTTAGCGAGAAAGAAATTCCGGTACAAGAACTATCAAATCTTTTATGGGCGGCAAACGGAATAAATAGAGAATCGGGTAAACATACGGCTCCTTCTGCACGCAATTGGCGGGAAATTGACATTTATGTTGTTCTCTCATCAGGTGTTTATTTATATAACTCAAAAGAGGATATGCTAAATTTTGTAGCGGAAGGAGATATGCGTTCTTACTGCGGAGTACAAAGCTTTGTAAAAATCGCACCGTTAAATTTGGTTTACGTTTCGGATTATTCCAGGATCAAATCTAATGACGATGATGAAATTAAATTAATGTGGACATCGGCAGAAGTCGGATTCATCGCTCAAAATGTTTATCTCTATTGTGCTTCACAAGGATTAGCTTGCGTTATTCGCGGGCTGATAGAAAAACCAAAACTTGCCGAGGTATTGAAGCTCACCCCGGATCAAAAAATAATTCTTTCACAAACCGTTGGCTACCTTAAATGATGAACATCGATTTACCAAAGAAGCAGTTAGGCTTTTTTCCTACTCCGATCACGGAGCTAAAAAGGCTATCTAAAAAATTACAAGGACCAAGAATATTTATTAAGAGAGATGATTTAACGGGTCTCGCTTTCGGCGGTAATAAAACACGAAAGCTGGAATTTTTTATTGGCGATGCTATTTCAAAAGGTTGTGATACAATTATTACGGGGGGAGCGGAACAATCAAATCATTGCAGGCAAACTGCGGCGGCGTGCGCTGCAATTGGATTAGAGTGCCATCTGGTTCTTGGCGGTTCCGAGCCGGAAATTCCTAAAGGAAATTTTTTATTGGATAAATTACTCGGCGCATATATTCATTGGGCGGGCGAGTTCCGGAAAGGGGAAAAAATTCCACAAATCTCGGAAGAATTATTTCAGCGCGGCAAGAAGCCATACATTATTCCTTACGGCGGATCGAACGAAGTGGGTGTTGCTGGATTTGTTGAAGCGGTTAGAGAGCTAAAATCTCAATTGGATGAATTAGATGAAAATGTTTCTCATGTTGTGTTTTCATCAAGTTCAGGAGGAACACATGCCGGACTCGTTTTAGGCAAACATGTTTATGATCAAAAATTCGATTTGATTGGCATCGAAATAGACAAACAAGAGTATGAAGGGCTTACTTATTCCGAGCATCTTTTGAATCTTACAAATAGATCAGCGCATTACTTGGGAATTAATCACACTTTTACAAAAGACGATTTCGTACTTAGAAATGAATATCTTGGTGAAGGATATGGCATTGTTGGAGAGTTGGAAAGAAGAGCGATCAAACTATTAGCCGAAACAGAGGGAATTCTTGTCGACCCGGTTTATACGGCTAGAACATTCGGTGCTTTGGTTGATCTAATTGAGAAACGGCAGTTCAACTTGAACGACACAGTTTTGTTTTGGCACACAGGAGGATTGCCTGCAATATTTTCTTACGCAGATAAAATTCTTTAGAAGAAGAGGAAATCGATTTACATTTGAGTCCATTTTTTGAATGAATATATATAGTGAAACCGATACTTAAAAAAATATTAGTAATTCACCTTACGCAGTTTATAGATTTGGCGCTCTTGGCGTATTTCTGGCATAGCCACTCCTTCGGAATTAGCGTGCTTGGCGTGGAAAAAAGAAACAAATTTCACGCTGGCATAGCCATCCCTATGGGGAAAGACGCCAAGATAATATGACTACGGCAGACAGGCGCGAAGATCGCTCCCGAAGGGATGGTTATGTCAAAAGAAATGATAACTAAAAAAACTTTCGTGCGTAATGTGAATTAGTAATTAAGTCACTTGATCTTTTCAGCCTCGGTTAGATACAGTCTCTGGAAAAATTATACCGGCGCGATTGTCGTAATCTCTTTGATTGGACTTGCTTACTCGTTAATACAACTGATAAGAAGAAAAAAAATAAAGAACCATTTAATTGAAATAAGGTTCTTGAGAGGTTAAATTTATTTCCATTATTATTAACACCGGAGAAGCAATGAGCAAATTTAAGTACGTCATCAAAAGAAGCGGCGCGGTTGTTCCATTCAACCCCGAAAGAATTGCTAATGTAATTTATAGAGCGGCAGTTTCTGTTGGCGGGCGCGATAAAGAAAAAGCCGCAGATCTCTCTAAACACGTCGTGGCGTTGATGGAACAAACATTCGAAGAAGGATACAAACCGCATGTTGAGGAAATTCAAGACATAATTGAAAAAATTTTGATTGAGCACGGACACGCGAAAGTTGCCAAAGAATTTATTCTTTACCGAGAAGAAGCCGCTCAGAGAAGAAGAGAAAATTCACGCCACTTCTCAAAACCAAATGAGTTTATACCCTGGAAAAAAGTTTGGCGCTCGCTGGATTGGGCTGCATCTCATGGTCTTAATACTGTTGAGTCTGTTAATGAGAGAATTAAGAAAGGGGAGTTCCCCCATATAGTTCACGAAGCGGAAACTTTTTATGAAACTCAGCTTGATACCGCGGCTGAAATGATTAAAGAGAGAAGCGAAGAATTGAAAATGGTTATGGTGAGCGGGCCATCGTCTTCGGGTAAAACTACTACAACACTTAAACTTGAACAGCGGTTGAAAAAAATGGGAATGAAGTTTGTCCCGCTGGTTGTCGATCACTACTTCTTCGATCTTGAAATGCACCCGAAGGATGAATTTGGCGATTACGATTTTGAAACTCCGCAAGCGCTCGATCTTGAATTAATCAATGATCATCTTAAACGTCTTGCCTCCGGCGAAGAAGTAAAAATTCCTTACTATGATTTTAAGGCGGGCAAAAGATTCCCGGATAGAACACCGCTTCAATTACATGACAATGAAGTTTTGTTGATTGATAGTTTGCATGGCTTGTTCCCCGATTTCAGCCGTGAAATTCCGGCAGCACAGAAATTTAAATTGTACTTAGAACCGCTGCTTCAAATGAAAATGCCCGACGGGCAATACATTAGATGGACAGATTTGCGTTTAATACGCCGGATGCTTCGCGATTCTGTTCACCGCGCTTACAAACCGGAACAAACTCTTTTGCATTGGCATTATGTACGCTCTTCCGAAAAAAGAAATATTCTTCCCTACAACGGTACTGCAGATTATATTGTTAATACATCAATGCCGTTCGAGGTTCCTCTTTATAGACCGAAACTATTGAAAGATTTTGCCGAATGGGAAAAGAAATATTCAACCGATCCTTTAAGAGAGGACGCATATATCCGCGCCGCCCGCGTTAAAAAAATGTTGGAAGCCATTGAGCCTGTAGAAGACGATTCTCCCGTTCCGGGTGATTCTGTGCTGCGCGAGTTCATCGGCGGAAGTACATTAGAATGCCATTGAGAGAAAACATGAAAAAACTTAGCCATCTTTTTGAGAATAATAAAAAAATGGGCAGAAAGCATTAAAGCTCAAACACCCGATTTTTTTGAAAAACTAATTGATCAGCAAAAACCGGAATACCTATGGATTGGTTGTTCAGACAGCAGAGTGCCGGCTAATGAAATTGTTAATCTTCTTCCGGGCGAACTATTCGTTCATAGAAATGTTGCAAATGTTGTAGTACACACAGATCTGAATTGTTTGTCGGTTATTCAATTCGCGGTTGAGGTTCTGCATGTAAAGCACATTATTGTGTGCGGGCACTATGGCTGCGGCGGAAAGAATTCTTACTCTTAGGGTGATCAATTCGGGTTAACTTAACTATTAAGATTAGATTGCTGCTTATTAAATACTACCCAAAGTTTTTTGTTATATTATACCACAAAATTCTAATTGACAATTAAACAAACATTTAGATGACGGATCTACTTCACAACGGGTTACTTAATTTAAACTATCCGGGAATTCTGTTTTTTATTCTTGGATTCTTGGCTGCAATAATCAAGTCCGATATTAAAATACCTGATGCGATTGTTAAGATACTTTCAATATATCTGATGATGGCAATCGGTTTTAAGGGCGGAGTAGAAATTTCAAAAACTGGGATTGAGAGTGGACTTATCGCTTCCATTGCTAATTCTATTCTTATTGGTATCCTCACGCCAACCTTAGTTTTTTTTATGCTCAAAAGAATATTGAAAGGAGATGTAATAAATGCTGGCGCAATTGCCGCACATTACGGATCGGTTAGCGTTGTTACTTTTATTACAGCAATAACTTTTTTGGAAAGAAGTAGAATTAATTTCGATGGTTATTTGGTCGGCATGATGGCAATGATGGAAGCTCCCGCAATTTTTGTTTCACTCCTTTTAGTAAGCATTTATAATAAGAATTCTAAAAAAGAGATGA
Organism: uncultured Ignavibacteriota bacterium; assembly: GCA_947085815.1. GTDB lineage: Bacteria > Bacteroidota > Ignavibacteria > Ignavibacteriales > Melioribacteraceae > Fen-1258. Next base: position 3,273 of record CAMTXU010000014.1, on the reverse strand, counting down.
ATCTTCTCGAAGTTACAAAAGAAGCGCTATTCAACGGAAGTGTTGTCTTGCTCTTTGGCAGCTTGTTAATCGGTTTTCTAACAAAAGATCATGGTAATGAACTGACAAAATCATTTTTTGTGGATCCGTTCCAGGGAATATTAACATTGTTTTTACTTGAAATGGGTTTACTTGCAGGCAGAAGGATCGGAGAGTTCAAGTTAGTGGGCTTAAAACTTGGATTTTTTGCATTACTTGTTCCTTTAGTAAATGGCGCTTTAGGTGGAGCTTTAGCAATACTGTTAGGATTGCAGATCGGTAACGCAACATTGTTCGCCGTTCTTGCAGCGAGTGCTTCTTATATTGCAGCACCTGCCGCAGTGCGTCTTGCCCTACCCGATGCTAATCCTTCGTATTACATCACAATGTCTCTTGCTATTACTTTTCCATTTAACATTATTTTTGGTATACCGATCTATCACTCTTTTTGTGAATTTCTATTTAATTTCTTAAGGTAAGAAATGAAAAAGCTAGAGATAATAATTGAATCTTTTGAGCTAAACAAAGTAATCCGCGAAATTGATGAATGTAATATTAGCGGTTACTCTGTGATAAGTGATATAACCGGTAGGGGCAGACACGGCAATAAGGTTTCAGCCATTCTTGTTGATGTGATTAGGTACGAGATGATAATTATTGTTGAAGAGGAGTCTAAGATCGAAGCAGTTATAAAAAGAGTAAAACCGATGATTGAAAGATACTCGGGCATTATGTTTTTAACCGATGCGGAAGTAATACATTAAACGTCATTAGCCATTCTATCGTCTATCTTTGGCCTTCTTCCAGGGCAGATTTTTTATTCACCGCATCATCGCTAACTCAATTTCATATTCTTTTGAATCATACTTAAAAAAGAAGTAACTACTCAGCACTGATGATTTTTTTGCCACTAAGGCGCAAAGGCACTAAGAAGCACAAAGAACTTATAAATAGAACTTAGTGTCCGCCTCGGCGGATTGTGTCTTCGTGTCTTTGTGGCATATTTAAAATTACAATTTAGGTGGCTGCTGAGTAGTTACGAGAATTTTATGTAAAAGTTTTGTAAAAGTAACCACAGAACCACTTCCAACTATAGTTAGCGCATCAGATAATCACTATTTTGAAACCGCAAAAGAAATACAATGAGCGTCTCAAAAAAATAACTCAGCAGTTGTATCTTCTCTGCAATTGTAAGTAATGTGCCAAAAAAATTTTCAAATTTCTTGGAAATAGAATGATCAGGTCTCAAGGACATACATTTCACATACCGGTTCTCGGTGTTGCCTTTTCTGTTGATGCGCCGCTTAAAGTAGCTAAATACGGGATCTCATCTGTCATGTCGTTGGTGGATGATACGTTAATGGAAAAGTTACGCAAACATCACCTTGAAAAACTGGGCAGACCGTTTATTCAAATAGAGGATAAAGAAGACGACGCGCGCGCTCATAGAGTAACCGCATATTTAAATATGATAAACCAGCTTGTGAAAGAACAGTTTGAAGAATTGAAGAACTCACCTTTTGAATCGGGAAGCGGGATAACAAAATATTTTGAAATGCTGCCCGATTCTTCCGCACTGAAGATCAAATACAATGAAATGTTGAATGCGAATGATGAAATCACACGGTTCAATATGCAATCCGAACTACGCCAAAGTATTTTTCCGGGCTCAATAGATGTAAACATCATGACGAAGTTAGATAAAGCAAATTATGATTCGAACAATGAGTTGCTTCCATCCGAATTTAATGATGCGCATGCTTCGTTGCGCGGATTTGCGATGAGTGATTTAGAAAGTTCTATTATTTTTTCTGCCGGAATGAATCCCAAATTATACAGCTACATAGAAAAATTTAATGATTTTTATCCAAACAAAGAATGTGGTTTTAAAAAGAAGATAGTTATTAAAGTCAGCGACTACCGTTCCGCGTTGATTCAAGGAAAATTTTTAGCGAAGAAAGGTTTATGGGTTTCCGAGTTTCGTATTGAATCGGGATTGAATTGCGGCGGACACGCATTCGCAACGGATGGTTTGCTATTAGGTCCGATATTAGAAGAATTCAAAAACAGAAAAGATGAATTGATGAATGCATTGAAAGAAATATATCTTCCGGCGCTTGTTAAAAAAGGAATTTCTATTGATGATACAAAACTAGTCTATGATGTTACTGTTCAAGGAGGCGTTGGAAAATCAACCGAGCAAGATTTCCTTCTTCGCTATTACGGAGTTAAATCAGTTGGTTGGGGAAGCCCGTTTCTGTTAGTACCGGAAGTTATGAACGTTGATGATTACACTCTGCAAAAACTTTCTGCGGCGGGGGAAGATGATTTATATTTGAGCGATATTTCTCCATTGGGCGTTCCTTTCAATAGTCTCCGCGGAAATACTAAAGATATTGAGAAGATGGAAAGAATTGAAAACGGAAAACCGGGCAGCCCGTGCCCGAAGAAATTTTTAATTTCGAATAAAGACTATTCAGATAAACCACTATGTACGGCATCAATAACATTCATCAACAAAAAAATTGCCGACTTGAAAAATGGCTATCGTGACGAAGAGTCATATCAGAAACAGTTAGATAAGGTTGTTGATAAGGCTTGTTTGTGCGAGGGATTAACTGTTCCAGCGTTGATTGTAAATAATATTGAGACGCCAAAACAAAGTCGAGCGGTTTCTGTCTGCCCCGGTCCAAATCTGGCTTACTATTCTAAAATTTCGACCTTGCACGAAATGGTTGATCACATCTATGGAAGAATTGATTTAGTAACCGATCCGAGTCGCCCAAATTTATTTGTGAAAGAACTTGGGCTTTATATTGATTACTTGCAGAAAAAAATGGAAGAAAATGGAAGCGACTTCTCTGAAAAATTTGAAGAGCTCTATAATCTATTCAGCGCCAATCTTCTAGAAGGTATCAACTATTATAAGAAAATGATTCCCGACATTTTAGAAGAATCGCAGACAACAAGAAAAAATATTAGAGAGGGAATTGAATTGTTGGAACAACGCCTTCTGACTATTTTATCTATTTCGGTAGAAATCAATTAGAAAAATTATTACCGCTAAACTCACGGCAATAAGACTCTAATACTGTTTAAAAATTAGTATCTAATTGACAATAAGCAGAACATCGGTAACAGAAAATTAGCACAAGATCGTGCACAGTTAGTGATAGTTAGTTAGCAAACATCGTACACATTTACAAGTGAAATAAAAAATAGTTCACTTGCCATCCTAAAAACAAAAAGAGGATG
>CAMTXU010000013.1:0-87824 GCA_947085815.1 uncultured Ignavibacteriota bacterium | reverse complement strand
TGTGATATTTCTTTTATCTCATTCATTTTACATCTTTCAGTTTAATTACGGGTTCAAACCTATTCTATCTTGAAAATAAAGTCAAGATTATAAATGGAAAACCATTTTCGTCTTAAAATCGTTCCAAAACTGATTTAATTTGTTAATCTTTACTGGTTAATTTTGAATAGAGGAACACCTGTTGAAACAGAAACGTTGAACGAGTCAATTTTTCCTTTCATTGGAATCTTAACTAGGAAATCGCAATTTTCAGCAACGAGTTTGGATATTGATCCTATTTTTCATTTAATTCAGCCAATTTTTCTTTAGCCATTTTTTTGTGAGTATCAGCGGTGCTGTTTTTCAGTACCCAATTAATATTATCAATTGCCTCTTTTCTTTTTCCAAGTTTTGAATATTCATCTGCCAACCGTACACGTGCCCACGATTCGAAACCGGGAGCAAACTTACTATCAAGCATTTCATTGTATACCGCAATACTCTTTGAATGGTCACCTATTACGCTATAATTATAAGCAAGAGTAAAAAATAAATATGTTACCTCTAATTTATTAAATTCAGAAAGTTCTTCTTTTTTTGCTATTTCTATTTCAGTTCTCAAAAATTCATTAGTCCTATTTCGATAATCGTCGCCAGAAAAAGACCATGAAATCATTCTCTTGTATCTGAAACGACTATTTGGAAATTCCTTCCCAAGTCTATCACAAAGTTTAATTGCCTTGTCAAATGCTTTTTGTCTCAAATAAAGTTCCATCAAATTCTCCATTGCAGCATATTTTGCGTAATTACCGTTATCGGCAACTTTTTTTAAGTTCTCTTCCGCTTTTGATTCTGTTCCACTTTTTCCAAAGATCCAAAGAATTGGTTTTAACCACCAGGGAACATTGCTTGCATAAAAATTGAATAGTCCCTCACCATAATAGACATCATTCCATTTGGGATTCATCTTACCTAATTTTTCATGATAGTCTATTCCTTTCTTACCAATTGAAGCCGCTTTGAACATATCTCCATCTATTGTAAGATACAAAGCCATATACCCATAAACAGCTCCGGTAAAAAATAGGGCTACTGTATCAAGAGGATTTTTTTCAATTAACTTTTCTCCAATTTTCGCAGATTCAATTAATTCGGTATTTGACCGGTCAAACAATTCTTTAGCTTTAGCATTATAATCCACCTTACCGTCAGTTCCCACTAAATATTTTTGATATAGTGCTTGACGGAAAAGAACCATCGCATGAAAATATTTCCAAGACAGAGATTCCGGTTCCTTTGCCAAATGTTCTTCGGCAATTTTAAACGCCTCATCAAATTGAGAGTTGAAAGTAAGTCTAATTAATTCTTGAGCGTCGGATTCAAAATTTTTTGAGGATTGTTTTTGTGAAAAGATAATTGAAGGAATTATCAATAATAAAATGAGACTGATTAGAGGACGTAACATTTTAACACCTCCCATGTTTTGTTTTTATATTTATTCAACCCACCTAAATATTTCGTTGCCGCAGTATTTCAAACAGTAAGATGCCTGTTGAAACGGAAACATTTAGTGAGTCAATTTTTCCTTTCATAGTAATTTTAACTAGAAAGTCGCAATTTTCCGATACGAGTTTTCGAATGCCTTTTTCTTCATTACCCATCACTAGCGCAACTGGCATTTTGTAATCAAGCTGGTTGTAATTTTTCTCGCCGTTTAGATGAGTACCAACAATCCAAAATCCATTTTTTTTCAAGTCTTCAATCGCCCTAACAAGATTGTTCACTTTGCAGATTCTAAGATGAGAAACGGCGCCGGCAGATATTTTTTCTACAATTTCATTTATCGGCGCACTTTGATTTGTGGTGATAATTACTCCATCAACTCCGGCGCATTCCGCCGAGCGTAAAATCGCGCCAAGATTGTGTGTGTCTTGAATCGAATCGAGAAGGAGCAATAATGGTAACGCAGACTCTTTCGATTTATGAATCATCTCGCCAAGTTCATAATATTTTTGTACGCTTTTAAGAGCAACGACACCCTGAGCATTTTGTCCCTCTGTAAGAGCATCGTACTTCTGGGTTGCTAGTTGAGTAATCTTAATACCTCGCTTCTTTGCCGCAGACATTATTTGATTAATGATGTCTCCATGTTGACCGAAGGCAATATAAATTACCTCAATCTCCGCATCGGATCTTAACGCTTCAAGTACAGGTTTTCTGCCAAAGATTTTTTGCATGATTGATTAAATAGATCCGGCTTCCGCCGGAATGACAAATTAAGAATATTATTTTTCGAGAAAGGAGAAATTCTCTTCGGCAATTTCAAATTTGCAGAAGAGCCGGTTGTTTTTCTTTTTTGGTTTGTACTGCTTAGTTAATAAAATTTCTTTTTTATAAATGTTGAAATGAAATTCGCCTGAGTTGATTGCACCATCCTGCTTAACGACATTTACGATGTAGTCGCCAACGAGATTTTGAAATAGTAATTCCGTCCTCGCTGGTTGCACGAGAGGTACAACGTTCATCTTAGCTTTCAAACCCATCAAAATAAAATTAATAACATTCTTCTCCTGGATTATATCAACAGAAACTTCATAGACAAAATTTGTAAACTCCACGAGTGTTTCGATGGCAAAGATCGAGTATTGCTTTCGCGCTACATCGTCATACTTGTAATATGCTTTGCAAATGTATTCGATTTTATCCGGTTTTTTAGTTGGAATTGCAGAGAGAGCCGTGTGCGCTTTTTTCTTTCTAGTCTTAGGAATTTTAGGAATGCTTGTAGGTTTTTTTAGAGACAATCAATTCTCCTTGATACTCAAAAAGATATTCTCATTATCATCTTTATTAAAAATTTTCTGTTCACCGTTACTCATATTTTTTAGAACGACTTCGCCGCGGGCAAATTCATCACCTCCGATAAATAAAACATACTTAGCGTTAGTTCTATTGGCTTCCCGCATTTGCGCTTTAACGCTTCGTCCCAAGTAATCAAGATCAACCGTTAATCCTTTTCTTCTAAAATTTACCGCTGTCGAATAGGTAAAGTCTTCTAACCCTTTTTCTATTGTAACCAGGAAAAGATCAATTTTCTCCTTTTCAAGAGAAAAAGATTTTTCATTTTCACATGCGAGTAAAATTCTTTCGATTCCCGCAGCATAACCAACACCGGGCGTATCTCCCCCACCGAGTTCTTTGACGAGTAAATTATATCTTCCGCCGCCACACAAAGCACTCTGAGAGCCAACGCTTCCACTAACAACCTCAAAAGTGGTGTGAGTGTAGTAATCTAAACCTCTCACTAGACGTGCATCTATTTCGAAGGGAATATTTGAACCAAGCAACGCTCGCTTAACTTTCTCGAAGTGCTGAAGACTTTCTTCATCAAGATATTCGATTAACAGCGGCGCATTCTCCATAATCTTCAGATCGTTTTCTTCTTTACTATCAAAGAGGCGAAGAATGTTGGTCTCAAATCTTTTTTTGCTTTCAGCCGAAAGTTTTTCAAAATGTGGTTTAATGTACTTCCTCAAAATATTTTTATAACTTTCTCTTGATGATGGAACACCGAGCGAATTAATCTTTACCAACAACTTTTTCAAACCGAGCTGAGAAAAAATATCATATGCCATTATTATTATTTCTGCATCTAGCAGAGGATCATTGCTACCAAGAGCTTCTGCGCCGAATTGATGAAACTGTCGAAATCTACCGGCTTGCGGGCGTTCTTGACGAAACATCGGTCCGGAATAAAACAGTTTATTCAGATTTTGTTTTTTATCAAGGGAGTGTTCAATTAGAGCGCGGACAACTCCGGCAGTCATTTCTGGTCTAAGCGTAATACTCTCGCCGCTTCGATCGAGAAATGTGTACATCTCTTTACCAACTATATCTGTTGCCTCACCAATTCCGCGAGCGAATAATTGCGTCTCCTCAAAAATAGGAGTGCGAATTTCTTTGTAATTGAATTTAGAAAAAACCGATTGAACAATAGATTGTAAGTAATTCCATTTGGGAATATCTGTTGGAAGAGTGTCGCGGGTTCCGGTTATAGCTTTAATCATATTTAAATAGCTTCAAAATATTGCTTCTCTTCTTCTTCAAACAAAGTAAATATTTCTTTAGAACTTTTCGCATTAGCTAAACTTTCTCTGAATTCATCTTTATTCATCATACGGGAGATTCGGCTAAGTAATTTAATGTGAGGACCAACTAAATTTTCTTTTCCAACTAAAAGAAAGATAATATTGACCGGGCGTTCATCTAGTGCCTGAAAGTCAATCGGTTTTTCTAGTCTTCCAAATGCTGCAACAATTTCATTTACGCAGTTGGTTTTTGCGTGCGGAATTGCAAAGCCCTTACCTACACCTGTGGACATAATTTTTTCTCTTTCGTGAACAGCCTGGCTCATCCCTTCAAGATTATTAACCCTCTCGTCATCCTTGAAAAGATTAAGCATCTCGTTGATAACCTCGGTCTTTGTTGTCCCCTGTAAAGAAGAGATAATTTTTTCAACTCTTAGAATGTCACAAATTTTCATTTTACGTTACCACATTTTTCGTTAATAATTTCGATGCAAAAATACGCAAGGAGTAATCTTTAATCAAAGGAAAGTTGGAAAGATTAATATCTATTTTTCTTGCAGGGTTCAGAGACAAGCAGTAATTTTTCATAGAAAGATTAGATAAAATAAATGATTTTGAAAAATATATTAAGGCTGCGATGAAGAAATTATTACTTGGCGCCGAAGCTATTGCGCAAGGAGCAATTGATGGCGGTATGTCCGGTGTTTACGCTTACCCTGGAACTCCTTCAACAGAAATTACAGAGTATGTTCAAAAATCCAAACTCGCGTTCGATAGAGGAATACATAGCCAATGGTCTGTTAATGAAAAAACGGCAATGGAATCGGCTCTTGGAATGTCTTATGCCGGAAAACGCGCTATGGTATGCATGAAGCATGTCGGGTTGAATGTGGCTGCTGATCCGTTTATGAACTCTGCAATTACCGGAATTAATGGCGGGTTGTTAATTGCTGTTGCCGATGATCCTTCGATGCATTCATCACAGAATGAACAGGACTCGAGATTCTTCGGAAAGTTTGCTATGATTCCAATTTTCGAACCTTCAAATCAGCAAGAAGCGTACGATATGGCTCGCGAAGGATTTTTCCTTTCAGAAAAGTTGAAGACTCCGGTTCTAATTAGAATTACCACACGGCTTTCCCATTCACGTTACGGAGTTGAGACGAAAGATTTGATAGATGAAAATTCTATTACGCTTCCTGAAGATCCAAGACAATTTGTTCTACTTCCGGCAAACGCTAGACGACGTTATAAAATACTACTGGAGAATCAAACGAGTTTTGAGAAAGAATCTGAATCATCCCGCTTTAACAAATACTTTGATGGTCATGATAAATCTCTTGGCATTATATCCTGTGGCATTGCGTTTAACTACTTGATTGAAAATTATCCAAATCATCATTGTCCGCATCCCATTGTAAAAATTGGTCAATACCCGATTCCTAAGACGCTAATCGAGAGGATTAAAAATGAGTGTGAAAAGTTATTGATACTTGAGGATGGATATCCGCTGGTAGAAGAATCATTGAAGGGATTTTTTAACGAAGGTAAAACTATCAACGGAAGATTGGATGGATCGTTACCAAGAGACGGAGAATTAAATCCTACAATCATTGCCAAAGCATTAGGGTTACCAACAAAAGAGGGAATGCAGATTCCCGCGATAGTTGTAAACAGACCTCCGGAATTATGCAATGGGTGCGGTCATAGAGATGTTTATGACGCTTTGAATGAAGCGATGAAAAATTTTGGCGAGAAGAGAGTTTTTTCCGACATCGGTTGTTATACATTAGGAGCGCTTCCCCCTTTCAACTCGATTAATTCATGTGTTGACATGGGTGCATCGATTACTATGGCAAAAGGAGCCGCCGATGCGGGGCTTGTTTCATCTGTAGCGGTTATTGGAGATTCAACTTTTACACACTCAGGTATTACCGGTTTATTGGATGCTGTAAATGAAAACTCTCCCATCACGGTGGTTATTTCCGATAACTCCGCTGTTGCTATGACAGGCGGGCAGCAATCATCCGCTGACGGAAGAATTAAGGAAATCTGTTTGGGTGTTGGCGTTGATCCAGCTCATCTACATGTTTTATTACCGCTGAAAAAAAATCATAAAGAGATGGTCAACATTTTAAAAGAGGAATTGGCGTATAACGGTGTATCTGTAATTATAGCCGAGCGTGAATGTATCCAGACCGTAACAAGAAAGAAAAAAATTGCGAAGAGATAATTTTATTTGAACCATTTTGCTAATCAAATCAGAAAAGAGCTATGAAAAAAGATATTATTTTATCGGGAGTTGGTGGACAAGGAATTCTTTCAATCGCGGCAATTATAGGATTAGCGGCAGTTGACAAGGGACTCTTTGTTAAACAAGCGGAAGTACATGGAATGAGCCAAAGAGGTGGTGCCGTGCAATCACATTTAAGAATATCTTCAGAAGAAATCGCATCGGATTTAATTCCATTTGGGGAAGCCGATATGATTTTATCCGTTGAGCCGATGGAGTCCTTAAGATATTTACCGTACCTGGCAAAAGATGGATGGATTATAACAAACACTGAACCGTTCGTAAATATTCCATACTATCCCGATTTGCAAGCGCTCTTGAATCAGGTCCGCTCATATCAAAACGTAATTGCTATCAACGCGGATGAGATAGCAAAAAAAATCAGCTCTCCAAAATCTTCAAATGTGGTTTTGTTGGGTGCTGCGTCAGAATATTTAGATATACCGTATCAGAATCTTGAAGGTGGCATCCGCATTTTGTTCGGCGGAAAGGGGGATAATGTGGTTAAGATGAATCTCGCGGCGCTAAGAGCCGGATTGGAATCTGCATTAGTAACAAAATAAATTTTAGCCACGGAATAAAATCAATCCCGTGGCTAATGACTTATAACCTCGCTTTCAATGCTTCGGCTATAATTTTAACTCCCCTTTCAATTTCATTTTCCGGAGTATTAGAGTAAGATAATCTTAGACAATTATTTTTGACTCCCTTCGGATCAAATGTTTTTCCAATTACAAAAATTGCACCTCTCCCCATCGATTCTTTTAATATTTCTGAGGCATCAACACGTTCCGGTAATGTAATCCATATATAAAAACCTCCGCCTGGAACAATCCATTTGGCTTCGGGCGGCATATTTGCTTTTAAACTCTCGTTCATAAGATTCATTCTTCTAGCATAGATGGATCTTAGTTCTTTCACATAAAGTTGTAATTTACCTTTTCTTAAAAATTGATCTGCCAGCACTTGAGTATAAGTTGAGGAACACGCATCTAGAGATTGTTTTGTTAATTGTGCTTTATTAACTATTTCCGGTGAAGCAAGCAGCCATCCAAGACGCATTCCCGGTCCAAGAATTTTTGAGAATGAACCGACATAGCAAATCGGTACCGGTTCCGGTTGAATGGTTTTCATCGGCACGGTTAATTCTTTACGATTTTCATCAAAGTAAAGTTCGCCGTACGGATCATCTTCGATAAGAATGATCTCTTTACCTTCTAAATATTTTAGTAATTCGGCTTTTCTTTCTTTGCTGTAAACTACTCCGGCAGGGTTGTGAAAGTAAGGTGAAAGATAGATTATCTTTGCATTTTTACCTTCTCCTTCCATCGCTTTACTCAGCTCACTCATGATCATACCGTCGGCATCCATCGGAACACTCAAAATATTTGCCTGATGTGCTTTTGCGGTAGTAATCCCTCCGATAAAACAGGGCTGTTCGGTAATTACGGTGTCACCCGGATCAATAAAGAGTTTCATAATAATATTAATAGCCTGCAACGAACCGGAAGTGATTATCAAATCGTTAGTATCAACCGGTAAGTTTTTACCTCTTAAATACTCTTTTAGCGATTCGATTAATGGAGGATAACCGGAAGTCGGACAATATTGAAACCCAATTTTTTTTGTTTTATCGTCGAGTCCGTTATAAATCTCATCAATTTCTTTTACCGGGAATAAATCATTATTTGGCATTCCGCCGGCAAACGAAATGATGTCCGGTCTCATAGCTACACTCATCAAATCTCGAATTTCTGAGGTCCTCATTGAGTCAACGCATTTTGAAAATTTGATCATTACATTCTCCACGTTTAAGCATTCTTCAAAAGAAGAATCCACTATTTTCGAATTATTCCATTTAAATATTTTTTTGCTTACGAAATATGATAAAAATTTGGGGGAAATAATATGTAGCGTGTTTGATAAAAATGTGGGGGAAATAATATGTAGCGTGTTTGATAAAAATGTGGGGGTAGAAATATTTTATGCAAAAGCAGTGTTTTGCTGAAACGAATATAACTCGCAAAAATTCTGAATCTCAGAAATTTGCTTATGATTTTTCTGATTGCCGCATATAAGCGAGAACAATTGATCGCGCGACTCTCTTCGTAATTGAATACTCCCGGAAGTAAGTTCAGTAATAATTTTGTTAAAATCACTCCAGCAGAGATTAAGCCCGAGCGTGGACAACAAATCAATTAGTATGACTTCCATTTTCTCTCTATTAGCAAGAATTTTATCATCCAATTCTATTAGGGTAATAAGTCCGCCGCACAAAAAAGAGATCTCTAGAAAAGATTCACCCCCCCTCTGAATCTTTTCTGAGACTAATTCAAAGATTCCATTTAGAGTGTTTTTAAGATCATACTTTGTTTTTACAGAGAATTTATGATTGATCGATTCATTAAATATTTCTTGAAATAGTTCAGACATAGTATAAAGTATTTGGGGGCTCATTCTAGTTATGAGATATTTTTTTATGTCTTTTGCATAAGATTCGTCTCCCGACAATTCATTTTTCAGAAAGGAAACAAAATATCCTATCATGAAGGAGGCGGTAATTTTTCTTTTTGAATCCGAGTTCAAGCCGAATTTTATCCAAATATTTAAGATTAATTTACAGAGGGTGGAAGAATAAAACATTAGTAGTTGTACTAAGGTTTTAACTTTTTTAGGGGGGTTTAGTCCAAAAAGTTTAGTAGTTCTACTAAGGTTGCATAAAAAGATGATTTATGTATTTAGTTTATTGAAGATGAAAGGAGATTGGTGTCTATAGGGAGTAATTGACTAAAAATAAAAGTTGGAGGCTTTTAGACTCTTTTTTTTCTGCTCTTCATTCACAATTGTATAACGAATTCCGCTTCCATCGGTTCTAGTAAGCGACTTAGAATCGAACCTCATGGATTCTTGTGATTCTCTTTTGGCTACTGTGGATTTCCGAATGATCTTTATCTCTTTTGGTTTAAAATTCTCGAGACTGAAAATTTGCGGATAGGCGCCCGCTTGATTTTTCCTAGATAGGCTCTGCTCATAATTTATTTTTTGTAGAGTGCTTATTTGCCGGGATTTATCGGGCATACTTTTATGTGGCGCTAAAGATTCCGTCTCGGTCTTTGTTTTGGAGAGAAAAAACGAAAACCCCACGACAACGACTAGAAGTAAACCACCATAAATTATTATGTCGGATATTATTTCTATTAATTCCATCTTTATTCTGGATTTAGACTCGTTATTTACTCAACTAAGGTGCCATTAGAATGGTTCGATTTGCAGTCATTTTCACATAATAGAAAACCGATAATCGTTTCAAGATGGGAATTGGAGTTATTATAAGGCAATTTTGATGCGGATTATTACTGACTACTTTCAATATTTCTTAATTATTGCTCTCAAGGGATATAGCCTTCCCGCAAAATTTGCAATTTATACGGTTGTTACAATTTGGAGGGATGGAAATTTTAACGAGGATTATTTGCTTGCACAATGCTGCAAAAATTCTCTTAAGATCGCAGTTGAGGCTGAAATAAAATGAGACTTATACAAATATGAAAAGAATCTTCGATCAAAATTAACGTAAAAACAATATCGCAATTCCGCTTACAGCTACCAAAGCACCGGCAATTGAAATCCATGATAATTTTTCTTTATAATAATAGCGTATCATCGGAAGCATGATGATTGGAACCGTAGCCATAAGAGTTGAGGCGATTCCAACTTTTGCGTGCGAGATGGCGATCATACTAAAAGTAATTCCTAGGAAGGGCCCGATCACCGAACCAATTGCGGTGAAGAGAAAAGCGCGTTTGTCATTCATATATATGCGGATTGGATTTTTATATCTCTTGGTTACGAGAGCGAGCGGATAAATAATAATTACCGCCGAGGCGATGCGGACAAAGCTTGCCAGAAATCCACTAATTTCCCCCTCGTTAAATGCGTTCTTAGCGAAAATTAATCCAACGGCTTGTCCTGCGGCACCAATTAGAGCGTAAAATAGTCCGGTGTAATCAATCTTATAATTCGAAGTTGGCTTCTCTTCCCTCTTCAAAACTACCAATGCAATTCCGCAAACAGTTATAATAATTCCGAAGATACCAAGAAAAGATAACCGCTCTCCGAGAAAGAAGAAAGCTAAAGAAGCGGAAATCGGAGGGACAAGCGCCATCATTAGCATGCTAACTCTTGCGCCTATACTTCTATACGCCTTGAATAAGAATGTATCGCCAATAACCAATCCCGCAAATCCGCTGATAGCTAAATTTAAAATTTGATTTAGTGAAAGATCTATTCTGATATTCATGATTAGGAGAGTAACCGTTAAATATGTCAGCGCCAGGAACATTCGGGTTACGTTCACATAGATTGGACCTACTCTTATAGATGCTTCCGTAAAAACAATTGAAGTACCTGACCATAATAACGCGGTTAGGAGTGCAGCAGTTTCACCAAGTAGTGGCATAATAAAAGCCCATCCTTACCCTTCCTATATAGTTGCAATGCCAAAGGGAAGGGTTTTTAAAACACGGTTAAGGTATTAGACTCTCGACCTTTGTTATAAAATTAAATCTTCGAAACAACCCATTGCGGTGAATCGAGATTTTTTTTCGGTCAAGAAATATTAGTGAATGATTCTCAATCCAACATTACGAGTTGTTCGAAAACAATTGCATTTCATAAATTCTTCAATTCGCTCCATCTTCTTTCAACAACACTCCAAACATTTTCAACAGATATTTCATCAAGCGCGCGGCGTTCATCTTCATCAGTATATTCGGAAAGTACATATGGAGATTTTATAGTCCGGTGGATTTCTCCAAACGGGGACCAGTCGAGTGGATCAGTTGACCCCAAAAGAGCAACAATTGGCGTTTTTACAGCATTAGCTACATTCATTGGACCGGTGCACACGGAGATAAATAATCCGCAATTTTCTATAACGGCGCTCAATTGTGAAATCGAATTTGTTTTGGGGGATATAATTGCATTACTTCCAACAGCATCAACAATTTTTTGCGCAAGAGTTAATTCATTCGATCCCCAAGTAACGAGAATCTTAACATTGAATTTGGCAATCATTTTTTTTAAAAGTTCTACATATTTTTCCGGAAGCCATGCTCTATTCTCTTTGCTTGCACCGGGATGAGCACAAACTGTATTTCCTTTTGATAATAAGTTAGAGGCAAAAAAATCATTCGCAAATTTTTTATCGGCTTCAGAGATAAATATTAAAGGATTTTCTTCTTTCACTTTTAATCCAATCTGTCTAATAACATCAAGATTTCTCCGAACCTCATGATATCCCCCGACCGGATGTTTAATTGAATGTGTGTAACAGTGATTATAAAATTTTTCCCAATATCCTACTCTAATTTTTGCTCCGCTCAAATATGTCAGAACGGATGCCCTTTCCGATTTCCACTTAAGATCGATAGCGAGATCATATTTTCTTTTTCTCAAGTTCCAAATTTTAAAGAGCTGACTGAAGAATGGCTCTTCTACATAACGTCCGCTTTTTTTCAGAAAAATATATTCATCCACAACAAATCCTTGCGGCAGAATTTCATTCATTAAATTATTTGTGAACATTGTGATTTTAGCACCGGGAAAATTTTCTCTAACCGCCATGATAGTAGATGTTGCCATTATCAGATCGCCGAGTGCGCCCCACTTCAGAATTAAAATATTTTTGATGTTCTTGTCAATCATACATTCATAATATTTTTCAATTTAGTAAACACATCATCAACAGAAATTTCTCCTAGGTATGGAGGCTCTGAATTAGGAAATATCCTTTTTCCGATTAACACGAAATGATTATCCGATTCATCATAAAAGTTCCAGCATTTCTGATTGTCATCCGGCATTAATGCAATCACCGGAGTTTTTAGCGCCACAGCCAAATGGCGTGTTCCGGTATCATTCGAGATAAAAAGCCGGCATTTTTTAATTAATGAGGCAGTTACATTTATATCTGTTGAATTATAGTACAAAAGATTATCGTTTTTTATTTCGCAATAAATTTTCTCAACAATGATTTCTTCTTTTGGTCCGCCAATGATCAAAACTTTCGATCCATCAATAGCCAGTATCAGCCGGATCAATTCAATAAAATTTTTTGACTGCCATATTTTGGTAGGTTCGCTGGCACCGGGATGAACCCCGATTAATAAATCATTTTTGCTTACATTCTTCTCATTGAGAAATTTTTCGGTTTGCTGTTCTTCCAACGATGTTACAAAAAAATCTGACTTAGCCTTAACAGCCTCGCAAGTGCAAGCAGAAATAAGTTTATTGTAATATTCCAGGTAACTGATAGAATCTTCCTCAACATCAACAAGTCTGTTGAAAAGAAAATTAAAGGGCTGCTTTCTTGGGGCAATTCTTATTTTGGCACCACTAAACCAAGCCAGAAACGCAATTCGATCTCCCGGATGAAGTGAGATTACGCAATCATATTTATCCGTACGAATGGAACGTATAAAATTTATTTCATCTACAATTCGTTCTACAAAATTCTTTTTCTTGATTCCAAAATCGAAATGAATGATTCGATTTATGTTTGGATTGTTTCTTAGTGTCGCTTCGAATCCTTTTCTGGTCATCAAAACAATTTCCGCGTTTGGATATTTTTCTCTCAACGCGGCAAACCCGGGCGTTGAGAGAATTAAATCTCCAATAAACTTAGTATTAATGACAAGTATTTTCACAGTTATAAATTCTTTTTCGATGCACTAATGACATTGCACCAAATTCAATTATGCTAAAGTGTGAAATACATTTTGTATTCGAACGGATGAGGCATAGTGCCTATTGCATGAATCTCATCTTCTTTCAAACTCACCCATTGCTGAAGCAGTGCATCATCAAAAATATTTCCTCGTTTTAGAAAGTCATTATCTGCCTGAAGAGCATCAATCGCCTCGGTCAAATTACGGGGCAGAAAATGAATTTTATCTTTGTGCTCTTCATCCAAAAAGTTTTTATCGTAAGGACCAAAACCTTCTTTTACGGGATCGATCTTATTTACAACTCCGTCAATTCCGGCAAGAAGCATTGCCGTTAAACATAAATGAGGGTTAATTGTGGCGTCAGGTGGACGGTACTCGAAACGAGTTTCGTCCGGATTACAAACATAGCTTGGAATTCTGATTGCAGATGATCTGTTGCCTTTTCCATAAGTTAGTGCAACTGGGGCTTCATAACCAGGAACTAATCTTTTGTACGAATTTGTACTCGGGTTTGTGAATGCGGAAAGAGCGGCTCCATGTTTTAACAATCCGCCAATAAAAAATCTGCCAAGCTCATTTACATTTCCATATTCGCCTTTTTTGTAAAATGCATTCTTTCCATTCTTGGTTAAATAGAGGTGAAGATGTAATCCATTACCGGCTTGCTGGTACATCGGTTTGGGCATAAATGTAAGAGATAAATTTTTCTGACGCGCAAGATTGAACAACACGTACTTTGCCGTTATGATGTTATCCGCCGTAGTTAATAGATCGCTGAAATAGGTTTCAATTTCCTGCTGTCCCCGCTCTCCAACTTCATGATGATGATATTTAATTTTTATTCCAAATTTTTGTAAAAGCTTGGATGCCTCATCGCGGAAATCGTCATAAATATCAAACGGATTTGCCGCATGATAAGCACGTTTGTAAAATTCTTCTGCATGCTCAACTTTATAATATGAAGTTGCCGTACGTGTATCGTATTCTACATTCGAGAAGATATAAAATTCAAATTCCGGTCCCCACCATGATTTATCAGCGCCGGTTGTTTTTTTAAGAAGATTTTCTGCTTGAGTGGCGAGATGTCTTCCATCTTGAGGAAAACGTGTATGTCTCTCATCGGTTAAAACGATGTTTGAATAAAAACTTAAAGTCGACGCATCGCGGAAAAGGTCTATTACCGCTGTATCCAAATCGGGAATCATAATCATATCGCTGTTTTCAACTTTGCGAAAACCAAAACTCGAGCCGTCAAACCCGACTCCTTCAGTAGTTAGCTTGGTCATTATGTTCTCGAAAACAGGAAGAGAAATGTGGTGAAGTCTTCCTGATAGATCGATAGATTTTAAGTCAATGAATTCAATCTTGTTTTTCTTAATTAATTCGTTAATTGTTTTTAGTGTATGCTTCGGCATAAAATCCTCAAAAAAAATAATGAGTTTAAAATAATCTCTAAGAAAAAAAACCCCCACAAAGAGCGGGGGTCTCTGATCTAAACACTTATATGTTACTGCCCGGTATAATTGATTGCTGCAATTCCAGGAAAAATTGCTGTTGTATCTAACTCTTCTTCTATTCTGATTAACTGATTGTATTTGGCAATTCTATCTGTTCTACTTGCGGAACCGGTTTTAATTTGACCGCAATTAGTAGCAACAGCAAGATCGGCAATTGTTGTGTCTTCGGTTTCTCCTGAACGGTGTGACATGACAGCTGTATAACTTGCGCGTTTTGCCATTTCAATCGCATCAAGAGTTTCGGTTAAAGTTCCAATCTGATTTACCTTTATCAGTATTGAATTTGCAACACCTTTCTCAATTCCTTTCGATAAATAATCTGTATTCGTAACGAAGAGATCGTCTCCCACTAATTGAATCTTGCCGCCGACTTTATCGGTAAGTAATTTCCAACCTTCCCAATCAAATTCCGCCATACCATCTTCCAAAGAAATAATTGGATATTGTTTTACCCAGTTTGCCCAATAATCGACCATCTTCTCGGGAGTCATATAAGATTTATCCGACTTAAAGAAGAAGTAGGCTTTCTTTTCGTTGTCCCACATTTCACTTGCAGCCGGATCCAGAGCAATAAAAATATCTTTCCCTGCTTTCAATCCAACTTTTTCGATCGCTTCAAGAATTACTGTAATAGCTTCTTCATTTGATTTTAGATTCGGAGCGAAACCGCCTTCATCACCAACGGCGGTGTTATAACCTTTTTTCTTTAAGACAGATTTGAGCGAATGGAAAGTTTCTGCACCGTATCTCAATGCTTCCTTAAAAGTTGTAGCTCCAACCGGCATAACCATAAATTCCTGGAAGTCAACATTGTTATCTGCATGTTTTCCGCCGTTTAAGATATTCATCATAGGAACCGGTAATGTTCTTGCATTTACACCGCCAACATAACGATATAGAGGAAGACCGAGTGCTTCGGCAGATGCTTTTGCGCAAGCAAGTGAAACACCAAGAATTGCATTTGCACCAAGTTCTAATTTCGTTGACGTTCCATCTAATTCGCAAAGAAAATTATCTATCCCCACTTGATCTGTCGCGTCAAAATCAATTAATTCATCTGCGATCTTGTTGTTAACATTCTCTACTGCCTTAGAAACTCCCAAGCCATTATAACGCAATTTGTCACCGTCACGCAATTCAACTGCTTCATTTTCACCGGTTGAGGCGCCACTAGGAACCGCAGCCCGTCCTATAACTCCGCATTCTAAAGTTACTTCTACTTCAACGGTTGGATTTCCACGTGAGTCCAAAATCTCTCTGCCCCAGACATCAATAATCGTAGTCATTCTCTTTTCTCCTAGTATATTTTTTGAAAAATTCGTTGAGAAAATTATCAAAAAGACAGGCAAATTCCAATTAAGCTGTAGATTGGCACATTCAACTTCTTTCACACTAATTTCTCTTCAACAATAACTTAACTAACACTCTACAAATAAAAAATATTTTTCAAAAAAGAACCAACCTATTCTTTTCAACCAAGGTCGATTTTTTATTCTTTCACGCAATAGTTATATTTTGTTCCGTTATTAAGTCTTTCTACCTTCGTAGGCTCTAAAATTGATAATCAATGTCATTTTAAGATTGAATCGAAGGATTTATGCCCCCGTAGCTCAGAAGGATACCTGCCCGACTTCGTCGTTCTAGGCGGGGGGCAGCAGTTTCCTATAAAAAATGAAAAAATATTACGTCAATATTCTTAAAAGTCTAATAGCTGAAAAAAGTTATGTTGGATTTACGGAAAATTTGAAAAGAAGAATAAAAGAACACAACAGTGGTAAATCACATTTTACAAAAAAGTACAAACCCTGGGAACTTGTATACACTGAAGAGTTTGATGATAAAACAACAGCTATAAGAAGAGAAAAATATTTTAGATCATCAGTCGGTAGAAGAAAAATAAAAGTAATATTTAATGCCCCGGTAGCTCAGAAGGATAGAGCAGCAGTTTCCTAAACTGTTGGTCGGAGGTTCGATTCCTCTCCGGGGTACAACTAATAAAGTTGAGGTGAAAATGAGAAAAATTATGTCGGTTATTGTCTTCGCGCTGGTTGATATAGTATGCTTTCTTCAAGGAGGTGTTATACTTGCCTACGCCCTTCTTCATATAAGTTATAAGGTTGAAATTGCCCGCGGCGAAGGATTGACAACTCTTGAGATGCAAAACGTGCCGGTGGCAATTGGCGGCTATTATTTTTATTCCGATCAATATATTAAAGTTGCTCTCATCGGAATTGCATTACTAATTACCGGATTCTTAATGAGAAGCTGGCGTAAAAGTTTTAATTAGACCTCGTATTTTGAACTCTTCAAATTAATAGTACGATAGTATATATAAATAATGTTCTCACAATCTCAGATGGAGTATTTAATGAAACAAAGTTCTATTGTTATAAAATTGTTCTGCGCTCTTCTCTTTCTTGCGCTAAGTTATTCTGGCTCTCTGGCACAAAATTCATTTAATAACTTCAAAGATTTTGGTCACAAAGGCGGTTTACAAATTAATGGGGTGTTACCAACTACAGAATTTGAAAGCGATAACGGCTTATCTCTTTCATCGTATTTGTTGAAGGGGTTTTTCAGATTTGAATTATCCAATGACTGGCAAGCAGAAATTAATGCAGGTTTTAGCAAACTTTCGAATGATGGAGGAACATATCCCTTATACCTACCAAACGCAAAATCCGAAGTATCAATCATTCCTATTGAAGCTAGATTGCTTTTCACACCATTTGATATAGAAAATTGGAATCCATATTTCTATGCTGGTATTGGTATTATGAATTATGACGTAACTAAGAGGCCAGGTTCAATCTCTCCACTTAAAGTTGAGGCAAACGGTTGGACGGGCTCAATACCATTTGGTGTTGGCACCGAAATCAAATTAGCTGATGAAGTTGCACTCGATCTAACCCTCGGTTATACATTTTCATTTACCGATAATCTGAATTACTACAGTATTAAAGGAACAAATGATGGCTATATAAATTTAGGCCTTGGTCTATCATTCTCAGGTGAAAGCTTAAATTCAGATAGGGATAAGGATGGATTAAACAAAAGAGATGAGTTAGCATTCTCAACAGATCCTAACAACCCAGATACAGACGGGGATGGATTAAATGACGGGGATGAAGTGCATAAATATTTTACAAATCCCACTAAAGTTGATACAGACGGCGATAGTTTGAGTGATTATGATGAACTTATGAAATATAAAACCAACCCGTTAAATATTGATACCGATGGCGACGGATTGAATGAGGGTGATGAAATTTTAAAATATAAAACCGATCCATTGAACACTGATACAGACGGTGATGGTCTAAAGGATGGAGAGGAAGTTACAATGTTCAAAACGAATCCGACAAAAATTGATACCGATGGTGATGGTCTAACTGACGGTGAAGAAGTTATGAAATATAAAACCGATCCATTGAAAGTAGATACAGACAGTGGTACTGTTAATGACGGTGTTGAGGTTAAACGAGGATCTAATCCATTAGATCCTAAAGACGACGTCCCTATTCTTGCGGTTGAGAAAGAATTAACTTTCGATTTTGTACACTTTGGATTCAATAATTCGGCATTGAGTAAAACAGCCAAGAAAATTCTTGATAATGCTTACGAAGTATTGAGTAAATATGCTGAAGCAAAAATTACACTCGCAGGCCATACCGATTCAATAGGAAGTGAAAATTACAACATGAAACTTTCCGTTAAAAGAGCCAATGTTGTTCAAAAATATCTCGTCAAAAAAGGATTAAACAAAGACCTAATTACTGTTCAAGGATTTGGAGAGTTGAAACCGTTTGCCCCAAACAAAACGGTAAAAGATAGGACTAAGAATAGAAGGACAGAGATAAGCGCAAAGTATATGGAAAATCAATAGGAAGTAGATCTTAGAAAAAAACCGGCGTTAGACTATTTTTACCAAGTCGCGCCGGTTTTTCTATTTTTTAATAGAGTCCTCTGAAAAATTAACAATTGTCATGTTGAACGAAGTTAAACATCTCAAATTTAGAGCGTAAAGAGACTCTTTACTTCGTTCAGAGTGACAGTTTCAAAATAATTCAGAGGTCTCTAATAATTATTTTTTTGTAGCCGTCCAAACTCCGGACAAGATACTGGCACCCCATTTACCGTTTCCATTTTCATATGTCATCATTCCCACAAGATCACCCATTATTTGACCCTCTGCCATTATATCGGCTTTTATTTTACCATCATTTCCAATTTTACCTTTGATTGATACATCATAATCGCGTCCACCGTAAGAAACGAGTTGAGAAAAGGAGAATTCATTAGTTGGAGAAATTTGGAAATTGAATGTCTCTTGAATAGCTCCCGACAATTTGAGAGTCCAATCTCCCTCAAAAGAGTCTTTTTGAAAAATGCTACATGCTGATAAACATCCGATGCTTAAAAATACTATTGTGCGAAATAGTTGTTTCATTTTTGCCTCTATAAAAGATCGTTGGAATTCAGTCCCTATTCTCTTATGAGATTTATATTTTTATCGGAAACGGTCTTAGTTTTAGTAATATTAGAAAAAGATCAAATCTTTCTTGATTCATACTTTTCTTGTTTTAGAGTAAAGTGCCGCGCAATATAAGAAGTGCGGTTGTGAAATAAATTATTAATCCGGTTACATCTACCAGCGTCGCGACAAAAGGAGCTGAAGAAACGGCAGGGTCGAATCCGATTTTTTTAATTATCAGAGGAAGCATAGAACCCATTAATGTACCCCAGGTTACAACTCCAATTATAGAAATACTTACAGTCAACCCGATTAACAACCAGTGCTCACCATAAATATTCGAAGCGATTTCCCAAATAAAAATTCTAGTAAATCCCAATAACGCCAATATAGTTCCGAGTGTTAACCCTGTTAAAATTTCTCTTTTAAAAATTGAAAACCAGTTTTTCAAAGAAATCTCATTTAATGAGATCGCTCGAATAATAAGAGTGGCAGCCTGGGAACCGGAGTTACCACCACTACTTATAATTAGGGGAACAAACAATGCCAGCACTATTGCTTTGCCAATTTCATGCTCAAAAAATCCCATTGCAGAGGCAGTAAATAATTCACCAACAAACAATATACTTAACCACCCTGCTCTTTTTTTAACCATGTTCCAGAACGTAATATCGGGATAGGGCTCCTCAAGTGCTTCAACCGCAGCAAACTTATGAATATCTTCGGTTGCTTCTTCTTCAGCAATGTCCAAAACGTCATCAACCGTAATGATACCGACAAGGACACCACTCGAATCTGTAACCGGAAGTGCTATTCTATCATACTTTTTAAAAACCTCTACAGCAGTTTCCTGATCATCGTTCACTTTTAATGCAACAAAATTAAAATTCATTAGGTCTTTTACTTTAACGTCAAGAGGAGAAAGTAGAAAATCTCGAATTGTAAGGTCATCTATTAGGATCCCTTTCTCGTTAACAATGTAAACAACGTTCAAGGTTTCGCTGTTTTTCCCATAAGTCCGAATGTAGTTGAGT
Organism: uncultured Ignavibacteriota bacterium; assembly: GCA_947085815.1. GTDB lineage: Bacteria > Bacteroidota > Ignavibacteria > Ignavibacteriales > Melioribacteraceae > Fen-1258. The sequence goes on along the minus strand of CAMTXU010000013.1, from coordinate 67,714 downwards.
GTTTCCTGAACAGTCCAATTTTGATTAGCCGCTATATAATCCGGGGTCATCAAGCGTCCTATACTATTTTCAGGATAGCCCAAGAGCTGTTGAGAAATTTTCCTTTGTTCCGGAGAAAGGTAAGTAAGCATCTGTTTTACAACGTTTGGCGGCACCTCTTCAAACAATGCGGTTCTATCGTCATCTGCCATTTCATTCAAAATTGCCGCTACATCGTCTTTACCAAGAAGTCGAATCAACTCCAGCTGAATATCAAGATCGAAATACTCAAAAACATCTGCGGCAAGGTCTTTTGGAAGAAGGCGGAAAAATATTGCCTGCTCATTTTCCGGTAGAGAAAGAAAAAGATCGGCTATATCAATCGGGGTCCAATCAATTAGAACCTCCTTTAGATCTGTGAACTGCCTATTTTGAATTAAATCCATGATTTCGGGTTTGAGTAGCTGTGAAAGCATATCAACCTCCGGTAGATGAAGAGTTGAGAATAATAATTTCGAATTTCGCAGTCGCAATCTAAAACAGAATAGTTAAATATCCGACAAGAAATTTGAATAAAGTCCTTTTATTTTTTTCAAATTTTCAGAGTGCGGGTCAAATGAAGTTTAACGATCCTAAATAATTCTTCACTATTAACATTCTACGAATGCAGCAGATTGCTATACTTCTCTAACCCTTAATTTGTTTTCGGGTGGTTCTTGGAAATATTATAAACTGAGTTCCTTCCGCATTAATTCGAAGGTTTCTTCTAACGGACGTGGTTTGTATCCAAGTTCGATTTCTGCTTTCAGAGTTATGAGACCTGATTTGAGAGGACGGTACGCCGGTTGATGTAAATCTTTAGTTAGAATCGGTAGTATTAGTTTTTTGTCAAGATTAAAATAATCGGCTATCCGCAATGTAAATTCATACCTGGACAACATCTCAATGCCCCCGATATTATATATCCCCTCCTTCTTAAATTCTATTAATTTGGAGATCGCTGAGACTATGTCATCTATATAGGTTGGATTGCCGATCTGATCTGTAACTATCCTTATAGTTTCCCTGGCTTGTAGAGAATTGATAACCCATTTTACAAAATCGGGGCGTCCATATTTTGCCGGTCCATATAATATATTTGTACGTATAATGGAGAATCTAACTCCGCTTGTCCTCACAGAGTTCTCACTGGCAAGTTTTGTCCGTCCGTAATATCCTATCGGTAACGGTTTGTCCACTTCCGAGTAGGGCCCGTTCTTACCGTCAAAAATATAATCTGTCGATATATGAATTAGGTGAGCATCTACCGTCCATGCGTATAGAGCAATGTTTTCAACACCATTTACATTTATTTTCCATGCGGATTCTTTTTCAGTTTCCGATCTGTCAACATTAGTGTAAGCCGCAGTGTTAATAATGACATCCGGGAAGAACTGAAGAATCAACTCCTTCACTTTATTCTTTTGTGTAATATCTAATTGAGTGTAATTAATTTCCGGAATGAGAGAATCATTCTCTACGGAGGCGCATATCAGTTCAACATTTTTATCGGCACTGAAGAACTCCGCAAGACGCTGTCCAAGCATTCCGTTAGAGCCTATAATTAATACTCTACGTTTTATCAGGTTACCGCTAAGCATTCAGTTTAATCATAGTTTGTGAGGTAATATTTTTAATAGAAGATGCTGCCGCTCCGGCTATATTTGCACGTTGTAGGGATTCATTTACATCTCTTGTGGAAATATAGGAATAAAAGAATACCGCCCCAAAGATATCACCGCAACCAATTTTGTTCACGGCATCAACTTTTTCAGCGTGCACGATGTATGTTTCAATTTTCCCATTTAAATTAAAATAGAGACAGGCGCCCTTATTACCTTTTGTAATAACAACAATCTCCACTCCTAAGCCAATAATTTCTTTAGCAATTTCAGATTCCATTTTATCCGCAAAAATTGTATTAAGTTCGTTTTCGTTACACTGTAAAATATCAATGTTGGTTAACCATTCTTCAACTTTTGGTATTTGCCGGAATTCGCGCCGGTTATTGATATCAACTCCCCTCGAAAGAGTGTGCACATCAAAATAAATTTTACCGCTGAAATTTTTTCTTATTATTTGCAATTGTTCTATAGATATATCGAGCCCAGTTATCATATTAATTAAAATTCCGTCAAACTGGTTCCAGTTATCAACCTGGATGTTAGAAAGTTGAGTTGACAAATTTTTATAGATTTCTTCTCTTTCACCCTCGCCGGAGGTTTTGAGCAAGACTTCCGGCATCTCCATCAATTTATTGGAGTAGATTAAATTAGCTCTTGAGTACAATTCTTTGAATAAATAAAAATTATTTTGATTCCAGCCAGTGAGGAGGAAAATCTCATCTCCGGTTTTTGCCACCGAATTAATTCCCAGCATGGAATAAAAAATTCCGCCGGGGTGGGAAATTTCATCACCGGTTTCTTCAAAATGATCAATAATCGAGTGTCCGACTAGTAGAATTTTCATTGAATTAAAAAAGATGTATTTTGAACGCAGTTAAAAATGTTATTGTTTATTACGAAGATAGTGAATTAAGATCTCATCAAAAAAGATAGAAAGGCAAAATGAAAATTGGAATTACATGTTATCCCACTTACGGAGGCAGCGGCGTTGTTGCAACGGAGTTAGGTCTGGCACTGGCAGCACTTGGTCATCAGGTACATTTTATAAGTTACGCAATTCCTCATCGTTTAAACAGATTTTTTGAGAATATTTATTTTCACGAAGTTGAGCTTAGTACATATCCATTATTCGAACATTCACTTTATGATCTCTCTTTGACGAGTAAAATGTTAGAAGTCTTTGAATATGAGGATCTTGACCTAATGCATGTTCATTATGCCATACCACATGCCGTCAGTGCATATCTGGCTCAACAGGTTCTTCGCAAATCAAACAAAAAATTAAAATTCATAACCACACTTCATGGGACGGATATTACTCTTGTTGGTCTCGAGCCGTCGTTCATGCCCCTTGTAAAGTTTAGCATCGAAGAGAGTAATGGAGTCACTGCCGTCTCCCGGTTCTTAAAAGAAAAAACGCTTACCAATTACAATATCGAAAAAGAGATTGAGGTTATATACAATTTTATTGATATAGAAAAATATAGCCGTCAAAACAGTGAAATATTCAGAAAGCATGTTGCACCAAATGGAGAGAAAGTTTTGGTGCATACTTCAAATTTCCGGCCTGTAAAAAGAGTTGCAGATACTATCCGGATTCTTCAAAAAGTAAAACAGGAAATTCCAACAAAACTGGTTTTAGTTGGTGATGGTCCCGATAGATCAGAGTGCGAGCATCTAACACGTGAACTCGATCTGCAAAAAGATGTTATTTTCCTCGGCAAGCAGGATGGACTTGTAGAGATCTTAAGTGCGGCAGATTTATTCTTGATGCCTTCTCAATCGGAAAGTTTTGGTTTATCCGCTCTCGAAGCTATGGCGTGCGAAGTTCCGGTGGTAAGTTCATCTGTTGGTGGTTTACCGGAATTAGTCATACACAACGAGACCGGATACATAGCTGAGATTGGTGACACCGACAGGATGGCAAAATACGCAATCGACTTATTAACCAACGAGAAGAAATATAAATTGTTCTCTGCCAATTCTCGCGACCGGGCAGTAAAACATTTTGATAAAAATTCTATTGTACCGAAATACGTAGAGTATTACGAGAAGATTTTGAATTCCTAGCATATGAATATTTTTCATACTCTTGATCATGACCTTGATCGCACTCTTGATCATGATTAAGATTACGAGCAAGAACATGAATGAGTGTTTAAATTCCTACCGGATTTCTACCAATACTGATATAGACGAATCCCAACTCTTCCATCTTCTTTGTATCGTAAATATTACGCCCATCAAAGATAATTGGTAATTTCAATTCGGACTTGATCCGATCATAATCCGGATTACGAAATTCATTCCACTCGGTCAAAGTTAAAAGCGCGTCCGCGTTTTTAAGTACCTCATACTGATCATCGGAATACTCCAGAATTTCATCCAAATAATATTTAGCGTTTTCCATAGCAGCCGGGTCGTAAGCGGCAACTTTAGCCCCAAGCCGCACCAACTCTTTAATTATAACAGTGGATGGTGCTTCGCGCATATCGTCTGTATTTGGTTTGAAGGACAAGCCCCAGACGGCAAATTTTTTACCTGCGATCTTTCCATTAAAATGATGCAACACTTTTTTCACAAGTCTTAGTTTTTGAAGTTTATTAACCTCTTCAACCACCTTTAGCAAACGGATTGGTGAGTGATGATCCTCAGAAGTTTTTATTAGTGCATTCACATCTTTTGGAAAACAAGATCCTCCGTAACCGATGCCGGGGAATAAAAATCTTTTTCCAATCCGTGTATCCGCCCCAATTCCCTTTCTAACTAAATCTACATTTGCACCTACCGACTCGCAAAAATTTGCAAGCTCGTTCATGTAAGTAATCCGCATCGCCAGGTATGAGTTCGCGGCGTATTTAGTAACCTCAGAACTTTCAGGATTCATCTCCAAAATTGGGTTTCCCTGACGGACAAATGGCTCATAAAGATTGTTCATTTTTTCAAAAACTTCCGGAGTACGCGCACCAACAACAATACGGTCGGGTTTCATAAAATCGTCAACCGCAAATCCTTCACGCAAAAATTCAGGATTAGAGACAACCTCAAAATTTTTGACGCCAAACTTCTCAAATATTTTAGTTACAATAGAAGAAGTTCCGACAGGAACTGTGCTCTTATTAACGATGATCTTAAATTCTTCTGTTCCGGAATCCTTTAATATACTTCCAATCTGCTCTGAAACTCCAAACACATATTTAAGATCGGCCGAGCCATCCTCGTCCTGCGGAGTCGGAAGACAAAGGAATATCATTTCCGAATTGAGTACTGCTTTCTTTAAATCATCAGTAAATGTGAGCCTTTTCTTCTCAATGTTTCTGCTGAATAAAATTTCTAATCCAGGTTCATAAATCGGGACTACAGCATCTTGCAGCATCTTTAACTTTTTGGCATCGTTATCAACGCATATTACCTGATTACCCATTTCGGCAAAGCATGTGCCGCTTACAAGTCCTACATAACCGGTTCCAATAACGGAAAGATTCATTTCAATCCTTTATAATTTTTAATAAATAAAATCCCGTTCAATCTCTTTGAAAGAAACTGCCTCCAAATCTTTTAGAGAAACCATCGGATTAGAAATTTTCCAATCTATTTGAAGATCTGGATCGTTGTATTTTATAGCCCGTTCGCTCTGTTTATTATAAAGCGAAGTGCACTTGTAGCTAAAGATTGCAATATCGGAAAGAACGGAAAATCCATGCGCGAATCCGGGTGGAATCCATAATTGGTTTTTAGTTTCTTCGTTTAGTTCAACAGAGAAATGTTTTCCAAAAGTTGGAGAGCCAAAACGGATATCGACGGCAACATCTAAAACTCTTCCAATTACAACAGTGCATAATTTCCCTTGCGCAAATTCACCCACCTGATAATGCAAGCCGCGCACGGTGCTTTTTACCGATTTGGAAATATTATCCTGAACAAAAGCCGGTTCAATTCCTCCATCTGCAAATTTCTTCTTGTTAAATGATTCGAAGAAGTAGCCGCGCTCGTCAACGAACACATCTGGCGTTACTAAAATCAAACCATCAATATCAGTTTTATCGAATTTCACTTTTTTCCTCAGTATTTTGGATTTTTGTGCCAGTTCCAAGCAGTCTGAATAATTTCTTCAATGGAAAATTCCGGCGACCAACTTAAAACTTCTTTTGCTTTTTTATTATCTGCTATTAACACAGCCGGATCGCCCTCGCGTCTTTCAACAATTTCAAATGGAATATCTTTTTTTGTAATTGATTTTGCTCTCTCAATTATCTCCAATACAGAGTTACCATTGCCTGTTCCCAAATTGATTATAGCCGATTCATTTCCTCTAATCAAATATTCGATTGCCTTCATATGAGCATTCGCAAGATCACTCACATGAATATAATCACGAATGCATGTTCCGTCTGGAGTGTTGTAATCATTTCCATAGACAGATACTTTCTTTCTTTTACCGAGAGCGACCTCCAAGATGATGGGAATAAGATGCGGTTCGGGATCGTGGCTTTCGCCAATTAAACCGTTAGGATCGGCACCCGCAGCATTGAAATAACGAAGAGCTACATGTTTCATTCCTGAGGATAATTCAAAATCTCTCAGCATCATTTCAATCATTAATTTTGTATTCGCGTATGGATTTATAGGATTTGATACCTCATCTTCAGATATCGGCACGTTGGCGGGGTTCCCATAGATCGAACAGGTTGATGAGAAAACGAAATTCTTGACTCCGTTTTCTGCGCATAATTTTATCAGATTTAGACTTCCAACAACATTGTTTTGATAATACATTCCAGGATTTTTTACAGATTCACCTACATAAGCAAAGGCTGCAAAATGAACCACCGCGGCTGGTGAGTGAGTTTGTATTGCGCACAAAAGTGAGTCGCTATCTAACAAATCAACCTCTTCAAATATTGCTTTGGCTGGAATTGCTTCTACGTGACCGCGGGAAAGGTTATCCAATACAATTGTGTCGTGTCCATTTTCTGCCAGAAGTTTTGAAAAGTGAGAGCCGATATAACCGGCGCCACCGGTAACTAAAACTTTCAATTATCCCTCTGCTAATTTTCTTATTTCAAAAATACAAAAACTTTTCAATTCTGGATGATTGATTCTATTTTAGCAATACCAAATTGCAGCTACACTAAATTTGGACTAATTTGCAGTTAACAATTTTGATGAGGTTAATGTGTCAAATCTGCCAAAACGATTTGAAAGATTCTTAAAAGATTATCCCGAAATAGCGGTTGCTTATGAGACACTCGGAGATGCGATTCATCGGGAGGGTTCTTTAACTGAAAAGGAACGGGTACTTGTAAAATTAGCCATCTCAGCGGGAGCCAAGATGGAGGGAGCCGTTCACGCTCAAGTTAGAAAAGCACTCAAAGCTAAACTCACTAAGCAAGAGATACGTCAAGTCGCACTTTTATCTATTCCCACAATCGGGTTTCCGGCATCTATGGCTGTTATGAGCTGGATAGATGACATACTCGATAAGAAGAAAGGCAAATAAATATTTTGACCGATAAAAAATTTGCCGCGGTGAGCAATAATGATCTTGAAGAAATTAACGCTTCAAGAATTCAACGCGTTATAGCACTTTGGGGATTTAGTGAGGCGGCATTTGGCGGAATTCTTCACGCTTTAAAAATTCCATTCACCGGATTGTTCCTCGGTAGCGCGGCGGTAATTTTCATTACTCTTATCGCTCACTACTCGCGGAGTAAATCCGCCATTCTGCGAGCCACACTCATTGTGGTTTTAGTGAAAGCCTTTGTTAGCCCATACTCTCCCCTAACCGCTTACTTTGCTGTTGCTCTGCAGGGAATTATGGGTTATCTCTTCTTTAGTGCAATTAAATATGAACGAGTAGCTGCATTGTTGCTAGGTTTCTTCACTCTGTTTTTTTCGGCACTGCAAAAATTGATTTTGCTTACAATTCTATTTGGCACCGGGCTATGGGATTCAATTGACCTATTTGTTGATTTTGTTCTGTCTCAAACAATGATTCTTCCTCATTCCCAATCTTTAAGTTTCAGCTTGATAATTATTGCACTTTACTCCGGACTTCATGTTGCTGTAGGAATTTACGTCGGCATTAAATCGTCTTTTATTCCAAAGTGGGTTGAAATGAAATCTCAATCATTCGAAAGATTGGGAATCGATTTTCAAACGAGTGCAGATAGCCTTACAGATAAGAAGAAACAGAAGAAAAAAGGGTGGTGGAAAAGATCTTCAGGAATCACACTATTTGCATTCCTTATTGCGTTGATGCTGCTGTCATATTTTTTCCCGCAGCTTGGTAAGAATAAAGCTTATGACATTTTGTTTATGATCTTGCGATCTATAGTAATTACTATTATATGGTTTTCGGTTCTTTCGCCGTTCATTTTAAAATATTTCAAAATTTTTATTGAAAAGAATAAGTTTAAACATGCTTCCGAGATAAATGACGTAACAACCCTCTTCCCGAGTTTTAACCGTATCATCAATTTCTGCTGGAAAGCTTCTGCCTCTTTCAAAGGAATAAAACGGATTGGAAAGTTTCTTTCCTACTCATTCGCGCTCTTACTTTTTTCCGAGATTAAGTAGATGAAGAATATTCAAATTCTCACCGGCTCAATTCATTCGGGTAAGACAACACGGCTGATGCATTGGGCTTCTTCACAAAAAAATATCGACGGCATCTTCCAGCCAGTTATAGATGAAAAGCGATTTATATATCATATCGTTTCAAGAACATTAAAAATGCTTGAGGTGTCGGAAAATGAGTCCGATGAAAAAATTATCAAAATTGGAAATTACCGTTTCAGTAAAGATGTTTTTATCTGGGCACAAAATGTTTTGCTCCATTCTTTAGACAAAAACTTGGAATGGCTTATTATTGATGAGATCGGACCACTGGAATTATGTGGTGCCGGACTTGAGCCAGCGATAACTAAAGTTTTTGCAGAGAGTGAAAAGTTCGAAGGAAAGATTTTGTGTGTAGTGCGGGATTCGATTCTGGAAAAACTCATTGAGCATTATAAGTTGGAAAATACATTTGAGTTGATCAATTTAGATTAAGATTAGGATCAAGAGCACGAGCAAGAAATATTCATGCTCATGCTCTTATTCTTACTCTTTCTTAGAAACTAAATGTGTATCCGACTTCTAACTGCCACTGGCTCATCCTTAAACCGATTGTCTGACGACCCGGAGCTTCCAAAGGATTTGCACCGTTGACCTCTTTCGGTAAAGCATACATGAATGCCAAATTCAATTCATTTGTTTTTGTAACCATCTTCGAGACACCAAATGTAATGTGGCTTTCAATAACGCCTGGTGCAAGAATATTAAACATAACTTCTCTTTCACTAATTGGCTGTTTACCGTATGAGAAACCGCCCATAAATGTCCAATCGTTAACGCCTGTATACATCACCCCAAATTTTACGATTGTCATATCCATCCAGCCAAAACCAGCGCCATTATCTGCACCAAGAGGAGCTGTCATAATATTTGGAATCATTGGATTGTTAATTGATTTTACTCCGCTATAAAGAATTTGTTGTACATCTAATGCGAATGTGAAATCTTTTACAACATCTGTTGCAACTCCAACAACCCAGTTTGCAGGAACATCAAAATCTCCTTTCTCGGCAAATAAACCTTTGTAACCATCAAACTCGCTCATGCTCATTTTAGTCTGATACGATGCGCCAACCATAAAATGATCTGCAAACGTTCCTTGATAACCTAATCGTACTCCGAAACCTGATGATGTGCTTACTCTGTTACCTGTTAAGCTTTTTGCATCACTCGAAAACATTGAGAATGCAACCAAACCTTTAGCAGAAAATCTTTGGAAACCGAATAATCCGGTTACACCAAGTGATTGATTCTCGCCAACCTTTACAGCGTAAGTTAAACCAGTGAAGAGCTGTTCCAGGTTAACGCCTGTACCGGGTGATGTTGGATCTCCAAATATTTGTTTAGGATAATCGGTGTTCATACCGCCGTTGCCGTAAAGAACTAAACCAATAACCATATCATCATTTAATTGATAGCTGGCGCCAAGTGTTGGCATCGGGAAATAATTTGATTCACTTTCTACTGTTCCGGGCATCATTCCGAATGTTCCGGGAAATCCCGATGGATTACCTGTAACAGTGAATTGACGGGCGGGGCTGAAGATAGCAAGATCAAAATCAAAACGATTACCAAGTGTTGCAAGACTTGCCGGATTTATTGCAGCACCAATAGAACTTAATGATAATGCAGAGCCTGCACCGGCGAGCGCTGAATATTTAATTCCGTAACCATGACGGAAATATCCATCAGTAGCTAAAATACTTTGGCTCATAAATGCTAATACTGCTAATACAAAAACAAGTCTGAATTGCTTTTTCATATTTTCACCTTTAAGTGATCCTGTTAATAAATAATTAAGTAAACAGTGTATTATTGAATGAACAAATTTTACTTTATTCGTTTTTATGTAAAAATAATCTGAGCGCCAGCTGATTTTTCGTAAAACTGCCCAACTGAAATTACTTCATCAACTTCGGGACAAAAATCTTTTTTAGTTAAATGGAACATATCTACTGTTGCTTTGCAGCCGTAAATTTCGCATCCGGCATCGTGGATCATTTTAATAAATTCTCGTATTGGAGGAATATCTAATTTTTCAATTTCTTTTTTCATCATTCCCGTAGCGAACCATGACATTCCCGGAATAGCACCCATCCATGTTGGTAAGCCCGGACCCATTGCAGTAGGAACGCACATAGCCGGATTGCCTACGGTAGCCACTTTGAGTTTATCCATCTTTTTTTCAATAACGGCATGCAATCCGAAGAATGTAAAAAATAATGTGGCTTCAATTCCTTCCATTCTTGCACCGTTAGCCATAATTAATCCGGGATACACTCCTTCAAGGGATCCTCTTGAAATAACGATCGAAACTTTTTTAATTGGTTCTGCCATTTTCATTTCTCCTCTAATTAAATACATCCTTTTGGTTTTGGTAATCCGGCAATTCTTGCAGCTTTCTTTGCCGGTCCTTTCGGGAAAAGTGAGTAAAGTTCTTTTGTATCAACTCCACTCTCTTTTGTAAGTTTTCTTATTGATGGAGCGTCACCCTTTTCGAGAAATTCTTTTCTCATATAATTAATTACTGCCCAGTGACGATCGGATAAATTTTCGATGTCTTCTTCCGCCGCGATTGCTTTTGCAATATTTTCATCCCAGTCGTTCAGGTTAGATAAATTGCCATCGGCATCGAGTTCGAGCGTTTTACCAGCATATTCTCTTGTACCCATATTTAACTCCTCTTTAGTTTTTTATTATTGATTATTGTGAATTAGGTTTTTGTTGTTGTGAGTATTTGCTAAATTTTTCAGAAACTGAATTGCGAAGGCAAGTCCGCGCTTCAATTCAGGAGTATTCAGCTCCTTAATCAAGCTGAATAACGAAACATTTTCTTCAACTTTTATATCTAAATTTTTATACACATCTAATGCATTATTTATTGCGTGCAGCATTTCGGGCTGAGTTAAATTTTTGACCGTGTTCAATATTGTAACAATATTATCTCCTAATTTGGTTACATCCTCTTTAGTAAATGATGTTATCACTTTATCTGAAACCTTACTCAACTCTTTTACGAATTCGAAATATCCTTTCCGGTCAATTTTATCGAGTTTATCCATCGTATCCAGAATGTATTGTCTAAATAATGGCGAAGCATCTTTTAAGAAATCTTTCATACTTTCAAGTTGTTCAACCACTGAACTGATAGTATTAACATTTCTCAGCATATACTTTCCAAAATGTAAAAGATCGCGGGTGTTGACGTGGTCATGCACTTGATCTAATTCTTCAACGGCTGTTTCATATACATCTTTTGCAACTCTCATCAAATCATCTTTTAGATCTTCCATTTCTCTGCGCTGGCGTTTTTGAAGCTCAATCTCCTCAAGAATTATATCCATCTTTCTGTTGAGCTCGTCTACTCTTTTTTCTATGTTATTCATAATTATTGCCTCTTTCCTGCCATTGACATATTTGATTCGATAGGTAGCTCTAAACCTTTAAGAAGAAAATTCCAGTACATCCATCTGAACATAACCTTGCCGTAATGATTCATTTTAGTTTCTTCTAAAAGCGAGAAAGGTCCAATACCCGGCAAAGGATATTTTCCAGGTAAAGGTTCGGTTTCATAATTAAAATCAATTAGAATTCCCTTTCCAAATCCGGATTCGATGAAACAGTTAGCATGCCCGTCAAATTTTGCTTTCGGTTCACGACCATCGATGACACTCAAAAAGTTTTCTGTTAGTATATCGGCTTGAAAGTGCGCCACTGATCCGGCTTTTGAACTTGGAAGGTTTGTTGCATCTCCAATTACAAAAATATTATCGTATCCTTCTGCTCTTAAAGTGTGTTTGTCTGTCGGTATAAAATTTAACTCGTCGCCCAAACCGCTTCTTCCAATTACCCCGTCACCGGAGTTTGTGGGAATTGTTACTAATACGTCAAAATCAACTTCTTGTTCATCCCATGAGATTATCTTTCTATTTTCATTATCAACCCGCGCAATACTAAAATCGGTGGTCAAACGGATATTTTTTTTACCTAAAAAATCACCGAGTATTGAAGAAGCTTTTGGCTTTGTGAATGCGCCGGGCAGCGGAGTTACAAAGTGGATATCAACTTTATCTCTAATACCATGCTCGGTAAAATATGAATCGGCGAGAAAAACAAATTCCAATGGAGCTACAGGACATTTGATTGGCATCTCGGTGATATTTACAACCAACTTTCCTCCCTCCCACCGTTTGAAGAATTCTGCAAGTGCACATGCGCCTTCAATTGTATAGAAATCAAAAATATTTTTGTGCCAGTTGAAATTTTTCATCCCTTCAGTTTCATCCGGTTTTATATTTGCGCCTGTCGCTATAATTAAATAGTCGTAAGTAATTACCATATTATTTTTAAGTATAACGCGGTTCTCCTTGGGTTCAATCTTCTCAATTTCGGAGACTATTACATTTGTTCCTGTAGGAAAAAAATCTCTCTTTGGTTTAATCACATCTTTACGATTGTAAATTCCAAAAGGAATGAATAAAAAACCTGGTTGATAATAATGTGTTTCATGTTGGTCTATAATTGTAATCTGCCAATCATTTTTGTCTAAAATTGCGCTTAGTTTATTAAGCATCATTGTCCCGGCAGTACCGGCGCCAAGTATGAGTAATTTTTTCATCTTATACCTTTCTTTTTATGTTTTTAATTATTTGAACCGGTTATGAGTTCTTTCAGTTTATCTTTTATGCTTTCGCAATTGCCGAATGAAGAATACACCTCGCATTCCCGGCAATTTTTATTTTCGCAGATATTGTCTTTATGTTTTAACATCCAGCAGGGTTTAGAGTAGCCCGTGTATGCCTTACATATTTCTCTATCTTTAGTGGGACAGTTTACAATTCCCCAGCAAGGAATTAAGGAGAGCAGTTTTCTAACTCCTTCAATTCCAATTTTATCTTCGTTCAACACTTTTCTGATGCAGCGAATTCTTTCAAGGTCTTTATCGGAATAGAGTCTCTGATTGCTCTCTTTCTTGTAGGGAATAATCAATCCCTCACGTTCATACATCCTTAATGTGTGAACCGAAATATGAAGCAATCTTGCCGCATTGCTTATTGTATAATTTGGAGTTGATGAGTGATTATTGATTTCAGTATTATTCATTTTGGCTTTTTAATAGTTGATACTGATGGATATCAACTATTTTGCCAATAGCGAATACCAACTTTTTAGACAAAAAAAGGGGATTTTCTAAATATTCATTTTCATAAATAAGAATTATAAAATATATTTTCTTAATAACGGGATAAAAACAGGGTGTGTCTTATTTTAAATCCCAGACTATGCTGAATAATCCGGGATTTCAAAATGTATTGAAAAATAGGGTCAACATCCTTCTTTCTTTTTCTTTACAGCTTTTCCACCTGCTGACGGTGCAGAAAGTTTAGGTAATGCCGGTGCACTTGGTTTTACTGTGAGTACGGATGTTGTTTGTTTTGCAACAGATAATTGAGGTGTTCCGCCGAAGTACGTAGATACTTGTTTCACTTTCTCAAATGCGGTTGTTTGTTCCGGTGTTGCATCAACAGCAAGTTTTGGAAATAGAATTTCATTTTTCCATGCATTCATTCCACCGTGCAGAATGTAAACGGCTTTGTAATTGCCGCTCTTCAAAATAAACCAAGCTTGTGCGGCGGCAATATCATTGTTTCCATAAAGAAGAATTTTTTGATTGCGCATCAAATCGGAAGTAAGAATATTTTCCATCGGGATATTGACTGATGTAGGAAGATTGTACTCGTTAAATTCTTTTTCATTTCTTAAATCAACCAAAGTAAAATCGGATTTTTCTTTGATAAGCCAATCTGCCAAAGTCATCACATCAACTTTATCTTGATCTTTAACGGTTGCGAGTGCCATCTCTTTTGCATTAACATCAATAATATTTTTGTTGGATGGATTTCCAATAAACAATGCCACTATACCAAGTACAAAAGCAACAATCGCTAATTTTTTCGAGATACTAAGTTTCATAATCCATTCCATCATTCTACACCTCTTGAGCGTTTCTTTGCTAAAACTTTTTCACCCCATTCTGCTGCCGCAAAAGCACCGAGAGCCATTGCAACAACTAAAAAGATTACCATTCCATGCGAGAGTCCTAGAAAGTCAGGTATTGTAACTCTTCCCATGTTGGTTGAATTATAAAATCCTTCCAGCAGCGGAAACATTTCACCAAAAACAAAGATGCCAAAGAAAATTCCGAGCAAGTAAACCATTCCGTCTATTCTTCCGGTTGAAGAAGACACAACTGATGTGCCCGGGCAATAACCCCCAATTACAAATCCCATCCCTAAGATTAATCCACCAATAATTTGTGGAAGGATGTATGTGTCGCCAATGTAAACGAGTGAGAGATCGAGCCAGCCTATCCAGGAGAAATAAAATAATCCAAGCATAGCAGTAACAATTGCAGTGAACATTACTTTAAGAACGCGCATGTTGTAGAAATAAAATTGCGCAGCAAGAATTCTTGCATTTCCGAATCCTCCGCGTTCAAGCGCAAAACCGAAACCAATTCCGATGATGAAAGCAACTACCAAACTGAAATCAAAACCGAAGTAATCAAACTTGAAATAAGGCATCATAACCATTGTCTCCTTACAAAATATGCCGCAGCATAACCGCCGCCAAAGACTGCGAGCATGAAAGCCCACCCGCCAAGACTTAGCAGCGAGCCGCCGGTGAGTGCTAATCCGCTTGTGCATCCGCGAGCAAGCTTTGCACCAATTCCCATAATTGTTCCGCCGCTAAAAGCGTAAATCAATCTTGTGCGGACCGAAACATTAGGTCCTTTTTCTGTTGTGCGTTTAATTCTATGAGCGAGTGAGCCGGAAATGAATCCGCCAGCAATAACTCCAAGAACTTCGAACACAAGCCAATCTTTTAAGGGATTAGTTGTTCCGTCTCCTAAATATTCTTTGTAGAAATTATTTTGCGATGCATGTTCAGGTGCCGCTTTGGAAACGCCAACTGCAACGACAGTTGATACTGCACCAGATGCACCGAGACCCCGCCCCATAATTAAAAATGTCGATAACAGCACCAAGCCCAATCCAACTCCAACTAAATACGGATTCGAGTATGGCTTGGGCTCGAAAGTTTTTTCTTTTGTCATATTTGTTCCTATTTTGATTCTGAATTCCACCTTCGGCGGGAGGAAGAATCTCTCAACGCTTAGTGTATTAATAAATATGAATTGTACATTTATTCTTTGCCAAGAATCTTGTCAAGAAAGTCATCAATTAAATCATTCCAATCTGGATTCTTGTTTTCAATTAATTCTATTTTCTTTATTCTTAATCAACCTTTAATTTGTTTCTCTCTTTTAATAGCGGATATTCTATTATCAACTTCTTCAAAGTAGACCAGTTGATTGACATTGTACTTTGCGGTAAAGCCCACATTCATTTTGTTTTTATGTTCATACATTCTTCTTGGTAGATTATTTGTCATTCCAGCATAAAGCACTTTTGCTTTGCTACTCATTATATAGACATAATGCTTTTCCATTTCTTGCTCTACTCCTTAAAAAGAGATTCTTCGTCGTCCCGATTTCATCGGTACTCTTCAGAATTAACTCACCGAAAATGTGCGTTCAAATAATGACTGTACTGCCCAGCCGCAACAATTATGAATCTCAAAATCAATCCGCCAGCGATGACCATTAATGGCGCAATTGGTGTGTGTTTTATTTTATGGTTTACAGCAAGCAGCTGAATTAAAAGTGGAATAACCACACCCAGACCAACTACAAAGACCCAGAATGCCGGCGCATACGTCCCACTTATCAAAAGCTTTGCTGCGTCAATATGAACTGCGGAAGATGTTAGTAAACCGATTAATAATAATCCGAGAACAAAAATTTCAATCGTTAAAAATCCATTATCTGCTTTCGCGAGCAATTCTCTCTCTTCAATATTCTTTGCTATCATATGGACAAATGCGGCGGCTGTTGATAACCCTGAAATCAAAAATAGAACCCAGAGCATAGAACTGTTCCAGAGAGGACGGGAACCCATTGTGCTCAAAAGAACACCGGTGTAAACGCCAAGCATTCCTCCAAGTAGCATATTCCCTATTCCGATATTTTGAATTAATCGGGGACGCTGGTTTATATATGTTGTGATCTTATTAATCTGCGGAAACTTATTAACTATTAACATCGGTGGTCCCATTAACAAATTTGCAGCAATTACCGGATAAACTAAAATTAAAATCCATGCACCCCAGGACATAGGTGAAGATATTCTGAAAGTTGTGTAAAGACGCCAGACAAAAAATTTATGTTCGAGATCCAAGAACAAAGAAAGCATACCAAAACTGAGTAATATCAAACTGATAATTGGCAATGTATAACAAGCGCAGTTAGTTTCTTTGTAACGTTTGCTGAATAAAAAGTAACCGGAGATTATCATCATCCCGGCAACTAATCCGCCAAGGAAAAGGTAAACCGGAATTTCCCATCCCCACACTTGCATAAAAGGATCAATCTGAGGATTGTGACGAGTAGATGTTAATTCTTGCATTTCAAAATCTCCTTTAATGGAACGCAGATTTTTATGATAGCTTATGTCCGAATGGCTCCTACGGAGATTTATTAAGACCATGAAGAATCATAATCATCATAACGATCCGCGTTCTATTCTTTATATCAAATAAAAAATTCTAGGTTGTGTACCGGCTTCAGGCAGTAAAGAATGATTCTTCCGCGAAGCAATCAATTTGCTCACTTCACTATTTGGATCATCAATATCTCCAAAGTACATGCAATGTGTTGGACAAACACTTACACACGCGGGCAGTTCTCCCTTCTCAACTCTGTGAATACAGAATGTACATTTGTCAGCGTAACCTTCCGGATTAATAAAACGAGCATCATAAGGACACGCGACAAGGCAGGCTTTACATCCGATACACATATTGTGTTCAACCAGAACAACGCCGCCAACATCGTGAATGTGGCTGGCACCTGTTGGACAGCATGCAACGCAAGGTGTGTTATCACAATGATTGCAACGCTGAGATTGTATCTCCAAATTCACATTCGGAAATTTTCCGTTGACTACGGTTACAATCCAATCCCTATTGTGACCTTCCGGAACATTATTTTCGGTTTTGCATGCAACAACACAATCCATACAACCGACGCATTTTTTGGTATCTATTACCATTCCATATCTTGCCATGTTATGCCTCCATCTCAAATGTTACGAAGTTCACATTCATTCCGGTTCCTCCCATAAGTGGATCCGTAACATATTTTGTAACGAGCTGAGCATCGCTTGCACCTTTACCAAATGCGCCCTTAAGCATTTTAGAATTGTGTCCAAAACCATGAACCATATAAACACAATCCGTTCTAATTCTTTCTGTTATCTTCACTTTTATTTTATTGCTTACAACTCCATCTTGATTTTTCAATCGAACATGCTGAGCATTTTTCAATCCGAAACGATTTGCAATATCTTCATTAACCCAGACTTCATTCTCGTCCATCATATCCATCAGGATTCTATTGGATTGAGTACGGCTGAATGTATGAACCGGAGCGCGCCCGAATAACAATCTGAAATAGCCGGTAGGTGGCTGTTCAGGCCGTTTATATTTTGGAACAGGGTCGAATCCTGCTTCTGCAAGCTGAGGAGAATAGAATTCTATCTTACCGGATGGTGTTGCAAATTCCGGAGTGATTCCATCTTCAAAATAGATTTGAGCTTTGTTTCCGTGAACGATTCCCTTCTTTTTCATCTCATCAAGACTCATTCCGATTTTCTTCAGGCGGAAATCGAGATACTCTTCAATATCGTTCCAGGGATAGTAATGACCAAGACCTAACTTCTCAGCAAGTTTTTTTGCGATCCACCAATTCGGTTTCTGATCGCCGGGTGAATCAACAACCGGTTGACGGATTCCGAGGAATTGTTCTTTGAACGGTGATGAATGAAGATCATCATAGCGTTCCAGATAAACCGATTCCGGAAGAACAACATCTGCCCATCCGGCAATTTCGCTTGGTATTACATCTACAACAACCATCAAATCCAAATTCTGAATTGCTTTGATCGTCTCATCTTCATTCGGCAGTGAGTGAATTAAATTTGTGGCGTAAACAAACCAGCTTTTGACTGGATATGGATTACCGGTTATTGTTGCTTCACGAATTCCGGTAGTAATTTCTTCCGAAGCGAACGGATATTTTTTATTTGGATTATCGACTTTCGGCTTTGACGGTTCAGGATAAGCCGGATAAGGATAGCCAGGTACGGCAAATTTTGTGGGATAAAAGAATCCGCCTTTGCGTCCCCAACTTCCCATCAATGCATTGAGAAGAGCAATTGCACGAGATCGTTGTGAATCATCTCCGTACCATGTTGTATGGCGTCCGGGATGAATTAAAGTTGCCGGTTTGTGTTGAGACATTACTCTTGCAGTCGTTCTAATCAACTCAGGATCTATTCCGGTTTCAGGATAAGCCCACTCAGGTGTGTATTGAGAAATCTCAGCGGCAAATTGCTCGAAACCAAATCCAAATTTTGTTACATAATCAATATCATAAAGCTTTTCAGAAACGATTACGTTCATCCAGGCAAGCAGAAGAGCAATATCTGTTCCCGGTTTGATTGGTAAATAGTATTTTGCTTTCGATGCCGCTACAGAAAATCTCGGATCAACAACAATTATAGTGGCGTCTTTTTGAACCGCATCTGCAAATTCTTGAACTTGAGTGTTGTGCATATTCTCACCAAGGTGAGAGCCGATCAGTACAAGACATTTCGAGTTCTCTATATCCGTTCGTTCAGGAGATCCGATCGCTTCACCGAATGTTAATTCGAAACCAACATCGCGTGGACCGCGGCATTGCGCAAATGAAGGAGCTGCGACATTCTGAGTTCCGAATGCGTTAAGAGTATGTTTTAAAAATGTTCCGCCGATGCCGTGTGAAAAGAACGCTACCGATTCCGGTCCATATTGAGCTTTAATCTTGTTCATCTTTTCAGCGATGTAATCGAACGCTTCGCTCCATGTGACCTCTTTCCACTCTTCTTTACCGCGGGCTTTCGATCTGATGAGCGGCGAACGTAAACGATCCGAATCAAAGTGAGCACCAATTCCACCTGTTCCTCGTGAGCACAATCTTCCCTTACTTAACGGATCTTCCGGATGTCCTTCAATCTTCCACAATTCTCCGTCTTTCAAATATGCGATCGCACCACACTTCCAAAAACATAAATCGCAGTAAGTAGGAATTTTCTGAATTCCTTTTATTTTTTCATTGTGAATCTTATCAGCTCCCTTAATCATCGGGCTGAGTGTTGAAGCAGCAGCAACAGCCCCAACCGAAAATCCGGTGATCTTTAAGAACTTTCTTCTTGAGATAGAATTCATCTGTTACCTCGTACTAAATTTTATTAACTCTTTAATGTTTCCGCACTGAGAATACTTTGAATAAACTTCACAATCCCTGCAATTTCTCTCTTTGCAAACATTTTTGTGATCGTAAGTCCAACAAGGTTTTTGCGCATTGTTAAAGGAACTGCAATCTTTCCGCTCCTCTTCAGAACACTTAACTATATCCCAGCATGGAATCAACGAGTAAATTGTTTTAATTCCATTGATACTGATCTTAGCTTGGTTGATTGCGTCACGAATACACTGAATTCTTTCGAGGTCTGCTTTTGCGTAGAGCCGTTGATTAGAATCTTTTTTGAATGGAATGATTAGACCTTCACGTTCATACATTCTAAGAGTGTGGACGGAAATTTTAAGCAACCTTGCTGCAACGCTGATTGAAAAGATTGGTTCTGCATTGTCGATACTATCGTACATCCATCCTCTAGATTGTTGATACTCATAAATATCAACTTTCTTGCCAATTATAGGTACTGATTATTTGCGGGATTTGATGTAAAAATCGAACAAAAAATTCTAATATCTAAGAATAATTCTATAAAATGTTTTGATATTGAGGAAATAAGGACTTTAGATCGATGATAACTAAGGTTTCATCAGTGAAGGATTAGGAAATAATGTTAGGTTACCATTTCGGTAAAACGCATTTCTCGCTCAGTTTTGACTTTACTCTGACAAAATCTGATAAGGATTCCCGCATAATTTTAGTTGTTGATTTGTGACATGTTAGACAGGCGCCCACAGTTAGAATTTTCCATTGTTCTTCGATTGAAAAGGGGCGTGTATTATCACGGGTTGTTGAAGTGTAGGTGCGTTCTTTGAGAAATCCAATCCATGCATCTTCCGGAAGTCCGTCATATTTAATGTTAGAATATTTTGGTGTGAAAAACCATTTCCCGACGCTTCCTATAATCTGGTAGTCAAGCCTTCCTCTTCCGTATCCAATTGCTGCCGGATTGTAATGACAAGATTCACAAGAACGAGATTGTTTTCTTATTGTGTGTGAAAATCCGGGTGCGAATAATCTTTTAAATATCGGTTTCTCGTTTTTCGATTTGTTGTTGTTAATCGTCAAAATCATTCCCGGAATAAATTCTTCAACTACTTTTACTGTCGAACCATTCTCATTCTTGGATTCACGAATACCCAAAACTGCCGGTTCAGCCAACAGATCTTTTGGGTACTCAAGCCATTCCCCTTTAGCTTCTTTGTTCGATAAGAGATCGAACATGGAGCCATCCTTATCAAACTCTGTGTGACAGCCTATACACTGAGGCGCCCATGAATTATGACAAGAGTTGCACGATAAATTTTTGTGTGCGCCTTCATTTGTACATACAGATAGAGGAGATATAATTTCCGCAACTTGTTCATTTGACTTTTTTATTAGATAAGCTTTCCCATTCTTTGTAAAACTATTGATTAGAGGAAACCCATTTTTTCCAACGGTTAGATAATTTCTCTCTTTGCTATCAAACTTTTGCAGCTCCGCAATTTTTCTGGATTCAAAATCAAACTCACTAAGTTTTTGGGTTTTAAATTCAGTGCTTGAATGACAATCTGTGCACTGCACTTTCATCTGCTCTTCTTTATGAAATGAATATGTTCCATCTCCCATCAGTTCGTATGAAGTATGGCAGTCGACACAAATCATTCCGCGTTCGGAATGAACATCGGCTTGAATCTTTGTAACAACTCTCCCATCATCTAAAATTCTGAATCCGACTTTTCCCTTCACGTTTTCCGGACTAAGAAGTGTTTCATGCCATCCATCATAGCTTAAAGAAATTCTACCTGACCGGGAATGACATCCAAAGCAATGTTTATTTTCAACTTGGAGAGAGATTGACGGATGAAATTTAGTTTTCAATCTTTCCTTTTTTCCATCTTTTTTTCCCGCCTCGGCGTGTAAACTTTTTTTTCTCTTCATTAACTCAGTCAACTCTTTTTCCGCTTCAGATGAGTAGTTAAGATGACAAGCCAGGCATCCGCCGCCGCGTGATAATTGCTCTATCGGTCCTAATTCAGTTTTTTCATTTGAGAGATGGCAGGAGGCACAAAGATTTCTAAGATGTGTATCCGCCGCTGAATATTTTAACGAATCGATTGGTGCTCGGAAAGTTGGAGAATTGGCTTCGCCCAAAACCCATTTATCAACAGTTACAACTCCATTCATTGTAGTCATTATGTTGTTCTGCATTCGGGAAATCATTTGAGGATGACAGCCAGCCACTCCGCAAGTAATAGAGGCATTTGAAGAATTACCCGGTATTAACACTAAATTTTTATGCGCTTCAGTTTTGTCCTTGGTTAATCTATTGCCAAGGTGGCAAGAATAGCAGCCAATTGTTTCATGGTTATGAGGATCTTCTATTCCCTTAATTCCGGTATGGCATGTTAAACATCCTTCTCTACGTTCAAGTATTAGGGGCAAATCGGTAAAAGCGGATTCATCTACTCCAGTCTTTTTCTTCAACTGCTCAACGCGGTATTTTTCCGCTTTCTCGTCAACCGGAACATTTATATACCAGAACACACCATAGATAAAAAATCCAGATGTCAACAGAACAAAAAAATATGCAGTTAGCAGAAACTTGATATTTGGATTATGCCGTTTTCTCATTCAGCAAATTTTTTTTTAATGAACTCATAATCATTCATGCTATTCATATTGAAGAATAGATCATCCTTAAAGAATGGGAGAGATTTAGTTTCTATAAATTCCGCTCCAACTTTTTCGATCAACTGTTTCATGCTCGCACTACTTCTCCCATTTTCTTTTTTTAACCGGGTTGAATCAATCATCATTTCTTCAATGACTGGAATTAGAGAATTGCGATAAACACCGCAAAGTGGTTCAATGCTTTCTTTAACAATAGGAATAGAGATCTGCTTTGAGGAATTATATTCAATAATGTAGCGGATCATTTCTTCGGATATCAGTGGCAGATCGCATGAAAGTATAAAATTTTTATTGGTAGTAGAAGCAACTAGTGCGGCATGAACACCGGAGATTGGTCCATGATTTCTGTGAACATCTTCAACCATTTGTAAACCGAGAAACCGGTAGCTTTCAAAATAATTTGTGCTGATTAAAATATTTTTAAATACCTTGGACATTACACCAGCTATTCTTTCGATCATCGTTTGGTTGTCAATTTTTAATAAAGCTTTATCGGTACCCATTCTGGAACTCAGTCCGCCCGAGAGAATTATTCCGGTAATATTTGAATATTTTTCTTTCAATCAATTGCTCAAATGGTGTTACTGAAAATAAGGGGTGAGATTTTTTAAAACAAAATATATTTACTTGAAAAGAGGCGCATCGAAGGCGCCCCTTTTATAAAAACTATTATTTTAAAGCGTACTACGCTGCTTTTGGTTTATAAATTAATGCCGTAACTATTCCTAGAATTATACATTGAATAGACCCAAAGATAAACCATTGCAGGGCTAAAGTGTACGGGATTGGATATACTACATTTTGAGCAACGGCAGCTACAAAGTTCATGAATAAGGCTATATAAACTCCGTAACGGACTCCTTCCATAAGTCCTTTGTTCTGGTATCCTTTAATAAAAATAAATACAAAGAAGAAAGACCAGACCAGATCTGCTATCAACATCCTCCACATTCTCCTATTCATTTCTTCCAAAGAGCGGAAAACGTTAGCCATACCCTCATATGTTTTAGAGAGAATGACGTTGTGCACAAGGAAGTTTGTTGCTTCCAGAAGAATAAAAACAGCGATGACTGCAATAATCATTTTTTTTGTGTTCATGTAGAACTCCAATTAGTTATTGATGCTGTTGTTTAACCGGAATAGAAACATATTTCTGAAAAATGATTGATGCATTAAAAACTTTGGGATTATATTTTATTAAACGTGCCTCCATGCGAATTCGCTCATATCAAGATCTTCTTCATCTAAGGCACCGCGCACCAGAATATTGTGAATTTCTTCACGTGTGAGTCTATCATTGATATCGAGTTTATCAAACAGAGTATTAATATATCCTCTAACCATATAAAAACCACCAAGTGCAAAATAATTACTTAGTATTCCAAAAAACTCAACAATTAATTTTTTATCTAGTCCTTCAATTATTTCAGAGTGCTCAATCATAAACGACCAAAAAGCTTTCTTGCTTATATATAGTGCATAGTTCAGTTCACTTAAAGGAAAGCCTTCTGTATATCTCTCCGAACCGACATTTGCAAAAAACTTCTCGGCGTCGTCATTATTGGCGCCATTTTTTAACCAATCTACCAGATGAGTATAAGTAGCTTCTTCTCTTGCAATTACCTTTTCCGGATCGAGTTTATGATAGGTCTTCATGTAATCGGTGTTTTTGACTTGCTCGAAATAAGCAGTTGCGATTTTATGCTTATGCTGGTTAATCAAGTTGATGATATTAATAAAATCCATAGTACCTCCAAGTTTGGATTACAACATATTACATCAAGGGCTAATCTTCAATGCAATTGTTGGATAAAGAATGTAATGTCAGCTCAAATTCAAAAAATCGTTCCATATTTTATACAATTCATATGTCGCTTTTACATCGGCGTGGCAGTAGATGGCAATGTCCTTCATTCTTCCGGCGCGGTAAAGTTCTTTAACATCCATTCCTGTGATCCCTTTGGATTTCGGTGATTCAATTCCCATGGCATGACAATAAAAATCAAGATTGAATTTCTTTGTGAGTCCATAAAATGTAAATTGATCTAGAAGATCGACATGATGGGAAGAATCGTAACGATTTTTCAAAAAATTTCTTGTTGGTTTTATTTTATACATGGCAGAGCGAATCATAATAAATGGTAGATCGAAACTTCTTCCGTTAAAAGAGATAACTTTTTCTGCCTGAGCCGCATATTTCCAAAAATATTTGAGCATTTGCTCTTCATCGGCGGGTTTGTACTTAGTAATTTTTTCTTCGGCAATCCATTCCTCATTTTCGCTATTCTCATAAAGAACAATTGAACTTTCTTTATCGGTATTAATTAAACCGATTGCAATAATTTTAGCTGTATAGGGGTAGAGACTAAGATATCGTTTCTGCTCCTCTACCAATTCATCTTTCTTCTGAGGATTTTTTTCGGTTTCTGTGTAACGCAGCAAGAATTCCTGCTGGGATTCGGAGAGAGTTTCAAAATCAACTCCAACGGTTTCAATATCAAAAACCAGGTTCATAATTCCCCTTTTATTTTCTTGATCTACTGCCAAACTACTAAATTATTTTCAAATTTTATAGAACGAAAAAGCTTCGGCAATATCTTTCCTCTATTGAATATATTTTTTATTCACTATCTTAAATACAAATTTTTCGAGCAAAAATAATGAGCGTGAAAAGTCGTGCTTTATTTATTGATCTTTTGAAAGGTCTGGCATTAATCGTAATGATTGAGGTGCATGTATTTAATTCACTCTTGCTCCCTGCGCTGAAGCATACCTGGTTATTTGACCGATTAAATTTTATTAACGGACTAGTTGCACCATCTTTCACTTTTGCTTCAGGATTAGTTTTTGTATTGTCCTTGCAAAAAGGAATTGAACAACTCAGATTATTCGGAAAAGAATTTTGGCGGAAGATGTCGCGAATCGGACTTATATTTTTAGTCGGCTACTCGCTCCATCTCCCCTACTTCTCGTTGTCAAAACTTCTTCATAATCAAACGCAACCTGTTTTAGAAAGTTTATACACTGTTGATATTCTTCAATTGATATCCACCGGATTAATTATTTTACTTCTTGCGAGAATATTTATTAAATCAGAACAAAAGTTTTATAATTTTAATCTTTTTGCCACTATTGCTGTGCTAGTAATAAGTCCTTTAATGTGGGCAATAGATTTTTCCAGCTATATACCTCTCTTCTTTTCAAATTATCTTAACAAAATGCACGGTTCACTTTTTCCGCTTTTCCCATGGTGGGTATTTATATTCAGCGGCGCCTATGTTGCCAAATATTATATTGAGGCTAAACAGAGCAATACGGAAGAAGCCTTTGCCAGGAAGCTAATAATTTTTGGCATTACATTTTATCTGGTCAGTGTTTTTCTAATGTATTTAATACTCCCTCTTTTGAATGTTGGAACAAGACCGAATCCGCTTTTCTTCTTTGAGCGACTTGGAGTGATTTTATTCTTACTGGGAGTATTCTGGTTTTATCTTCACAAAAAAGAAAATTATAAATCACTCATTTTGGATGTCAGCCGTGAATCCCTTTTGATTTATTGGCTACATCTCCAATTAATCTACCGTGAAATATTTTGGGGCAAGAGCCTAGTACAAATATCTAAACAGAACTATGGCTTTGGAGAATGCTCTCTTATAACTGTAGCATTGATTGTATTGATGCTGGGAGCGGCAAAGTTATGGGGCGTATTAAAGAAAAAATATCCAGTCCAATGCAGATGGGTAACAATTTCTATACTCGGTATCGGAACTATACTTTTCATAATTCGCTAAGTTGATTTGCGAATTTCAACTTGCCGTTCGAATTTTTGAACGGCGTCATAAAATTCTTGCGGAATAGGCAAAGATTTTTTAGTGATGCGGTCAATATGCACAACTACACCCATTCCACATGCAATAATTTTTTTGCTTTTAGCTTTTTCTACTATATGCTTAAATCCAAAACTTGAGTTCTTTATAAATTCTATTCGCGTGTAAACATTCAATTCGTCATCCAGATAAGCTGAATCCAGATAGTCGCAATCATTATGTACCATAATGAAGAATGAATTTCTTTCCAGCAACTCCTTGAGCGCAAAATTTTTCTTAGGATCTTGAACATATTTTATTCGTGCATCCTCAAAGTAATTATAGTACACTGCGTTATTGAGACACCAAGCATCTCCACTTGGTGGAAATGGACGACTTCGATGATTTTGTGATTGTAGTTTGAGATTTCCATTTTTTTCTTGCTCTTGCTCATGATCTTGCTCTTGATTTTGTTTCGCTATCTCGTGAGCGACTAAGATTAAGAACAAGATCAAGAGCACGATAGTTTTATGAAGTAATTCTTTCTATAATTATTGCAACTTCTTTAATCTCTTCCATAGAAGCATCCATATGAGTCACAGCCCTTATCACACCAACTTTTCCCGTTCCGAGCTTTAATCCATTCTCTTTGCATTTTTTCAAAAAATCTTCAACAGAAATATTTATGGGTGTGAACATAACAATATTCGTCTGTATTGATTCCATATCAACCGAAATGTTTTGAAGTTTCGCAAGATCGTTCGCCAAAACTCGCGCTTTTTCATGATCCTCTTTCAATCGTG
This sequence comes from uncultured Ignavibacteriota bacterium, assembly GCA_947085815.1. Classification (GTDB taxonomy): domain Bacteria; phylum Bacteroidota; class Ignavibacteria; order Ignavibacteriales; family Melioribacteraceae; genus Fen-1258. The sequence continues at coordinate 40,749 of CAMTXU010000013.1, read as the reverse complement.
AAATATTATTTTTCAAAGCGAACAATCCGGCAGCGGCAAGAACACCAACCTGGCGCATACCACCACCCCAAGCTTTGCGCACACGAAAAGCTTGCTTGACAAAATCTTTTGTGCCTGCAATAATAGATCCTATTGGCGCGCCTAATCCTTTAGAGAGGCAACAAGAGACAGTATCAAAATATTTTGCGTATTCAGCCGGAGAAATTCCGGTTGCAACAGAAGCATTCCAAATTCTCGCGCCATCGAGATGAAAGTAGAGATTATATTTTTTTGCCAGCTCGCTAAGCGCTTTAATGTTCTCAATCGGATTAATTGTTCCACCGGCGCGGTTGTGTGTGTTTTCAACTTCGATGACTTTTGTACGTGCCATGTAATAAGCGCTCTCCGGGCGGATCAAAGATTCAATTTGATCGGGAGTGAATACACCCTTGATACCATCAACCAAACTCAATTGAAGTCCGCTTAATGCGGCGGGAGAACCGGATTCATACTGAAAAATATGAGCATCCTTTTCACAAATAACTTCATCTCCGGGTCGCGTCAGAACATTCAAGCAAATTTGATTGCCCATTACTCCGCTCGGTACAAAGAGAGCCGATTCCTTACCAAGAAGTTCCGCGGCGTATTTTTCAAGTTCGTTTGCGGTCGGATCCTCTTTATAAACGTCATCTCCAACTTCCGCATCATACATAGCTTTGCGCATTTCATTCGTTGGTTTTGTAAGCGTATCGCTTCTTAAATCAATAACTTTTTTCATAATTGCTTCTTCAGTTTAGTTGATATTTTTTTATAAATGAAAAATAAAATTGTTCCTATCGAAATGAATGAAGAAAGAAGGGGAAAGACCAGCGGGAAGCGTGAGTAGATCGTTAATCCATCTTGAATAACAGCATCGCCCACCAGAACATCTCTCGTAAAAAGTTTTGTTGATGAAATAGTTCTTCCAAGAGGATCTATTATACAACTTATTCCTCCATTGGCGGTACGAATAACCGACTTCCGGTTTTCTACAGCACGCAATACAGAAATTTCTTTATGCTGATATGGTCCGCTCGAATTTCCGTACCAGCTGTCATTTGTCACAACTACAATCAGATTAGCTCCTCGCTGTACAAAGTCCGCTACAAAGTCGGGATATATCGACTCGATGCAGATAACTCCACCAATTTTTAGAGGGACACTGCCTGTTCTTGTAAGATCGAATACAGTTTGATCGCGCCCGACATTCCAGCTAGAAATGCCGACTTCCCATTTAATAAATTCACCCAGAAACGGTAATTGTTCTACGAATGGAACGTGCTCTCCAAACGGGACAAGTTTTATTTTTCCATATTTTTTAACATCCATAGAATTTGGTTTAAATAGTAGAATTGAATTGTAAGAAGTATATAAAGTGCCGTTCTTAGTTTCTTTTGCATCTTTCGGAGATTCCTTTCTGTTGAAATAAAAATTCAGATCAGGCATACCGGTTAGTAAATTAATTTTGTTGAAATCTACAAACTGATGAATTCGCGAGACTTCAAAATCATAATTCCCGGAAAGTAAATAAACCGGTAATGCCGATTCAGGCCAAACAATTAGTTTTGCTCCTTCATTAACCGCTTTTTCTGAGAGACTTAAATATTGATCAAGCTGATTATTAAGATTTCCGGCTTTCCATTTATCCCAGGGATTCAGATCCGGCTGTATCAAACCGACTTTTACTTTATTCTCCGACATTGTAAAGCTTGATAGCTTCACTGTTCCATAAATCAGTACCAAAAAGAATATTGTTATAGCCGGTATAGCGTATGAATTGTTAATTTTTTTTTCTGTTCTAACTTCTTTTAGGGAGAGATATAAAAAAATATTTATGAAAAAAATTACAATTGAGAGCCCGTAAACGCCAATGATATCGGCAATTTGAATAAATGTATTAAAATATGGTAAACAATTTCCGAGCGTGAGCCAGGGAAAACGAGCATCTGTTAAGCTATAGAGATATTCAAACGTCACCCAATAGAATGGAAAGAGAAAAAGTGCAATCTTTTTTCCAAATATTTTTTTTGAGAAATGGTAGAGCGTTGGTATTATCAAATAAAAGAAAGGATTGAAAAATAATAGTGCCGCACCGGAGATCATTAAAAAAGTATCGGCTTCTTTGGTCCAGCTCCCGACCCAATACAAAGTAATTAGGTTGAAGAAGAAAAGTGCGAAATAAGTAAACCTGTTTAATGACGCGAGTGTTTCTCTTTTTTCCATCACAAAGAAAAAAGGAATAAACGCAAAAAAACTTAAGAATGGAAGAGGAATAGGAGGATATGATAAACCGAGTAATACTCCGCTCAATAACCCCAGCAACAAATCTTTCTTCTGCTCTTTTTTTTCTTCTACAGTTGCCGCCATTTTATATTTTTGAAAAATTTTCATTTGCTCTTTTTCTTTTTCATCCATATTCTTATAACAACATAAACTAAGAGTAAAGCCGTAAGTGATAATATGATTTGTGAATATCTGAAAAGATAACTATCAACAATTTCAAGATTCTCGCCCAACTTAATTCCAAGAAATATCAGCAAGGCGTTCCATAAGAAAGAACTTGCCGCTGCGTAAATAAAAGTCCGTGCGGGTTTAAGACGATGAACGCCTGAGAAGAAACTTACAACCGCACGAGTTCCCGGGAGAAACCTATTTACAATAATTATATTGTAACCATACTTGTGATAAAATAGGTCGGCTTTATGCAGAGATTCTTCTTTTATGAATTTGAATCTCCCCTTACGTAATATTTTTTCTCCAAAATACTCGCCTATAAAATACATAACTATAAATCCCGCTCCGCTACCCACACTTGTTAATATAAGAATGGGGAGAAAGTCGAGAGTGGAATGCGCTATAAGAGTTGAGCCGAAGAGAACTACAAAATCACTAGGAGATGGGGGAAAAATATTCTCGATGAATGCGAATAAGAAAAGGACAAGATAGATTAAAGTGGGATCCAGCGTACCGATATAAGAGATTATCTGTTCAAGCATTATTTTTCTTTTTTATTGAGAAGAACAACTGCTTGAGCGGCACAACCTTCTTCACGTCCGACATAACCTAACTTCTCGGAAGTTGTAGCTTTAACCGAAATGTGATCTACATTTACATCAAGAATTGTTGCAATAACTTTTCGCATTTCGGGAATGAACGCAGAAATTTTAGGGTCTTCCAAAAGGATTGTAGAATCGATATTTCCAATTTCGTAATGAAAATCATTCATTAGATAGCGGACTTTATCCAACAACACCTTGCTGTCCGCATCTTTGTACTTTGGATCGGTATTAGGAAAATGTTTGCCAATGTCTCCAAGCGCGAGCGCACCAAGAATTGCATCACAAATAGCGTGGAGAAGTACATCTGCATCGGAGTGACCCAATAATCCTTTATCGTGAGGTATTTCAATGCCGCCGAGTATTAATTTCCTGCCGGGGGCAAAGGCATGTACGTCATAACCAAAACCGATTTTAATTTTTGAGTTCAATATCTAACCTCGAACCGGGTAAATTCATTTTTATATTCGCTCCACTTTATCGAAGCGTTTTTTACATTAGCATGAATAGGACCAATTTTTATTTTATTGAAGAACTCCTCAATAATAAAATGTTCTCCTTCAACAATAGTATAGACTTCTCCGTTAAATAAATTTTTTGTGTACCCTTTCAATTCAAGCTTTTCCGCAAGCCTAACTACAAAATATCTGAAACCAACGCCTTGTACTAAACCATTAACTATAATTTCAGCTCTTTTCATTTTTTGATTGTACTTCCAAATATTGATTCTTTTGGGTAAAGAGCGTGTCGAATACCTCAGAAACAATTAAACCGAGAAAGATCAAAACACAACCGACTAAACCAAAGTTAGTAATTTTCTCGTTGAGTATAAAGAAAGCAAATACCGCCGCAAAAACCGGCTCGAAGGAGTATATAATTCCCGCTTTGGTTGGAGTTACCACTTTTTGATACTTAGTCTGGAGAGCAAAATTAACCAGCGTGGCAAGAAGAGCCGTGTAAAGAATTCCGACTACAAGATTCTTCGAAAGTGAAAATTTGAGCGGCTCAATTGACGAGAAAGAAAAAATAAGGGAAAAGAGAAGATTTAAAAGCGCGACAGTGACTAATTGAAAAAAGAGTAAATTCCAAAAATCATACTTAGGCGAAATTATATCCATGAACACAATATGAAGCGCGAAGAATGCAGCACAAATCAGAGTCAGCCCATCACCTATATTAAAATCGTTTCCTATATTCTTAAAAAAGTCGGGAATAGAATTTCCTCCGCTTGATAAAAAAACAATTCCGATAAAGACGAGACCGGTACCGATTAGCGCACCTCTTGTAGGTATCTTCTTCTCGATAATTGTCTGAAACAACGGGATCATAACTACAAGAGAGCCGGTTAAAAATCCGGATTTAGAGGCTGATGTGAATTTCAATCCGGCGGTTTGCGTTAGAAATCCAAGGAAAAGCCAAATACCCAGTATCGCACCAGGAAGAATAATTTTTTTATCGATTAAAATATTTTTTAAAGATAAGAAGATAAAAAGAACTGAAGCTGCAATCCCAAATCTCAGCCCTACAAATAATAGAGTGGAAATATCGCTAAGCGACTCTTTAACAATTACAAATGTTCCTCCCCAAATAATTGTCATCAAAAGAAGAGCTGCTTCGCCGAAAAATTTACCTTGAGTTTTTTGGAAGGGTTTATTCATCATCCTTTTTATAGCCGAAACTTTTTAACATGGTTGGATTTGAACGCCACTTTTCTCTAACCTTAACTCTGAGTTCAAGATAAACTTCGTGTTGTAAAAATTTTTCAATAGCGGTGCGAGATTCCTGCCCTAATCTTTTTATTGCGTCTCCCTTAGCTCCAAGTATTATCGGCTTCTGAGTTTCTTTTTCCACAACAATTTCAGCGCTTATATAATCTTTAGCGTTTTCACGTTCCTTGAATTCGGCTATTATCACTTCGGTGCTGTAGGGAATTTCATCCCGGTATCGTTCAAATACTTTTTCACGAATGATTTCCGAAACAAAGAAGCGTTCATTCTCGTCGCTTAGTTGATCATCGGGAAAATATTTTGGATGTTCGGGTAAATATTCGATAATGGATTCGGTTACCGAAGAGAGATTAAACCCCTCTGAAGCAGAAATAGGAAGTATTTTGTCAAAAAGATTTTTAGAGGAAAGATCGCGCATTAAATTCTCAACCACATTTTGGTTTGATAAATCTATCTTATTGATGAGAAGAATTTTTTTCGACTGCGCCTCGGAAAGAATTTTTACGACCCGTTCATCACTAAGCGTTAAACTACCGCTTGGATCTGCATTAATATCAATTATGAATAAAACGAGTTCAGAATTTTTTACGGATTGAAAAACATAATCCAGCATCCGTTCTTGCAGAAGATATTCCGGATTAAGAATACCGGGTGTATCCTGGAAAATGATTTGGTAATTTTCAGCGGAAAGTATTCCAAGTATCTTCTTGCGTGTAGTTTGCGGTTTATTTGTAATAATTGAAAGTTTCTCTCCTATTAGAGCGTTCATCAGAGTTGATTTACCAACGTTCGGCTTTCCTATGATTGATACGAATCCAGATTTGTGCGACATAATATTTCTTTTTATTGTGGAAGCGAAAATATCGAAAGTATAACTGATACGCTAATTGAAGGAACACGTAGAGACTCGACCTGCCTACCTCAGGCAGGTCGAGTCTTACAATTAGACACTATAAATCGTGTCTCTACTTTAATGCAAAATACTGTTAAGTTTTTTCGTAAAACTTTTATGGGCTTCAAATGTGAAATAAACGGTGACCAGTAGTATGAGCGAAAAAACGGAAATAACCAACATCACGTTCGGATCCGCAAAAATGCTTTGAAGAGAATTAATATTTTTACCGATTAATTCTCTAAATCTGTCTGCGTACGGAGTAAGCGTTGATGAACCGCTTCCATTTTCGGTGGAACGAAAAGCGGCAACCAGCACAGCTAAAATACCAATAGAAAAAATTGAAATAATAGAGATAAAGAAATAGTTAATTCTTGGCTTAGCCACTCTTCTTGTTTCAGCTAATACCTTCATCACCTTTTCCGTAAAAACATCGGAAGTTTTCTCAACCTCTAATGATCGTAGTGATAAATCAACTATCCGCAGAGCCTGCAAACGTGCGAGCGCATCGGCATCATTGTTCAATTCATTTTGCAGATTCTTCAGTTCTGATGGGTCTAACTCACCGTCTATGTATCTGTTCAAAATTTCATCCGTTAATTTGCTCATAACATCTCCTCCTGATAGTTATGCTTTAGAAGTAAATCCTTCAAAGCATTGCGTGACCGGTGAAGTAAAACTTTTGTATTGACTAAGGATGTTCCCATAACCTGACTGATTTCATTTAGTGACAAACCATCCATATAAAATAAGATTACAACCAGGGCGTTTCTAACCGGAAGTTTATCCACCATTTTTAGAATATATTGCTGAGCATTATCAGCAGTGCTATAAACTTCATTATCGTGACTCGCAAGATCAAATTTTCCGTCTATTGAACTCATTTGCTGTTCAATTTTCCTCTTTTGAGAAGATATGATTGATAGACCGGTATTGTAAACAATCCTATAAAACCATGTGGAAAATTGAGATTCTTTCCTGAATCCTTTCAAGGAATTGTAGGCTTTCAAAAAACTATCTTGCAAAGCTTCCTCGGCATCCATCTCATTTTTTAACAAGCGTCTTAAAAGAGAGAATGCTCTATTTTTATATCTGCTCACCAGAAGAGAGTAATCGGAAACATTACCTCTGTTGATTGAATCGATTATTTCTGCATCGCTTAAGTTTCTCATCACTACATTAGACCCGATTAATGAAAATAAGGTTACACTTTCTATTAAATATTTTTTGTAACCTAAATTGCATGCGCCTTGTCCAAAGAAGTGAGGCGAAAATCCTCTCTAAAATAACGGAATAAGTATAAAAGAAAAATAAATTTGATTGTAACCTTTAGTCTAGAGTTTCGGTCATAAGTATAAAATAACCAAAGGAGAATAAAATGGAAGAGTTAATACCCATTATAATGTTTCTAGTAATCGGATTGGTAATAATTACATTTATCTATTTCCGTTCGAGAGAAAAACAGATGATGATAGAAAAAGGATTGTCCATCGAGCAAATGATGGAGCTCCTTAAAACAAAACGCGATCCTTATACCATGTTGAAACTTGGTATAATAATTTTATTTGTCGGATTGGGATTGGGAATCGGATTTCTATTTCAGCAATGGACCGGTTATCAAGTTCAATATGGCACCGGCAACGATAGATGGACAGATCATCAGGTGCACGGAGAATGGATGGGTTTCTGGGTTGTAACGATGACAGGGTTAGGATTTGTTACAGCTTTCTTAGCGACAAGAAAACTTAAAAACGGAAATCACTGATTAATAACTCAGAACGAAGTGCCCGAAGGACTCCATTGGAGAAGAGTCTCAAAACAAAAATTGAGACTTTTCACTCCGTTCAGAAAAAAAGTTAAGCCAACTCTTGTTCTTCAAGCCAATGTTGAGCGTCAATAGCCGCCATACAACCGCTACCCGCAGCGGTAATTGCCTGACGATATTTTTTATCTGCAACATCACCCGCGGCAAAAACTCCTTCTATGTTCGTATGAGTTGAACCCGGATTAATAAGTAGATAACCCGTTTCATCCATATCCAATATTCCTTTGAAGAGAGATGTATTTGGTTGATGACCGATCGCCATAAAAATTCCATCTGCCGGAACCTCCCACGTTAAACCGTTCTTTGTACTTTGCAGAAGCGCCCCCGTCACAAATTTTTTTCCGTTTTCTTCTTTACCAAAAATCTCCTTAATTACAGCACTGGTAATGAATTTCACCTTTGGGTTTTTTCTAGCTCTCTCTTCCATAATTTTTGAAGAACGAAATTCATCGCGACGATGAATCAATGTTACTTCCGAAGCAAACTTAGTGAGATAATTTGCTTCTTCCATGGCAGTATCTCCGCCGCCAACTACAAGTACTTTTAATCCTTTAAAGAAAAAGCCATCGCAAGTTGCGCATGCAGAAACTCCATAACCCATGAATTTCTTTTCGCTCTCTATATTGAGAAGTTTTGCCGATGCGCCGGTTGAGATAATAACGGAGTCTGCGGTAAAAATTTCATTCTCGGTTTTGACTGTGAATGGGCGCTTTGAGAAATCGACTTCGGTAACATTTTTAAAAAAACATTGTGCACCAAATCTTTGAACTTGTTTCCGCATTATATCCATCAACTCCGGTCCTTGAATTCCATGTTCGAAACCGGGAAAGTTTTCTACTTCGGTTGTAATTGTTAACTGACCACCGGGCTGCATTCCTTCGAATACTACCGGATTAAGATTAGCCCGGGACGTATAAAGTGCCGCTGTTAATCCGGCGGGTCCCGATCCAATAATAATAACTTTGTGATGATTATTTGACATTCGTTGTCTCCAAAATTTTTCTAAACAAAATTACCTAAACAAGATCAAAATTGATAATGAATAAGATGAGATTATGAATGATTGGATTCATTCCTCAGTGTCTCTGCGGTGAAAGAAAGTCCGCATTTCTTTTCAACCCCCACAACTTAGCCCGTTTGATAGGACTCGTTTCAAATCTTTGTTTGAAAACATCTCCGGTCATTCCAAGAACTTCATCAATCAGAATTTCTTTGTTCCCTTTCGGTTGAAAATCCACTTTGTGAGTCGGCAGACTAAACTTTTGATTCCATGGACAAACATCCTGACAGACATCGCAGCCAAATATCCAATTATCAAATTGATCTTTGAAGTCGCGGGAAATTTCTCCCTTGTTTTCGATGGTTAAAAATGAGATGCATTTATTCGCGTCAACTACATACTCATTCACTATTGCCTTTGTGGGACAAGCATCGATGCATGCGGTGCAAGAGCCGCAGTAATTCTTCACCTGTTCACTAAATTCAAATTCATGATTTGTGATTAGTGTTGCCAGAAAGATCCAGCTTCCTATTTCACGAGTGATAATGTTTGTATGCTTCCCCATCCAACCTATCCCCGCATGTTTAGCCCAAACTTTATCCATTACGGGACCAGTATCTACATAACTAATACACTCGAAAGCCGGATCGATCTTTTTTAATTCCTCCTCCAGCAATTCCAGCTTATCCCAAATAACAAAATGATAATCTTTTCCCCATGCATAACGAGAGACTTTTCCATATTTGGAAGGGAGAGAAGATTTTATCTCCGGACTGTGAGAATGGTTTGTATAATAATTAACAGCAAGAGATATTATACTAAGCGCATTTGGAAAGATTTTTTTCACGTCTAATTGTTTTTCAACACTGCGGTTCATATACTCCATCGATGCATTATAACCGAGCGAAAGCCATTCTTTCAATCGATCATTTTCATCATTTAACAATTCTGCTTTAGCAAAACCCACAAGATCGAAACCCAGTTCTTTCGCTTTTTCAATTACTATTTGATTTGTTAATTTCATTTAGAGAGATCATGTTTTGAGATTTGGGTAAATCTTCAGCAAAAGTCTCAAGTTATTTTTACTTCGATTCGTTTCTTCATATCTTTTTTCTTTGACCTCGACTTCGGTCTGGCATCTTTCATCATTTCTTCCCACCACGGCGGGTAAACTTTTCTTCATTCCTTCTTTCCATTCTTAATCACCATCTCAACTTTTTAGAATAAACTTTTACATAAACATCGTCACCAACAATTTTAACTTCATATGGATCTAATCCCTTTACAGCTCCCGGAACTTTTCCGGTTTTAAGATCGAACTGCCAGCCGTGCGCGGGACAAACAACTTTATGATCTTCTATGAATCCGTCATAAATTATTGCCGCTTTTTGATGGATGCACATATTAGCCAGAGCATAAACTTCGCCGTCAACTTTGAAGAGAGCGACATCCACATCATTAACAAAAAATCTTCTGCCAATTTTCTCTTTTAATTCCGAGTACTTGCAAATTTTATAAAAACCTTCAAGCGCTTCCATTAACTCATCTCAGTAAAGACATCATTAATTGAAAAGCCGTTCTGAGAATGAGAAACTGTAGCCATCACTACTTCCGGATCGTGCTCAAAAAATAATTTCCAATTTTCCTCAATTGCGAGCGGAAGGATTTTTTTCTTCTCTTGAACTGTGATAACGGGCTGAAGATCATATCCCATTACATACGGAAGCGGGATATGCGAAGTGAACGGGAAAAGATCGCCGCAATAAAGAATTGTATTGGAGTCATCGTGTATCTTTATCATCTGCTGATGAAATGTGTGACCGTTAACTATCATCAAATCGATTTCATCATCAAATGTTGACTCACCATCCGTAAAGTGAAGTAATCCTTCCTCATGAAGCGGCATAAAACGATTCTGGATAAAACTACCGCGGTCACGCTCTGAAGGATTTATCGCCCAATCAAAATGCTTTTTTTGTATATGATATTTAGCGTTTGGATAAGTCGGAATCCATTTCCCGTCAATTAGTTTTGTTGAGCCACCGGTATGATCGAAATGAAGATGAGTCAACAAAACATCTGTAATATCTTCCGGCTGAAGGCTAAGTTTATTAAATAAGTTTTGAGATGTATTCACGCTCAGATCCAACCGGTAAATCTTTGTAAATTTTTCATCCCAGTTTGCACCAATTCCGGTATCTATCAATATTTTTTTCGATTCGTTTACCAGCAAAAGAGTCCGTGCGTGGAGTGTAACACGGTTTAGCTCATCCGCGGGATTGAATTTACCCCACAATGGTTTAGGTATTATACCAAACATTGCGCCGCCGTCCAAGCCGAACGCGCCGGTTTCTAAAGCGTATAATTCGTATTTGCCAATTTTCATTTTCTAACTTTATGTTTATTTTATAAATGATTTTTTTGAATTAAAGTTACAAATAACTTAGGATATTTTTATGAACAACAATATGAAGCCCGGATACGTTCAAAAAATTATATCGGTTCTCTACCATTTTGCCGTAATTACCTTTCTAATAATTTGTTCATTTACCGATTCTCCTCTGGCTCAATCTGTTCAAGAGGATAATCTTAAGGTAATGACTTTTAATATCCGTTACGGGACTGCAAATGACGGTGCGAATAGCTGGGAATTCAGGAAAGAAAATGTGGTAAAGACAATTAAAGAGTTTACTCCGGATTTGCTTGGTTTGCAGGAGGCTCTGAAATTTCAGATTGATGAATTAATGCACGAGATGCCAGATTATGCTTACGTAGGTGTTGGTCGAGATGATGGGAAGAACATGGGTGAATATTCATGCATTTTTTACTTGAAAAACCGCTTCTTGGTTGATTCCACAGAAACATTTTGGTTTTCCGAAACACCAGATATTGTTGCATCTAAAAGCTGGGGGAATAACATTACACGCATTTGCACATGGGTTCGTCTTTACGATAAATTATCAGATAAAGACTTTTATTTCTTCAATGTTCATCTTGATCATGAATCGCAATCATCGCGGGAGAAAAGCACAGAGCTTCTTGTGAGAGTAATGAATGAAAGAACTTTCCCAATTATTCTAACGGGTGATTTTAACTGCGGTGATGAAAACCCTGCAATCAAAACAATTCTTTCCAGTGGATTAGTAGATACTTATAGAATTGTGAACGAGAAGCAGCTCAACGAAGGAACATTTAATTCATTCAAAGGAGAAACAGAGGGTGAAAAAATTGATTTCATTTTTGCGACGAAGAATTTTTTAGTAAGACAATCCAAAATAATGCGAACATCTTATGACGGTAAATTTCCGTCAGACCATTTTCCGGTAACGGCAATTCTTCATGATTGACAAAACGATTATCGGTTTTTAGAAAATTATGATTTAAATTTGCTTGTAATCAAATTCTAATTATAACCGGAGTTCATTTGCAATTAGCTCTAGTTATTATTTTCCTCATAGCGGTACAATCAATTTCGGGGCAGTCGTTCAGAGTTGTAAAAATTCATGATAGTAATCTGTTCGAATTGGAAGACGGAAGAATGGTTAAACTTGCCGGAATCGACTCACCTCAGCTCAACAATCCAATTCCTCTTTTTGCAGAGACTGCTAAGGAGGCAGTTTCATATTATAAAGAGATTATGTTGAGGAGGAATGTTATTGTTAAATCCGTTTCCATGAAGGATTCTAAAGATTATGAGATTGTATATCTTTGGTTTAAGTATCCGCTCGAAGATTTAGATCTCAACCAAAGGTTTTTAGAAAAAGGATTCGGGAAATTTGTTAATAATGTTGATTCAAGCAAAAAAGTTGTCTTTATAGAGGCAGAAAAATATGCAGCAGATAACTATAACGGCATTTGGAAATACTACAAACCAAATATATCCGATACATTAGACGGAGATTTGCGAACCGGAAATACTCCTCAATTGCTCTATCTTGATTCAACGAGAATTCAGAACAATTTCAGACCAAGACCAATTTATTTTGCAGTTCCCATGGAAGTGTTAGCAGGATCAGGAATAACTGTTTTGTCCACAATTGGATCTGCTCTGCTAGCTGTTGCATTAACTCATAATGGATGGGCTGCTCTTTTCACGGCTTTCTATGGAGGTATTGCTTTTTATACATTCGGATTTCCTTATGGTGTTTATTTAGTAGCAAGTCAAGACAATCCAAATTTGTCTTACTGGGAAATGATTGGTTGCAGTGCAGGACTTACAGCTATTACGGGCGGAATAACTGCTTCATTTTCAAAAGGTAAAACCCGGAACTCTTTAGCAATTATTACCGCACTGTCACCAATTATCGGTTCATTGTTGTATGTTCATGTATTTCCTCCGGATCCGACAATACGAGAGAAATTCAAATCGAGTGAGATCGGAGAAAATAAAATAAACAGCTTTAAAGATTACTATGATTCCACGATAAATTTTAGGTTGGAGCTTATTCGATTAAATTTTTAAGAAAAGGCTGTCTCAAAAGTAATGCTTAATAATAGAATAGCCCACGGATGACGCAGATAAAGCAGATTTTCGCAGATTATTTATTTGAATAATTACTTTTGAGACAGCCTCTATTTGAAAAACAAACTGTTAACAACAAATGATGAATTACCTTCCTAATCCGTCCAGATATTCTTTTCTTTTAAGAAGTGTGTCTTTATCCTCTACATGATTTGGATCCGGAACGCAGCAATCAACCGGACAAACTGCGGCGCATTGCGGTTCGTCGTGAAAGCCGACACATTCGGTACATTTATCCGGAACAATATAAAAGAAATCTTTGGAGAAAAAACCGGTTGCGCCGGAAGGAGAAGCATCGCCTTCGCTGTAACTATTACCGGCTAATTTCCATTCCGCACCGCCTTCATAAATGGCTGTGTTTGGGCATTCTGGTTCGCATGCACCGCAATTAATACATTCATCTGTTATCCTTATTGCCATTTTTGGCCTCCTTATTTATTAAAAAAATTTAACAGTTAATTTCAATTTTCGGAATTGCATTCCAAATTTCTTCCCGGTCATTTAAGTTATCTCCACACAGTAATTTGATCAGCGACTCGATCTCTTCTACCAATTTTAGAATATTTATATCATGGTAGAATGGAATAAAACAGTTCAGTTTTAGCTGCCCTTTAGTTAACTGACTTATAGAACCGTTATAATTTCCGTTAAGCAGATGATAGCATCCGACCGAAATCTGAACTAATCCTTGAAAGAACAATTTTTCTTGCCGATCGCAGTTTATCCAGCAATCTTCAAAAAAGTGATGAGCCGAAAAAAAATCGGATTCATTAAATAAACCAATACCTTTATAAATATCTCTCAATGTGGGCGAAATAATACTAAAACAAGGTTAGAACTTCAAGACAAATAAGACTTTAATGAAATGAAATTACCAACTTCCGCTGGAACCGCCGCCGCCGAAAGAGCCGCCACCCCCCGAAAATCCGCCAAATCCTCCACCTCCGCTACTTCTGCGTCCGCCAGTCATAGAACCCAAAATAATCCAAGGCAGAATTCCACCGCCTCCACTGCCTCCCCCTTTTCTAAAAATTGACGAGAGAATAACAATCAGTATCACTATAAATATGAATGGAAACCCTTTTCCTTTTTCACTTTTATCTTTCCTTTCACCTTTATATTCCCCACGTGTGGCAGCAAAGATTGCATTCAGACCGGCTACAATTCCTGAATAATAATCACCCTGCTTAAAATATGGTCGGACTTCATTCCGCTGAATTGAACTTGTAAGTGCATCCGGGAGAGTTCCCTCTAGTCCATACCCGACTTCGATTCTCATCTTGCGGTCATCTTTTGATACAAAGAATAGAACTCCATTATTATTTTTTTTGGATCCGATTTGATTCTTGGCAGCAGTTTCGTAAGTATAACTCTCGAGTGAATAACCACCAAGGCTTTGAATCATCAGGAAGACAATCTGATTTGAGGTGGAATCATCAAATTGTTTGAGTGCAGAGTTTAGAGTGTATAGTTCAGAACTTGATAATGTATTGGTGAAATCATTAGCGTAATTCTTGAGTACCGGAAACTCAATTTGAGCTTTCAGAAATAATATTGGTACTAAAAAAAAGAAAACTATTTTTTTCATCAAGTATCCGCTCTATGTTCTAAACTCTTAGCTCTACGTTATTAAAACTGAACCTTTGGAGCTTGTTCTGTCCCGGCGTCAGCTTTGAAATATTCTTTTTCCTTGAAACCGCCAAAGTTTGCTACAATAACTCCGGGAAATCGTTTGATGGCGGTATTGTATTCTGCTGCAATTGTATTGTATTTTTGTCGTTCAACCGTAATTCTATTTTCTGTTCCTTCCAACTGAGCTTGAAGCTGTAAGAAATTTTCATTTGCTTTTAGTTGAGGATAATTTTCCGAAACTACGAGAAGGCGTGAAAGAGCGCTTCCTAAACCATCCTGCGCAGCCTGGAATTTTTGAATCATTGCCGGATCGCTGAGTTGATCGGATGTGAGTTTGATCTGCCCAACTTTAGCACGAGCTTCCGTGACCGCTGTATAAGTTTCTTTTTCGAAGTTAGCAACTCCTTTTACTGTAGCAACCAAATTAGGGACGAGATCGGATCTGCGCTGGTAAACGTTTTCAACCTGGCTCCATGCAGATTTAACGTTCTCATTCAATCCAACAAATGTATTATATTTGCCCGTTGCCCACGATACGGTGAGAAAAATAAAAAGAACTAATACTCCAAGAATCCCCAGACCGATCTTTAAGCCTTTACTCATTTCTCCTCCTTTTTGAAAAGTATAGTTACATTCAATAGTAAATAGAGATATTTTTAATAAATGAACAGCGCCGCAAGAAAATTAATTAGTTAAGCTCCTCATTGGCGCGGGTATTCTTCCGCCACGACCAACAAATCCGGCACAGCTAATTGTCCGGACTTCCATAATTGGTGCCTTTCCGAGCAATCCTCCATAATCGACCATCTCGCCTACTTTTTTACCGTAAGCAGGAATAATTCTAACCGCAGTTGTTTTATCATTAATAATTCCTATGGCGGCTTCATCTGCGATAATACCTGCAATTGTTGTAGCCGTTGTATCACCCGGAACAGCTATCATATCAAGACCAACAGAACAAACGGCTGTCATAGCTTCTAATTTTTCTAAAGAAAGATTTCCCGCTTGAACGGCGCGAATCATCGCCATATCCTCACTCACAGGTATGAATGCTCCGCTCATACCGCCGACTGATGAACTTGCCATTAATCCGGCTTTCTTAACCGAATCATTCAACATGGCAAGAGCGGCAATTGTTCCGGGCGCACCAACATCTTCAACTCCCATAGCAATCAGTATATCTCCAATGCTGTCACCTTCAGCCGGAGTAGGAGCTAAGGAGATGTCAACAATACCGAAAGGTATTCCATGTTTCTCCGCAACTTTTCTTCCGATAAGTTCACCCGCTCGGGTTATTTTGAAAATGGTTTTCTTAATTACTTCGGAGAGCTGCTGCAGATCAACATTTCCGGCTTCGCGTATGGCTTCAAGTACAACACCGGGTCCGCTGATACCAACATTTAGAACTACTTCGGGTTCTGTCACTCCATGAAATGCACCGGCTACAAATGGATTATCCTCGACGGCATTTGCAAAAACGACAAGTTTTGCGCAGCCAATGGAGTCTCTTTCTTTAGTCAGCTCCGCAGTAAGTTTGATAGCCTCGCTCATCATATTTACAGCGTCCATATTGATGCCGGCTTTTGTAGAGCCAATATTTACGCTTGAACAAACTCTCTTGGTCTGGGAAAGCGCGTAAGGAATTGCTTTAATTAATTCACGCTCACCATTAGTCATTCCTTTCTGCACAAGAGCGGAAAATCCGGCGATGTAATCTATTCCAATATCCTCAGCGGCTTGATCTAATGTTTTGGCAATCTCAATAAATTCTTCCATATTGCAGGAGTCGAACGGAATCGACACCGGTGTAATTGAAACACGCTTATTAGCGATGGAAATTCCATACTGAGCTTCAACTTCTTTCGCGTATTCTACATGATGTTTTCCATAGCGGAGAATCTTATCATATATTTTTTGCTTTGTTACTTCAATATTGCGGTCGTGGCAATCTCTCAGACTAATGCCCAAAGTAACAGTTCTGATATCAAAATGTTCAATCTCCGTCATCCGGATAGTTTCGAGAATTTCTTCAAATTCGTATGGCATATTATTTTGTCAGTTGTTGGTTGTTAGCAGTTAGTTGACTATTCATTTTCAGTTGATCGATGTTTAGAATATCCGATCGAATTAATATACTCACCAAGTTTAGGACTAAGTTCATCAAGAATAATTTTAAGTTTTTCAATTTGTGTCTTGGTTAGAAGCTTTCTCTTCACGGCTCTTCTTAACCAATGCATTGTTTCATTTAAAGAACCACGGGCAATTTTAGCAAATCTTTTATTCTCATTAAAAGTTCCTCTTCCGTTGCCTTCCGCTATATTTGCACCAATACTATCCGCTGATCTTACTATTTGAGATCCAATTGTGCTTTTCTCAAACTTTCCTCAAGTAATAACGATTTCCCAAATTATATCAGCTAAATTTTCCGATGACTTATAAATTCTTAAAGATTCAAAATTCGCTTTCATATCATCGCTCCAATGTTTAGTTTTTAATCAACTGACTATCAACACCGGACGACAGACGATTTTCATATTCTGTGCATATATCTAAACACATCTTCGTGCTGTAAATAAATTTTTATTTTGAGCAATTCTGCAACTTTGTTCATCTCCTCTTGAATTTCTTTCAGATCTTTTTGAGATGAGGTAATATCTATGACCATAATCATAGTATAGAAATCGCCAAGAAGTTTTTGGCTCAGGTCTTGAATATCGCAGTTAGCATCGCTCAATGCTTTTGTAACACCGGCTACAATTCCGGGGTGATTCAACCCGAAAGAAGTTAATATTACGCGGCCTGATGAAGCATCCCCCTTCTCAAACTTATAATCGTCTCCCATACTTTCAACCCGTCTGCGTACGGCTTCTTTTACAGCTTCTGGAGTTGCTTTTTCGCCCAACTCGCTAATTGTCTCGAATGTAATTTTCCTAATTTTATCTTCTGAAAGCTTCACGGTTTAATTCCTTTATATTCGTTCTGTAGAAATCGTAAAGATTTGTTTGCTGTCTCTAAATTTTTTTCGATTGCAATATCTTCAGCGTTTCGAATGGCGCCTCGGTAAAAGCGGAGCCAAACAAGTTCTCCAACAACAATTCCATCGAAAGCTCTTTTTTCGATGAATGAATTGATCGTCCAATATCCGGCAAGAGCATTCCATCCCAAAGACATCAATCCGGATAAAAACTTTCCGGAATAGATTGCGCCTGCGCCGGGCAAAATATATGAAATTACCTTTGCAAATGTTACAGAAACTTTGGCTTTTTCTGTCCGTTCAGCTAATAATTTCAGCTCGTGAGAGGGATTTATTAATGCAAAAGAATTTGCGGCACTTTGCCATTCATTGGCAAACATAAAAGCCCAGCCTCGCCAATAATTAATTGTATCTCTCTTATCTACAAAACGTCCATCTTTCTCTAACTCATCGCACAATTGAACAGCACGTGCCGTGGTCTTTCTAAGAATATTTGCGCGAATGATCTGCGCTTTTGTTTGGAAGATTTCTTCTCTGTCCCGGGCGTTTAATTCTGCAAAAGAAAAATATCGGATCGCTTCATCAAACTTAGCGCCCGCTTTATAGCTTTCACCAATTTTATAGTTGGCGGAATAGTGATATGATTTGGTTGAATCAAAAAAAAGAACGCGCTTATATTCTGTAACCGCGTCATAGTGGAGCTTATTGTTGAATAAATTATTTGCGTGATTATACCATAGCGTTAAATGATCCTGCCCTTTTGAAACGAGAGAAAAAAGGAGGAGAAACGATATAATTGATAATCGGATATTCATCTTAGAAATCAATCTTTGGCAAAAAGTAGTCCCGCTGTTCAAAGTACACTTTGACTTCATTCTCAAAATTGAAACGGATACGGGCATTATAAATTTGAGCCGAGGCTGCTGAACCGTAAATAGAGCCGCCGTAAAAAAACGCTGTAAGACCTGTAAATAGCCAGCCTCTAAATTGATGGTCCGCATTAAAATTTGTATATGCTAAATAGGCGGATAACGCGGTTGAAATGAAAGTAGTTATTCCATCACCAATTTCTCCAGTGTAAATTTTTCCGGCACCAGGAATTATTGCAGAAAAGATTGCCGCAGTTGTAATGCTCTTTTGCTTTGGAAATTTTTTCTGATAATAGAACTGTGATAACTGAGATTGAACCGAGTCCGGAAAAGGTTTGAGTATTATATTTTCATCCGGAAGAATGGCATCGTCAAAAAAATATGTAGTGAATTTTAATCGTTCAATTTCGTCATGGTACTTAACTGTCTTATAATTTGACTGATCTGCAAGTTCCCGAAAAGTCTTAAAATTGTTTCGGAAAAAATTTGATTCATAAAACATTAATCTTGCTTCTTCGGAGAGCAAAGAGTTAAAAAACAATCCCTTAAAATTGTCGGTAGCTTCTATGAACCGTCCAATTTTAAAAAAACTGTTCGCAAATTTGAACTGAACCGTATCATTATTGCTCGTCTTAAGATACTCTTTATACTCACCCGCGGCGCGTAAATAGTCTTTTTCTTTGTACAAATAGTCGCCAAATTTTAATCGGTTCTTGGGAGACAACAAATTATTATCGGAACTAATTTGACTCAAAGAAATTGTAAATGGCAAAATGAATAGTGCGAATAATATAAGATAGTTTTTGCTTTGTGCAGAAAATATTTCTTGAATTTTCGATAGATTCACGTGAGGATCAGTATTTTATTTTTTCTGAATGAAGAGTGTAGTTATAAGGGGGATCGAAAAATTTATTGGACGGCAACAACAGATAATGACCCGACCCCTTAAAAAAATTTATATCGCGCGTGAATCGGTCAGCAAACATAAGAGTTCCTTTAAAAACACTTGTTTCCTTGATGGCTTGAAGATAGAATGTTGAACATGATGGTGAAAATGCACAATTATCGCCATCAAGATCAGAAATAAAAAAGTAATATGCGTTACGAGCAACTGAAAGAATAGACAAACCGAAACTTGATTTATCAATTGTATAATAGTGATGTTGAAGAGCGGGAAGTTCATACGAAACTTGTTGAGATTCCCACTTCACCCGCTCAGTTTGGGCACATGAGATTTCGGTTATGAACAAAAAAGAAATTAACAGTCGAGCCATCATTTTATTATTTGATCAATCGATTCAAAAACTTCTTCTGCAATTTTAATCACAGTTTTATATTCATTCTCAGTTACCGGTTCAAGATCTGCAGGATACCTAGTCTCAACAGCGTAATCAGTTAACCTCTTGGCTCTGTCTAACCATTCCTTAGCTTTCTTAATTTCTTTCATACACAACCTTACCGCTCTCAGCTATTTCCTTATATATAAGAAAAGGGTCCTTCTTTTTTATTTCAGACTCTACAGGGTCTTCAACAATAACATCAACAGGTGCACCAATATCAATGAAATTCAGATAAATTTTTTGAGCTAATTCTCTTCGGTTTTTAACTTCTCTTTTCAAGACAAGCAAATCTATATCACTGTCAAAATTTGATTTTCCTTTAGCATGTGAACCAAACAAAATTATTTTGTCGGGATCTGCAATCTCTTTAATAACCTCGATCGCCTTATTCAATTCCTTTTTCATAAATCTCATTCTCTTTAGTCTTTCAAAAGTTCTCTTGCAATTACTATTCTCTGAATTTCAGAAGTTCCTTCGTAAATCTCAGTAATTTTTGCATCGCGCAAATATCTCTCAACCAAATATTCTCTTACATAACCGTATCCGCCGTGAATTTGAATGGCTTCGAGGGCGCATTCAACCGCGATCTTTGAGGCATATAATTTTGCCATTGCAGATTCTTTAACATGTTTTTTGCCTGCATCTTTCAATGCCGCCGCTTGAAGAGTTAAAAGTTTGGCGGCTTCAACTTTAGTTGACATATCGGCAAGTTTGAATTGAATTGCTTGATGATGAGCAATTTCAGTTCCGAATGCTTTTCTGGTCTTTGCATACTTTGCTGAAACTTCGAGTGCCCCCTCGGCAATTCCGACTGCTTGAGACGCAATTCCAACTCTTCCGCCGTTAAGAGTATTCATCGCAAAATTAAACCCCTTACCCACTTCCCATATAATATTTTCTTCCGGCACTCTGCAATTATCAAATGTTAGAGAACAAGTATCGCTGCTGCGAATACCAAGTTTATCCTCTTTAATTCCATGCCCGAAACCCGGAGTACCTTTCTCTACTAAAAAAGTTGTAATTCCGTGATGAGCTTTTTCTTTATCAGTCTGAGTGACAACAAGAAAATAATCGGCTGAAATTCCATTAGTAATCCAATTTTTCATTCCATTAATAACCCAATGATCGCCATCTTTAACTGCAGTAGTTTGTTGATGAGTGGCATCACTTCCAGCCTCGGGCTCTGAAAGTGCAAACGCTCCCAATTTTTCTCCGCGCGCAAGTGGTTTCAAATATTTGTCTTTAATGAAATCACTTCCCCATTTTTCCAATCCGTAACACACCAGGGAATTGTTAACGGACATGATTACTCCAAGACTAGCATCAACTTTAGAAATTTCTATCATCGCCAAGACATAACTGACGGCATCTAAACCTGCGCCATCATACTGGGGAGAGACCATCATTCCCATAAAACCAAGGTCTCCTAATTTTTTAATTAATTCTGACGGAAATTTTGCTTCTATATCGCGTTGGACAGCTGTAGGTGCGATTTCAGATTGCGCAAACTCACGTGCAGTCTGCTGAATCATTAATTGCTCTTCGGTTAATTCAAAATTCATGTTATCTCCAAAATCTGATTTATTTTTTTCAATTTATGTGTAAACTAAAGAATGCCTCTCCAAATTACAAACTTTCTCTTTAGTCAAATAGATGCACTATTTGTCGGTTGAAATGAGGAAACTATTTTAAAGTCGGAATTCAAATTGCATATCCGATAGCAATTTTGTCTCTATGCAACTTCATACTTATATTTGTAACAGATGAACGCAAGTGAAAAAAAGATACAGCTAAAGGGCTTAACCCTTTCCGAGTTAACGGATTACTTTGTTTCGATCGAGGAGCCTAAATTCCGTGCGCAACAGGTATTCAACTGGATGTACAACCATCTCTCAACTGATTTTTCGGAAATGGAAAATCTTCCCAAAGAACTCCGGCAAAAACTAACCAACAATTGTGAACTGCAAACTTTAAATTTAGCTGAAACTCAAGATTCGAAATCAACCGGGACAAAAAAATATCTATTCGCGACACATGATAACCGGAAAATCGAATCTGTTGTGATTCCCGAGAAGGATAGAAATACACTTTGTATTTCTACGCAGGTTGGATGTCCGCTCGATTGTAAATTTTGCGCTACGGGTCTAATGGGATATAAAAGAAATCTTACACCGGGAGAAGTAGTTGACCAATATCTTATAGCGGCGAAAGAATATGGGAAGGAAAATATTACTAATATTGTTTTTATGGGAATGGGTGAGCCGCTGTTGAATTATGAGAATACATTAAGCAGCATCGAAATTTTTACTCATGAGTTAACAAAAGGATTAAGCCGCAAACGCATCACGGTTTCAACAGCGGGGATCGCACCTAAGATAATTGATCTTGCCGATAGAAATTTACGGGTTAAACTTGCGTTTTCTCTTCATTCCGCTTTCGAGGAGACCCGTACCCGAATAATGCCGATCAACAAAAAATATTCTCTAAAACAAAATGTAGAAGCGCTTAAATATTACGCTAAGAAGACCAAAACACGCATAACTTTCGAGTACACGATGCTGAAAGATCTAAATGATAGTCTTAAAGACGTGAAAGCATTAACAGTCCTTTGCAGTTCACTTCCTTCAAAGATCAATATCATTCCATTTAATAGTATTGCTCATATAAATCCTAGCGGAATTTCTGCCGAGCTTCACCCAACATCTCTTGATAAGATTCAAATTTTTGCTGATATGCTTCGCAATAATAACATTACAGTTATGATTCGAGAAACTCAAGGCGATGATATTGCGGCTGCATGCGGACAATTGGCAGTGAGTAATTTAGCTCATTCTGATACGAATGATTTCAAATCTTCAGGCGTATCAAAGTCTTTTAGTATTTGATGATAGTTGCATTTCCACTTCTTTATTTTAGTCATGCCATCATCTCGTACCAACCTCAGCATATGACTCTGGGGACTTGAAATAATTTTCTCGAAGATTGTATTTCTAAACAAAACAGGATGACCTTCTATGCCATCATAAATTGGTTGAATCCAGTCGTAATCATTGTCAATTTTCGCAACAAGTTCTTTGTAAAATTTTTCTTTATGAAACGGCTGATCTACGAAATGGAATAAGATCCAATCGGAAGAGATAAGTTTTTTCAATCCGGCTTGAAGTGAACTAAACATTCCTTTTTCATAATTGGGATTAACAACAATTTGAACACGCGGAAACAAATTATTTTCAATGAAGGCAAACTTAATTGTATTTTCAATTTCGATACTTTTATAGCCGGTGACAATAATTACGTTTTCGCAAACGGTAAGAAGTTTTTTGGTAATTAGGACAATGAAAGGATTGTTATTGTAATCCATTAACGGTTTAAAATCACCCATTCTTTTTGAAAACCCCGCCGCGATCAATAAACCGTTTATTTTCTTTTTAACCATATCAGAATAAAATTTCCATAGTACTCGAGCAAATTGGCAATGCGGTTTTCAACATGATTCAGCTGATACTAATAAATTCCTCCCTTCACTTCACCGGGTATTTCCGGTACCTACTCTTGAATTAATCTATCAACATATTTTTTATTTCTGTAGAGGAAAGCGGATCAATATTTTTATTCCATGTTTTTAATGCCGACATATCTTTCAATCCGTTGCCGGTAAAGAGCAGCAATACTGATTCATCTTGAATTTTATTATAGTCAACATAATTCTTAAATGCGGCAAAAGTGGAAGATGAAGATGGCTCCAGTAATATTCCAAATTTTTGTGCAACTGTTTTTTGTGCATCCAGAATTTCTTTATCGCTCACCTCAACAGCATTGCCGCCTGAATTAACTATGGCATCATATGCCATATATAAACATCTTGGAGCTCCTGCACAAATTGAATCGGCAACACTTGAGGCAGACCTATATTCAAAATTTTGATTAGTTGTATACCTTACCACAGCATTTCCACCTTCGGCTTGAACACAAATCAATTTCGGTATTTTTTGAATCCAGCCCAGCTGTTTCAATTCCCATAATCCTTTGTAAAGACCGGAAAGAATAACTCCGTCTCCTGTCGGGACAAAAATGATCTCGGGCATCTTACCCTTTGTCGAAATAAAAATATCAAACGCGGCGGATTTTTTACCCTCTATTGTGAGCGGATTATAAGCAGTGTTTCTGTTGTACCATTTTTTTTTAGTTGAAATATCAAGACAAGTATCAAAAGCTAAATCATAGTCGCCGTCAACAAGGTAAATTTCTGCGCCGTACGATTGAA
Source organism: uncultured Ignavibacteriota bacterium (assembly GCA_947085815.1). Taxonomy (GTDB): domain Bacteria; phylum Bacteroidota; class Ignavibacteria; order Ignavibacteriales; family Melioribacteraceae; genus Fen-1258. The sequence continues at coordinate 16,630 of CAMTXU010000013.1, read as the reverse complement.
TTTGTATTCTTTTAGCCTCCGGAATATTTTTAGGAACGAAGATAACAGAACTCAATCCAAGCCTTGAACAAATTCCGGCAAGCGACGAGCCCGCATTTCCTGTGGAAGCGGCGGCAATTTTTTTTATTCCCAGTTGTATTGCTTTAAGCGCAACAAGACTCGATGCCCTGTCCTTAAACGATAATGTAGGATTGCGTGTGTCATCTAAAACTTGAAAATTTTTCCCTTCGAAAGTAAGTGTCATAACACAATCTGAAGGAAGCGAAATTTTATTCATGTCATTCTGAGTGAGTCCTGAAAGGACGAAAGAAGAATCTCTATTTTTATTAGATTCTTCGTCACCCCGCTTCTCAGAATGACAAGGCTCAAAATTGAGAGGCAATAGATAATCATACTGCCAAAATTTGCCCGGCGATAATTTTAGAAATTCTTCCTTCGAATGATTTTTTTTAATCGATTCATAATCATACTCGATTAATAGTACTCCTCGAAGCGGCTGGTTCTTTTCAACCGAGCCGCAAGTTGGACAAAGATAAATCAACCGATTTTCGATCTCATCCTTGTCGAACTTCTTTCCGCAATCGAAACATTTGTATAAGTATTTTTTCATAAAAGGAATAGAACGCGGATAAAATCCGATTCAACGGATTACCGCAGATTTTTTATTTGAATTCATAAATACTTTTCTTTTGAATTCGGGTTTCTTTCCGAAATTCAATAATAAACCAACTTCGATATTTGTTGCTTTTAAATAATTGATCAACTGTGCCTCATGTTCTTCACAAATTGCTTCTGCGGTTTTCAATTCTAAAATAATCAAATCATTTACAATAAGATCTGCGTAATAATTACCGATTTCATAACCAGCGTAATGAACTCGTATATTTTTTTGCGCGTCAACATTCACACCCATTCGTTTTAATTCGATTCGCATTGCGTTTTCATAAACCTTCTCAAGTAAACCATATCCAAGTATATTATAAACTTTATAAAATGCTTCGATAATTTTTTTCGTGACATTTCCGCGATCATCTGCTCAAGCCGCGTCATCTGCGTTCTATTGATTTACATTGTTAATCCCATGATTGCTTTTGCAGTGTGAAGACGGTTCTCCGCTTCATCAAACACGATCGAAATATTAGGATTGTCCAAAATTTCATCTGTTACTTCATTATTCCTGTCAGCGGGTAAAGCGTGCATTAGCTTAACGTTTTTGTCTGCAAGTTTGATCTTCTTATCGTCGCAAATCCAATTTTTATATTTATCGAGATTGCTTTTCATCTCTTTCTTACATTCATCTTCATTAGCGAGATAATGTTCTTCATCATAATAACCAAAGCCGCCCCAGTTTTTTGGAACAACTATATTTGCACCTTCAAAAGCCTCATCCATATCATTTGTGAAACGCAAACTGCCGCCCCCTTCTTTAGCGTTTTGCTGAGCCTTCTCAACAATATTTTTACTAAGAGGAAATTCTTTAGGATGAGCAACTGTAACATCAATTCCATACCGTGGGAAAAGAAGTATCTGTGTTTGTGGAACGCTTAAAGGTTTTGAATGTGTTGTCGCATAAGCCCAGGAGACCGTTACCTTTAATCTTTCTGTATTTCTACCCATGTGCTCAAAAATCGTCATCAAATCAGCAAGTCCCTGGAACGGATGATATACATCATCTTGAAGCGACATAACCGGCTTGCGGGAATTTTGTGCGAGTTCATTTAAATATTTATTGCCCACACCGTAAAAACAGTTTCTGCATGCGATGCCATGCCCCATTCGGCTGAGAATTATTGCCGTATCCTTTGCAACTTCGCCATGTGTTATTTGCATTTTGTCGGGGGTCAAATCGTGCGCATGACCACCAAGCTGAGTCATTCCGGCTTCCATCGAGTTTCTTGTTCGCGTAGATTGCTCAAAGAACATCATGAAAAGTGTTTTATACGGCAGCCATAGAGTTTGCTCTTCAGCGTAGAATTTTTTCTTCAAATCGAAGGCTGTCTCAAAAACTATATCGAGTTCTTCTTTTGTCCAATTGTCTTCTGTTATAAAATGTCTTCCTTTGAAACGTGTTTCCATATTTTTCTCCAAAGCGTTACGAATAGAACGCTGATTATTATGATAATTAAGATTTATTATGATTTTTTAAATGCTTGAGTAAGAACTTTTCTTTTCAATTGTGGACTTTTCCTAAAATTAAGTAATAAACCTACTTCTATCTCGCTCGCTTTTAAATAATTAACAAGTTGGCATTCATGTTCTTCGCATAAACTTTCCGCAGCTTTCAATTCAACAATTACAACATCATTAACAATAATATCGGCAAAATATTCTCCAACATTTTTCTCCTCATAAAAAACATTAATGGGAAATTGATTCTTACAACCCAGTCCATACTTTGACAACTCTATCAACATCGCCCGTTCGTAAACTTTTTCAAGAAAACCATAACCCAACTTATTATAGACATTGTAAAACGCTTTTATGATCTTATCCGTAATATCCGAATGTATATAATTATCATTCATGTGTTTCTGCTTTATCTTAATGCATCATAAAAGATCATGACCATCTGCGTTCTATTTTCCTTTTACCAATTCAAACGGAAAGAGAGAGTAAAACCTTGTCGCTTTCAGAAGATCATTCAGCACAAGTTCTTCTTTTGAAGAGTGAGCAAGTTCTTCTTTGCCCGGTGCAAAACCTATTGTCGGAATTCCAAAATGTCCAGCCGTTGCAACACCGTTAGTAGAAAAACTCCACACACCGCTCTTCGCTTTTCCAATAGCCGCTTTAGAAGTTTTCATCGCCGCATCAACTAATGGATGCTTTTCGTCATAAACCCATGTAGGGAAATATGCTTCTTGCGAAAAATTAGTTCCCTTCCAGCTAACTCCTTCAACGTTTGGAATCGTAACTTTGGCATCGCTCTTAAATTTCTTTATAATGGTTTTCAATTCTTTGATTACTGAATTTTTATTTTCTCCTATGGTCATTCTTCTATCCAAATGGATTTGACAAAAATCCGAAACCGAACACATGGACGGTGCTTTTGAAGTTACATTACTGACTGTTATTGAACCTTTTCCCAATGGTTTTTTTGGTTTTAATTTTTTGTCCAGTTTCTCAATTTCCGAAATAATAGGCATCATCTTATAGATAGCATTAATACCTTTTTGATTATGTGCGCCGTGAGCCGATTTACCAGTTGTAGTAATTTTCAGTTCCATTCTTCCGCGTTGCCCGCGGTAAACCTTAAGATCAGTGGGCTCACCCAATACAACATAATCAGGTCTAATCCCCTCGTTAGCAATAATGTGATAAAGAGGGTATCCGTCCGCATCTTCTTCGAGCACAGAACCAACTACATAAAGGGTAAACGGAAAATTTTCTCCATAAATTTTTTTCAATACTTTACCGGCAATCATAAATCCTGCCATTGCCGGCTTTTCATCAACCGCACCGCGCCCATACAATTTTCCGTTTACTATTTCACCGCCGAATGGAGGATGAGCCCAAGTTTCTGTCTCTGTTACTTTCACCGTATCGATGTGAGCATCAAACATAATTTTGATTGGACCATTTCCAATTTTTCCAATAGCGTTCCCGAATGCATCGTGGTAAGCTTCATCAAATCCAAAATCTTGCATTTTCGCAACAATGAATTCAACAATTTCTTTTTCTTCTCCGCTGTAGCTTTTAATTTGAATAAGTTTTTGTATTAACGAAAACAAATTTTCTTTTTCGGCTTCAACAGCAGAAAATAATTTTTCCTTTAGTGATTTTTCCATTTTAGTACCATTTATGTTAGTTAATTGATTCACCTTTTTCAATCTACGTTTTAGCTTCGTTTGATGAACCTAAAAGTTTTTTATTGGCTTCGAAGTTCTTTCTCTCAAAAATGACTGGCTGTAATTAAATATTTTGATAGGAAATTACAAAATTGCTTTCACACTTAATACCGTTATGTCTTATATTTATATATAATAAGAATAATTTTAGGATTAATTATGTCGGACAAAATGCAGCCACTTCCTTTTAAGAATTTACTCAACTGGATCATTTCCGAGTTTGTTAATCACAGGACAATATTCGGAATTCCCTCCGAAAAATATTATGCAGCAAAAATTAATGCGAGTGAACGAATTTTTGGCGAGATACTTGAAACGCCATTCGGACCGGCTGCCGGACCGCATACACAAATGACTCAAAATATTATAAGCGCATATCTTGTTGGCGGTCGTTTCTTTGAACTAAAGACGGTACAGAAACTTGACAATCTGAAGTTTGAGAAGCCCTGCATAGATGCGCAAGATGAAGGCTATAATGTAGAATGGTCTCAAGAACTTTCTCTGGATGAATCTTACGATGAATATTTAAAAGCCTGGATTTTACTTCATTTCGTAAAAGAGCTATTTCAATTGTCACAATCCGAAAGAGGATTTGTATTTAATATGAGCGTTGGATACGATCTAGATGGAATAAAAACTGAAAGGATGAACCGTTTCATTGAGGAGTTGAAAGATGCATCTAAGAATAAATTTTTTGCACTATACAAAGCACAATTAATAGAATATCTAAGTGATAATTTGACTGTCAATTTGCTCGAAAAGAATTTTTTTCTAGATCAAGACAGAATGGGAACTCTCAATCAAAAAATAAAAAGTATATCTCCGCATATTTCAAACTCTGTTACTCTCTCTACAATGCATGGTTGTCCGCCGGAAGAAATTGAGGCTATTGCCAAGTATCTAATTCAAGAAAAAAACCTTAATACATATGTGAAACTAAATCCTACCCTTTTAGGATTTGATTTTGTACATAAAACTCTTCATAAACTCGGATACAAATATATCAGCCTCGTTAAGAGTTCTTTCGATCATGATCTTCAATATAAAGATGCTATCCCTATGGTTAACCGTCTGCGGGCATTTGCCGCTGCAAACAATAAAGTATTTGGAATAAAACTTTCCAACACATTGGGTGTAAAGAATACTCTTAAAACTCTACCCGGCGAGGACATGTACATGTCGGGAAGATCTATCTTTCCACTCACTATAAATCTTGCAAACAAACTGGCAACCGAGTTTAACGGTGAAATTAACATCTCTTATTCGGGCGGGGCTACCAATCATAACATTCAGGAAATTCTGCAAACGGGAATATCACCAATTACATTTGTTACCGACTTGTTGAAACCAGGCGGATATCTGCGTTTAGCACAGATTACTGAAACTGCAGAAAAGAATTATCTAAAGAACAAACGAGGAAATAAAATTAATCTGGCTGTCTTAAAAACTGTAGCAGAAGAGTCCCTTTCCGAAAGAAATTATTCGAAAGAGAAACGGGAAATAAATTCTATCAAGATTCCGAAAGCTCTGCCGGTGTTTGATTGTTTCATCGCGCCATGTCAGGAAGCTTGCCCTATTCATCAAGATGTTGCCTCTTACATCAGATTAGTTGAAAAGAAAAGATATGATGAAGCTTACGAACTTATTGTTTCGAAAAATCCGTTACCCCATATCACCGGCTACATTTGCGATCATCAGTGTATGTACCATTGCACAAGATGGGATTATGATGATCCGGTACTTATTAGAGATCTAAAAAAGGAAGCGGCGGAAAATGGTTACAAATCGTATCTCAAAAAGTTTAAAACAGATTTCTTAGAGAATCGGAATAACATAAAGATTGCCGTAATTGGCGCGGGCCCATCCGGATTATCGGCTGCATACTTTTTAGCCAAAGCCTGGTTTGATGTAACAATTTTCGAGCGTGAAATGAACGCCGGCGGAATTGTCAAAAATGTTTTGCCAAAATTCCGTCTGCCGGAAGAAGCAATTGAGAAAGACATTGAATTTATTGAGAAGCATGGAGTTAAATTTATTTTCGGAATAGATCCAAATTTTTCTGTTGAAAAACTGAAGAGGGAAGGATATAAATATATTTATATAGCCATCGGAGCTGAGGCATCAAATAAAATTCAGTTAGAAGGAGACAATGAAAACATTTTCGGGGCGATAGAATTTTTGAAGGATTATAACGATGAACAAATATTTATGCTTGGAAAATCTGTTGCCGTCGTAGGCGGCGGAAATTCCGCTATGGATAGCGCCCGTTCCGCCAAAAGATATGAAGGGGTCGATAAAGTATATTTACTTTACCGCCGAACAAAGGAGCAGATGCCTGCCGATAAAGAGGAATTCCATTCTGCACTAAAAGACGGTGTTGAATTTAAAGAACTTCTGCTTCCAGTGAAATTTCTTGACGGAGTACTCACATGTCAAAAGATGAAACTCGGTGATGTTGGTCAGGACGGAAGAAAAAATGTTGAGCCGATAGAGGGAGAATTTGTAGAACTCAAAGTTGATTCCGTTATCTCGGCTATAGGAGAAAGAGTTGATAAAACAACTTTGGTGCAAAACAAAATTGCTTTTGAAAAAGAGAAAGTAAAAGTATCCTCGTCAAACGAAACGATGGTCGAAAATGTTTTTATCGGCGGCGATGCCTTGAGAGGGCCATCAACAGTTGTTGAATCTATCGCTGACGGAAAAAACGCAGCCGAAGCAATTATTAAAAAGGAAAATATCGAACATCTAATTCAACCGTTGAAAAATTATTTGTTAGACGATCAAACACACCTTAGCGATATTAGGAGAAGAAAAGGAGAGATTGCCGGACAGAATCATGCAGATTTTATTTCTGAGGCGGAAAGATGTTTAGGATGTAATTTTATCTGCAATAAATGCGTAGAAGTATGTCCAAACCGCGCTAACATTCCTATCGAAATAAACTCAGCTTTATTCAAAGATAAATATCAGGTGATTCATTTGGATTCATTTTGCAATGAGTGCGGCAACTGCGAAACTTTCTGTCCTTACCAAGGAGCGCCGTATAAAGAGAAGTTAACATTGTTTACTAATGAAGAGGAATTCAAGAACAGTAGCAACGATGGATTTTTGTTCAGAGCCGATGGGCAAAATCAAACAGCCGAGTTGAGATGGGAAAAAGAAAATGGAACAATTGTACTTGACGAAGATGGTGTATTGATAAAAACTTCATTCGCTAAGGAAATTGAATTGGAAAGATTAGTTGAGATTATGAAGGTCATCCGAAAAGATTATTCATATCTTTTATAGAATAAAGTGAAGCCGTCTCAAAAGTAATACTTTATCATAGAATAGTCCGCGGATTACACAGATTAAACGGATTTTCGCAGATCATCTTTTGAAAAATTACTTTTGAGACAACTTTTCTTTCAAATTATTAGCGGTGTAGGCATATTATTTTGATTTCAATTCTTTTGCAGTTTCTTTAATTGCTTCGATGATCTGTTTGTAACCAGTGCAACGGCACAAGTTGCCGGCTATTGCATCTTTAATCTCTTCATCAGTGGGATTTGGTTTTTGATCTAGTAACTCTGAAGCAGATAATACCATTCCGGGAGTGCAGAATCCACATTGAACTGCACCATGAACAAGGAAATTTTTCTGAAGCGAACTCAGTACCTCTCCTTCGGCAATTCCTTCAATAGTGACAATCTCAGAATCGTTTGCTTGAGCGGCAAGTACCAAACACGAGTTTACCGCGCGTCCATTCATCAAAACTGTGCATGCACCGCATTCACCTATACCGCATCCTTCTTTTGTTCCGGTGAGATCAAAATTATCTCTTAATAAATCAATCAGACGAATGTATGGCTCGGTAATAACTTCAACTTCGTTACCGTTTATTTTAAATCTTAATTCCATCTTAAACCGTTAAATGGAACGCGGATTATCATGATGGTTATGATTTATTAAGATCATAACTAATCATAAGAGATCATAAAGATCTGCGTTCTATTCCTTTTAATAATTGATAAAATATTTGCTGTACTACAGGCAATTTATATTCGCTGGACCAGCGGAGTCCGGCGACTTGAATAATTTGTTCACCTAACTTTTTTGATAACTCTTTAAGAAATTGATCTTCAACTTTTTGTCCTTCTGCAAATTTTTCGAGATCAAAAAACCTCATACCTATCGGTGTAACAGCACCGGAGGCAATTCTAATCTCATCAATCATATTATGATTTAGACTAATTAACAAAGCGAGAGTAATTCTGCTAATTGCAACGGCTCTGCGCCTCCCGAGTTTATAAAAATCGCCATTTAATTTGCTTGATGGAATTGGAATATTAATTCTTGTAACCATCTCATCCTTACCGAGTTTTGTTTTGTAAGGAGCGCTTAAAAAATCATTCAAGAGAATTTCCCTTTTCGAGTTAAGAGACTCAATTTCAACCTTAGTATTATAGGCAAGAAGTACGGGAACAGAATCTGCGCAAGGTGCGTTGTTAACAAAATTGCCTGCAAGAGTTGCGCGGTTACGAATTTGAACACTTCCAATTGTACCGGCAGATTTCCAAAGTAGTGGTAATTTTTTTTGAACAATTTCATTGAGTAAAATTTCCGAAAATGTTTCCGCTGCTCCAATAGAAATTTTTTCTTGATCAACAGTTATTCCTTTCATTTCCGGAACTCTGTTTATATCAATCAATAAACGGGTATTCTTAAAACGTTTTGATTCCTGATTTAATCCAGGAATTACATCTGTTCCGCCGGCAATGATATGAACATCTTCTTTATAAAGAGAAATCGCATTCAAAGCATCGTTAAGATTTTTGGGGAATAGTATTTCGAATGATGGCATCATAATAAGCTTCCTCTTTTCGTATCTGCCGGACGAAGTTTTTTGCTAAGTAAAATTTCTTCGAGATTTAGGGGCAGATTAAAAAATCTTTTACCCACAGCATTATAAACAGCATTTGATATAGCCGCAGATCCTAATTCCAATGTTGGTTCTCCTAACGATTTTGCGCCCCACGGTCCATAAGATTCTTTTCCTTCAATAAATATGGGTTTAATTTCCGTTATATCTTTGCTGGTTGGAATTGTATATGTGTCAAAATTAAGTTCACGTATAAATCCTTTATCGGTGGTAACTTCTTCAAAAATTCCATAACCAACACCTTGAGTTACACCGCCATAAACTTGCCCTTCTGCACCAAGGCGGTTAATTACTTTGCCCGGATCGTGTACAGCAGTAATTTTATCTATGTAAATTTCTCCGGTAGCGATGTTTACACTAACCTCCGCAACCTGACATCCGTAAACATAAGTGAAGTATGCATCACCTTGACCTGACTCTTCATTCCAATGAACGCTGGGACTTTTATACCATCCGACCGCTGCAAGGTTAATACCGCGTGATGAAGCCAATTTACAGATTTCCGGAAACTTTGCAATTAATCCTTTTCTGCGGGAGAAGACTAAGTTCTCACTGAACGAAACAACATCTTCATCCGCTAATTTGTATTCCGCTTTTATAAGTGTAACCAATCTTTCACGCAGAATTTCAGCCGTGTTTTTAACCGCTCCTCCACCCATTATAGTTCCTCGTGATGCAACTGTTGGTCCGCTATCGGGTGTAATTCCGGTATCAAGTTCGAGATAGATTATTTTATCGGAAGTAATTCCAAGAACTTCCGAAGCAATTATTGAATACGTTGTACGAAGACCTTGCCCGTTCTCGGCTAAGCCGCAATCGAGATAAACACTTCCGTCATTTTGAATTGAAATATAAGCAGCGGCGGCATCTATTCCTTCTGCGCCGAGAGAACATCCTCTGAAACTCACGGCTAAACCGATTCCTTTCTTAATCAAATCTCCGGGATCGATAAACTGTGAGTCGTTTAAAATTGGTGAGGAAGAATCGTAATCGACGACAACCGATTTATTTTTTTTATTTTTTTCCCATTTGGTTTTGAAGTCTGTACTTCCGCAGGCAACATCTAGTACGCGGACTAAATTAACCTCGTGATCTTTAAGAGTCTGTCCGGTCGCCGTTGCCGAACCAATTTTCAATCCATTAACTCTTCTTATTTCATCGGGTGCCATTTCAAGCCGTGCTGCAATCTCATCCATCAAAGATTCCTGTGCGAAGATCGGCTGCGGTGATCCGAATCCGCGCATTGCGCCCGTGTAAGGATTGTTTGTGTAAACAGCACGAACATCAGTATGGACATTTGCAATTTCATATGGACCGGTTGCTTGAACAACAGAACGCCAGGTTACAAAAGGACTCATCGAAACATAAGCACCGCCGTCTGCAAGAATATCAATCTTCATCGCCTTAATCTTACCATTCTTAGAATACCCAACTTTATAATTAAGAATGTATGGATGACGTTTATATGATTCGAGAATAGATTCTTCGCGAGTATACCGAATTTTAACCGGACGATTTGTTTTTACCGCTGCAACAGCAGCACGGGCAGAGAGAATGCACATTGTATCATCTTTACCGCCGAACGATCCGCCAAGATGCGCTTGTTGAACACGAACTTTTGTTAACGGAAGATTCAAAACATTAGCTACGAATCTTCTTGTTGTAAATGGATTTTGTATACTGCCAATTAATTTAACTCCTTGTGAAGTTCCAAGAGGAATTGCAATTACAGCCTCAGGTTCGATGTATGAATGCTCGATAAGCTGAGTAGTGTATGTCTGCTCAAGAATTTCATCACTCTCGGCAAATCCTTTTTCAATATCACCTTTGCGCAAGGGATGATGGACAATAAGATTTGTTCCTGTCTCCGGATGAATTAAGATAGAATCTTTCTCTAAGGATTTTTGTGGATCAGTTAAAACAGGCAAAGGTGTAAAATCAACTTTAATTTTAGAAAGGAGTAAACGCAATTCGGCTTCGGATTCGCCAACGAGCATTGCCAGAACATCGCCGGGAGTTACAACTTTTTCATTGCAGAATATCGGCTGATCATTTCTGATCATTCCAACTTTCTTGGCGCCGGGAATATCCGCCGATGTAATTATTGAAAAAAGAGATTCATTTTTTTCAATTGCCGAAAAATCTATTGATTTAATCTCGGCATGCGCTTCCTTAATTCTTAGCATTACAGAATGAAGCATTCCTTCATATTTATAATCATCGGCAAATTTTGCCAGCCCGGTTACTTTATCAAATCCATCTTCGCGGATAATTTTTTTACCTACTACTGAAAATTCTTCACTCATTAATTTCTCTATTTTTAATTCAACCCAAACCCGGAGTTAACCTCAGCCGGTTATTTTTTCATTTTATTGACTAATCTTTCACCTTGAATGTAAATTTCATTTTTAATTTTGTTTTCATCCGTTTTCATCAGCCGGAAATTTTTCATTAAAAATTCACCATTCTGTAAAACGCTGTGAACCGGATACTCTAAAATACCATAAATAAGATGCCCCCAAAAATTTTCTCTGCTTATAGGGGTTGGGGGAATATAATCCCACAAAATCATATCTGCTCTATCACCCTGGTTCAACGAGGGAAAATCAAGAAAGTATTTTTTGGCAAAAATCAGTTGATCGAAATATAATTTTTTAATTATTGCGGTAGAGTCATCAAAACTATTTTCCTGCCCGCGTGTTAGAAGAAAAAGCTGTTTCATTGAACGCGCAATATTAGAATGCATTCCATCTGTTCCGGCTAAGAAAGGAATACTATTTGGAATCTCTCCAAATTGGGGCAGACCAACAGAATTATTCAGATTTGAATCGGGACAAAACGCAAGTGCTCCCTCAGTCTCGTTAATTTTTATAAAATCTTTTCCGGTTAGATGAACTCCGTGTACAAGTATACTTTTTGAATTGATCAATTTGTATTGTGTTAACCTTCGTATGGGTCTTTTTCCCGTAAACTCAACACTCAATTTGTTATCACAGTCGTCCTCGGCAACATGAATATGGATACCAAGCTCATATTGTTTTTGTAAATCACGGGCTTCAGAAAGAAGATCATCTGAAAGAGTAAAAGAAGCGTGCAGTCCCAGCATTCCGTGGAAATCACCGTTGAGTTGTGAAGTGAAAAAGTTTTTATTCTCGTTCAATCCATTTAAAGCCAATTCAGAGCCGTTCCGATCCGTGCTCTCAAAACAGAGTACACCGCGAAGACCAAACTCGTGCAAAACATTTTTGATTGTAGAAAGGCTTCCGGAAATTTCATTTTGAGATGAATGATGATCAAAAATATAAGTCACACCGTTTCGGATTGATTCCAGCGCTGCCATTTGAGCGCTGGCAACAATCATATCGTTATCGAGCGCGCGGTCAAGCTTCCACCATAAATTATGCAGCACGTTCTGGAAATTTCCAAAATCGCCCTTAAGAGGTAATCCTTTTGCAAGTCTGGAATAGATATGATCATGGAAATTTACGAGAGGAAGTGTTAACACTCTTCCACACGCGTTAAAGGAATTTTTATTTACCTTTTCGGGATTCTTAAGAAACGTTTGAAAATTTTTCGGACGTATTTTTGAGATCACTCCCTCGGAAATTGTTACGTCACCAAATAAAGGTATTATTCCTCCGTCAATAACCGGGCAAATCCAGGCATTCTCAATTGTTGTTATTATGTTTTTCATTTTTTCCCTCATTGATACATATGAATTCCCCGAACCTTAATCATAAAAATATCTTCTTTAGAAAATTATTTGTAATACTCTCAATGAAAATGCTACGGTTCTAAGCCGACATGTTTATTGAAATTGTCAATTAGCTGATCCCATAGCGGCGCAATAGTAAGTCTTTCCACCCAATAATTTTCATCGTACCACTGCGAGTTCAGTTCTTCAACTGTTTTTCCCTGCTGTTCTACCCATGTAAAATATTTCAGGTTGTGTATCCGCTTTTTGTCATAGTAGCTTAGTTCCCGAAAGTAGTCTATACTCTGTTTCTTAACTACAGAAGTCCAATCAACTTCCGATTGACGTTCGGAATATTTTCCCCATGTTTGATTCATTTCATCTAAACGTGAATTGTACATCTCTTTAGAATCGGTAAAGATTGTAAAGATCACGTCATTTTCATCCATCTCGTAATATTTAGCAAGTTTAATAGAACTAAGCATATTGCTTATTGATGAAATACCAAGCCATGGTAATTTTTCAATAACATCATCCTTCACACCATTATCCATCAACCATTTCTTCCCTTCAGACTCATTAAACAATCTCATAATTCTCAAAGGATCTTCATCATCAATTGCGCAGACAGCATCCGTATTTTTTACATTATGAATCCAGGGAATATGTTTATCTCCAATGCCTTCAATCCTGTGCGCTCCGTAACCGTTCATTAAAAGTGTCGGGCATTGCAGCGCTTCAGTAGCAGTAACTTTAATGTGAGGGAATTTTTCGCGCAGATAATCACCAGCACCAATTGTACCGGCTGAACCGGTTGCGCTTACATATCCGCTCAACCTGCTATTGGAATCTTTAATTTGATTGAACAGTCTTTCAAGAGTTCCGCCGGTAACTTCGTAATGCCAAACGGGATTTCCGAATTGCTCGAACTGATTGAATATTAGATACTCATCTCCCTTTGCGACAAGTTCATGACACTTATCGTAAATTTCTTTTACATTACTTTCGCATCCGTATGTAGCAAAAACTTCAGCGCCAATCTCTTTAAGCCAATCAAATCTTTCCTTGCTCATCTCTTCCGGTAGAATTGCTACAGCATGAACAGATAATAGAGCAGAATTAAAAGCGCCTCCTCTGCAAAAGTTACCGGTTGATGGCCAGACAGCTTTATGATACTCGGGATTGAATCTGCCGGTAACTAAGTAGGGAGCGAGACAGCCGTAAGTTGCACCAACTTTGTGTGCGCCTGTCGGAAAATATTTTCCAACAAGTCCTACCACACGCGCTTTGATGCCTGTGATCTCTTTTGGAATTTCTAAATAATTTATTCCGCCTATTCTTCCTGTTTTTACATCATTCTGCCAATTAATTCTGAATAAGTTAAGCGGGTTGATATCTTCCAATCCAATTTTCTCAAGTTTCTTTTGAACGGATTGAGGAATAGAATCCGGATTTTTCAATTGACTGAATTTCGGTAAAAAGATTTTTAGTTCTTTGCATCGTTGAATCGTTTTTTTTAAATATTCTTCGTTTTCAATTTGCCATGACCAGTTATACATTGATTCTCCTAATTGTTCTATTTGTTATAAAGAGTGAGTAAAACTTTTTCCGGTGTTAACGGAGCTGAAAGATCTATTTCGATATTTGGTTTGAACGCTCTCATTGCATTTGCCAGCGCAAAGTAAGCGCCAATGCCGTACATAAATGGCGGCTCTCCTATTGCTTTAGAACGAAGAGGACCAAAATCATTTGGCGAGTTTTCTAAGAAATGAATCTTCATCTCTTTCGGCATAGCATGAATATCAGGAATTTTATATGTAGACAGTGCATCTGTCAAAAGTTTTCCGTCGCTGTCCCATTTTAATTCTTCCAACGTCATCCATCCTATCCCTTGAACAATTCCGCCTTCTGCCTGCCCAAGATCAATCACCTCATGAAAAGTTTCGCCAAAATCGTGAACGACTTTAACGGAATCAAACTCGTAAGTTCCGCGCAGACAATCTAAAGTAACTTGAACAATTGCGGATCCGTAAACATGATATGCAAACGGATGACCTTTATTTGTTTTTGTATCGAAATATATGTCCGGCGTTGAGTGATGCGCTTGCGCGGTTAGGCTGATTTTTGAGATATAAGCTTTTTTTACGAGTTCACTAAATGTCAACGTTGTAGGCTCACCTTCATAAAATACTTTTTCGTTCTTGAATGAAATTGTTGCCGGATCATTATCGCCAAATTCTTTAGCTGCTACTTTTTGCAATCGGTCATTTAGAATATTACATGCGTCAATCACCGCGAATCCGTTAAGATCAGTTCCTTTACTTGCGGCTGTTGGTGACGTATTCGAAACGCGTGATGTATTAGTTGACTCAACTTTTATTCTGGATTCATCAATTGATAGTGTACGTGCAGCAATTCGTTTCATCTTAGCGTTGACGCCCTGCCCCATCTCAACCGCTGCGGTACTGATATTCACGCTTCCGTCTGTATAAATATGAACCAGCGCGGATGCTTGATTCAAAAAAGTTGTAGTGAATGAGATTCCAAAACAAATGGGAATTACCGCCGCGCCTTTTTTTATCAAACTATTTTTTGAATTGAATTGATCTATCTCCTGTTTAATTTTTTCAAAAGGGTATCGCTCATATAATCCATCATAACATTTTACTGCATTACAGTTAAATGTTTTTTGCCCGAATAGGAATTCATCACCTTCTTTGAGCAAATTAATTTTTTGAATTTCAGTCGAATCAATTCCCATTACTTGAGCAGCTTTGTAAATTGCTGATTCAATCACAAACATTCCCTGAGGTCCGCCAAATCCGCGGAAAGCGGTATTCGGAGCGATGTTCGTTCTACAGCACAATCCTGTAGCGCGTACGTTTGGTATAAAGTAAGTGTTTGTACAGTGAAATAGCGTTCTGTCTAAAATTGCAGGTGAAAGATCGGCAGTAGCGCCGGCATTTTGATAAAATATGGCTTCGTATCCTAAAATTTTTCCCTCTTTAGTCAATCCAATTTTATAATCAGAAGAATAAGGATGACGTTTTCCGGTAAGACGAATATCGTCCTGCCGATTGAGAATCAATTTGACCGGGGTCTTGAGCTTAAATGCTGCCAAAGAAGCCATGCATGCCCATGCCGTTGCTTGATCTTCCTTTCCGCCGAAACCGCCGCCGAGACGCTGAACATCAACTTCAACCTTGTGCATAGGAATACTTAGCACGTTCGCGATGGTTCTTTGAACCGCGGTTGGGGCTTGAGTAGCGGAAAAAACTTTTATACCGCCATATTCTGTTGGCATTGCCAGCGAGCCTTGAGTTTCAAGATACAAATGCTCTTGCCCACCGCTTTCTGCTTTGCCTTCGATTACATAATCACATTTATTCCAGACAGAATCGACATTGCCCAATTCAAACTTTCTTGGCGGAATGATCAGTTCATTCTTAGCCGAAGCTTCGCGCGGATCGAGAATAGGAGGAAGTTTTTCTAACACGCTTTTTATTTTTTTTGATGCATCGTGTGCATGCAAGTATGTATCTGCTACAACTATTGCAATCGGATGACCGATGAAGTGGATATCTTCTTCGGCAAAAAGATTTTCATCCTGGATAATTCCCCCAATCTGATTTTGCCCCGGAATATCCTTCGAGGAGAACACATCCTTCACACCCGGAGAATTTAATGCCTCGGTAAAATCGAGCTGCA
Source organism: uncultured Ignavibacteriota bacterium (assembly GCA_947085815.1). GTDB lineage: Bacteria > Bacteroidota > Ignavibacteria > Ignavibacteriales > Melioribacteraceae > Fen-1258. The sequence goes on along the minus strand of CAMTXU010000013.1, from coordinate 462 downwards.
AAATTTTACCATGAGCGATGGGAGAATAGTAAATATAACCGTAAAGTGTTCCGTCAAGAAAAGGAATGTCATCAATAAAAAGAGATTCGCCGCGTACATGCCTGATCGAATCGTAATTTTTCATAACGATTCCTCCTTGCTTGTCCAGCAGGCAAGTTCATCAATCTGCTGAGGAAACAGAACTATGAAATGCGCGAAGATTAATTGACGCAGGAGTAACCGTTTGTATTCAGCGCTGCCGCGAGCGTCGCTTATTGGAGAGATCTCTTTTGAGGCGATCTCAGCCGCCATTCTCACTACAGAAATAGTTATTAACTTCTCGTTCAGATATTTGCATGTTTCTTTCAGATATAAGGGAACCGGCGCAACTCCTCCGGCGGACAACCCAATTTTTGTAATTTTATTTTTATTTGTTTCGACGAGAATTGATGAGTTCACACTTGCAATATCAAGATAAGTCCG
>CAMTXU010000012.1:0-119290 GCA_947085815.1 uncultured Ignavibacteriota bacterium | reverse complement strand
TCTCTTTCAAAATGGCTTCTCGATTATCTATTCAAGCCGGTTCAAATTTCTTCCCGCAATTTGAAAATATTTGGGAACGTTCTCGCGTTGGTTGTAACATTTTTTGTTTGCGGTTTATGGCACGGTGCGGGATGGAATTTTATTCTGTGGGGAGTGTTTCATGGCGTACTGATGTCCGTCTCTTTATTCTTCAAGAAACCGAAAGAGAAACTCTATAAATTACTGCGCATTCACAATACAAGATTTTTAAGATTCTTCCAGATTATAATAACATTTCATCTTGTTGGGTTTTCATTTTTAATATTCCGCGCAAGCAATTTCCAGAATGCTATTGATATGCTCGATCAGATTTACCAATTCTTTCACGCAGAAGTATTCTTGCAGTTCGCGGAAAAACTTCCATTGATTCTCGGTCTGCTTCTGCTCGGATATCTATTTCACTTCTTACCCGCTAAGTTGGGAGTATGGATCCAGAAAATTATTACAGCAATGCCTCTACCCGTAAAAGTTTTACTTCTCGTATTTGTAATTTGGATCGTTGCTCAATTCAAATCGGCAGATATACAACCGTTCATCTATTTTCAATTTTAAAAGTTACATGTAATTTTTTACCAGTTGAAAATTTTACTATGTTCAAATTGCTTTTTAACCTTAATTCATCAATTTTATCTTTGGAATGAAAATAGCTTATTAGATATTAATATATAAATAGGGTAATATGAAATTTTTCATCTACGCTTTAACCCTTCTCTTCTTGTTTTTAATAATTCTTTCTTGCAACGAACAAGGCACAAACCCCAACAAACCAACCAAAAACCCATTTGAAATGACATGGACAGCAGATACAATTGCTTATGAAGGCAGTATGCAAACATTAATGACATCTATGTGTGCAAGCTCTCCTAATGATGTTTGGATTGCAGGACATAACGACAGAAGCCGGGGTGAAATTTATCACTTCGATGGTAAAATCTGGAAAGAAGTTGATCCAATGAATGATGTGCCAAGAAGTAACAAATCTATTAACAGCATAATGGGTTTAGCTCCCAATAATATCTGGATGGTTGGAGATAGAAGAGGATATTCAAGAAAAGATTTAATAATTAATTGGGATGGCACAAAATGGAGGGAACACAACCTTGATTTGCAAGTACGCCCAATAAGTTTATTTGCAAACAGTAATAATGATATTTGGGTTGGATGCGACAGCGCAGTAGTTTTGCATTATAACGGTATTCAATGGGAAAAGGATATACCAAAATTAAATGTTCCAAGTGGTTCATCTTATTTTATTAATGGAATATTAATAAAAGAGAACATTACTTACCTTAATATATTTGTTCAGGATAATACAGGTAAGCGGTATATATTTTACTTTGTAAAGGGCAATATTAAGAATTGGACGGTATTAGATTCAATGGAAATAAAAAATCCGCAGTCGGTAATCAAATGGGGAAATTGGGGCTTAAGCTTAGGGAAAGAAGGGAGTATTTATTCCTTTGGTGATTTTGGAGTTTGGGAATATATAGACAAAAGTTGGGTTCATATAATACCAATAAATTATACTATGCAAAATGTTTTTGCTTTAAGTGATAATTACAGGATAGCAGTTGGTGTTTACGGAATGGTATGGTTTAATGATGGAGCTTCGTGGCAGCAAATAACAAAATTCTTTTCACCAAATGGAGATGTGCATATTTATGATGCATGGACTGACGGACAAGAAATGTTTTTACTTGGCAACACAACAGGCGCTTGGCCTCAAAAAACAATTGTTTGGCATGGAAAATAATTTGGAGGATTGAAGTAAAAAACGGCAGTAAAAAGTTGTAAATAAATAACTAATTAATTAACGGGCAGTGCGCTAACACTGCCCTATAGGCAAATAAATTATTAGGCTGCTTCACCTAACGGGTACCATCCCTTTTTTATTTGCTTACGTAATATTAGCAAAAAAAGGAGAATTATTATGCGACTTATCAGATTTATTTTACCAGCAATTATTTTATTCCTCTCTTGTTCATCATTAAAAGCTAATCCCCCTTTGTATGTATGGGAATGGCAATTTTCAATTAAAAATTCCTCAAATCAATTTATAAATGAAAGCATATCGGTTTATTATTATGATTCAAGTGCAAAAAAATATATAGGATGCGGTGGCGGTTCTTCTCTAAATTATGGAAACTGGGGCAGCGGCACATGGAATGCTGTTGGTAATATCTCTGGAGTAGATCCGGATCAACCGGATGCAACATTTACAATACCTTATTATAATGAATATGTTGTTGTAATAGGTAACCAATTTGTTAGGATCCAAAATGTTGGATATGCGGATGAGACATTTTATTATACATATGGCGGTTCAATAAGTACAAGCGGCAATTACTCAGTTGTAGCATCAGGTGTATGGACTGATTACTCAATTACATTGAAGAATAATTTTGCGGGCGGAGGAATGTATCTTAATAGTGAATATCACACAAACATTCCATTAGGCGGTAAAACAGAAACGAGAGAAGGTTCAACGTTTCCACATACATTAACGGCAATTGATGGACAAACTTCCTCCGATGGTTATAAAAATGCTTTGGAAAATTTGGTCGAATAGCGCTTCTGATCTTAGCCAATATCTTAGTACCGCTGGTAACTACACTAATTTAGTAGCACAGTTTGATAAAGAATGCCATCTAACATTTCAAACAAACGGCAAACCATTTACAGCCGACGGGAACAATTATTCTTCAGACCAAACACTATACAAACGATCAGATAATACTTTTACTGCCACTGCCACAAACACTACCTATAATGATGTAGACTATACGTTCCTATATTGGAAAAAAGATGGCGTTATAGTTTCAAATAGTATTACTGTTTCTACAAACGCAACTTATATTGCATGGTACACCGCTAAACCAAATGTTAACAGCAGAAATTTATCAAGCAGCTCATATGTAGGACAAAATGTAACGATTACCTGGAATGTGCATCCTAATGCAAACGTAACCGGTTATAATATTTATAGAAAAGTAAAAATTAACGGTGTTGTTGGTCCGGAAACCTTATTAGCTTCTTATACAAGCAGGTATTCAACATCATATACAGATTATGAGTACACTGTTACAAATGATCCTGGTGATGATAGATTAATGTATGATGCTAGACCGGTTTATAATGACAGCCAGAATAGTAATGTTGAATCCGATCCTAATTATGTAACCATAGCTTTTGGAAGAATTGAGGCATCAACATTAGAAGACAAACTTGTTGTCTCTCTATCAAATGAGCTTCCGGCAAATTACTCAATTAGCAATTATCCCAATCCATTCAACCCAACAACAACAATAAATTATCAACTGCCGGAGAATGGTTTTGTAACCGTAAAAGTTTATGATCTGCTTGGCAAAGAAATAGCAACATTGGTTAATGAAAACAAATCTGTGGGATATTATAGAGTAAATTTTGATGCAAGCAAACTAACAAGCGGTGTTTATATTTACACAATCACAGCAAACAACTTTATTCAATCCAAAAAGATGTTGTTGATGAAATAATGGTTCGATCTGTTGAATTCTTAAAACATTAATTTAAAATGAGACGGGAATATAAATCCGTCTCATATTATTCCTTCCTGAACCGGCTCATCTTTTTACAATAGTCCCAAATCAAGCTTTAATCCTATTTTTCATTCAATCATTACTTTTTGCATAATTTTTGATAAATTGAAAGTGAGAATGGAACGCCGAAGCTTCGAATCTCAAATTCTTTCTATTAAGGCATATACAGGCAACAAATTGATGAGGATTATGAGCCTTTTCCGTAGTAGGTTTTTTATTTTAATTTTTCTTTTGATACTTGCACACAGCATAGAAGCGCAGAAGATTGATCCTGAATCACTCAAAAGAACCGCGCTCTCTCACATGCAAGCAGGCAGATTCGGCGAAGCAATTGATCAGCTTAACAAGTACGTTACAGCTAATCCTCAGGAATCCGACGGATATAATCTCCGTGGATTATGTTTTGAGAAACGTCAACAATTTGAAAATGGAAGATTAGATTACCGCCGAGCTATTGCACTTGAAACCGTTAGTGTTTCAAAAAGAGCCGAGTACGAAAAAAATCTTCAGCGCCTGATCGACATTTGGTACCCGATCTTAAATAAAAAAATTGAAGGACATTTAAGAGAAATTGCGATTGATCCTAATAAACCATTTAATTATCTGGAAATTGGTAAATCGTACAAGCTGATGGAAATTTGGGAGAAAGCGGAAGAATGGTACGACAAATATTTAGCCAGGGACGATAACGCATCACCAGATGAAATTATTCGTTATACAGAAATTCTTGCACACACAGGAAGTATAGTAAAAGGTGAACGCATTTTAAAAAAGTTTGTTGAGCGTTATCCTACCGATTGGCGCTTATGGAGTCGTTACGGTTATTTTACTATGTGGTTGAGCAAATATGCTATCGCAAAAAAAGCATTCGAAACCTCATTAGGATTCAAACCCTTCTTCAAAGAAGCGGCGGATGGACTCGATCAAGTTACCAATCAAGCATACTTAACTCAAGAAGATCCGCGCGCTTTCGAAAAAGAATATCCAATTGATCGTTATTACAGAATTTTAAGACGAAACCCTAAGGATATTGAATCTCGCTTCAAACTTATTGATGAATTAATTCAAGCAAAGAGAATTGAAGAAGCATATCAGCAATTGCAGATCATCGGTATCACTAATTTTAATGACCCTAACTATAAAGAAAAGTTTGAATATGTTTCAGAAGTCAGGAATAAAACTTACCGGGAAAGACTAGACAGTGCAAAAGCACGCCTCACTGTAAATTTGGGCGATAAGGAAGCATTGAAGCTTGTTGCCGAGTATTACGAATATTTACAGGAGTATGATAGCGCTGGTACTATACTAAATAAATATTTTGAGCAATATCCGGAGGAAAAAGATCCTGCTCTGCGATACAGATGGACAAGAATCTCTGCTTGGGCACGTGAATTCGATAAGGCTATCGAAATAATTGATAAACTTTTGGTCGATTATCCTAACAATCTCGAGTATCAGCTTTTCCGTGCGCAGGTAGCTGTGTGGATCAACCGCGACATTGAACTTTCGAAACAGTATTTAGAAAATGTTTTGAAAGAGAGACCAAAAACAACCGCCGCCCTAATCTCGATGGGCTCAATTAAGCTCATCGAACGTGATTTTGATGCCGCTCAGGATTATGCAAATAAAGCGAAGGAACTAGAACCAGCGAACGTTGATGTAGCTATTCTTCAATCGAATATCGACTGGCAGAAAATGCGGTTCGAGGAGGAAAAACTTTACGCAATACTTGAACAGGGAAGACAGAAAGTGGTTGATAAAGATTTTAAGGGAGCTCTTCCTTTCTACGAAGATTATATCTCTAAGGCGGAGCCATCCTTCCTGATTCTTAAAGAGTACGGCGATGTACTTTATGCTGCAAAGAATTATCAGTCTGCATTAGACACATATAATAAAGTTCTTTCGTATGGCGATAATTTTGATGCACAAATGCAACGAGCAAAACTCTTTTATACCATGGGAGATTCTTTAAGCGCCGTTAGTGAATTCAAAGAGTTGGTACAAAAGGATTCCTCAGATTTCGAGGCAAATTTATATCTTGGCGATTCTTACGCAAAATTAGCAGAGAATGATTCCGCGCGCACAGTCTATAATAATCTTCTAGATTGGAAAAATTTAGATTCTACTCAGATTGCGATGGTAAAACAGAGAAAAGGATGGCTTCCGGTTACAGGCATCGCTGCAATATTCGAAGCTTTCCCCAATTATGTCGCGATTGCCCCATCATTATCTTATTACACAGATAATCTTAGCTTTAGATTATTGAGCGGGGGCGGTCGTTTAGAACTCGGTGTTACAAATTTTCTCTCTTTTGGAATGTCCTTTTACAGAAGCTCAATGCAGGCAAGTGCAACAAGCTTGAATCAAGATGTTTTGGATAAAATGAATTTTAAAGGCGAGCAATTATTTACAATTTTTAAGGGATTGATCCTTCTCAATTTCTCAGACAATTTTAAGATGGGTCTCGGGCTTGGCATCAGCGGCTCATTTGGAAAATTTAGACGTGACGATAATGATATTTTTATTCGTTTTGAAAAAAGAGATACGATTGGGGTGAGTCTTATTTATCAGAATTCCGACGGTGCTTTAATTTTATATTCTCCTTATCTCTTAGATCTTCGTTACTATGCTACTCTTTACAAGATCGATGCTAATTATAGAAACAGAGACGGATTGAAATTATCCGGTTGGTTCCAATATATAGGCGTTGATGACGGAAATGCCGGCAATGATTTTAGAATCAGAGTAGGAAAATATTTTTGGCCGGATATCGCGATGGGGTATGAATACGCTTACTCAAATTATAAGTATAGATCAGATTTCTATTACTCGCCCCGTAATTTTGAATCGCATTCTGTCTGGATTGATAACGATCTTGATAAAAAGCAAACTCTAAGAGTCAGCATAGGTGGTAAAATTGGACTTATACCTCAAAGCACTCTTATTGCTCTCGAAGGACATATTGATGCAGAATACACTCCAATAAAAAGATTAATTCTCTCTGGTAGAATCAGCATTGGAAGCACTTCGCGTGATAATTCTAGTTACCGCTATTTCTCCGGTCAGCTTTCTGCATACTGGAATATTTTTTAACCTTGCCTTTTGTTCCCCTTTTTTTATTTTAGTCAAAAAATGGAGCTGCCCTAGATGAAAAAATATTTTCTTTTATTCATATTCTGTTTTTCAGTTTCATCGTTCGCTCAAGAGATAAATTTTTATGGTGAGGCAAAACAGGGCGGAGTCATTATTGGTGAAGGTAAAAATGTTGACGGCGCAACTCTCAATAAGAAAAAATTGCAAGTTGATAAAAATGGGGTTTTTGTCTTCGGGTTTGACCGTGACGCCAAAGGAACTTTTATTTTAAAAGTGCGATTTAAAAACCATAAAACAAAAATTTTCAAATACATTTTACAGAAACAAAAATATGACGTTCAAAAGCTGCAAGTGGATAAAAATTTTTTAAGTCCTCCCAGGATAATTTTAAAACAGATACACAATGAAGAACGGATGCTGTTGGAAGCCCGGGCTAAAGTTGGAATGGCTAAAGACGCTCTATTTATGAGTGGATTTATCAATCCTCTTGATAAGGTTGAAATTGGAGCCACGTTTGGTGTACAAAGAATCCTAAACGGAAAACCAAGTAATGTGCATAACGGTGTGGATTACCGCGCCGCCGAGGGGGATTCGATACGAGCCATAACAGACGGGATAGTTAGAATTGCCGGTGAAAATTTTTTTTACAACGGTACATTTGTTTTATTAGATCACGGACAGGGGCTAACAAGTGTTTATCTTCACATGAGCAAATTATTGGTTAGTAATCATCAGACTGTTAAAAAAGGAGATGTAATTGGACTCGTTGGTTCTACCGGTCGAGCAACCGGACCTCATTTACATCTTGGCGTTCAATGGTACAAAAAAAGAATTGACCCGATGAATTTGTTTACCATTAACTTAGTTCTCAAGTAAAGGGTCTAAAGTCGGAATGACTATTGCGCCAAGTTTTTCCAACTTTTTTTTGCTTTGATGTCCATTCGAAATTAATACACAATCAGCACCTATCTCACAGGCAACTTCGTAATCGTGTTCGGTATCGCCGATAAGAAGCGTCTCTCCTTTTCCATTGCCAAGCCGTTTCATTAAATCTTTACCTAGATGAAGTTTGCCCGCAGCGTAAATATTATCAAGACCGACAATATGAGTGAAATATTTTGTCAATCCGTAATACTCAACCATTTCATCTAAAGTGTGTTGTGAATATGCCGAGAGGATAGACTGCCCTATGCCAAGTTGATTTATTTTCTGAATAGCTCTTTTTACGCCGTCATAAAGTCTGCATTCAAACTTCCTTCTTTCATATTCGGTCATCCATTGTTTACCCACAATTTCAAACGACTCTTTTGAAAAATCAAATCCGAGTTGGGCATAATAATTCTTAACCGGAATTGTAAAGACTTCCCGGTAAGAATCGATTGTTACTGTTTCAAGACCTCGTGCTATAAGAAGCTGATTTATTAACTCTACGCAAAGATCAACATCGTTAATTATTGTACCGTTCCAGTCCCAAATTATGTGTTTGTATTTTTCTATTCTCACGAAACAAATTTATTGCAAAATTGCGGTAATGCAAAATTTAATATTACTCTCTTCAGATTTTCATTATTTTGTATTTAGCCTACAAATTATATATGCCAACAAAAGCCGGAGACATAGATGTCTAAAATGAATCTTACAACAACTTGGTTCACCTTTATTTTTACTTTTGGAATTTTATTCTGTTCTCTGATTGCACAACAAAAAGAGAGCAAAATTAAAAAAGAATTTCTTCCCTCAGCCGAAAAAATTATTGGGTTGGAACTTACAGATGCTGAACGGGACTCGATGCAGGATGTGCTAAACGATCAACTTGGCAACTTTGAAAACATCCGTAAAATTCATATTGATAATAGTGTCCCCCCTGCCATATCGTTTAATCCAATTCCTGTCGGTTTCAAATTCGAACAAAAACAAAAACCGCTGAAGTTCGATAATTATTCTTATGTAAAAATACCTGCTAATATTGATGACCTTGCTTTCTATTCAATAGGTGAACTTGCTCATCTAATAAAGACAAAAAAAATAACATCAACACAGCTAACAAAAATGTATATCGAGCGCCTAAAAAGGTACGGTCCCGAACTTCACTGCGTTGTAACTCTCACTGAAGAGCGGGCGCTCGTCCAAGCTAAAAAGGCAGATGAAGAAATTGCGAAAAGTAAATACCGCGGCATGCTTCATGGAATTCCATTCGGCGTGAAAGACTTATTCGCGACCAAGCAATATAAAACAACATGGGGCGCAACTCCCTACAAAGATCAAGTGATTGATGAAGATGCAACGATAATTACAAGATTGGAAAATGCCGGTGCTGTATTATGCGCTAAACTTTCAATGGGCGCTCTTGCACGTGGTGATGTTTGGTTCGGCGGGATGACCCGAAATCCTTGGGATACAACAAAAGGTTCCAGCGGTTCTTCTGCCGGTGTGGCTTCGGCTGTATCTGCCGGACTTCTACCTTTCGGTATCGGAACAGAAACAAACGGTTCTATAGTTTCTCCAGCGACTGTTTGCGGAGTTAGCGGATTGCGTCCAACTTACGGACGGATAAGCAGAAAAGGTGCAATGGCATTGAGCTGGTCTATGGACAAGGTTGGACCTCTTTGCCGCAACACCGAAGACCTTGCGATTGTTTTCAACGTGATTTATGGTCCCGATAATTTCGACCAATCCGTTTACGATTATCCATTTAATTACCAACCGAAAGTTGATTTGAAAAAACTGAAGATTGGTTATTTGAAAAAAGATTTTGATAAAAAATACGCGTTCCACAAAAATGATTCTCTTGCACTTAAGCAGTTAGAAGAACTCGGCGCGACTTTAATTCCGATTGAATTGCCTAATTTTTCGGTTAATGATTTACGACTTATACTTACAACAGAATCAGCGGCGGCATTCGATGAGTTAACTCGTTCGGGCAAAGATGATCTATTGGAACAGCAGACCAAAAGAGCGTGGCCGAATACATTCCGTTCTGCCCGCCTGGTACCGGCTGTAGAGTATATCAATGCAAACAGGATCAGATATTTATTAATTCAAGATATGGCTAAATTGATGCAGCAAGTTGATTTATATGTTTCCCCTTCTTGGGAAAGCAGTAATTTGCTTCTCACAAATTTAAGCGGACATCCTTTGATTGTTCTGCCAAACGGTTTTTCTGATAGCGGGACTCCTACAAGTTTTACTTTTGTTGGAAATTTATTTGACGAGGGGAAAATCATTTCTGTCGCTAAGGCATTTCAGGATGCAACAAGTTTCCACAAAATACATCCGAAGTACAAATAGTATTTAAATTCCAATTTTAGAGGAAGAATAAGATGAAACATGTTAACAAGTCAATATTTATAGTAAGCCTCTTTGTTGTATTTTCAACATCATTATTACTCGGACAGAAGAAAGAGAGCAAGATCAAAAAGGAATTCATTCCTTCCGCGGAAAAAATAATTGGATTGGAATTTACAGACGCCGAGTGCGATTCAATGCAGGATGCACTTAATGACCAGCTTGGTAATTATGAAAACATCCGGAAGATTCATCTTGATAACAGCGTATCTCCGGCAATGCTTTTCAATCCTATTCCGGTTGGATTCAAGTTCGAGCAAAAGCAAAAACCAATAAAATTCGGTGACTATTCCTATGTGAAAATGCCGTCCAAGATTGAAGATCTCACTTTTTATTCGATTGGTGAACTTGCACGGTTAATAAAGACGAAGAAAATATCTTCGACTCAATTGACAAAATTTTATTTGGAACGTTTGAAAAAGTACGGAACAAAACTTCATTCGGTAATAACATTAACAGAAGAGCGCGCGCTTGCGCATGCTAAAAAAGCAGATGAAGAGATAGCAAAAGGAAAATACCGCGGAATGCTTCACGGAATTCCTTACGGAGTGAAGGATCTACTAAACACAAAAGATTACAGAACAACATGGGGCGCCGCTCCTTTTAAAGATCAATTAATAGATGAGGATGCGGTAGTAATTAAAAAGCTGGATGATGCAGGTGCTGTTTTATGCGCAAAGCTTTCGATGGGAGAGCTCGCTATGGACGACGTTTGGTTTGGAGGAATGACTCGTAATCCATGGGATACAACAAAGGGATCGAGCGGATCTTCCGCCGGTTCTGCATCTTCGGTTTCCGCAGGATTGCTTCCATTTGCAATCGGCACCGAAACATGGGGTTCGATTGTTTCGCCGTCAACAATATGCGGAGTTACCGGTCTGAGACCAACCTATGGCCGTGTAAGCAGAACCGGTGCTATGGCTCTTAGCTGGTCAATGGATAAAATCGGTCCCATCTGCCGTAATGCGGAAGATCTTGCAATTGTATTCAATGCTATTTATGGAAGAGATGGAATAGACCCGACTCTTTATAACGCACCTTTTAACTATCAAGCGAAAATTGATCTGAAGAAATTAAAGATTGGTTACTTAAAAAATGATTTTGCAAAGAAATATTCTTTCCATAAGAACGATTCACTCGCTCTGAAAAAACTTGAGGAGCTGGGCGCTAATCTTATTCCAATTGATCTGCCGGATATTGCAACGAATGATATCGCAATTATTTTAACCGCCGAAGCCGGCGCCGCCTTTGATGAACTAACACGTACAAATAAGGATGACATGCTTGTCAGGCAATTTAAAGGAGCCTGGCCGAATATTTTTCGTGCATCGCGCTTCATTCCTGCTGTGGAATATATCAACGCAAACAGAATACGTTATATGCTCCTTCAGGAGATGCAGAAGTTGATGGAGAAGATTGATGTTTACATTGCCCCGTCATGGGAAGGAAATAATTTGCTGCTTACAAATCTTACGGGTAATCCTTGTGTAGTTGTTCCCACCGGCTTCAATGTTAAGGGAGAACTGACCAGCATTACTTTCATGGGACGATTATTTGATGAAGGGAAAGTAATCGCAGTCGCAAAAGCATTTCAAGATGCAACTGAACATCACAAAAAACATCCGAAACTGGATTGAGTAATTTTCACAATAAAGGGAAGAGTTTTTTTGGACTCTTCCCTTTATTCCCCATGGTTCAATCTTATCTCATTTTTAGCTAAATTTGTTATAGATAATTCCTCTCCTCCACTACAACAATTTCTTGGAGGTGTAAAATGAAAGTATTAGGAGCTTACGAACGCGCCCGCATCTACATCGAACAACTTTATCAAGAATCTGATGAAGCAAAATTCCACAAACGTAAAATAAATCCTGGGCCAATTATTACTATCTCTCGGCAAACCGGTATAGGCGCCGCAACAATCTGCGCGAGGTTAACAGAATATTTCAACAAATATGCGGTTACAGATTACAGGGATTGGACTTATTTTGATCGTGATCTGATTGGAAAAATTATGGAAGACCACAATCTGCCCGATCACTTCAGAAAATTTTTGGCAGAAGAAAAACCGACTACGATCGATTCATGGTTTAGAGAAATGTTAGGAATATCCCCTTCTAAAATTTCTTTACTTCATAAAACAACTCAAACAATTATGAAGCTGGCTGAATACGGAAATACAATTATAGTTGGAAGAGGATCGAATATTATTTTGGCGAAAAACATGAATGCGTTTCATGTCCGTCTGGTTGCGCCGTTAAATTTCAGAATTGAAAATGCGATAAAGCTTTATAATGTGGATCAAAAAACGGCGGCTGAATTTATTAAGCATGAAGATGAAGAAAGAAAAAATTATCTCTGGAAATATTTTCACAAAAATATTGACGATCCTCTTCTCTATCATTCGGTTATAAACACAAATCTTCTCGGATTCGAAGAGATAGCAGAAATGATCGGGCATTGCGTAATGAAAAAATTTCCGGCATTTTTTATTTAGTAACATTTTTACAGAACTATAGCAAAAAATTAAAGAACTCCTAAAACAAAATGCTATGGGGCATTACAATCGTTATAGGCTTGTTGTGAAGAATTGTAAAACTATTGCAAAGCCAATCCGTCTCAATAAACTGTAAATCTAATTGTAAGGATGAAGCGGACATGAGAAATAGAATTACTGTATTAATATTGGCTTTTTTTTTATTGTTTATACAATTTGTTTCTGTATCGGCTCAACATAAATTTTTTGTTAATCTAAACGACCGGAGTGACGATCTATTCAAAGTGACATTAATACCGGAAAAGCTTTCCGGGCAGAATAAAATATATCAATTTGCCTCTACTGCCCCCGGCACTTATCAAATTATGGATATCGGGCGGTTCGTCCGTTCATTCCAAGCATATGATTCTAAAGGAATAGAACTTGGCTCAAAACAAGTTTCAACAAATCAATGGGAATTGGAAGAGCCTAAAAAAACCGCAAAAATAATTTACACTATTGCGGAGACCTGGGATACGCCGGTTAAAGAAAATCCCGTTTATGCAATGAGCGGAAGTTCAATAGAGGAAGATCATGTATTAATTAACGGGCAATGTGTCTTCGGTTATTTTCATGGGATGAACAAGACACCAATCAAAATAAAGTTGGAGTATCCCAACAAGTGGTTAGTTGGTACAGCACTAAAATTAAATTCGGACGGATTTTATGACGCGGTTGATTATGACTATATAGTCGATTCACCCATCCTACTGGGAAACCTAACCAAAGCAACAACCAAAATTGAAAACACCACAATTGATGTATTAACTTATTCCAAAACCGGTAAGATTAATTCCGATCAGCTTCTGCTTTTACTCGAAGACATTATCGGCGCCACAAGTCAATTTACGCAAGGATTGCCGGTTGACCGGTACACTTTTCTTTTTCATTTCGAAAAATTTTCCGCCGGCGCTTGGGAACACAATTACAGCTCCTTTTATGTTTTCCAAGAGACCGAACTTACCGACCTTGTGGCGAATGAATTGAAATCCGTCGCGGCTCATGAATTTTATCATATCGTAACACCTTTAAATATTCACAGCGAGTTGGTCGGTAATTTTAATTTTGAGAAGCCCACAATGTCTCAGCACATCTGGCTTTATGAAGGTGTTACAGAATGGGCTTCGGATATACTGCAACTACGCGACTATCTCATTACACTGGAAGAATACATTAAACAAGTCAAATCAAAATTATCCGCTAATGATAACTTCGATCAATCAATTTCTCTAACAGAGCTTTCGCTGAATTCAACCGCGAGACAGGATCAATATCCTAATATTTATCAAAAAGGTGCGCTCATTGCGGGACTTCTGGATATTCGTCTGCTGGAACTTTCCAACGGTAAGAAAGGACTTCGCGAGGTAATAAATAAACTTTATAAAGATTACGGCATAGAGAGAGCCTTCAGCGAGAAAGATTTTTTCAACGAGTTTACAAATAGAACGTATCCCGAGATTTCCGACTTTATTAACAGATACATTAAAGGAACGGATAAACTTCCGATCAAAGAGTATTACGGAAAGATTGGTATCGAGTACAAAGAATTTGCCGGAATAGACAGTTCAAAAATTTCTCTTGGCTTTGGAATCGGCGTGAAAGATGGAAAATTTATTGTAACTAATGTAGAAAACCCTTCGGCTGATGGCATTAAAGCCGGAGATTACATTATAAAAGTGAACGGAGAAGATGTAGATCTTCAAAATGCACAAACAAAATTTGCCTTTATAAGCAAAATGAAAGTTGGTGAATCTTTCATGTTAACCGCGCAAAGCGACGGAGAGCAAAGAGAGTTAAAAGTAACAATGCAGCCGCGTAAGATTAAGCATCAATTAATAATTAAAGAGGACGCAACGGAAGAACAGCTTAATCTGAGGAGCGCGTGGATGAAAAATTTGTGACTACTGTTTCCTCCTACTTCATGCGATCTGCGAGGGTAGAGAAATAATAGCTCTTTTCTTAAAGCTCTTTTTCAATTAGATTTACTTTGGAACAAATAACCGCAAGGTGATAATGTGACCAAAAAGAATCCTTTCATAACTATTATCGCTCTTCTGTTTTTGATATCGAGTTTATCCTGTTCTTCCACATC
This sequence comes from uncultured Ignavibacteriota bacterium, assembly GCA_947085815.1. Classification (GTDB taxonomy): domain Bacteria; phylum Bacteroidota; class Ignavibacteria; order Ignavibacteriales; family Melioribacteraceae; genus Fen-1258. The sequence continues at coordinate 104,607 of CAMTXU010000012.1, read as the reverse complement.
CGTGTATGATAAAATCTATCCGACATTAAATGACGGCGTTTACGACAGCGAGTTCCCATACAGAAATTCTTCAGTACAGCTTGAGGAGATAAGCAATTCAATTAGACTTATTAACAGCATCGCGTTTTACACGAGTTATGTATTCGATCCTTCAAGTAAATTTGTTGCGAGCTCGGTTGGTAAAATAAATTTTGAAAAAGCTGCTGTAGAACAGATACGTTTTAACCGCTCCGCATCCGGCACTTCAACCTTGATATTAGAAGACCAGGGAACGGTTGCCCTCTTAACCGTAGCTCATGTAGTTTCCTTCCCCGACACAATCATCTCTCACTTTGTAAATCCGGACGGCTCCTTCTCTAGATACATTCAAAGCGTATCAATCAAAACGAGGCAGACAAACTATGTTCCCGATCTGCCCGATAATGGAGAAGTTGAAATTTTAATTTTGGATAGAGCCCGCGATGTTGCTCTTCTTGGAAGACATTTTAGTTCTACTAAAACATTAGCGACCACTACGTTCAAATATCCATGGGGTAAATCGAGCGAACTTGAGTGGGGAAGTTTTGTGTATGTCTTCGGTTTCCCGATGAACTATAAGATGATATCTAAGGCTCTTGTCAGCAGTCCCAATAAAGAGAAGCATTCTTTTCTGATCGATGCTGTTTTCAATCGCGGTTACAGCGGCGGAATAGTTCTCGCCATCCGCGACGGCGTTCCAAATTTTGAATTAGTCGGATTAGTACGCTCCGTTCCGGCTGAATACCAATACACTCTCCGTCCATTAACAAAGGAACAGGACTTTGATTTTAATCCGATGCTGCCCTTTAAAGGAGAGACGTATGTTGACCGCGAACAGATATTAAGAACCGGAATAACAAAAGTAATCGGAATTGAAGTGGTGAAAGAACTTATACTGGATAATAAAAAAAAATTGATTGATAAAGGATATTTCTTGCGGGATTTATTCAATGTGCCGGATGGTCTAAAACTAAAGGCGATTCATTAGTTTAATTTATGGATGCTTCTAAAAATTATCGAATGGAAATATTTAACGCAGAAAATATTGATATCTTTATGGCATAGCCATGCCTATGGCAGAACCGCACTTATTTCATCAGATCTGCCGGAACTAAATAATATTTAAAGCCGGAAGTGAGCATCCGAAAACCCTAGAAAATTTCAGAACCAACTGCAGCGGAACTCTTTCTACAATTATCGAAGCAACTTTCCAAGATAAGTAACCAGAAAACTTGTAAATTTGTATGTGAATAATGATTTCCTATCGCGCGTAATGAGTTGCCAATTACTGAACTAATCCGGAGACGTTTTCTGAATAGCGAGTAACTCCTTGATTTTATTGAAACACTTAATCATAAAAATGTATTCAATTTTATTTTAGCGGACGAGCCATGAAAAAATTTGTTAACATAGAGATGCAAAAGAAAAAACGGATTGCGTTAGTTGCTCATGATAACAAAAAGCAAGATTTAATTGAGTGGGCAAAATATAACCGTGGAAATCTTGGCGAACATGAGATTTACGCTACCGGTACTACCGGAAAAATGCTCGAACAGGATTTAGGATTGACTGTAAATAAATTGAAAAGCGGTCCGCTCGGCGGAGATCAGCAGGTCGGCGCAAAGATCTCAGAAAACGAAATTGATATTTTAATTTTCTTTTGGGATCCGTTGGAACCGCAACCGCACGACCCAGATGTGAAAGCACTTTTGCGAATCGCTGTGGTGTGGAATATTCCAATTGCGTGCAACAGAGCCTCGGCAGATTTTATTTTTTCGTCTCATCTTATGAAAGAAAAATATCCGCGAATAATTCTGGATTATAACGATTATTTAGATAGGAGCATCTAAAAAGGAGAATTATGAAACACCCACAAAAAGACGAATACGCGGCATACTATCACACTTATGTGGATAAAGTGCCGGATGGAGACATTATTAAAATTTTGCAAAAGCAAAGCGGTCAAATCATAAAACTTCTTAAGAATGTTTCAAAGAAAAAATCATTGTTCCGTTACTCGCCCGAAAAGTGGAGCGTACGCGAGATTATTGGGCATATAATCGATACCGAGAGAGTTCTATCATACCGCGCTTTACGCTTTGCACGCAACGATCAAAACGACCTTCCCGGTTTTGATGAAAACGCGTACGTACGTCAATCTAATTATAATGATATCAAACTCGGTGATCTGGTTGAGGAATTCTGCGCCATTCGAAAATCTAATGTGATGATGTTTAAAAATTTTTCGGATGAAGTTTCATTGCGAAAGGGTAGAGCGAACAGCAATCCATTTACCGTCCGCGCAATGGCATACATTATTGCCGGGCATTGTAATCATCATCTCGAAATCATTAAGGGAAGATATCTGAAATAGAGAGAACGGAAATAAACTCCTTTGGAGATTCTAATTTAAAACAAAGAGGTTGTCTCAAAAATAATGTTTTATAATAGAATAGCCCACGGATGACGCAGATAAAACTGATTTTCGCAGATTATTTAATTGAATAAGCCACCTTACGCAAGAATTGAAGAAAAGCTTTTTTCTCCGTGGTTTTCTGTGTCTGCTCGGTGTTTCTCTGTGTTATTTGTTGGTCTTTATTACACAGAGTGCCACCGAGAAGTCGCAGAGTTACACATAGATAAAACTTTTGCGTAAGGTGAGTGAATAATTACTTTTGAGACAACCTCTTCATCTAATATTTAATTTCTTATAAAATTATCTTGTTAATAAATAATCAGAAATCTTTCCTAACTCCTTTACATCAAGATTACCGTAAGAAGGCATAATTACATTTCTATATTTAATACGGTATTCATCAAAACGAACATCGCGACCGTAAGATTGAGGATTGCGGAGGTAATTTATTAAAGCATCTCGAGACCAAAATTGTTTTAGATCCGCAAGCGCCGGGGCAAGTTTAGAACCTTTCAGCTCTTCTCCGTGACATGAAACGCAGCCCGCTTGCTTAATTATAGTTAGTCCATCAACATCGCCGGATTTTTCCGTTGATTGCTGTCCCATCATTGGATGAATTTGTTCTTCCTCTTTATTTGTGACTCGCCCGAGTAAAAATAAGACAAGGAATAAGCCAAGAAACAGGGCAACCCATTTTTGAGCATTAGTCATATTAAAACCTTTCTCTATAAATTTTGTTTGGCAAAGTTAGTATGATGCATATTGAATAACAAACTGTAGTGTGAAGTTGATTTCAGTGATCAGCTTACAGTTTTGAGTCCTTTTTTTTGTTATTAACTGATGTTATGCAATTGTCATGTTGAGCACATTCGCTTTGCTCAGTATAAACTCCGCGAAACATCTCAAAATGACTCAAAAACGAGACTCTTCTCCAAAGGAGTCCTTCGGACGCTACGCCAGAATGACAAAAACGACTATTTTTTTCGTTTTGCGTAACTTCGGTTATTAATCCAATTATCGTGACTTAATCGAAGTAAAATGATTGCCGCCGTGTACCAACTAATTCCCGAATTCCTTTTCGTAATTTTCTTTATATTTTTTTACAGAGTTGAATATTGCCTGGGCAATCTCTGCTTGACCTGCATAACTTTTAACATATGCTTCGTCTTTTCTGTTTGAAAGGAACCCCGTCTCAACCAGAACGCCGGGCATCGAGGCACCTACTAAAACATAGAACCCGGCTTGTTTTATACCCAATGACGGTATCTTAACAACATGATTCCATTCTTGATTAAGTATATCCGAAAATAATTCCGAGTAGCGCATATATTGAGAATGTGCCATGCTTACAAGAATAAAATTCTCGTCGGTCAGTTTTTGATAACGCTCTTGATTCTCCTCATATTTTATTACGCTATTCTCAAACTCGGCAATTTCTATTGCTCGTTTAGTTCTACCCGGACGTAATAAGTATACTTCAAATCCGCGGTGGCTAATATCTTTCTGTTCCGTTGAGTTACAATGTATAGAGATAAAAAGTTTGCCGTCGTTTTCATTAGCTATTTTTCCCCGTTTATACAGCTCTATGAATTGGTCGTTTTCCCTTGTATAAATTACTCGTATGCCGGAAAGATTTTTTGAGATCAGCTTACCTAGCTTTAACGCTATTGCAAGATTCACGTCTTTTTCCCGAACACCGGTAACTCCAATTGCGCCGGGATCTTTCCCGCCGTGTCCGGCATCAATAACAACCGAGTCGAATATCCATTTCGATTTTACATCATCCATACTCGGCACAGCTTTCTGAAACAGTTTATTGTGAATAGTTATTAGAATATCGGTGCTTTCACCATCTTGAAAAGCCTCTGATGTTGAATAGCCCTCCTCAAGAGCGAATTCAAGCTGAATATTTTTTGATGAAACGACTGTACTTTTAATTCGTTTAACAAGACCTGCGGGTTTTACAAAATTTGCGATATCTGGCGCAATGCTCACTCCGGAAAGGAATACAAACAAATTTCCATTATTAATCGAGTGACGCGGAATAGTAATTTTCCTGCCGGTTCTTAAACGCAACAAAGTTCCATTTGATTTTTCCTCAATTATTATCGAGTTAATATCATAACGTCCTACAGCTTTTTCAACCGAGGGCACGGGCTCTACCGGCTTTTCTTCGTTTGTGTTTGATGCTTTCGGAAATACTAACGCTTCCGATGTAACCGGCTCGTTAGAAACTATTAAATTTTTTGTCCGGTCGTTAAATAAAATTTTATAACCGTAGGCAAGATTCAAATAATCTGCACAAAAAATGAGAGGTATAAAAACATCATCTCTTATAAAAATGGTTGGAAGCGGAATCTGAAAAATTTTCTGCACACCATCCGATTTACGATTAAGAACCACAAACTGATTTTTTGCGGTGAACTTGAGGCTATAATCTTTGAATTTGATTTCAACTTTCGCGGCTTCGGTATTGTAAAATTGATTGGCTGAAAGTACCAACGCAATCTCTTTTAACGATACATAGTCAATTCCGTTACGAACGATGTACGAGAGCGTCTCTCCCCTACCGGCTATTTGGACAGTAATTTTATAGAGCCTTTGAGAATGAGAAAGCGAAACAATAAGAAATGTAAGAAGAAGAATTTTTTTTACCATTACAAATTACCCGATAAATGGAATCATAAAACCGCTTCGTTTTTTGTATTCCGAAAATTCATCACCAAAATGTTTTTCGAGGAGTTTATCTTCCAAAGCGGCTCTCATAATAAAAAGAGGCACTTCAAAAAAAAGAACCGCTGGCACAACGAGAAAACTTAATAAAGCAAGTCCGGCGCCCAAATCACTAAGAAGCTGACTTAGATATTGGGGATGTCGTATGAATCTGTAAATTCCGGCAGTAAATAATTTATGCCCTTTCAATATTACAACATCCTGAGTATAAGAACTTCCCAATGATTTATAAGCAAAAACTTGGAGCCATGAGAAAACCACAAAGATCGCTAAGCCGGCAATTCGTATCCCAAAAAATTTTGAATCATTAGCCACGGTCACTGTTCCAATATTAAATACCGAAATTATAGTTAGAACAAGTACAATTGCGGCAACGTTCGGTGGAATTTTTTGAAGAAAGGAGGTGGGACGTTCCACAACTTTAGTAATAGAGGTTTTCAAGCCCTTTTTTGCGCCGGATAAGTTCGCACTCATAGATACCAGCAAATTGATAGCAACAAGTATATTTATGGCATTCTGAGAATCCATTTTGCCCATCACTCTATTAATTTTGAACTCAATATAAGAACTTTAACAGAATTTTTTGGAACACCCTCGCATACCGCGGTACATTTATACTTGTAAATATTACAAGTGGCGCCTCGAAATTGAGAATACGCTTGGAAACACCATCCAAATTGATTGCACGATATTTGAGTAGATATACATTGATATTTTATCTATTTTTTACCCACATCAAAGTGGTTGGATAAATGAACACCGGACAAATGATGATTACTATTGCTGCTCTACTCCTCTTATCTGTGGTAATTCTGAGGGTTAATAATAGTTTCTTGAGTACAAATACTGTAGTAAATGAAACCAAATACAATGTAATGGCAGTCTCGTTAGGTACATCATTAATTGAAGAAGCATCGGACAAGGCATTTGATTCCGGTACAAACCACATCTCCGTTTCAAGCACAGGCTCATTAACACAAGTCGCTTCTTTAGGTCCGGAAACCGGCGAAATATATCCAAATTTTAATGACTTTGATGATTTCAACGGGTATATAAGAAACACCGCCACCGATACCACTTTCTTATCAGCCAATTTTACTGCACGTGCGGTTGTGGATTATGTTACACCGGCGGCTCCAAATACAGCCTCACCAATCAGTACCTGGCATAAAAGATTGCGTGTTACAATTACAAGTCCTTCAATGCCGGATACAGTTAGACTATCAACTATTTTTAGTTACTTCTATTTCAGGTAAATAAGATGGGATTCAGCACATTACTGGACATTTTGGGTTCAAGCATCGTAGGGGGAATGTTATTGATGCTTATCTGGCGCTTAAACGATGCCGCTACTCAAAACACCTATAATTATGGCGGTGAGGTTATTGTTCAGCAAAATCTTGTTGAAGTTGTTGGTCTGCTCGAATACGATTTTAGAAAAATAGGTTATTGTAAAGACTGGACTAAAATTCCAGACCCTTCGAAATCAATTCTCTTTGCCGATTCAACCAGCATCAAATTTTTAACCGACCTGAATAATGACGGAAACATAGATAGTCTGAGATACTATGTTGGTCCGATTAGTGAACTTCTTTCTACACCAAATCCGCGTGATAGAATGCTCTACCGAATTGAAAATGCTGCCGCTCCGGCAGGATCAAATTTGGGCATAACAAATTTTAGATTTACTTATTACAATGCATTGGGCGCTATGATGGACTTTCCAATTACCAATCCGACACAGATCGCAACAATGAAAATAGATTTAAAGATCGAAAGCACTGCGGCTTACAGAGAAGAATATCCAAGTGTTTTCTGGCGGCAGATAAGAATGACTTCTAGAAATTTGAGGAACAGGTAGAACCATGGGCGGCAAAGCGGCAATCTTATTAGTTCTCGGCTTCAGTTTAATTTTTCTTGTAGTTGGAAGAAATTTTCTGAATCTATCAACAAGAGCTATTGACAACCAATGGATTTATTATAATCAATCGCAAGCCTACAACATTGCAGTCAGCGGCGCCAATATGGCGGCAAACCAAATTTTTATGGATAAGTATTGGGCGACCGGTTATACAGATCTTACTATAGGTTACGGAACTGTAAACGTATTTGTAAGTAATAATACCGCGGGTAGTTCGGGTAAAACAATTATCTGTCATAAGCCGGGCACAAATGCTCAAAAAACAATGAATGTTGCCAATGCTTCTTTAGGTGGTCATTTAGGACATGGCGATTATGCCGGTGTCTGCGCCGGAGATCCAGCATATGATGCGGCAATAGCTACCATAATTTCCGAGGGGACATATAATGGGGTTACAAAGACCGTAATTGTAGATCTTCGCCCCAGCAGTTTTGCCAAGTTTGGAAATTATTACTCAAGCGTTTCCTCTGCTATTCCTGCAACGGGTGACGTGTTTGATGGACCTTTTCATGTTGAGGGTAATTTAAAGGTTTACGGCTCACCGCAATTTAATGGCAAAGCAACAGCCAATGGTTCATTACAACAAATTGCCGGTTCAGGCACACCTATTTTCAACGGAGGATTTCAATCCGGTGTAAGCGTTCCAATGCAGTTCGATACAAGTGGAATGAGGGCAAGTGCCGATAAAATTTTTAAAGGTACAAGCACACTAGGCGTTGATGTTCAAATAGAGTTTCTCAATGAAAGGATAAGTTATAGCACCAAGCTTCAGGGTTCCAGTACATGGTCTTCTATTACTACTGAGAATATATCGACAACGGCTCCAAACGGTAAAATCTATGTTGATGGTGGAAATGTTTACATCAAGGGTGCTTTAGATGGGAGAGTAACAATCTCAGCTACTACTAACGGTAAGAGCGGATATGGAAACATCTATCAGACCACTGATTTTTTAGGATACAAGAAAGACCCCACAAAGTTTGCAAACGAGACTTCAATGTTAGGATTAATTGCCGAACAAAATATTAGAATACTATCCAGCAGCAATACTCGGGGTAAAGATATTATCACTCAAGCCTCTATGTTTGCGATGAACGGAAACATTGGACCGGACGATGATTTGGCAACAGGACAAACGGTACTTCGTGATTGGAATATTTTAGGCGGTTTAATTGCTAAAGATGTGCGTGTAACCGCAAATTATAGTGCATCAACAACTCTTCCAATTAACGGTCTCAGATTCAGGCACGTTTACGATACAAGATTTTTGACAACCGTGCCCCCCGGATTCCCCGGAACAGGTGGTTTTGAAATTGTCGGCTGGTACGAATAATTTATCTATTCAGCAAATCCATCACAGCATTCTTTTCATTTTCAAATTTATATTTGTAACCAAATTCAAGAGTTCTTTTAGGAATTACTCTCGCACCGGTTATTAATACATAGGCACCCTCACCAAAGATTAATCTAATTAGAAATACCGGCACTTTAATCAGCGATGGTCTGTTCATTACCTTTCCAAGCGATTTACAAAACTCATCCATCCTTATAGAATGTGGAGAAACCGCATTCAGAATTCCTTCAACATTTTCATTATCAAGCGCGTGTAAAAATATTCCGGCAACATCTTCTATATGAATCCATGGAAACCATTGTTTCCCGGTGCCGAGCGGTCCGCCCGCAAAATAATTAAATGGCTTAATCATACGATAGAGAGCACCTTCATTTTTATCCAGCACTATCCCGGTACGAATGTTTACCCGGCGGATATTAAGCCTGTCTATTTTTTTCGCTTCATTTTCCCATGCGATTACTACACCGGCAAGAAAATCCTTTCCGGGCAATGATTCCTCTGTAACTGGTTCTTCTGAACTTCCGTAGAACCCTGTTGCCGAGGCAGAGATAAAAACTTTTGGCTTTTCCGCAACTTTTCCAATCGCGTTTACCAAAGCACGCGTTGAATCGATACGGCTTTTAAGTATTTTATTTTTGTGTTCTTTGTTCCATCGCCTTGCCATAACATTTTGCCCTGCAAGATGAATCACACCATCAGCACCTTCGAGATTAATCTGCCAATCGTCATTATTATAATTCCAATCAACATATTTCGCCGCGTCCGGAATGACACGCCTCGCTTTATCAACCGAGCGTGTAAAGACTGTTACCTCATCTCCGCGCTCAATTAATTTATTCGCAATCCTTTTACCAATCAGTCCGGTAGCACCGGTTAACAATATTTTTTTCATCTACTAGCAAGTTAACTGTTAGTTGCATTATAATAAAAAGTGACACTGATATGAAATACTATTTTTTTTGCAGAGGTACGGTACAAAAATTTATTCTTTTATCGGGACGGAACAAAAAATCCTCCGAAATCGTCATACTATCAAAGGTTTTTTCACCACTGCTGTTTTTCTCAGTCTATCTAACTTTCTTTAGAAATTAGATGATAACAGCATTAGAAAACAGCGGGTCAAATGAAGTTCCCCGCGCAAGCGGCGGGGTATCAGAATCTGGTCATTACGAATTCCGCTTTAGCGGGACGAAATAATCTCTCACATTAGATTGCTTCTCCCGCAAAATGCGCGGGATCGCAATGACGATTATACACCGCAACCTGCCCGCCGCTTTGCTTTGGTAGGCGGGGCGGCGGGGAATTAAACCCAGAGAGATTAAAGAAAAGACTTTAGGAGAAACTAATAGAAAGTTTTATTGTAGAATGTGAACCACAATTATGAGGTGAATTTGACTAAGTATATTTTTCTTGCGTTGACCTTTTTTATTCTTTCCTCCCACTCCTTTTCACAGCAAGTTACATTAACAGGAAAAGTTATCGATAAACCTACTTCATCTCCGCTCAGTTTTGCAAGTGTTAGATTGAGCGGAACGACTTCGGGCACGACTACAAATTACGAAGGTAATTTTGAGCTCCGCTTAAAACCGGGTAACTATAAATTGATAGCTACATTCATCGGGTACAGGTCGGATACCATTGCGGTCAGTCTCAACTCAAATAAAAAGATCACTTTCACACTCGAACCAATTCCCGTAAACCTTGCGGAGATTACCGTATTGCCGGGTGAAAATCCCGCACTTGAAATTATTCGTAGAGTAATTGAAGCAAAACATGAAAGAAAAAGTAAATTGAACTCCTACATTTTTGGCGCATATACTAAGGGATTAATAAAAACCACAAGAGATTTCTCGGCATCCAGCAGCGGTGTTGGATTGTCGATCGGCACAAAGGATACTGCACAACTTAAAATAAGCGGAATAATTGAAAACGAAAGCAGAGGGTATTTTAAGAAACCAAATCAGTACAAAGATGAAATTATAGCAAGAAAACAGAGCGCTAACACTCCTTCATCGGTAAACACACTAACCGGCGGCAGAATTATTCAAAATTTCTATACGGACGATATTCAGTTTCTTAACCGTCCGTTACCAAGCCCTATTTCTGACGATGCAATTGATTATTATGATTATTTTATTGAAGACACACTTGCGTTCGACAATAAAAATGTTTTTCAGATACATGTTGAGCCTCTCAAAAAATCAGATCCCGGGTTTGTTGGTAAAATTTTTGTTGCCGATGGAATTTATTCGCTCGTTAAAATCGACGTCCTTCTGAACAATGCCGCTAACTTTGGAAGAATTTTTGACAGAATTCAGATTATTCAACAATTCAATCCATTTGAGAAGGACATCTACATGCCTATTGATTACCGTGTTTTCGCTGAGGGAAATTTTCTCGGTATTGCAAAATTCGGTTTTGAACTGAACACCATATTTTACGACTATAAGATCAACGAGCCCATAAATGATGATTTTTTTGGAATGGCAATTGTAAAAGTTATGACGGATGCCGACAAAAAAGATTCTGCTTATTGGAAATCAACACAAACAATAGCTAATACACTAGAAGAACTTCAAGCATATAAACGTATTGATAGCCTGGAAGCTATGCCCAAAACTTTCTGGGACAGATTTTCATTTCTCTCTACTTCAATTGATATTGACGAAAATTTTTCAATCACCGGTCCTATTTCACTTTATTCATTTAACCGCGTTGAGGGACATACAATCAATTTCGGCGCTCGCGTTTCTCAACTTAATGAAAAAAGATTCAACTCAAATTTGGATTTATCATACGGCTTTGCGGATAAAAAACTTAAAACCGACTTCTCCGCTACATATTATTTAGGTGAATATAGAACTGCCTCTATCTTGGTGACCGCAAACAATAAACTGATCGATCTTTTCAGGGAATCAATCCGGTTTAACAAGCTTACCTCCACTTTTACAAATCTATTTGGGAAATATGATTTTAGAGATTACTACTACACAAAAGGATTTTCCGTTAATTTGTGGAGTGATGTCTTTCCCGTACTTAGACTTGGAGTTGGAGTCACCAACCGGACAGACAACAACGGGTACAACAATTCGGATTTCTCCATTCTCAATGCAAGCAAGAGATATAATCTTAACACATCAATCTATGAAACAAAGATAAATGCTCTCACCGCGGGATTTCGGTTAGACTTCCGCAAATACGTTGAAGACGGATATTTTAGACGAAGAACCGGTCAGAATAAATTTATACTGCTTCTTTCAGGTGATGCATTATTCAGTAACCGCAGCACATTAAACAGTTCCGTAGATTTTCAACTTTACCGTTATTCTCTTAACGGATATTTGCCTACATATAAATCCGCCAACATGAATTTTGTTTTAAGCGGTGTCTATTCGGACGGACCTATTCCGTTTCAAATGATGTACTCATTACCGGGAAATATTGAAGGTTCGAGCCAGTCTTTTACAATGCGGACTCTAAGGACAGGCGAAGTGTTTGGAGATCGTGTTGTTGTTCTTTCGATAGAAAATAACACCAATGACGAACTATTCAGATTGCTTGGTTTAACATTTCTCAGCGATTTGCAGCTGAATTTAACTTTACACCTTAACGCAGCATTGCTTGAAATCTCACCAAAGAGTAAGCTGATATTTCCACATCATGTAACTACATTTACTGAGTATAAAAGTCCATTTTACGAAATCGGCTTTGGAATTGGTCATCCTCTCTTTCCGTTCCGTTTAGAGTTCACATGGAAGCTGAACTATTTTGGTAATAATAATTTTGTGTTTGGAATAAACACTCCGATGCTTTAGTCGCTCCGGGCGAATATTAATGGAAAACATTGTTGCTTTATTTAAGGGAACTTCTAAAAACAACAAAAATGATTAGCGGAAATCTGCTTTATCTGCGTTTTTCAGCGTTCTATTAAATAAAAAAATAGTTTTGCCATAGGCATCACTATGTGATTAGAAGCCTCCTTAATTTAATAAGGCTTCTTTAACGTGGTTTTTTAGGTGTAATTAAACCGTCTTCTTTAATGCCCGTTACCATGAAACATTTTTTCTCCTGCTGTAATTTTTAATTTGAGATAGTTCTGCTTGGGCGGCAAAGGGCATGTTGCGTATTTTGAAAAAGCGCATGGCGGATTAAAAGCTTTATTGAAATCGATAAAAATTTTTCCGGCAGAGTCCGCTTTATCGATATATAAAAATCTTCCGGCGCCATAGGTCTCCTTTCCGCTTGTCTCATCTGCAAAAATGATGAAGTATTGCTTCCCCGCATCTAGCGGATCAAGTTTATAAACAACACCATCTTTCTCAAATGTAAGCGCTGCTGCTACTATGGATGTATCAACCATCCCTAATACATTCGGCACCTCAACCTTTTTAGGCGGATTGTATTCAGATAACTTAGCTTCAAACTTCCAATCAGAGTTAATCGGAAATGTTTCTATTCCTTTAAACGATTTTAATAACGGGCTTTCAAGATCGCGTAAGCGCACTCCATATTTATCGCCACGTTTAATTATGAACCAGCGAAGAGAGCCAAGTTCTAAATTTGTGGCTACTTGAATGTCGTTTTTCAATTCAAGCGAAGTAACATTCACGCCATTGCATTTCACATCGATTCCTTTATTAACTTTAATTGTTACGACCGAATCTTTGAGTATAAGTGACCCAATAAATCCGGGCGATTTTCCTTCCGGGAAAATTATATCATTACTTCTATCTGTCCCGAATTTATTTTCACCATGTTTAAGCCAATATAGTCCGGTTAGATTCAACCAACCGTTTTCTTTTTTCAAATTATCAATTCGTTTATTATGCCACTCCTTTACATCGGAAAGATATTGCGTGTCCCCTTTTTCTTTAAGCTCTTCGCCGCAGTTTAAGAAGATAAAAGAGAGAGAAATAATTAATGCTATAACAAAATTTTTATTCATAAGGATTGCCTTAATTAGTAGAACAAAGATTTGTAATTTGTGTTGCAAAAATTACGCAAACATAGAATTATTAACACTTTTTTAGGTATGAAAATGAATTCTCTAATTCCTGACGCATTCAGCTCCGAGCTATTCAGAGTTGAGGGACACAAGCTGATCGATCAAATAGCAGATTACCTTTCAAATTGTTACGAGCGGAAGATTGAGCAGGCAATCCCTTGGTCAGATCCCGAAGATTTACTTTCTCACTGGCAAAAAATATTGTCCGATGGAAAGATGAGTTTTACCGAGATCATTGCCGAAACATTAAACAATTCTGTTCATCTTCATCACCCGCGTAATATGGGGCACCAAGTTGCGGTTCCTATTCCATTAACAATATTGAGCGAAATTGTCTCCGCACTCCTTAATGCCGGGATGGTAATTTATGAAACCGGGCAGACTTCAACAGTAATGGAAAAAATTGTAACGGATTGGCTTTGTGAAAAAATTGGGTATGACAAAAAAAGCGGAGGCATATTAACATCCGGCGGTTCACTTGGAAATTTAACGGCATTGCTGGCTGCTCGTCAAAAAGTAATCGATTATGATGTCTGGGAAGAGGGGATTAAGAATGGAGAGAATTTTATTATACTTGTTTCCGAAGAGGCGCATTACAGTATTTCCAGGGCGGGAAAAATATTGGGCTTTGGAAACGGGGTTGTGAAAGTGCCGACAGATAAAAATTTTCAGATGGATATGGCGGAACTGGAGAACTTGCATAAGAAATTTACCGATGATAATAAAAAAGTAATTGCGGTGGTTGCCAGCGCATGTACTACATCTACCGGCAGTTACGATAAAATTAATGAAGTTGCTGAATTCTGCTCTGCCAGAAATATGTGGTTCCACATAGACGCGGCTCACGGAGGCGGCGTTATTCTAAGCAAGGGATATAAACATTTGATTGCCGGAGTTGAAAAAGCGGATTCTGTTGTGATCGATTTTCACAAAATGCTTTTATCTCCCGGTCTGGCTACGGGCGTTTGTTTCAAGAACAATGACGATTCTTATGCATCCTTTGCGCAGAAGGCTGCATATCTTTGGAATAAAGACAGTGAAAAGGAATGGTTCAACGTTGGCAGGCGGACAATAGAATGCACAAAAAAAATGATGAGTCTGAAAATATTTATTCAGTTAAAAATACACGGAGAGGAATTGCTTCGCGAATATATTGAATCCAGATACGACGCGGCAAAACAATTCGCCGAGCTTCTTAATAACAGTCCTGATTTTGAACTTCTTACCGAACCTCAGAGCAATATTGTTTGTTTTAGATACAAGGTTGTCGGCGCAACAGAAGATCAACAAAATTCTCTTAACGCGAAAATTAGAAGAAGCATGCTTGAAGCAGGAAAATTCTATGTTGTCCAAACGCTTGCAAACGGAAAAGTATATTTGAGAGTAACATTCATGAATCCCTTTACAAACGATAATGATTTTTCCGAACTGCTTGACGAGATAAGACTTCGTTACAAAAAATTAACCTGATATGGAAATTGAGTGCTATAAAATAACTAAGAAATACTCCTTAATATTTATCGCAATTACTCGATAATTAAAGTAGAAGGAGATGAAATGCCAAAGGAATACCCAAAACGTGGAATTCCCCCGGGCTTGTATTCAGAATATCCTATGATTTGTTTCACTTTACCGAATGTGCATGTTCCTCTTTCATAAACGAACTACATTTTTTGAAAAGAAACTGTCTTGGTTATAAAGTAAAAATATTTCTCAACTATTGGCTGAAACAGAAGCGCTGTTTTATAATTACTATTCAATAAAAACTTATTAGATATTTCTTTATATTGACAGCGCAATGATTTATTAAAGAGCGGTTCTGCCATAGGCATGGCTATGCCATAAAAATATCAATAATCTCTGTCCCGCCTTTGGCGGGATTAAATATTTCCATTCGATAATTTTTAGAACCGTCCTAAACTGAATATTTTCTCCAAGAATTAAATGAAAGACATTACTAAATCGGAATTGATCAAAGAGATTAAGCGGTTATCTCTTGAAAATGCTTCCTTATTGAAGAAGTCACAAAAAAATTCTCCAGATCAAATCGATTTCTCTTATGAAACTAACGTTTTAACCGTGTTCGAAAATACGGGACTTGGAATAGTTATTTTAACTCCGGAAGGAAAATTTCAACATGTCAATTCAACCTTTGCCAAATTTCTTGGGTATTCAAAGAAAGAGCTAATTAATCTTTCGTTACAACAAATTACCCATCCGCATGATTTTAAGACCTCACAAAAACTTTTTCAAGATGTTGCTAAGGGGAAAAGAAAACATTACCAAGTTGAGAAAAGATACATTTCAAAAAATGGTAATATAAAATATTCAAAAGAAACCGTCTCCCTTATAGACAACAAAAAGATTAAATCAGTAAACATTATTTCCTTTATTGAGGATATTACAGAGCAGGTACAAATTGCAGAAAAATTAGCCGCTGAACAAAACTTATTTTACACCCTTTTGGAAAATGTACCTGACAGCATATATTTCAAAGATTTGAATAGCCGATTTATCAAAGCTAATAAAGCGTGTACGCTAAAACATGGATTTGAAAAACCTGAATTGATAGTTGGTAAAACCGATGCCGATTCTTTCGGACCAGAGCATTCGTCTCAAGCATACATGGACGAACAAAACATTATAAAAACCGGAATACCAATTATAGGCAAAGAGGAAAGGGAAGACTGGCCGGACGGTAGAACTACTTGGGGTTCAACCTCTAAAATGCCTCTATATGATAACAAAGGGAATATTATTGGCACATTCGGTATTACAAGAGATATTACAGAAAAGAAACTCGTTCAAGAAAGAATTCAAGAAAGCGAACAAGTTTACAGATCACTGTTCGAGAATTCTGTTGACGGAATGTTTTTGATGACCGATGTTTTTTTGGATTGCAATCAAGCCGTGTGCGATTTGTTTAAGTGCGACCGCAACGATATCATCGCTCATTCGCCGGTAGATTTTTCACCGGAAGTTCAACCTGACGGAAGAAATTCTCTCTCCTCTGCAAGTGAAAAAATAGAAGCGGCGCTAAACGGAAACCCTCAAAGATTTTACTGGCAGCACAAAACCAAAGATAATGTTCTGTTTGATGCGGAAGTTTCTCTCAACTCAATAACAATCGGCGGCAACAAATTGATTCAAGCTGTTGTGCGTGATATTACAGAAAGAAAAAGATCCGAAAAAATTAGACAAACTCTTCTCGATATTTCTGAAATAGCTTATACTGCTTCCGATATGAACTCTATGTATAAGAGCATCCATGAAGAGATAGCATCGTTGATGACGGTTAAAAATATTTATATTGCTCTGTACGATGAAAAAACCGATATACTTTCCTTCCCATATTTTGTTGATGAATATGATCCTCC
Source organism: uncultured Ignavibacteriota bacterium (assembly GCA_947085815.1). GTDB lineage: Bacteria > Bacteroidota > Ignavibacteria > Ignavibacteriales > Melioribacteraceae > Fen-1258. Next base: position 87,783 of record CAMTXU010000012.1, on the reverse strand, counting down.
TCAAATGCCTAAAAAACTTGGTAAAGGTCTAACAGAATATATTTTAAGAAAAGGTGAAGCCGAACTTATTGACGCTCAAAAAGACTTGGAATTAAGAAAAGCCGGCGAAGTTGAATTAATTGGCGCGCCCGCTTCTATTTGGCTTGGCGTTCCCTTAAAACTGACAGGTAGAACAATTGGTGTTATTGTTGTGCAGGATTACGAAAATGAAAATGCTTACGGTGAAGAAGAGAAACAAATTCTTATTTTCGTTTCGGAACAGATTGCTCAAGTAATAGAGAGGAAAAGGGGCTCGGAAGCAATTAAAAAATATACCGAGGAGCTGAGACAATTAAACGCAACCAAAGACAAATTTTTCTCTATCATTGCTCATGACCTTAAGAACCCATTTATTACTCTCCTCGGATTTTCCGACTTATTGATTTCGGACTTTGGCGAGTTTACAGACAATGAAAAAATTTATTATATCACAGAGATGAAAAAGTCCGCAGAAATCTCTCATAATCTGCTTCAAAATTTATTATTGTGGTCACGCTCTCAAACGGGACGCATCGAATTCAACCCGCTCAAACTCGATCTTCATAAAATTGTCTCCGATAACATCGAACTACTAAGACCCTCCGCAGAAAGAAAACAGATCAGGATATTATCCAACATTCAGCCAAATACTTTTATCTTCGCCGATGAAGATATGCTTAACACTATCATACGAAACCTGCTTACTAATGCGTTAAAATTCACAAACAAAAACGGGCTAATCGAAATTAATTCTGTTCAACGGTCTGAAAATATTGAGATCTGCATTTCAGATAACGGAGTAGGTATGAGTGATAAGGTAAAAGCGAATCTTTTCAGATTGGATGTAAGTCAAACAACCTTTGGAACCGATAATGAAGCCGGCACCGGATTAGGACTAATCTTGTGCAAAGAATTTGTTGAAAAACACGGTCACAAAATTTGGGTAGAAAGTGAAGTTGGGAAAGGAAGTAAATTTTGCTTTACGTTACCAATAGCTCAATAAAAAATATTTCTTCATTTCCCCGCTTGAAGCAAGGTTTTGTCCTACTTTGTATCCCATCTTAAAAAATACTTTGTGGTTCTTCGTGAAAGGATATTTTTACACGAAGAAAAGATCTTACATTTTTGTCACACAAAAGGAATTCAGTTTGCTCTACTAAACGAAAATAAATTGTGCCCCTGAGGTTATTATGTATGAAAAGATAAATCCTTCATTCAAATTCTTGTCTTCCACCAAAGCATTCCGAATAGTCGCCATATATCTTGTTCTTAGTCTTCTCTGGATTTTTTTCACAGATAACCTAGTGTTTAATTTCATTTCAGATACTGATACTCAAAATTTGGTTTCTTCCATCAAGGGATGGTTTTTTGTAATTGCTACAACTCTATTACTCTATCATTTAATACAACAAGCGCTAAAGGAAGTTACAACTGCTGAACAGAAATTAATTGAAAGTGAAATCAGATTCCGATCTGTATTCGAAAATTCTGTTGATGCTATTGGCGTTTTGAATGCCGGAATACATTTTTTTGTCAATCCCGCTTATCTAACTCTGTTCGGTTATTCTCATATTGATGAATTGGTTGGCAAGCCGGTCATCGATCTCATTGCACCGGACAAAAGAGAATATATTCTGGATATTGTTAAGCGTCGCGCAAAGGGAGAGGTTGTTCCATCTACTTACGAAACTGTTGGTTTCAGAAAAGATGGTTCAGAATTCGACATGGATGTTAATGTATCTAGTTACGATTTGAATTTTGATAACTATACTCTTGTGATTCTCAGAGATATCACGGAACGCAAAAAAGCAGACGATGCGATTCGCGAAAACGAACAACGGTATCAAACCCTTGCGAACATATCTCCGGCTGGAATATTTAGAACAGATGCCAATGGGAGTACCACATATGTCAATCCGAAGTGGGGCGAGATCTCCGGGCTGTCTGCACAAGAAGCTATGAGAAACGGTTGGTTAAACGCCGTTCATTATGAAGATAGAGAAAAACTTAGTGCCAACTGGAAAGATGCTACATCTAAACATAATGTATCATTAGCTGAATACCGTTTTGTACATTCCGATGGAACCATTGTATGGGTGATGGGACAAGCTGTTCCGGAAAAGAATTTTGAAAATCAAATAGTTGGGTATGTTGGAACCATTACCGATATCACCGAGCGCAAGAAGGCGGAAGAAGAAATTTTAAGGATTTCAGAAAAACGAAAAGAATTAGAATTCATCGTTAACAAAAGTCAGACAGTTGCATTCCTTTGGAAGGCGGAAGTGAATTGGCCTGTTGAGTACGTATCCGAAAATATTTCACAATTCGGATATACACCCGAAGAATTACTTTCAGGCGCTCTTACCTTTGCAAAGATGGTTTATCCCGAAGACCTTGAACGAGTAACTCAAGAAGTTAGTCATTATTCTCATTCCGGTGTTAATGAATTTGTTCAGGAATATAGAATCGTTACTAAGTCCGGTGATGTGCGGTGGGTGAATGACCAAACATTTGTTCGCCGCGACCAAAATAATAAAATCACACACTATCAAGGAACCGTGCTGGACATTACCGACTACAAAAAAGCAGAAGAAGCAATTCGTGAAAGCGAAGAAAAATTCCGTGTACTCACAGAATCAACGTCAGCTGCAATCTTTATTTTTAAGGGTGAGCAGTTCCGTTATTTAAATTCCTATGCGGAATTATTAACCGGATATACAAAGGAAGAGCTTATAAATAAAAAGTTCTGGGAAATTGTTCATCCTGATTATCGTAATCTAATAAAAGAGCGTGGGCTTGCACGTCTTCGTGGTGAAACTGTTGCCTCGCGTTATGAATTTAAAATTGTAACTAAAGCCGGTGAGGAGCGTTGGTTAGATTTTACAGCCGGCTTAATTCAATTTGAAGGCGAGCCTTCTGGAATTGGAACTGCAATAGATATAACAGAAAGAAAACGTGCATTTGAAGAATTACAAAAATCTCGTCAGGAATACCGCGCACTTTCTGCTCATCTTCAAAGAATTAGAGAAGAAGAACGTGCTTCTATTGCAAGAGAAATGCACGATGAACTCGGTCAAATTCTCACATCACTTAAAATGAATATTGCATTCACAAGAAGAGAGCTGGAAGAAAGTGAATCAATCGAAATAAAAAATAAAATGTTGAGTGAGTTTCAAGCGATGAATTTGACTATTGATAAAGCTGTATCTGAGGTTAGAAAACTAATAACACAGTTACGACCAGAACTTCTTGATAAACTCGGTTTAATTGCCGCGCTGGAATGGTATTCGGAAGAGTATCAGAAAACCACTAAAATTAATTGTGTATTCACTTCTGAATCTGAAGAACTTTTTTTAGACCATGATAAGGAGCTCGCTGTTTTCAGAATAGTACAGGAGGCAATGACAAATGCCGCAAAGCATTCTGATGCAAAATCAGTTCAAATCATGCTCGGAAAAAGAGAAAATAAACTTTCAATAGAAATAATTGACGACGGAAAAGGAATTTTGGAAACCGGGTTGGATGGGACAACTTCTTTTGGATTATTGGGTATGCGGGAAAGAGCAAGCATAATAGGCGGAAATCTAGAAATATTTGGGGCTCCAGGAAAAGGAACAACTGTTAGATTAGTAATTGGTGATTATAAGCAACGCAACCTTCGAGGCTATAATACCACAAACGATGTGTAAACCTCGAAGGTTATGTTTTGCAGCCGCGGAGTTTATCATGAAGAATTGAAGGGCTCCATCGAAATGACATTTTTGAATTTTCACACAATCTCTTTATGCTTTATTGGGTAACGTCATTAAAAAATCTGACGGCTGAATGCTTGCAAATAAAATTGTATATTAAAATAGAAGTTGAAGGAATACTGTGATAAAAGTATTTATAGCTGATGATCACGCGCTGATTCGGGAAGGGATTAAGAATTTATTGAGTCCCTTAAGCGATATAAAACTCGTTGGCGAGACAGCAAATTCTTTTGAAATAATTGAGCAAATCAGAGTAAATAAATGTGATGTTTTAATTCTCGATCTCTCTATGCCGGGCAAACACGGTCTTGATGTTATTAAAGAAATCAAAAGCATCTACCCCGAAACAAAAATTCTAATAATGACTATGATGCCTGAAGATCAATTTGCAAAGCGGACTTTAAAAGCCGGCGCTTCCGGGTATCTAACTAAAGAAAGCGCTCCCGATGAACTTATCACAGCAATTAGGAGAATAGCTTCGGGAAGAAAATATGTTAGTCAATCTCTTGCTGAAAAACTTGCCCAAGATTTGGATGACTCGGCGGAGAAGCCAATTCAAGATCTTCTTTCCGATAGGGAATTTCAAGTAATGAAAATGATGGCTAAAGGAAAATCTCAAACAGATATTGCAGACGAACTTTCTATCAGCATTTCAACAGTAAATACATACCGAAGCAGAATCTTCAAAAAACTAAACTTACATTCAAATGCCGAGTTGATTCACTTCGCATTCCAAAATAATTTGATTGAATAACTCGCCTTACGCAAAGTATTGTAATTGTCATATTGAGCATATTCACTTCGTTCTATGTAAACTCCGCGAAATATCTCAAAACAGTTTGAAATCGAGGTGTCGGAATTCTTCACTCCGTTCAGAATGACAATTTTGCGTAAGGTGAGCGAATAATTTAGTTGAGTGTAGCTGAAACTAATTAAAATATTAATTAATCTTTCGAATAGCTTCACCACCACAACCTGTCGTAATACCACTACAACATTATCATCCACATTGCTACACATATTTACTTGTTGATTTCTATTTTTATTTATCAAATGGAAATGTTGTGAAGAATGTATTGCTTGTTGACGATTCCGGTTTATTACGCAATAATTTGAAGAGAGTTATTTCTTCTATTCCTAATTTACATCTTGTAGGTGAAGCTTTAGATTCAGCCACAGCTCTCAGATTGGTTGATGAACTCAAACCGGATATTCTAATTCTCGACATTGATTTAATCCAGGGGAATGGAATTGACGTTTTAACTAAGATGAAAAAAGATAGATCAAGACCTACAACAATTATGTTTACAAATTACTCTCAAGATGCATTCAAAAAAGCGACTTCAAAACTTGGAGCGAACTATTTCTTTGATAAGAACGATGGCATTGATGAACTATTTGAAATTTTGAAGAAGCTTGCTGTATCCAATTGATACTACATAGTGTAATGATTTAGACCACAGGAACAATCCTTTATTCCTACACCACAATCATTTTTACCACTATACACTTCAAACGCCTCACAGATTATTTTGTATAAAGAAATCCAAGAGGTAAAGATGAATGTATTAATTTGTGATCGCTCCGACAACGTGAGAAGGACAATTACAGTTATACTGAATCTTCAAGAGTAAACTGAGAATAAATTTTTGGACATGAAAATGGAAGAACTGAACAGAAAAAAACTTTTAATCGTTGACGACTCTGAAGAAATTCGTGAGGGATTAGTAAAATTCATATCGGGAATACAATCTATAGAGATTGCTGGTGAAGCCGGCGATGGAGTTAGTGCTTTAGAGATGGCTGACAAACTGAAACCGGATTTTGTTACACTTGATATTAAAATGCCTGGGATGAATGGAATAGAGGTTCTATTAGAGATCAAGAGAAAGAATCCAAAAACGATTGTTTTTATGTTGACGAATTTTCCATTACAATATTATAAACGTGCCTGTCAAAACGCCGGCGCTGATTATTTTTTTGATAAAACTAATGAATTTGAAGAGATGGTTAATACGATTAAAACGCTCGCGGATAATCCGCCGGTAAATGAAAATATTTAAAGAAGTCGAGTTGAAAATGGAAGTAATGAATATACTATTGATCGAAGAGAACATTAAAGACGCTTCGTTGATAGAAAAACACCTTACAAGCATTAAAGAACTCTCTTTTCGCTTGGAACATTTTACGCAATTAAATGAAGCCGGGGAATATCTTTTGCATAATTCTGCATCAATCATTCTTCTCGTTATGAATCATTCCGATGTGAATGAATTAGAAAAGGTTAGACGAACACGCAAAATTGCACCTTCTTTACCAATTGTTGTACTTTTAAAATCTCCAGACAAAGAATTTGGTCTTCTGGCAATCAGTGTCGGGGCAGACGATTATTTATTGAAAGATTCATTAAACCATGAATTGACTCTAAGAATATTTCGCTACGCAATAGAACGAAAAAATAGTTTGGAAAAGGCGATTGAAAGTGAAAGAAAATATAAAGAGCTGGTAAACCTTCTTCCTCAACTCGTTTTTGAAATTGATCTGAATGGAAATTTAACTCTTGTAAACGACTTAGCCTTCAAAACATTTGGATACACTAGAGAAGACTTTGCCAATAAGTTGAATGCTATTCAGATGATAGAAGAAAAAGATAGAGTCAGAGCATCTCAGAATATTCAGAAGGTCATGGGCGGAATTGTAAATAGCGACAATGAATATATTCTTCTACGAAAAGATGGAAGCACATTTCCGGCTCTAATATTTTCCAGTCCAACCGTTATCAATGGAGAGGTTAACGGCTTACGAGGTATTATTATTGATATAACCGAGCGCAAGCGTGCTGAGAAATCCTTAAAATTATCGGAAGAAAAATTTAACGCGGCATTTCAATATTCGCCCATCGCAATGACTATTCAAAATTCGGATGATCGGTTCATAGATGTTAACGACTCTTTTCTAAAAATGACCGAATATAGCAGAGAAGAAATAATAGGTTTTCATGGGAAAGAATTAAACTTGTGGGCGACCAAAGAAGAACGAGAACGGGCACAGGAACATTTTCGTTTAAATGGAATGGCTAAAGATTATGAATTCAGATTCCGAAAAAAATCCGGCAAAGTCGGAATAGGAATTATTTGGACAGAGCAAATTAACTTGGATGGAAAAACAGCCGTCTTAACATCAACTTTAGATATAACCGACCGCAGGATTGCAGAAGAGGCTGTTCGTAAAAATCAGGAGAAGTACCGAAATATCTTTGACTTCGCGCCTGTTGGAATTTATCAATCAACAATTGATGGAAAATTCTTATCTGTAAATGAAAAACTTGTTCAAATACTGGGTTATGATTCGAAGGATGATTTAATGATCTGTAATTTGGGAAAAGATATTTACCTTAAAGAAAAGGAAAGAGAAAAAACTATCTCTGCTTTCAACTCTAAGGGGAACGTTGTGGATCTTGAATTGTGCTGGATGAAAAAGGATGGAACCCCAACATGGATACAGCTTACAGCTCAAGTTATTAAGGATGACTCCGGTAAGACACAATATTATGAAGGATTTGTTAGAGACGTTAACGAACAAAGAGAAGCCGAAGCAAAATTGAGAGAAAACCAGAAACTGTTAAGCGTTGTAATTGAAACCTTGCCCTTAGGCGTTTGGCTGATTGATCAGCAAGGAAATATTACTCATGGGAATACAGTAGTTCAAAAAATTTGGGGAGGAGCTAAATATGTCGGTATCGATAAATATGGTCTCTATAAAGGATGGTTTGTAAATACCGGTAAAAAAATCGAACCGGAAGAATGGGGAGCGGCACGTGCCGTTCGAAATGGAGAAAGTATTATTAATGAAGAGATCGAAATAGAAAGCTTCGATCATAAGCGTAAAGTAATTCTTCATTCGGCAGTCCCAATACGTAATTCCCGGAAAGAGATTATCGGTGCAATTGTTGTAAATCAAGAAATAACCGAACTGAGACTTAAAGACGCGCAAATAAGAAAACTTTCGAGAGCCGTTGAGCAGAGTCCGGTTTTGATAGTAATTACAGACACTTCCGGTGTTATAGAATATGTAAATCCAAAATTCGAAGAAGTAACAGGATATAGTTCTGAAGAAGTAATTGGAAGAAACCCGCGCTTTCTAAAATCTGGCTATACCGCTAAAGAGACTTATGAAGAATTATGGAAAACTATTTCTGCTGGTAATGAATGGCGCGGTGAATTTCATAACGTATGTAAAAACGGAACCATGTATTGGGAATCTGCTGTAATTTCTCCTATTAAAAATTCCGCCGGAGTCGTTACAAATTACCTCGCTGTAAAGGAAGATATCTCTAAACAGAAGCAGATAACCGCCGAATTGATCCATGCAAAAGAACACGCTGAAGATTTGGACAATTTGAAATCCGAATTTTTAGCACAAATGTCGCATGAGATACGAACCCCGCTAAACATTCTATTGAGTTTCTCCACTTACATTAAAGAAATTTTGGAGGAACGGGATCAACTTACCGACGAACTTGATCAATATTTTATGGCAACCAGAAATGCCGGGAAAAGAATTATTAGAACTATAGAATTAATTTTAAATATGTCCGACCTTAAATCCGGCGGTTTTATTAATCATCCAAAAACAACGGAGTTATATAATGACATACTAAAACCTGTTTATAATCAATTTCATCAATCGGTCGATGAAAGAAAAATAAAATTCGATCTGGTACAAAAATCTGATTCACTTTTTGCGAACATTGACCAATTCGCCGTTGAACAATTGCTTATTCATATTATCGATAACGCAATTAAGTTTACAGAAAAAGGTCAGGTGTTAATACAAGCTGATAGGAATCAATCGGGAAACATCGTAATCAAAGTGGAAGATACCGGCGTGGGAATCGGGAAGAAATATATGGAAAAACTTTTTACACCGTTTACTCAGGAAGATCAGGGCTACTCTCGCTCGTTCGAGGGGAATGGGCTCGGATTAGCTCTCGTAAAAAAATATTGCGAACTGAACAATATTCATATCGATGTTCAGAGCGAAAAAAGAGTAGGCACCATTTTCACGTTAACATTTCCCAAATAGAAATCAGAGTACACTCAGCTTCATTCAGAATTAATAATGGCTTCTTCCCTGCCGGTTTGTTTTAAGCCGGCAGGCAGAAACTTTTGCCTGTCCCAATTTGTCATTAGAAAAACGTATCAGAAATCGAAATGTAAAATAGTTGTCCGGCAAATATTTTATATCCACTACGTTTTCTTTAACTTTCTACAAAAGAAACCGATGGATTTATGCAGAACAATCAATTTATACCGTTCAAAGATTATGAAGAATTCTTACCAGAAGAAATGATTAAACTTTCGGAAAAGTTTAACTCCATAATGCAAAAACGGAGAACTATCAGAACATTTTCCGACAAACGATTTCCCCTTCAAGTTATAGAGAACTGTCTAAGAGCTGCCGGTTCTGCGCCAAGCGGCGCCAACAAGCAGCCATGGCACTTTGTTGTAGTTTCAGATCCGGAACTGAAACACAAAATTAGAGAAGCCGCTGAGATAGAAGAGAATAAGTTTTATCTTTCGCGCGCTCCGCAAGAATGGCTTAACGACCTTCAACCGCTTGGAACCGATTTTGAAAAACCTTTCCTTGAGACGGCGCCCTATCTTATTGTCATTTTCGAAAAAAAATATGAAGTGTTAGATGGGCAAAAGAAAAAATTATATTACACAAAAGAGTCAGTTGGAATTGCGACCGGAGTACTCATTACGGCAATTCATCAGGCGGGCTTGGTTTCACTTACATATACACCAAGTCCTATGAATTTTTTAAATAATCTTCTGAAGCGACCAGCAAGCGAAAAACCGTTTTTAGTTCTTGTTGCCGGTCATCCCGCAGAAGAAACAACTGTTCCGGATATAAAAAGAAAATCTCTTGAAGAAATAGCATCATACTTTTAAAATGAATTCGATTATTATTCAAACAATAGTAGTGTTATAGAAATAAGGCTTATAAAATTAGTCATTAATTAATATTAAGAAGCGAGGCATGCTATGACAAAATTACTTTCTAAAAATGATGTTATGAAAGCATTAAACATGAACGACACGATTGATATTCTGGAAAAAGCATTTACAGATCTCTCCGATGGAAAAGCCGTGATGCCGTTACGTACTCCGATTCTTATGCCGGATCATAACGGACTCGCGCTATTTATGCCGGCATATCTAAAGGGAATCGGCGCCTTAGGCGCAAAAATTGTTACAGTGTACAAAGACAATCTACCTAAATATAATTTACCGACAATTTTAGGAACTATAATCTTATTGGATGAAAAGACCGGCGCTCCAATTGCAATTATGGATGGCGGTTATATAACCGCTATGAGAACCGGCGGTGTGTCCGGATTAGCGACACGGCTGCTAGCTCGTAAAGACGCTAAAGTTCACGCGCTCTTTGGAACAGGCGGAATGGCAAAAACACATGCATGGGCAATAGACTGTGCCCGCAATATTGAAAAATTAATATTGTTCTCTCTCGATCCTATAGAGAAGAAGGAAGCATTTAAGAAATCTCTGCAAGAAATTATCAAATGCGAAATTTCATTTGCGGATAACGCAAAGGATGCGGTTAATCAGGCTGATATCGTAACACTCATTACAAGCGCTAAAGACCCGATCATAGACGGCGACTGGATTAAACCCGGCACACATATTAACGGTGCGGGCTCGCACGCGCCTGCTATGCGAGAACTTGATACTAAGAGTGTAATAAAATCCAAAGTTATCTGCGATCTTATTGATGCTTGTAAACCTGAAGCCGGTGATTTTATTATTCCAGTTCAAGAAGGAAACTGGAATTGGAATAAAGTTCACGGTTCACTTGGTGATTTAATCACAAAAAAAATAGCTGGACGCGAGAATGAAGAAGAGATAACTCTCTTCAAGAGTGTTGGAATTGCAATTCAAGATATATCTACGGCGTTTCATGTTTATCAAAAAGCTTCTGAGATGAATGTGGGAGTGGATTTTAGTTTTTAAGCTAAGATTAGGAGCTCTTAATTTAACACGCAATAGAACGCGGATTACGCGGATAATACTGATTTTCACAGATTTAATTAGCGATAATCTGTAAAATCTGCGTCATCTGTGTTTTATAAAGTCTTAAGTTGACAGCATTTTATTGGGAAGGGTTGGGATGGGCTTTTATCACATCTCAAAAATCATCTTCAAATATGCGTAACTAGAATTGTCAACAATATCGTGGGTAATATTTTTTCTCATCACTTCCTTGTAGACGAGATCCAACACAAATTGACGCACCGGCTCAATTCTAAAACCGAGAGTAAAGATGTTTGTGTTAATTCTTTCCCCATCCAAGAATTCTATCTGCACCGGATCGATGCCGGTACGATGTGGTACAAAAGCGTCTCCTCCGGCATTAAACGAAAGGACTCTCTGCGAATCGTAAATGTTTTCTCCATGACGGATGTACTGATATTCAAAATTTAATCTGATCCATTCATTTACGTTGTAAGCAATTCGGACAAATATTTCATCGGAGTTGGGACCGATTTGATGACCAAGAATTTGATTCCATGCGGAGTAACTGTTTTTCGGATTCGTATGTGAATATACATACGGTCTTATTCGTGTGTATTCTAAAACGATTGACAAATCATTTATAGAAAACGGCGAGTACCAAAACGCCCCGAGTTGATAACCGGTCTTGTTAATGTAATTAGAAAAGTCCTGTAAATTTCCTAACGGATTGTCATCTAAGAAATAAGTGCCTTGTAGTTCCAAATTTTTGATTGGATGGGTTTGAAAATCCAGCCAGAGCGCGCCATTGTCTCTGTCCTGCAAAGACATCTCCTCAAATTTGTAAAAAGCGAAGGGGTTAAAATATGCAAGATCAATACCTCTACCCGAATAGATTATATTTTCTCCAAGCCCAAATTCGATAAGATCATTGAAGTGGAGCTTAAAACGGTTAATGGCTATGAATTTGGTATAGTTAAGATCGCGTTCGATACTAAAATCGCCAACAGTGGAAGCATGAATAGAAGTAAAGCTGAACACGCCGTAATCAAAATTAAATTTTACAAAATCGAGAAGCGGATGATTGCCAGATAAAACAAGTTTGCTTCCGTAACCATAACCGAATTTAATTTTCTCTCTTCCTACTTGAAAGGAAAGGGACATATCCTTCAAAGGTTCTACATAATAACGTAAGTAACCTTCTGTAAAATCATAATTGCTTATGTTTTCATAATTTTCAACATACTTAAAATTATATCTTAAGCGGGGATCCAATGTGGGTGCGAATTCATCGAAACCGCTCACGCCACCTTTTTGAACTGTAAGACTGTAACCGAGTTTATCGAATAATGTACCGCGAAAACGAAACCCGATATCGTACAACCATGAATTATTAACAAAGGGTTTGAGGCTCTGCCCAAAGACCGCTCTTCCCAAAATATTTAAATAATAATTAGCGCCTTCACTACGGTAAGTATAAAGATATTTTACTTTGTCGGAAAGAAGATCGCTTCTATTTGTTGAGAATCCTGCGCCATTTCCAAAAAACTGAAAAGCATTAGCGCTGTCAGCAAGATCGTCGTAAAATTCATTTTGAAATTTCTTGAGTAACTTTTTTTCTGTAGCGCTAATCTCGTTTGACCGCATAGCGATCATCTCTAGGTTATTTCTAACTTCCGCGCGAGACATACTGGGGTTGTCATCGCGAATAAACCCGAGTATGTTTTTAACACTCATCTCTTTAATGAATGTGTACACTTGATGATCGATGGGCACAGTTTCTTGCTGCGCGCTTACGTATTGTGCGATCAGCAAGAAAGTGGAAACAATTAATATTTTAATGAAGACTTTTCTCAAAGTATTATTTATACGTTTACATTTTTTGGCGCAAGAAATTTATTGTAAAGAAGCAGACCAATAATTGTAGCTACACCAATCATGCTGAAAACAAGCCACAGAGTACCCGGCTGGTTTAGGTTATCAACAAAGTGCACGTATAAATTGGCGCCTAAAATTCCGCCAATACCGCTGCCAAGAACACCATACAAGAAAGCATAGCCCAGATAAAGCGCTTTCTTATCTTCCGGTGCAATTAAACCGACATAACTAATGAATTTAGGATGAGCCGTCATTTCACCTATTGAAAAAATGATAATTCCTATCATGAAGACCCAGATGTTGGCAGAAATAGCAAGAACAGCCATCCCCATTGTGCCCATTGTGATACCGACAATCATTGTGGGGAGAGCTTTAGTATTTTTAACAATACTGGAGACAACAATTTGCAATAGGATAATTGTGCCTGCATTTATAACTGTTACGTGCTCGATATCAAACTTCCAGTTGAGGTTTATACCCACCACGGCAAAAAGTCCGTTAACCCCGTTATTGAGTGAAGTTGCATCAACATATTTTTGAACATACCACAAAACTGAATCGAACATTTGAAAATATAGAATCCAGAAACCCGAATAGATAACTATTAAAGCTATAAACCGAACATCGCTTAATACCATTACCATCCCTTTGAGAACTTCGGCAAAGTTTTTAGTACTCGCTGGTTTTTTCGGCTCTTTGTAGATAAATAAAGTTGGGATAAGCATTGCGGTTGTTCCTATTGCAGAAGCAAGCATTACATATTGCCATCCGAATGCGTTCTTAATATAAGGGACAAGAATTAATGGAAATAAAAACGCGCCCAGATTAATTGACCAGTAAAAAATTCCAAATCCTATTGTGCTGTTGGATTGATCTGTCTCGCGTGCAATTGTACCGGAAATCATTGGCTTAAATGCGCCGGCGCCAACACCCATAATTACTAGACTGGCAAAAACCATTGAATATTCTGTGGTTTGACTTGTAAGAAAATATCCAAGCCCTAAAAAGATAAATGCAAATGTGAGGGTTTTTTTATAACCGAATCTATCGCCAATGGCTCCGGCTAATATGGGCAAAATATAAAGAAGCGGCTGAATAGTACTCTTAATAACGCCGACACTTTCTTTACTATAATTTAGTTGGTCTACCATATATACAGATAGAATACTCATCATTCCGTAATAAGAACCTCTCTCAAAAAATTCCATTACGATAACTGTCCAATAATTTTTAGAGAAAGAGCGGAATACAGATTTCTTTACTTCAGGATTTTCATTCATATAGTTCTCTCATATAATAATTTAAAAACGAAATGGTTCTTTTCGACGTGGGTAAAAATAGAATTCGCAACCAATAATATTTAATCAGCTTTTTTTTTGCTGCCCGGACGTAAAATTTTATAAAGGCAGAAGACGGTTAAACTTATAATTGCGCTCCATGCGATGGAAATAAAAATATATCCTTCGGTATTCACTATAAATCCTCTAAATTTTTGATTGAACTTAGTGAAAACCGTATTGACTATCAAACGACACTCACAAGTATAAAACGACTTTTAAAAGGAGACTTGATTAGCCCTCTTTCTTTTCTCTCTCAACCGACAGTACAAAATCTTGAGGTCTGCCCAGTTTAGAATTGCCAAGAATTTCCCGTGCACGGTCTAACGAATCGTCAATATTGCCGTGAATATTTTCTTCACCAAACAGATCAAGCAGTCCTGACTGAGTGAATGCGAACATAGGCTGAGCATGAACTCCCGAAAAGACTATCGAAGTTCCCTCTCTTTTCGATTCCGTGTAAAGTTCTTTTAATGTTTGAAGTCCTGTTGCATCGAGAAAATTAACGTTTCTCATGCGAATAATTCTAATTTTGGGCGGCTCTTCAACTTCTCGCATCGCATCTTTAAATTTTGAAGCGGCGCCGAAGAAAAACGGGCCGTTGATTTCGTAAACTTCGACCCCGGCAGGTACAGATCTTTTACTAATCGCATTCGGATCACTCGGATCTTCGTCATCATCATTTAATTCACGAGTTATAATTCCAATATTTGTTACCGCTGCCATTCTGTGCATAAATAGAATTACCGCTAATATCATACCCACTTGAATCGCTACAGTTAAATCAATGATCACTGTTAAGAAAAAAGTTGTTAACAAAACAATTACGTCACTGCGTGGACTTTTTAAAAGCGACTTAAATGAACGCCATTCACTCATATTATAAGAAACAATTACAAGCACGGCACTAAGTGAAGCCATTGGAATAAGTTTTGCGAGTTTTCCGAAGAAGAGCATAATCAAAAGCAAGACAATTGCATGAGTAATGCCGGCAATGGGAGTTCTTCCGCCGTTTTTAATATTTGTTGCCGTTCTTGCAATTGCGCCGGTCACTGGAATTCCACCAAATAGAGGCGAAGCTATGTTTGCCGCGCCTTGCGCAATTAATTCCATATTAGATCTGTGCTGCTTTCCAATCATTCCATCAGCCACTACCGCTGATAAGAGGGATTCAATAGCTGCAAGTATTGCAATAGTTGTAGCCGGACCAATCAAATGTTTAATTGCGACAAAATCGAAATGAGGAATTATTGGCGTGGGAAATGCCGCTGGAATTTCACCAAAGCGTGACCCAATTGTTTCTACATTTAATCCAAACAACTGAACAATTAATGTCGCTAAAATAATTGCCACAATTGAACCCGGAATTTTTCTGGAGACCTTATGCCAGAAGATCATCACTAAAAGAGATAAAAGAGAGATTATCAATGCGGAATAATTTATAGATGAAAAATTGGAAAAATAAACGAGCCACTTTTCAGTAAAATCCGCAGGAATTTTAGAGATAGACAAACCAAACAAATCTTTTATCTGAGATGAAAATATTATTACCGCAATTCCGCTTGTGAATCCAACTATCAATGGATAAGGTATAAATTTGATATAAGATCCGAACCGCGCAAAACCCATTATTATCAGAATTACACCCGCCATTAAAGTGGCAATTATTAATCCATTCATGCCATAATCCTGAATTACCGCATAAATAATTACTATGAAAGCGCCAGTTGGTCCTCCAATCTGAACGCGGCTGCCGCCGAGAAACGATACTAAGAAACCACCTATAACGGCAGTGATTAATCCTTGCTGTGGCGACACCCCGCTTGCTATTCCAAATGCTATTGCTAAAGGTAGAGCAACAATACCTACTATGACTCCCGCCGTTATATCTTTAATGAGTTGCTCTTGTGTGATGCTTTTATATATTGTAAACAATTTCGGTTTTAGCATAAAGTAACTATCGGTATTGATGAATGGATTCAAAAATAATATTAAATCCGAAGAGATTCAGAAATTGTTAATCTGAAAAGGAGGGTTAACCTTTATCCCCTGGTTGAGGGTTGAATTTCTTAATCAAAGGGACTTCTAAAAACAACAAAAATGATCTGCGGAAATTTGCTTATTCTGCGTTTTTCAGTGTTCTATTAAATAAAAAAAATAGTTTTTAGAAGCTTCCTAAAATAGAGCAGAGAGGATTCAAAACGGATTAATAGTCTTTTGCTAAAGAAAATTAATTAAAATTGATTACAACATTGTTCTGTTTTCAGAACAAATGATTATTTTTGATGTGCACTTTTACTAATTATTTTCATTCGGAGGATTTTTTTTATGGCTATAATGATTACAGACGAATGCATTTCATGTAATGCATGCGAGGCTGAATGTCCAAACACAGCTATTTATTCACCCGGTATTGCTTACAATGTTGGCGCGCAAGAATTCGCCGCTATTTCAGAAGAACATACATACATAGTTCCCGATAAATGTACCGAGTGTGTTGGCTTTTATGATGAACCACAATGTATTCCTGCTTGTCCTACAGAAGCGATTGTTGCTGATCCGGGTCATGTTGAGACCAAAGAACAATTAATGGCAAAGAAAGAACATTTAGATAAAATAGGAAGATAAGTTTAATGTTTTTCCCTAAGACCCCGACTTTAATTGGGGTTTTTTTATTTTAAAACGGAACCGCGTAATGTGGCTTGGTTTATAAGATGCATCAATCGTGCGGCATGATGAAACCACAAGCGGTAATTTTTATTCTATTGATATCCCCATTTTTCCTATTTGCCCAGAAAGATACCGTACAATCAAAGAAGAATGAAAAAAACAGTGTTGATAGTTCAAAGAGAAATTTTCCTTTAATACGCGTACTTCCCCCAAGAGAACTTATAATCAAAATGAAAGATTTGAAGGAGATCAAAAATTTGGCTCGCTCATCATTTAAGGTAATTGATGATACATCCCGGTACACTTCCGAAGAGGTAGCCAGCGGTTTATCTGAAGAGGAATTGGATAATTATAAAAAGAACAAGGATGAAATAAAACAATTATTGATTCAGTCTCCCTCGGAGGAGCAGAAATATCCGGCTCTCTCAACCATTAGAAAAATTTTAGGGATTGCTAAAACCGCGGCGGTCATCATCATTTTAATTCTGAGCTTATAGTGAATACTCCGTACAGAACCTTAATTCTTTTGATTTTCCTCTTCACACAACTATTCTCACAGAACAAGACTGATAAGGTTAATGTTAATCGAGAGAATCCTGATGGAAAAAAACGTATCAGCTCAAAAACACATCACAAAAATATAAATGAAATAAAATTACTAGATGGAAATTATACCGTTCCGCTCAATCTGAAGGTTTATCAGAAAGTTATACTTCACGACTATAGAGTCAAGCCGACTTACTCTCAAGAAAAGATGAGCGCGGGAATGTCTGATGATGAATTAATTTCTTTTGAAAAGAACAGACTTACTACTAAAAAAATGTTAGCAGGCATTTACGGAGAAGATCTTATAAATGTAAAAAACATTCTAGCGGCTCTCGGAATTACGAGTGAACAATTGGTTGTGGTGGCAGCAATTCTTAAATTTTTCTTAATGTAATTTCCATTTTTTGTCGTAGTTCTTAGACTCCATCTGAAAAATCGAGTCCCTCTTAGCGTTTAATTACCATAATAAGGTCATGTAAAAGAGGTACTATTTCCTACCATGCGTATGACAAACAGCATAAATCTGGTTTTTCATAATTTATTTGATTCTTATTGGCGGAAAATTTTATTAGCGAAAAACCCCTCGATTCGTGTGCTGAGGATGGAGAAAGTTTTTTTATGTCACTACGACCTCTACAATAAGCAGAGAAAAGCTAATAACCCTTTCCTATTTATTATTTCACTTTGATTCCGGAGGAATGCATCGTAGTGACTGATGCAATAGTCGTAAACTTGTACCAATTAAAAAATCCAAAAATTTTGGAATGGAAATAAATAGGGACTATAAATCACACGCCTTTAGAGCGATTCTGGATTCGACGCTTAAATTCTTCAATCAAAATAAAAACAAAAAATCAATTATAACTGCAGATTTCTTCTTTGAATGATCTCGTTTATAACGGTTCAAAAAAAATGAAAAGATTTTAGTGCGGCTCTTTCTACATCATTGGTGAATTGTTATTATTGTTGTACGATAAATGAATTATAAGTAGGATCTATATGCGGAAAATTGCATTTGCCTTTTTTTTGATATTAATAGCCGCCTGCACCAAAGAAGTGCCGGAGACCGAAAAAAAAATTTCCAGAATGCATGAAGAGAAATCTGCCAGAGAAACTCTCGAAAATTTTATTACTGCATATAATTCAAATGAAATTGAAAAAGCTTTATCATTTTGCGATCTGAACTATAAAGGAATGATTAACGACTCGGACGATCTTGGCGGACTCGATGCATTACGTGAAGATTTGATGCATTATCGGAAACAATATCCCGAAGGAAAATGGGAGATTAAAATTGAAGAAATAATAGTCTCCGGTGAACTTGCATATCTGCTAACCAAAAGCTCATTCTTAATGCTCGACCCAATTGAAAAAAAGATGAATCCAATCTACTCCGAGCGGGCAATTAGAATTTTGAAGAAGCAAAAGAGCGATGGATGGAAAATTTATAGATTTATAGCTACCCCGATCTTCAGCTATGATGAAAAATGATCTATAACTGCCATTCAATTTCCTGCCACCATAGATAAAGCATTTGTGGGTCAGCTTTGAGTATTCCCATTCTCGTAACACTTTCCGGCGGAGGAAATTTATTTGCGATTGCTTGAAACAGAAGTTGTCTTCTCAATTGTGAGGAATTAGGAATCAACGCAAGGAGTGTAAGTATATCTTCCGCCTCAGCCAATTCCATAATTTTGTTTATCGAATTCTCCCCTCCGTTATTGTAGTCGAAATTTGCTATTTCTTCTTTTAATTCAAATGAGGCATCTTCGCGATAGGGAGTACCGATCTTGAAACCGGATCTAATTTCGCAATTGTAGCCTTCATCGAGATAGATGATTTCATCCTTTTTGCCTATTTCTGTAAAACCATATTTCACAAAAATTTTTGCGTTGTCTTGATCGTCAATAGACACCCTAAATTCACCGCCCCGATCAATAACAATATAATTCTTTACTTCTATTGAAAAATAGGGCATATTCGAAGTGTTAGTAACATTAATAGAGCCATGTCTAAGAATAATTCTGTTGTCGCCATCTTTAGCTTTTGCCAATACAATTAGAGAGTTTTCGGTAACCTCTATAAATCCAACTTTAGGAACACGCAAGCCTGCTTTAGAAAAAATTTCCGTTAACAAACTTTGCCCCTGCATTAGTTGACCCGCATTATCACGGTGCCCGTTAATTGTTACCGAGCCCATAAGAGTTAATACTTTCCATGGTGAGTTATATTTCTGATAATCATAAATAAAATAACCCACAGCAATTAAGACCAGCGGCAGTAAGGGAATTAGAAATTTATTCCAATTAAAGCTCAACGAAGGGAGGGATGGAATATTTCTTGATATTATCATCGACTTAGAGACAAAACTTTTGCGAAGCGCACCGCGCGCCCTCTCGAGTTGTTTTTCCTGTTTTGATCTTTCTCTTTTTATTTTTTTTGCATCCCCGGCTCGGTTAGCCGATTCAGGGGGCTCATCTTTTAGGCTCCGGCTTAACAACTGGGTAGAAAATGTATTAACAATTTCTTCAGGAGGTTCTATAGCATAAGGCAGGTCTTTCAGCATATCAAAAAACATTCTGATTTTTTTGAACTCATTAAAACAGGTATCACATGTTCGAAGATGGAATTCAACACTTCGCCTCATAAAACCATCGAGCTGTTCATCCACAAAATCATGTAAGCTTATTTTCACCTCTTCGCAATTCATAAATTAATTTCGCTCATCAAGTATTCACGTGTATTAATTAATTTGGTTTTTATCTCGTCAAGATCCATCCCCTTCAAAAAATTATGTATTTCGTTGTAGGAGTATCCTTCAAGATCGTGTAGTACAAAAATAATTCTTTCATCGAGCGGAAGAGCCGCAATTAACGATTCCAGGTAATCGAGTTCCGATGTGCATTTTCCCCTCTCTTTCAGGGCAGCTTTTGGAACGTTCATCTGTTTAAGCTCGTTGATAGAATGACGGATGGTTAAGTTTTTAATCCAGAGTGAAAACGGAAGATTTGACCGATACTCTTTAATGTTATCCCATCCCCAGAAAAATATTTTTAAAACAATTTTTTCCGTCGCCTCATAATTAGCAACTAATCTGTACGCAACTGTAAAAACATTTTTTAAATTAAGTTCGCATAGGTCAAGGTAGGCTCTTTTCCTTCCATCTTGGGAGAGTTCAATTAAATAATCAACATAATTGGTATTCTCGATTTTCAAAATTATACCGTTCTAATTTACAATTGTGATTCTAATTCCATTAACATCCACGCGCGCTGTAACCCGCACTACGGAAATTCCGTTTCTTCCGATATATTTTCCATCGCAACTTAAATCTACTCGAGTTGCCCGAACAACAGAGGTAAAAGTACCTGTAGGTGTATTTCTTAATTGCCGAGGTATACTCCAACCGGTGTAGGCTCCGCCCCCGCCACCGGATGTGCGATGTTTCTTATAATATGTTTGCGCCATTAATCCTAAATCGAACATATTGGCAATAATTTGCTCTCTGTTGGATGATTCAGAATATGCCCGCATGATTGAGATTCCGGTGAAAACCATCAATCCTGCTACTATTGCACCGAGTGCGATAAGTAATAACTGTTGTGCGCCCATAATATAATTCGAACGTTATTTAATACTAACCCGTGAAAAAAGGAAAAGTAAACATTGAATCTTGATGAATATGATATAAATAATATCTCTCTACTTCAAGTAAAAACTGTAGGAGGTTAAAACTATTTCACGCTTTTATATTTTTCGATTGTCGTTTAGACCGCCGTCTCTAATACTGCTACCGAAACTTAAACAATTGACTTAATCAATGCTGGTTGTTACGTTGATAAAGAGAGTTTTACCGAATCTATTATAACGACATTAAAGGATGTTTAAACATTTATACGGGGAATCAGATCATGTTAAAACGTGAAAAAGATTTTAAGTATTCGGATCAACCTGAGCCGCACAAAGAAAGAACGCGAGAAATATTAAAAGCACATCCGGAGGTAAGAAATTTAATTTCGCGGAATCGTAACAGCATCTATTTTATTATTGGAATTGTTGCTTTGCAGTTTACAATTGCACTTTTACTTATCGGAGAAACATGGTGGATAATTTTACTGGCAGCCTGGTTAATCGGAGCGTTTGCAAATCACACTCTGTTTGTGCTTATTCACGAATGCTCTCACAATTTGATCTTCAAAAACAGAGAAGCGAACAAGTTGGCAAGCATAATCTGCAATCTACCTATGAGCATCCCCACCGCAATATCATTTAGAGGCTATCACCTTAAGCATCATTCCTATCAAGGCAATTATTATCTCGATGCCGATCTTTCCAGCAGATGGGAAGCGAAATTAATCGGAACTACATTTATTGGTAAGACAATCTGGTTCTTGCTGTTTCCGGTCTTTCAGGGATTGCGCCCTCCGCGCTTGAAAGAGATAGAGTTCATTAATAGATGGACTATTCTTAACTGGATTATTGTTTTTGCTTTTGATATAGTGATGACTTATCAGTTCGGATGGACGCCGTTATTTTATTTTGCCTCATCACTTTTCTTCTCAATCGGGCTGCATCCACTTGGCGCGCGTTGGATACAAGAGCATTATCTCACTTATCCTCCTCAAGAAACTTACAGTTATTATGGACCATTAAATGTTCTGGCTCTGAATGTTGGTTATCATAACGAGCACCACGACTTTCCTTCGGTACCATGGAATAATCTTCCGAAATTGAAAAAAATTGCGCCGGAGTTTTATGAAAATCTCGTGTCGCATAAATCGTGGCTTAAGCTGCTTATTAAATTTATATTTGATCCCAGCTTGTCTTTATATTCGCGAATGGTGCGTACGGATAAAGGTGGCGTGGCGGCAAGCGCCGAGTGACCGATGCATTTATAATTGTTTTTCTGAGAGCAATTGATTTATTACTACTTAACGAAAGGAACAATCTTTGAATAAATTACTATTTGAGAAATTAATATATCTAAAAGAATTAATGCCTGAGACAAAGCAGTTGTGGGGCAAAATGTCCGCTAAGCATATGGTTGAGCATTTAATTTTTGCACTTAGAATAAGTAATGGAAAATTAAATGTCGGTTGCTTTAACCCGCCGGAAAAATGGCCTGTGCTCAAAAGATTCTTGTTAAGCAGCCGCCCATTGCCAAAAGAATTTCTTAATCCGATAATCGGCGAAAATTTATTACCTCTTGAGTTCGATAATCTTGATGAGGCAATAAGAGTATTGGAGCAAGAGGTTGCGGATTATTACAAATATTTTGAAGAAAATCCGGATGCGCTTTTACTTAATCCAACATTTGGAGAGTTGAATAAAAGTGAGTGGGCTGTTTTTCATGAAAAACATTTTACACACCATTTAAGTCAGTTCGGTCTTACAACATAGTTTCAATGGAATTTCCGGTATTTCATATTCTATTTTGTTTTTGATCTTGGATCTGCCGAGTGATCGGCTATGGCTTAAAAATAATTAAATTCCTATTAATAAATCCTCTTTTCTCTCTGAAAAATTTTACGGATTTTGTCGGAAACATTTGGCGCTTTCATGTCAAACACAAGGTATCCCGCATTTATTTTTTTATTCGTCGTATTAATTTCTCTCTCTATTCCGTTATTTTATTACTTACACCTCCCTGAAATAATTGTATCGCGCTATCACATTAACGATACGGTAGATGGATGGATAAGCAGAAAATCATTTCTCGTAGTACAAATGCTCACTATAGTTTTTCTTTCGGGAACGCTTTTTGCACTTTCTTATTTTATCCCAAAATTTCCTAATTCTATTATTAATCTACCCAACAAGGATTTTTGGCTGAGTGCTGAAAGAAGGGGAAAAACTATAGGAGTTTTGCAGCGGTTTTCCTTTTGGCTTGGGAGCCTTACGCTCTCTTGTATATCACTTATTATGCAGGAAGTTTACTTAGCTAATCTATCGGATAATAACCGGATAAGTAATGTTTGGATCTATTTGATTGTTTTTTTAGTAATTATCACACTGATAGTTATAAAATTAGTTATGCATTTCAACAGAACAGAGAATACAAAATGAAGAATGCTTTAATCATATTTTTCGCTATTAATTTTTTATTTGCTCAAACTCTTCATCTTCAGCCGAAGAAGGTTATCTCCATAATACCCAAGCCTGCGAAAATTGAATTTAATAAAGGTGTGTTTAAGTTCAATCAAAAAACGAAAATCCGGATAAGTGAACCGACTGTTGAATTGTTGAAACTGGGCGAAATTCTATCCTCGGCAATTAATAATCCGACCGGGTGGAAATTATCAGTATCAGAAAAAATGATGAGTAATACACCGCATAATTTTGTATTGCTTCAGATCAAAAAAGATTTTCTCCCCGGCGAGGCATACATTCTTGAAATAAAACCGAATAAGATTTCAATCTCGGCGGGAAGCGGCGCGGGAATTTTTTATGCGATTCAATCATTATTGCAGATGATGCCCGTTGAACAAAGTCATAATTCATTTACTCTTCCGTGTATGATTGTAGATGATTCGCCCCGTTTCAAATGGAGAGGAATTCATCTTGATGTCGGACGTCATCTTTTTCCGGTTGAGTTTATCAAAAAATACATTGATCTACTTGCCATGTATAAGTTAAATACATTTCATTGGCATTTAACCGAAGATCAGGGCTGGCGGATAGAAATTAAACAATATCCCAAATTAACCGGAGTTGGCGCATGGCGCAAAGAAACCATGGGAGACGGAAAACCATACGGTGGATTTTACACTCAAGATCATATCCAGGAAGTTGTTGCTTATGCCAGAGAAAAATTTATTACCGTCGTTCCGGAAATTGAAATGCCGGGACATGCACTTGCAGCTCTGGCTGCGCATCCGGAACTGTCATGTACAGGCGGACCGTTTGATGTTGGGACAAAATGGGGAGTTTTTGATGATGTCTATTGTGCAGGGAATGATAAAGTTTTTGATTTTCTCGAAAATGTTTTAAATGAAGTAACAACTCTTTTCCCCGGCGAATATATTCATATAGGCGGTGATGAGGTTCCTAAAACTAGATGGAAAGCCTGCGAAAAATGTCAAGCGAGAATTAAAGTTCTTGATTTGAAAGATGAACATGGGTTGCAAAGCTATTTTATTCAACGAATTGAGAAGTTTCTAAATTCGAAAGGAAAAAAAATTATAGGCTGGGATGAAATTCTTGAAGGAGGGCTCGCGCCTAATGCGGCAGTAATGAGCTGGCGCGGAATTGACGGAGGCATTGCAGCCGCGAAAGCAAATCATAATGTTGTTATGAGTCCGGGCACGCATTGCTATTTTGATCATTACCAGGCGTTAAGCGGAGAACCAAAAGCTATTGGCGGTTACACTAATTTAGAAAAAGTTTATTCGTACGAGCCTATCCCCGCTGCGTTGAATAATGAAGAATCAAAATATATTATGGGTGCTCAAGCAAATGTTTGGACCGAGTATATGGAAGCGACGGAATATGTTGAATACATGCTGCTTCCAAGACTATGCGCTCTTAGTGAGATTGTCTGGTCTACAAGATCATCAAGAAACTATGAAGACTTTTCTCTGCGTATGAAGAAACACTATGACATCCTCTCCAATAAGAAATATAATTTTCGCATTCCTTCTCCTCTACCTGAAAACGGTGAACTGATAGTCTCTAAAAATCAGCAACTGACTATGATAAAGCCGGTAAGCCATTCAACCGTTTATTATACTACCGATGGAGCGGAACCGACGACCACGTCCCATAAGTATTTACAACCATTAATGATAAAGAAACCGACCATTCTCAAGGCAAAGACTTTTTTGAAAAACGGTAAAACAAGTGCGACTTCCTCTCTAATGATAAGTTTCATCGACTCAACGAAGAACGGACTAAACTACAACTATTACGAAGGCAATTGGCAGAAGATTCCGGACTTCAGTTCTCTTACGCCGTTGAGAAGCGGTACAGTTTATCAAACTCTACTACTCAACATTCAACCGCGAGAAGATTTTTTCGGTATTACCTATAGCGGTTATATCAAAATTGATGAACCGGGGGCGTACTCTTTCTTTCTCACTTCCGATGATGGAAGTAAACTATTCATCAACAATTCCGAATTGATTAATAACGACGGGGCACACCGAAGCAAAGAAGTAAACGCTGCGATTGATCTTTCAAAAGGAAAACATCCGGTGAAGATTTTTTATTTTGAGGGGAGTGGAGATCAATCCTTAAAATTGGAATACGCGGGTCCCGGTTTTAGCAGAAGAGTTATTCCTGCCAGCGCGTTTTATATAAAATAAAATTTTTACTCTTGGTGAGAAATTATTTTCCGCCAAGAGTGTTTAGAAAAGAAGGTATATATGATGGCTAAAAGAAAAATTTTTTTGTCTCTCTTTATCATGGCAATCAGCCTATGGGCACAAAATAAAAAGTTGATCGATTATGTAAATCCTTTCATCGGCACCGGCGGACACGGTCACACATATCCCGGCGCAACTCTTCCATTTGGAATGATGCAGCTTTCGCCAGATACAGGAATTGAAGGATGGGATTGGTGTTCCGGGTATCATTATTCGGACAATACAATCATGGGTTTCAGCCATACACATCTAAGCGGAACGGGTGCAACGGACTATGCGGATATTCTTTTTATGCCAACAGTTGGGAATCTGAAATTTCTTCCCGGCAGTAAAGAAAAACCGGAGGAGGGTTACCGCTCGAGATTCAAACATGAAAACGAAACAGCCACACCCGGATATTACAGTGTGTACCTTGACGATTACAAAGTGAAAGCGGAACTCACAGTTTCTATCCGCGCTGGTTTGCATAAATACACTTTCCCGAAAACCGCTAACGCAAATATTATTATTGATTTGAAACACGGACTCGATTCCGGTTCAGATGCAATGATCAAGTTTGTAGGAATGAACAAGGTTGAAGGTATGCGAAAATCTCACGGATGGGCAAAAGAACATACGGTTTATTTTGCCGCCGAGTTCTCAAGACCATTCTCAAATTATGGAACTGTTGTAGATGAAAACCTAAATGATAATAACAAAGAAGCTGCAGGTAAAAATGTAAAGGGATATGTCCGTTTTGCTACTAATAACGGCGAAGCTGTTCTTGTTCGCATCGGCATATCGGCAGTGAGTATAGAGGGAGCCAGAAAAAATCTTAATAAAGAAATTCCGGATTTCAATTTCGAGAGAATAAAAGATGAGGCAGAAAAAATCTGGGAGAAAGAATTAAATCGTATTCAAATAGAGGGCGGCGATGAAGATCAGAAAACTATTTTCTATACCGCGCTTTATCACACGCTGATTACACCTAATTTATTTACTGACGTTGATGGAAAATATTTTGGAATGGACGGCAAAATTCACACAACTAAAGGATTTGATTACTACACTGTTTTTTCATTGTGGGATACATTCCGCGCCGAGCATCCATTATTTACAATTATAGATCAGAAGAGAGCTGGTGATTTTGTTAAAACTATTCTTGCTAAATATGATGAGATTGGACTGCTACCCGTGTGGGAGCTTGCCTCGAATGAAACCTGGTGTATGATTGGCTATCATTCTGTTCCGGTTATTTTTGATGCATACATGAAAGGCATCCGCGGTTTTGATGCCAAATCGGCTTTAGAGGCAATGAAAGTGAGCGCTGAGCGCAGTCAGCACGGTCAAAAACTTTACCGGGAGCGGGGCTATATTCCGGCGGATAAAGAGAATGAATCCGTTTCAAAAACACTCGAATATTGTTATGATGATTGGTGCATAGCGCAAATGGCAAAGGCGATTGGCGCAAAAGAAGATTATGATAAATACAATCAGCGTTCTCTATTCTATAAAAATCTCTTCGATAAATCCACCGGATTCATGCGCGGTAAAATGTCTGACGGCTCCTGGATAACTCCATTCGAACCGAAAGCAGTAACACAGCAGTACACAGAAGCCAACGCGTACCAGTATAATTTTTTTGTGCCGCACGATATAAAAGGAATGATTGATCTGTACGGCGGAGATGAAAATTTCGTGAGAAAGCTTGATGACCTCTTTGCGGAATCCGACAAATTAGAAGGAAGATTTCAACCGGATATCTCCGGACTAATAGGACAGTACGCGCACGGCAATGAACCCTCACACAATTTTGCATATCTATATAATTACGCCGGCGCTCCATGGAAAACTCAAGAACGGATTCGCGGTATTATGAGCGAGTTGTACTCATCCAAAGCGGATGGACTTTGCGGAAACGACGATTGTGGTCAAATGTCTGCATGGTATGTTTTTTCGGCTATGGGCTTTTATCCGGTAACGCCGGGACAAAATACTTATGCAATCGGTTCGCCTATCTTCGATAAAGTTACCATCAATCTTGAGAACGGTAAAAAATTTATTATCAGCACAAAAAATAATTCCGGACAAAATAAATTTATACAGATCGCCTCCTTGAACGGAACAGCATATAATCATTCGTATATAACACATGAACAAATTATGGATGGCGGAGAGTTTGTGTTTGTTATGAATGATCGCCCGAATAAATCATGGGGCGTTGATACATCCGAACTGTTTGGGATGCGCCCCGTTGATAAGGGAGTTTTGATGCCCTATATTTTTTCTAATGGAGAAATATTTTACGATTCTCTTAAAGTTACTTTGAATTGTGAAACCCCTGCATCTAAAATTCGTTTCACTCTTGACGGAAGTGAGCCTGATTTTAGTTCACCCCTCTATGAAAAACCGATAGTGATTAATCAAGCGGCAACGGTTAAAGCATTTTCATATACGAGCCGAGCTACGCGTAGTTTCACAATGTCTTCCTCTTTCATTAAATCTAAATTCCCTCCCGCCAAATATACTGTGCCTTATAACGAGCGGTATAACGGCGGCGGCGGAATGGCTTTAACCGATGGACGATTAGGAACCACTAATTTTCAGAATGGCGAATGGCAGGGCTTTGAAGGAAGCGATCTTGAAACGGTTATTGATCTTACCAAACAAACGCCGTTGAAAAAATTATCAATTGGATTTTTGAATGATCCTAATGTGTGGGTCTTTCTTCCAAGACAAGTAGTGTTCTCAATTTCAAACGACGGAATAAATTTTAAACGAATCGCTGATATTGTAAATGATATTCCAAGCACAAGTACGGTGCAGCTTATCAAAAAATTTTCCGCAGTGGTGGAGGTGACCTCTGCGCGGTATATAAAAATTTTTGCTAAGAGTATTGGATTGTGTCCTCCGTGGCACAAAGGACGCGGAGAAAAAGCATGGATCTTTACTGATGAAGTGACTATTGAGTAACTTTTATTTTTATCGCCTGCAATGAAAAAAAATCTAAATAATAAAACCGAGAATGGAATGAAAAAAATATTTTTACTATTAATTCTTTTTGTGGGCGGCTGCTATTATCAGCCCGCTGAAAAATCTGAAATTACAATCGGCATAGTTACAGACGTTCAATACTGCCCGTGTGAACCGAACAATATTCGTTTTTATAACAACTCTCTTGCGAAACTCGACAGTTGCATAAAGTATTTTAATTCAGCCAATGTGGATTTTGTTGCGCATCTTGGCGATGCTATAGATCGGGACTTTAATAACTTTGACGTCGTTCTTCCAAGGTTTATGAATTCAACTGCGCCTGTCTATTTCGTTTTAGGGAATCATGAATTTAGTGTTGAGGAAGAATACAAAACTCAGGTTGTGTCAAAACTAAAAATGAAAAACGACTACTACACTATCTCTAAAGATGATTGGTTATTTATATTTCTGAACGGAAATGATTTGAGTTTCCGTACCCCGCAGGATTCGCTCCAAAAAGCGGAAAGAGATTCTTTGTATGCAAAGCTCATAAGAACGGGAAGATGTAATACCGGCAAAGCGAATGGGGGATTAGGCTCGGAACAATTAGGATGGTTAAAAAATCATCTTGAAGAAGCTGATATGAAACAGAAAAAAGTAATAGTGATGTGTCACTTCCCAATTTATCCTGTCGCGTGCCATAGTCTGTTTAACGACGAAGAACTCACTGCATTGTTAACAAATTACAAATGTGTTAAAGCCTATTTCTGCGGGCATAATCATGCAGGCGGTTATGCGCTAAAAGATGGAATTCATTTCATCAATTTTAAGGGTATGGTTGATACTGAAACATCTCCTGCTTTTGCTAAAGTTACTTTAACCCAAGATTCCCTACTTGTTGAAGGCAGAGGGAGAGAACAGAGCAGGAGATTAAAAATATTTTAATTGATACAAGGGGCAAGAGTATGAGCGAAGAATACGAGGGAACTTCAAGTGATGAAGAGTTAAACCGTCTTTCCGTTTTTGAAATTGACGGAAAATATTTTATAAATTAATTTGAGATAACTTTATGGAAATCGGAAAACCCGAACGCTTACTTTCGCTCGATACTCTTAGAGGATTTGATATGTTCTGGATTATAGGCGGTGAAACAATTTTTCACACACTGAAAAATTACACAGGCTTTCCCCTTTTTGTTTGGATGTCAAATCAACTTGAACATGTTGAATGGAACGGTTTTCATTTTTATGATCTAATATTTCCTCTCTTTTTATTTCTCTCTGGGGTAGCTATGCCTTACTCTCTTTCGCGGCAATTAGAAAAGGGAATTTCTAAGAATAAAATTTATTTGAAAGTATTGCGAAGAGCCGCTTTGTTAGTTTTGTTCGGCGTGTTTTACAACGGTCAACGCGATTGGAATCTTCAAAACCTTAGATACGCAAGTGTACTTGGACAGATAGGTATTGCTTATTTTTTTGCTGCTATAATTTTTCTCAACTCAAATTGGAAACAACAAATTTATTGGATCGGCGGAATATTAATTGGTTACTGGGCAATTCAAAATCTTATTCCAGTTCCAGGTTACGGAGCGGGAGTATTAACTAAGGAAGGAAGTATAAATGGTTTTATTGATAGAGCGCTCATGCCCGGCAGGCTTTATCTCGGTATTCACGATCCAGAGGGCTGGCTCGTAAAAATTTCCGCAATCGCAACAGCACTGATGGGCGCGCTTACCGGCTCATTCTTAAAAAATAAAAAGATAGACGGTTATACAAAAATTGGTTATCTATTAATTACAGCCGGGTCGCTTTTGCTTTTATCTTTATTTTTAAATTTCATTTATCCGATAAACAAAAACCTCTGGACAGGTTCTTTCACGCTTCATACCGCTGGCTGGTCAATTCTTCTTTTAACTATTTTCTATCTTGTAATTGATGTACTGGATTTTAAAAAATGGACTTTCTTCTTTGTCGTTATCGGAATGAACTCTATTACGGTTTATCTTGCATCTTCGCTTGTTGATTATTCCCACTCCGTCAAAAAAATTTTTGGAGGAATTATCCCTCTCTTTGATACGGGAATACAGCCGGCAATATTTGCCTGTTGTGTTATTGCCATTGAATGGGCGCTTCTCTATTTCTTATATAAAAAGAAAATATTTATGAAGGTGTGAACAAACGGATATTTACCTAGAGGAAATGCTGATGGCAAAAATAGTTGCCTTCTTACTAATTCTTATTTTGATGGTTACCGCCATTCATTCTCAGCGAACTACATTCGAGGAACAAAAAAATTTTCTTTCATAAATCCAGCCGACACACCCAAACAAATAATCCTCAAAGCGGCTAATGTTGTTCCGACTTCCGCTCAATATAACTGTCAGAAGATGGAGTTAATTGCTTTTGCTCATTCGGGAATGGGCAATAGAACGAAGACCCGAAAATTTTCAATGCTGTAAATAATGACAAATTGGACTCCGCGCGATCTAACAATCGATTTTTCTTTCCTATCCAGGGGTGAATACAAAATTACAATTTGGAAAGATAGAATGAGTGCAGATTGAAACGCGAACGATTACAAAAAGATTTCTCCAGCGGTAAATAAGGATACAAAACTAAATATTCATCTCGCACCCGGCGGTGGTTGGGTTGGAATTGTGAGTAGATAAATTTCAGGTTAAACGGGAAGCCATGCATTTTTTGTTTAACCCGATATTCGTTTTATATTCCAAAAAAGTTTAGTCGGTTATACCGTCTTTGTTTTTATCTCTTATTGCTTTGATTGATCCCCTAATATTATTATCGATCTTTGTCTCATTTTTTGTATCTGCAGGATCTAACAAAGCATTGTTCTCTTTGAACCATCCGTTTGAGCTAATTAACATTGTTGCGTTGACGGCGGGGTCTGCGTCAGACACAACCAACGGCTGCACAAGATCAATTTTCTGTTTTGCATTGATCTTTGATTTGTACACAAACGTTCTTTGTGTTGCACCTTCGTAGACTTTTCCTTCAATAATAACGCTGTATTTATTTCCCTCAAAGAAGGGACGGATTTTTGTTCTTTGGTCTGCAGGCATTGCAGTTGTATCGCCTGCTTCTGCTCTATGTATATCAAATTCCAAGCGAGTATAAGTCCCTAGAGGAACATTCAATACTCCAATATCTTGAACATTGCCGTTTAAATTAAGCTCCAGCACAAGTGGTGTAGATTTGAACAATCCCTCAGTACTGTCTTTTAGAGTTTTAAATTTAATTTCGCGCAATATATAGGTTGCCTTTGTAATTTTTATTGAATCAGCAGCAAGCAAATCGCTTATTTTCGCCAAAGCGGCAGAGCTATATTTTGTTGAAAAAGACAAGGTTCCAATAGCGGCTGGTTCTGTCGAATTACTACAGTCCGTTACAAGAATGGACAGAACTACAACTACGGTCAATGAAAGAGCTTTGAATTTCATATTAAACTCCATTATGATTTATATTATCTCAATAATACTTATTGAGATAATATAAATTCGTGATATGAATCAATGAATTTATTCGAGATTGGATGGGATTGTGTTCTTAGCGCCTTATACCGAGTGTATCACTTCGGGAGTGGTTATAGGTTTGTTTTTATAGCATTATCAAAACATACCCGCCTGCCTCTTCGCTATAGATATGGCGGGCAGGTTTACCACTAAGACTCCAAGTTCACAAAGAAACACTCCCATAGTGGTCTCTAGGATAAGAAATGTTTACTTGTGAGACAGACTTAATGAAGCTCCCCGCCGCATGCGGCGGGGAATTAAACCCAGAGAGATTAAATTCATTGCATATAAATTAATCCTCTACCTTGGCCAGAGCCAACCGAAGATTCCGGCTGTAAGAAGAGCGTAGAGTAATCCGTCGATAGTAGACTTTATTGTTGTACTTAATGAGCGGCCGTACCATATAGACATCTGCCAGATTGAAAAAGAATATCCCATAAATGCAGTTGCGCCTACAAATCGAAATACCTGAAGATAGTGAGCGTCCATCGGTAGTGCGCGGCTCGCAATGTACGCGGCAAAAAATCCTACAACAACCGAATAAAGAAACCAAAGGACTAAAGTAGGTCCCATCTTCCACATACTATTTGGCCTAACAGTTAGAATAACAACCGGTCCCTTCTTCACTTTATTGGCGTATTCGGAAGATTTCATTTCTTCCATACTTGAAGCTAAAGGAGCCATATAATCTCCCAATGGAAGATTGAAAGGGCGAAGTGCATCCAATACCTTCCCTTCATCCGGTATTTTTTTATAATCTCCTTTATGCCATGGCGTTGCCATGTGTATAATTGAACTGACTATAAAAACAACTACCGCCGATAAAAGAATTGGCAGCCAGAGTGCAGATAATTCTGTCATTATGTTTCTCCTTTTATTTATTAATATGAGCAATGAATATTTTCACAGCTCAATTGATTGCAAAAATATTATTTTGTATAGGAGAAGAAAAATCAATCGCAAGCCTACATATTACAACATAGCAAATAGAATCCCACCACTCAAGAAAAATCTTTCTTACTAGACACATCTATTATTATTTTGGAAGCGGCAATACAAAATTTTGCGTCCCTTGTGCGATTCTTTGTGTCATTTGCGGTTTAGCTTTTAGCCAAAAAGAAAGAGAAGCAGGCGCAAAGTTTACAAAAGGAAAAAATTAACAGGTGATCTATGTTCGCAAAAAATTAACCGCGTAAAAAACAAATATGGGATAAAATTAATTATGAGATTCAAAACATCATCACAATATTTCAACTTGAATTGGTTGAGAATCTTTTCCCTTATACTAATTATAATCCTTTTGCCATTTAGTCTCGAAGCAAAAGTAGTAAAAGGAATTGTGGTCGACAACGCGACAGAAAAACCGATTGCAAACAGTATTGTAATGTTGCTGGAAAAAAAACAATTTATGCCATTGCGGTAACTGACAGCACCGGAATATTCATATTTGAGAATGTGAGTTTAGATAGATTTAATCTGGTAGCGAGAAGAATTGGGTATGCAGAGGTAACGACGGGTCCATTACTAATGACAAATGTAGATACATTAAAGTTGATAGTAAGGTTAGAAGCAGAGGGTATTCTTATGGATGAAATAGTTGTGCAGGAAACGAAAATAGACGAGAGTTTGAAAAGAGTTGGTTATTACGGTAGAAAAGAATCTGGTTTGGGAAAATACTTGGGTTTCATGGATTTAAAAAGCAAAACATTTAATAAAACATCTGATGTTTTGAAAACTATTCCTAATATGATTATACATGATGACTGGGGAAACATAACAATTTATACATCCCGCTATAGAATAGGGACAGGACTACTCAGAGCAGACAATCCTAAGGTAACGGTATATATT
The DNA here is from genome assembly GCA_947085815.1 of uncultured Ignavibacteriota bacterium. Lineage (GTDB taxonomy): Bacteria > Bacteroidota > Ignavibacteria > Ignavibacteriales > Melioribacteraceae > Fen-1258. The sequence continues at coordinate 53,850 of CAMTXU010000012.1, read as the reverse complement.
GATGGCATGCTTATAGACAACCATGATTTAGTAAACACAATTGGTCCAAAAGATATTGCAGCGATTGAGTTTTATAAAAGTAGTTCAACAGCGCCTATGCAATATAGTGGTAACTCTAGACCGGGTGGTGTTTTATTAATTTGGACGAAAAGGCAATGAACAACAAAAAAAATTCCACAATTAAAAGAATCGTTCCAACACTTTAAAAGATTTCTTTTGTTGGTTAAACCCTACTGTCCCAAAATAACTAAAGGGTTATCACTTGGTCTGATAATCGGTTTGATTGGAATGATTACCCCATTCTTAACCAAACTGTTAATAGACAAAGTATATCCCACAGAAGATGTTTTCTTAATGCATGTTTGTGTTGCGGGAATTACTTTTTACGATAGTTTAGTGAAGTATCGTAAAACTGATGATGGCTACGTTTCATTAAAAAATGTGCTCACTAGAGAAAAATGGGGCGGCGAAAAGATAAAAAATATTCTAAGTTAAATCTCAATCCTTGTAATAACCCCATGGAGTTTTTGATACGGCAGTTGAAGGAACTGAACAAAATTTGGCGTAACTCTTTTGATAAACGCAAAGAGCTTTAATAGCGGGCGCTTTGCATAGATGTCATCAACTCCATAGAACATTACTTTGGATTCAATGCTGGTGTCTTTTAAAAATTTAGGAACATCTATTCTTTCCATATAACCCACTTGAATTTCTAAGCCGGATAATCCATCGGTAATCTCCGGGACAAATAATTTTTGTACGCCAAATGGTTTATCCATAGTAATAATTGAGACAAGAAAATTCTGTTCGTAAATTATTCCACCGCTAATAGTGCTATGAACCATGTAGGGAGGAATCATATCCAGACTCTTTGTAAAGAAGAGTGCGTTTCCCGGTAAAAATTTTCCTGATTCGTAAAGCTGGTTAAAACTCTCAAGATATGTATCGATTGGAAGCGACCGGAATGAGCGGTAAATAGTTTTATTCCCGAATGTCCAGAGAAAAATTGTAGCGAAAGGAATGAGCGCTATAACAATCGACCAGTATCCGCCGTGCGGTATCTTTGTGAAAACCGACATTAAGAAGATTAAATTAACAACAAAAACAAAGATCGCAATAAAGTATTTAATTTTTTCTTTCTTTCGCAAGAAGATCCAAATCATAAAAAATGTAGAAGAGGTCATGGTAGCTGTAACGGCAAATCCATAAGCTGCGGCTAAATTATGGGAACTTCTAAAGATTAGAATCATCATTATTACAGCAAGGAGTAAACCAAAATTTACGGCCCCAATATAAATTTGTGATTTGATGTGCGTTGAAGTGTATTTCACTTTCATAAGCGGGAAGATATGTGTCCGGATTCCCTGATAGACAAGCGAGAAGACGGCACTAATCATCGCTTGTGACGCAATTATTGTGGCAAACAAAGTTAGAATAATAAATGGTATATAAAGAAACTCAGCTTGATGTTTAACCATTGCGAACAAAATGTTTATCTGTTCCTCACGCTGTTCCCCTTGAACCATTACAAATGCACCTTGCCCAAAATAATTAATTACAAGTGCGAAGAAAACAAAATACCACGCTCGTTTTATGGGAGCTCTTCCAAGATGTCCCATATCGGCATACAACGCTTCCCCTCCTGTTGCACACAAAATAACTTCCGAGAGAACAATGAATCCACTAAATCCGTTGTGAATTAAAAAATTAATTCCGTAATAAGGATTTAATGCAATACCAATTCCCGGATTATGAATTATAGAAAAGAATCCGGTTAGAAAAAGAGCAGAAAACCAGAGAACCATTATTGGTCCGAATGAAGAGGCTACTTTATCTGTTCCCCGAGACTGAACAGCAAAAAGTAAAACAGAAATTCCAATGGTTATTAGAACAACAGTGTTCTGCGAGATTTGCTTAATACCGGGTATTAATTCAAGACCTTCAACCGCAGAAAGAATACTTATTGCGGGAGTTATAACTCCGTCGCCCATTAAAAGAGAGACGCCGATGTATCCGAGAAAAGTTACAAAGAGCATCGACTTACCTGATTTGAGAGAGCTATGCAAAATCTCTTTCAGAACAATCGTTCCACCTTCGCCCTTCGAACTCAAGCTCATAGCTAGAAAGGTGTATTGAACCGTAACAAGAATAATGAGAGTCCAGAAAACAAGCGAAAGAATTCCAATAACATTCTGTTCTGTTGGAGGCGTTAAAATAAAAATTACGGTAAGAGTATAAATGGGACTCGTGCCAATGTCCCCAAATACGAGACCCATAGCTTTAATAAGATCACCGAATGAACTATTAGAAGTGTCTTTGGAATTCATTTTGAATTGCATCCAAATAAGGACGTTATTTTATACTGCGGAGAAATCAACCAAAAAGGATTGAATAGAATAGATATCCGACTGCCGTCAAAACCGTAAAACTTAATATCGCCATTAACAGATAGAATGCAATGTTATTTAGTGTTTTCTTTTGATCAACTGTTTCCATCAAGTACCTCATTAATTTGTTCTGTCCGGCAGATAATATCAACCGCATTTATTGAATGGGCAAAAGATAGTTATTATTTTAATTCCAAAAAAATGTTAATGATAATGATTTTTAATATTTTTCACACAGATTTCATTATGAATGGTCGGATTATTTTTAAAGGTAACCAATGCGGCTCTTTCAAATAATTCAAGAACATAGAAAAGGAATTGCGGTTATCGCTTTTCTAATCATTGTTGAAAATGTTGCCTGGATTGCTGAACCCACTTTATTCGGAAATTTAATTGATGCTTTTCTAAAAAGAATAAACCCTCATATACCATCTGATAAATTTGCTCACATTCTTCCATTAATCTTATGGATCGCCGCATATCTAATAAATTCCGGCAGCGGCACAATACGCCGTAAATTTGAACCCCGTATATTCCAAAAAATTTATGTACAGCTCGTAACAAAAATTGCTGAGAATGGCAACAAAGCTGGACTTGACACTTCCATTACTGCCGGGCGCGCGCACTTGTCTCAAGAATATGTAAAATTTGTTCAATATAGAATTCCAGAAATCGCCGAACAAACTATAGCCATTGTTGGCGCCATAATTGCGCTATCATTTTACGATTGGCGAATCTCAGCAGCCTGCATGTTTATTTCTTTTCCACTAATTGTCTTGAGTCTATTGTATAGTAGAAATGTTGTAACGCTCCATTCTGAATTGCACGATAAGTTTGAGCAGGTCTATGATGTTTTCGCTAAAAAGGAAGTTGCTCAAGTAAAAACCATTTATCAATCAATGGCAAAGCTGCAAGAAAAAATTGCAACTTGGAGCGCCTTTAATTTTGGAATAATGCGCATTGTTCTACTCATAATTTTTCTTTTTGTTCTATACATTGCAATTGATCTTGATAATTTTTCGCTCGGAAATATTTATTCGATTGTTGCTTACTTGTGGACTTTTGTTACCTCAGTGGAGTATATACCGGAGTTGATGGAAAGTAAGACTTCGTTAAAAGATTTATCCCAAAGACTTAAGACAGATATAGCCTGATGATAATTTTCTGTAGAATTACTTCTGTTTATATTTTCATCTTAACTCCTACTTGTGAAGGAAAATTAAATTGATCAATAATCCGGCTTGCTCACCCTATAAATTTCCATTTGACAATTCTTTTTTGTTAACTATTTTGCAAGAACTTTAAATCAAAGAGACTTATGGCAGATAAAGCTAAAAAAACAGAACTCATACGCGGATTATCTCTAACAGCCACCATAATGATTGTTGCCGGTTCGATGATTGGATCGGGAATTTTCCGAAAGCCATCATCAATGGCTCAACAGCTTGGCTCACCCGAACTTCTTATTTTTATCTGGATTGCTGCGGGGTTAATAACTTTTATAGGCGCACTAATCAATGCCGAAGTTTCCGGCATGATAGACGCAACGGGTGGTCAGTATGTCTATTTCCGAAAAATGTACGGAGACTTTACGGCATATCTCTACGGCTGGTCGATTCTTGCTGTAATTCAAACGGGAAGTCAAGCTGCCATTGCATATGTATTCGCCGAGTATCTCGGATATTTTATTAAATACCCTCAGCTCTCTCAGAACTTTCAAGATTTTTCTATTTATTTGCCGATGGTTGGAAACATTTATCCCTTTTTAGATTTCGGCACAAAGGCGGTTGCCATTTTATGTATTGTCTTTTTAACCGGTATAAATTATATCGGTGTTGTTTTTGGAGGTTTTGTTCAGACCATCGTAACCTATATCAAAATTATTTCGATCCTTTTAATCTCGGTATTTCTACTTCTCTTAGGAAATGGAAGTTTCTCTAATATTTATACGGGTTTTTCGATCCCGCAATCAAATGCTTCCAATTTAATTGCGATGATAGGACTTGCGTTTGCCGGTGCGTTTTGGGCATACGATGCATGGAACAATGTTACATATGTCTCCGGAGAAGTTAAAAATCCCCGGCGCAATATACCTTTAAGCCTAATGTGGGGAACGTTGATTGTTATGGCTGTCTATGTTTTGATTAATGTTGCTTATCTCTACGTTTTGCCAATCGGCGAGATGGCAAAATCTCCATTAGTGGCGGCTTCCGCTGCCGAGAAAGTATTCGGAGCTAACGGAGCTTCTTTAATTTCCATCGCTGTAATAATTTCTACATTTGGAGCGCTCAATGGGAGTATTCTTGCAACGGCACGGGTTCCGTTTGCAATGGCAAGAGCAAATTTATTTTTTAAGGATCTCGGAAAAGTTCATCCAAAGCATGGCACGCCGTATGTTTCATTAATTGTTCAGGGAATTTGGTCTTGTGTTTTAGTTATGTCAGGTTCATTCGATACGATTACAGATTATGTAATTTTTGCCGCGTGGTTGTTTTATTTTCTTGGTGCGCTCGGCGTCTTTGTGCTGCGTAAAAAAATGCCGGATGTTCCCCGGCCATATAAAGTATGGGGATATCCTTACACACCTGCAATCTTTGTTGTATTCTCGTTTTTGTTTCTTATTAACTCAGTTATATCCGACACTTCCAACGCAATGATGGGATTAATATTAATTGTTGCGGGACTGCCGATGTATCTATTTTGGAAATATAAAGATAGAAATTCTTCTTCGAAGCCAACTGAAGTGTAAATGTAAATTAATGTGTGGATTTTAATTTATTCAAAAATGCGGTAGAGGTAATAGCACAAAAGGCAGGTCATTATTAAACTAATCACCGAGAAGAGAGAATATGTAATCACCAATGCATAGGACGTCTTGAAGTTATCGGATAATTCGCTATGTTCAAAGTTAGAGTTCATGATATTCTTTACCGCTAAAAATTTTTTCCAAATTTTTCTTCATAACGCTTTATGCCTTCATTTATAACGGAATAAGCTTCCTCTTTGCCCACAATTTTTTCTACAATAACGTTTTTATGTTCCAGTTTTTTATAATCTTCAAAAAATCTCTGAAGCTGAATCATCGTATGGGGCGGCATATGTTCTAAATCTTCTATATAATTAACCGAGATATCGTTTTTGGCTACGGCAATAATTTTTTCATCCTTCTCTTCGTTATCCACCATTTCCATCACGCCGATCACTTTTGCCTCAATCAAACATAGAGGATCAACCTCAACTGAACAGATAACAAGAATATCGAGAGGATCATCGTCATCGCTCAAAGTTCTTGGAATAAAACCGTAATTAGCCGGATAATGAACCGCTGAAAATAAAACGCGGTCTAACTTAAGTAGACCGCTTGTTTTATCAAGTTCATATTTTGCTTTTGAGCCTTCAGGAATTTCAATTATCGTATTTACGATCCTTGGAACATCGTCTCCATAACTTACATGATGCCATGGATTGAAATTACCGCTAAGATTATTTTGCTTCATTTAATCTACTTTCCATTTTTCGGAATACATTCATCGGCGCTCATCATTCTCAATCCCTTTCTGGCAGGCTCACTTTTAGGGTTAATTTTTAATGTAGCACAATACCACCTAATAGACTCATCATAATTCTGAAGTATTTGATAGCATGCGCCAAGCGATTCCATAAATCTCCATTCATTCGGCTTTAACTGATTTGCTCTTCTATAATAAGTAACTGCCGCGTTATAATTTTTTCCCAAAAATGCACGCTGTCCAAGGTTAGTAACCGCTTCCAAAATATAATCTTTGTACTCCTTTTCCTTACCCTCTGTGAGTTTAAGTATTTTAACATATTGATCTGCTGCTTGATCTAAAGAATCCATTCGGTTGTAAGTTTGCGCAAGCCAATAGTTAGTTGAAAAAGTTGTATCCACTAACTCCTTAGCCTTTAAAAATGCTAAACGTGCGTTATCCCATTTTTCTGTTTTAAAATAAACAAATGCCATATTGCGGTATGCCGGTTCAAATTTAGGATCTATATTAACTTTAGCTTCGTAGTATTTTATTGCCTGTTCATAATTATTACTCCGGTAATAATTATCCGCCATATCCATAAATAGAGAGGACTGAGTGTTATCCTTTTCGACGACCTTCTCAAAGAATTTAATTGCAATAGAATCAGCTTTAATCTGCTGATAAGCTCTGCCAGCATTTTTCAAATCACTCACGGATAACAGGGAATCTGGAATTGAAGAGTAATATTTTCCGGCTTCATCAAATTTTTGTAAACCGAAAGATCCAATTGCAGCCGCTTTTTTTAATGAGGAATCATCCGGATACTTTGCCAAACCATCAACGGCGTATTTATATGCCTTCTCATAATTAGCAATTTCTAAAAATGATTTTGTGATTTTGCGATAGACATCTTGCGTCTGTTCTAAAGCTAAATACTGTTCCAATACAACGCCAGCATTAGCATAAGATTTTGCCAAATAAAGAATTGTTCCGGCTTTTAAAAGCGCCTCTGAATTTTTAGGGGCAAGATGCACAATTTCAAAATATTTGTTCACTGCTTCCTTATAACTCTGCCCTTTATATAGAAGATCGGCAATTTTAAATTTCAGCGAAACATCAAGAGAATCAAATTTTTCCGCGTCGGCATAGTTCGATAGAGCCAGTTCGGAGACATTCATTTTAGCATATGTATCGCCAAGATATTCGAATAGTTGCTTGTTGTTATATTCTTTTTCACGTAGCTGGATTAAAATTTTTAATGCGGAATTAGTAGAATCTATTTCCAGAGCTTGTTTGGCAAGTTTTAATGCAGTAGGAAAATCTTTCTTTTTAATCGCCTTAACCGCATCATCAAACATGCTTTGTGCATTTACGTTAAAAGAGGCTATAATAAATATTCCGAGTAGTATAAGGATTGTTTTTTTCATTTGATTTACCATCAATTTAATGTACAATTTTTATAGGAACTGTTGCCGGTCCTAAATTATTTTTTGAAACTATTTTTTGACCTTCATAACTAGTTAAGAAAGTTGAAAAGCCCGAAGGAAGGCCAATTCCAAATTCATTAATAAAAATTGTTGTTGTTCTAAGTAATGGGTAAGTCTTGCTTGCCAAATAAGCGACATACGGTTTATAGTACAAAACTTCACCATCGCTTCTTATCTTTGAGCCAACTTCTAAAATTTTAACACCCGTTGCATTTTCCAAAGTGTTGAGTCCGACAAATCCTAAACTTTTTTTGGTAGCTTTAATTTTGCTAATTGTCTCTTCTTCACTTTTAACTATGGAAACATTTTGTGGTTCCTGGTTATCCAGCAAATTTTCCTTAAGGTATTCATAAACGCCCGAATTGTGCTCTGGAACAAAAACCTTAAAACCGGTCACTTCACCTTTGAGAATTTTCTTTATTTCATCAATAGTAATTTGATTTTTAGAATCGTTTTCATGAACGATCGGAACGACGGCATCATAGCAGAACTTAAAACTGCGCATATCCGGTACTTGCTTTTTAGCAAAAGCCGTTTCTTCATCGTTTAAAGCTCTAGAGCTTACAAACATTTTAGCTTCGCCGTTAAGAACAGCGGCTATTCCTTCCCGGGCTTTAACGATTTGTAACTCAATTTTGCTTTCCTTGTAGAGAACGGAAAACGTATCTCTTTCTGCTTTAACAACATTGTAAAGGGATTCATCTACATAGCATTTAAGTGAGCCTTTAATTGGAGTGTCCTCGCGCTCTTTGCATCCAAAGAAAAAAATAATTGCAAAGGATAAAAGAATACCGAGAATAGCTTTATTCTTTTTCATTTTTAGGGGGTTTTTTAAAAAAAGTAGCTAATATTCTAAACAAACCATAAAGAAAAAGAACAGCTCCCATCATCAATTGGAATTGAATTGGGAGCTGATTCATTTGAAAGATATCTGTAAATAAAATGGCAACGCCCAGCAGGATAAAAATAGTGCCTGTAGCATATGCCAAATATTTCATTACATTTTGCACCTAGTTACCATCACTCAATTGGAATTTGTAAGGTAAAACAATCCAAACAGCAATTGGATGTTGATTCTGAATTGCCGGAGTAAAAGCAGATTTCATAGCAGCGTCTATAGCTGCTTGGTTAAATAATTCAGAATCGGATTTAATTACAACTGCTCTTTTCGGTCTACCTTCCTTATCAACAAGTACTTTAACAAACACTTTTCCGGTAATACCCGCACGTTTAGCAATTTCAGGATAATCAGGTTTAGCAGCTACTACCATTTCGGGTCCTTTTTCGTACGGCACAAACGCATCAAAACCGGGATCGTCGTTTTTTTCAACTTCGATTTTTATGTCTTGTGTAATCTGGGCACCCGCTCCAAGATCAGCGCCAAGAGAAGGGGCAGCTTGTGCACTCATCTCTGCTTGACTTGCAATTGTTTGTTCTGGCGGAGCTTGTTCATCCGGAACCGGAATAGGAACACCTACAGTTGGAGCCGCTACCGGACCGGATACTGCGATCTGTGGGGCAGCTTCATTGGTGATCGATGGTGGTGGTCCAAGTTCGCTATACTTCATCAATCTCATTGTGGGAATATTATCATAGTCCTCTTTTGTCATTGCCTGATAAACATAAAAAGAGGTTATACCGAGTAGATGAAGGAAGAGCGCGATCATCACGCCGATAGTATAGTTTCTAGGGTAGAGTCTTTTTAGCTCAAAATAGCCATAGACTCCATTGTTATTTTTTTTTGACTTAGTCTCTGACATTTTCTCTCTCCAATCCTTATAAAGTTGCTTTTGACATTTCTTTCTTGTCTATCTCAGTCATTGGAGCCAAGACATACTTATTTAATTGCGCAACATTCAATTCATCAATTAGATCGACCATAGCATGGTACTTGCTTTTTCGGTCAATCTTAAGAAGAACAACAAATTTGGGATTTTCTTTTCTCTTATCTTCAAAGAACTTCTTCATATCAGTATATTTTATTTTTTTAGGAAGTTCAAATCCAATATTCCAATACAAATTTAGTTCTTCGTCGCACCTGATAGTGAGCAGATTAGATTCAGCCATTTTAACTTCGGCGTTTTTATCAGGTGGAAGATTTATCTCTAGGGTTTGCGGCTTACGGAAAACGGTTGTTAACATAAAAAATGTCAACAGTAAAAATGCAATATCAACCAAAGGAGTCATATCAATACGAATATTCATTCTCTTTTTAGGTTTACGCTTACTGTGCTTTCTTTTTCTAGTTCCGCCGGATTCGCCGCCTACTGCGCCACCGCTCATATTAAACTCCTATATTAACTTTTTTTATCAATTTCAAAATTGGTAACCATATTAAATCTGGTAATTTGAACTTTCTGTAGTATATCTATTACATCCGACACAATTCCGTATTCCGATTGAGCATCCGACTTAACAATAGTTATAAGTTTCGGATTAGAAATTCTTGCCTTGATAAGCAGTTCACCCAACTCTTCCAATTTAACTTCAGTCGCCTGACGGAGTCTGTTAGCTTGACCGAACATCCTTTCCATCATGATAGAGGAATCGAATCCAAGAAACAACTTTGAATCTTTACTCACGTAGAGAGTCATTGTGTTCGATTCGGGAAGTTTAATTTCCGAATGCGAAAATGGAAATGTTATTTCAACCTCTTCAACTGGTTTAAATTGAGTAGTTAACATGAAAAAGGTCAAGAGTAAGAATGCAATATCAACCAAGGGAGTCATGTCGATGCTAATAGCGACTCTTTTCTTCTTAATGCGCGGCATTAATTACCTCACTTAGATTTTAATAATTGCATTACATTATAGTTTGCTTCATCAATTTGGAATGTGAAATTATCTACTTTGTTAACAAATAAATTATAGAAAACGATACCAAGAATAGCCGCAAACAAACCGCCTGCTGTATTGATAAGCGCCTCGGAAATACCGGTTGCAAGGGAGATGGCATCTGGAGCGCCGGCTTGAGCAAGAGCTTTGAACGCTCTAATCATACCTATTGTTGTACCAAGAAGACCAACCATTGTTGCGATCGAAGCAATTGTTGAAAGAGCAATTAGGTTTTTTTCTAATAGCGGGGTTTCGAGCATTAAGGTTTCTTCCACCGCGCGTTGAACTTCTACTAATTGTTTTTCTTTATCGATAGTTGATTTATCTGCTGTTACTTCTTGAAAACGTGTTAAGGCTGATTTTAATACGTTTGCTACCGAACCTCTTTGTGCATCACAAGAAGTAATGGCTTCGTCCATTTGTCCGGCTCTGATTTCATCTACCACTTTTTTGAAAAATTTTGGAATAGCTTGCTTTCCTGCTGCTCTTCTCAATGTTAAAAATCTCTCGATTGCGATTGCAATAACCATGATTGACAAACAGATAAGAAGGGAAACTAATGGCCCGCCCACATAAGTAGTTCCTAACATATTAATAGGAACGTGTCTTGCTGCATCCTTAAAATTAGCCGGATCACCAAGAATAAATTCATAGATGCCGATAGAGGCGGCGAGAGCAATTACAAAAAGGATAACTATAAAAGCAGATTGTTTCATTGTGTTGTACTCCTTGTTATTTGATATCGTACTATTTACGGTTTATTAAGGTCGATAATTGTGCCAATACTATTTGGCTATAATATTTGAATAACGCGGGTAAAAATGGAACTTTTACATTAATAATGCAACAGGAATTTTCAAAATGAAATGAAAGATAATTTCATTTTGAAAGCCCCTGTTAATTTATAGTCCATATAATTTTCTCTTTCTCCACAACGTAGTTTCGGAGATACCAAGGATTCTCGAAGCTTCCTTTGTGGTTGTTGCGATTTTTAATACATCAATAATATGCCGTCTTTCAAGCTCGTCAATTTTTTGTATCGGGTAGAGAGCTTGTTTTGGCTTGAAGCTGATAATTTCGGATGGGAGGTATTCCGCCTTTATCCGGTTATCTTTAGCAAAGACGAGCAATCTCTTAATTACGGTCTCAAATTCTCTAACGTTGCCCGGCCAGTCGTACTCTGAAAGTAATTTTTGAGTTTCTTCAGAAATTGCAATCTCTCTACCTCCCGAATATTTACCAATAAAATAATCTGTGAGTATTGGAATTTCATCTTTTCTCTCCCTGAGTGGTGGAATCTTCATTTTTACACCGGCAATTCTAAAATAGAAATCTTCCCTCAGGTGCCCGGCACTTAAATCCGCTTCAACATCTCTGTTTGTTGCGCTGATGATTCTAATCTCTATTTTACGCGTTAAGCTTTCACCAACTCTTTCAAATTCCATGCTCTGAAGAAAGCGAAGAAGCTTTACCTGCATAGATTTGGGTATCTCGGCGACCTCATCAAGAAATACGGTTCCAGAATCCGCAAGTTCCAGCCTTCCAATCCTATCCCTTATTGCATTAGTAAAAGCACCTTTTATATGACCGAACAATTCACTTTCAAAAAGATTTTCTGGTATTGCAGAACAATTGATAACGATAAAAGGATTGTTGGCGCGAAGACTGTTTTTGTGTATAAATCTCGAAAGTACCTCCTTCCCCGTACCGCTCTCCCCTTCAATTAGTATCGGAATGTCGCTTTCGGCAACGTCTTTGGCTATTCTCAAAATTTCTTTCATCGCTTGATTGGAGCTGACAAGATGTTCATCCTCAAATTTTTCTGTCAGCTGGTATGTTAATCCTTTGACCTTTTTATTTAATTGGTGATGTTCGGAAACGCGCTCAACAATATGAATGAATTCCTTGTGTGTAAACGGTTTGGTAATGTAATCGTAAGCTCCCTTCTTTATCGCTTCTACGGCGGATTCAATCGATCCGTGGGCGGTCATCAGAATAACGGTAGTATCGGGAGAATTTACTTTCAGTTCGCTCAAAACTTCAAGACCGTTTATGGGCTGCATTTTCAAATCTATAAAAGCGAGGTCGAAGTAGATCTCTTTTGAGCGGGCAAGAGCAACGAGGGGATTAGAAAACACCTCCGGCGAGTAACCGGAAGAACTTAGTGACAATTCAATTGTTTTAAGAATGTTTACTTCGTCGTCTATTACAAGAATTTTTCCTTTATACATTTAAGCTGCCGGTAATTTAATTTGAAAAATGCTTCCTTGACCGAGCTCGCTGAAAGCTTTTATTTCTCCGTTATGAAGTTCGATCACCTCTTTCGCTATGGAAAGACCTAAACCCAAACTTCCGGGCGCGGTATCATCAATCTGAATAAACTTATCAAATATCTTTTTGAGATTGTCGGGGCTTATACCAATGCCCGTATCAGAAATTTCTATTAACAAATATTCATCCGCTTTTGAGAAATGAACAATTATCTTTCCTCCTTTTGGAGTGAATCTTAATGAGTTTGCTACTAAATTTTCTACCGCGCTAATCACATTATCAAAACTGCCATTAATTTTTAACTCGCCGCTATTATCTTCAACGGAGAAAACAATGTTGTTTTCTTTTGCTTGAATGGAAAATTTTTTCAGTATATGTTCGGCAAGTTTATGTGCTTCGAATTTTTCAAATTTTATTCTGCCTATGCTAGATTCAAGTTTGGTAAGCTCAAGTATTTCGTAAACCAATCTATTGAGTCGTTCGTAATCTTCCTTCATGGAAACAACCAGCTCATTTTGCTGCTGCGTAAGTTCTCCAACAACTTTATCCTCAATAATTCCGAGCGCCATACCAAGTGATGTCAACGGGGTTTTTAATTCATGAGAAACCTTTGCAATAAACTCGGATTTCATTCTGTCCAATTCTTGGTACTTAGTAATATCGTTAAACACTATAACTGTTCCTTTCATTTCGCTTTCGGGAATTTCGAGAGATGCGGCAATTACTTTAAAGTACTTTTGATTTCCTTCTTGATCTTTTACCTGCATGATGTCGTCTTTCAAAAATCGCGCGCCCTGATCGGAAGACTTATTCTCGAGGTGAGAGTTTTTTTCGGTCGAAAGCAGTTTTTGAATTGTTGCAAAATTGAATAGCTCCTGCGGGAAAGATTCGTTAAATGTCTTGTTGGAGAGAACAATATTATAATTTTCATCGACCATCAAGACGGGTTCGTTCATGCTTTCGATAATCAATTCGGATTTTTTCTTTTCGTATAAAATTTTATTGAGATTGAGTTGTTCGTACATCTGTAGTTTTTCACTCATCTTATTGAATTCTTCCGCAAGACTGTTAATCTCATCTGCGTTTTCATCAATTTCTATTCGCTCATCAAAATTACCGTCTGCAATATGAGTAACAGATTCACGCAGCCTCGAGATGGGTTTCATTATATAGTTGGAAAATTTAGAACCAAAAGCCAAACTCATTCCAATCGCACCCAGAAGAATTGCTAAGATTGCAATTGTAGCGTTCTGTGTTAAATCTTTTACTTCAGAAACCGATCTATTAAGTGATTTGTGGTTAATCTGCAAGATGCCGTTGTTTATTCTTTTGATTGCTTGTATCTGATCTAGGAATCTTACAAAATCGCTTCTTAGGGTTTGGCGTTTTTCTGCGCGATAAATATTATAATCAATATTATCGTTGATGTCCCGTAGGAACGCTTGATATTCAACATTGAGTGTATCAAGAATATCCTTTTCCCCTTTAGTCATTACAGATACTCTAGCGCTTTCGTACCAAAAGTAAAAATCGTCGCGATTTTTCTGAAATTTTTTTTCACCCTGTTCAAAATTATAATTATACATTACCACTATCGCTTGTAATTGTTCATCCAGCGCCCTACCCATATTATCCGCCGCAATAAGACTTGTATAATTTTCCTGCATTGTTTTTTTAATCAACTCATTCAGATAGTAGAAATTGTAAATACTCCACAGTGTCGCAAAGAACATGATCATTAGAATAACGGTAAATCCAAGAAGAATTTTACTTCGAAGGCTTGTTGTGTATAAATTCAGCATGATTTCAAATACTATTTATTTGTTATCTATAAAATAGCTGATTGTGCCCCATAAATAAACATAATTTTATTCACCCGTCTTAGGTCACTTTTCAGGCGTGCATCATTGAATTAATAGTTAAATTCATTCCTAAAATTTACGATACCCGTTGTTGAAGCAGCGGAATTTGAATTCTATCTTTATGAAAGCGTTTTTATTATTTTGGGATATTAACATGAAAGACCTTGCCAAGTTTTTTCTGATTTCATTAATTCTTAGAATAAATCTTCTTGCACAGCTTGGTGTAATGGATTCCGGCGGTAAGCTCTCTCCTTTTCAAGCATGTTACGATGTAAAATTTTACGACATTAACTTAATGATCGATCCGGCTAAAAAAGCAATTGGCGGTTCAGTAATTATGAGAGCTGAGGCTGTGAAAGATTTCAGCAAGATCCTAATTGATCTCGACACTACATTTAAAATTGAATCGGTACAGCTCATCAAACAGAACAAAGAAATTGACCTAACATTTAAACACGATAGCGGCAAGGTATGGATCAACTTTCCAAATGAAATGAAAAAGGGTGAAAATTTTTCTACCAAAATTACATATGCGGGCATTCCGCGAGTTGCAAAACGCCCACCTTGGGATGAAGGTTTTGTCTGGTCGAGAACAAAGAGCGGAATGGACTGGGCGACGGTAACATGTCAAGGGGGCGGCGCAGATGTTTGGTTGCCGTGCAAAGATCATCCTTCCGACCGACCCGATTCGGTATCACTTCACTTCACCGTACCTTCGGATTTAATTTGCATTGGCAGCGGAAAATTAAAATCTGAAATTGATAACCGTAACGGGACAAAAACCTGGAACTGGTATGTTTCAACTCCTATCAATAACTATTGTGTTATGTTTTATCTCGCTCCATACAAAGCGATAGATTATGATTACACAAGTCTTACCGGAGAAAAATTTCCGTTCACCGTTTGGGTTCTTCCGGAAAGTTATGATAAAGCAAAAGAGCACGCACCGCAATTTCTTTTTCACATGAAGATACAGGAAGAACTCATTGGTCCTTATCCCTTCCGTGCGGATAAGTATTCTGTTGTTGAAGCCCCTCATTTAGGGATGGAACATCAAACGGCTATTGGTTACGGATACGGCTGGAAGAATCATTCCCAGTTTGCATTTGACTGGCTTCATCACCATGAATTCTCTCACGAATGGTGGGCAAATTTAGTGGCATGTAAAGATTGGAGTGAATTTTGGATTGCGGAGGGATTAGGAACTTACATGCAGCCCCTTTATCTTGAGAAAGTTTTTGGAGTGGATGAATATTTCCGTTACATGAAAAGCATTAAACGATTCGCAAATAAACAACCACTGGCACCGAGAGAAGAGAAAACTTCCAGCGAGAGTTACAATCTCGATATCTATTATAAAGGCGCATGGGTCGTTCATACACTTCGTTACTATCTTGGCAATGAAATATTTTTTAAGGTATTGCGAAGATGGGCATATCCTATAGAAGAGATGGAAAGAATAACAGACGGAGGTCAGTGCCGTCTTGCTACCACGGATGAATTGCTCGATATAGCCCAAAGAGTCTCCGGTAAAAAACTGGATTGGTTTTTCGAAGTTTATTTGAGGTGTGCATCGTTACCAAAGTTGAATATAAAAACAGTTGAAAATAAAATGGAATTACGCTGGGAGACAGAATATAATCTTCCGTTCTTGTTACCGGTTGAAGTTAAAATTGCAGATAAAATTATTCGTGTCGAGATGCAAAATGGAGTTGGTGAATTAAATTTGCCGCAAGGAGCTGATTTTACAATTAATCCTAACGATTGGATTTTGATGGAGCTTGTTAAATAAATTTTGATTGAATCAAAACCGTATTGAGAAGATGATTGTCCAGAGTGTTTTGAAGTAACACTCTTTTTAGAGAGAAAATAAATACTAATTGAAGCGAAAATGATATGAGTGAAATAATTATACTCCTAATAATAGGTCTTGCCGCCGGATTGGTCAGCGGTGTACTTGGAATCGGCGGCGGAATAATTATTATTCCAATGCTTGTTGGATTTTTAGGCTACTCACAGAAAGATGCGCAGGGAACATCACTTGGACTTTTACTCCTGCCAATTGGAATTCTTGCGGTAATGAATTACTATAAAGCTGGTTACGTGAACTTGAAAGCGGTCGGCATTATGGTTGTAACTTTCATCATTGGAAGTTATATATCATCGTTGTATGCAATTACTCTACCTGAGGGAATATTAAAAAAAATCTTTGCTGTATTTCTTCTGTTTTACTCGATCAAACTTTTTATGGGAAAATAATTCTCAAATTATTAAGTTACCTTACGCAAGAACGGAAGGAAGAACATTTTCTCCGTAGTTCTTTGTGTCTACTTAGTGTTTCTCCGTGTTATTTTTAGTTTTATTGCACAGAGTGCCACCGAGAAGTCACCGAGTTACGCTGAGACAAAACTTTTGCGTAAGGTGAGTTATTAAGTAAGAGAGGTCGTTATTTTTTCAAAACAGATTTCTAGGACGGCGGCTATTTTTCTTGCACTACTGGTTACGTTCCTTTGGTCAACCTCTTTCATAATCATTAAATGGGGATTACGTGACATTCCGCCGTTAACATACGCCGGCTTGCGCTATTTTCTCGCCTTTTTCTGCCTTCTTCCTTTCGCATTGACTAAGAAAAGAATTGCCGGAATAAAAACTATCGAGCAAAAAAATTGGATTAAGTTAGCGGCACTGGGATTTCTTTTTTACACCTTTACGCAAGGTGCACAATTCATTGGACTCTCATTGCTACCTTCTGTGACGGTTAGTTTACTTTTAAATTTCACTCCAATAGTTGTTGCTGTTCTGGGAATTTTTTTCTTATCGGAAAAACCGACAAAACTTCAGTGGCTGGGCTCGGCGCTCTTTATTGCGGGAATTTTTACATATTTCTTTCCTATTAATCTCCCTGCCGCAGAAACATTGGGAATTGCAGTAATGACAATTGGAATTTTCGCTAATGCCACATCTTCTCTGCTGGGACGAGATATAAATCGGAGCGGAAAAACTGATCCATTAACCGTTACTGTAGTAAGCATGGGTTTAGGATCTATTGTAATGTTGATTACCGGACTTCTGGTACAAGGGCTGCCTTCAATAAGTATTACTAATATTTTTTTTCTACTTTGGCTTGCAGTTGTGAATACGGCATTCGCTTTTACACTTTGGAATTTAACGCTGCAAAAACTTACCGCGATGGAATCGAGCATAATTAATGGAACAATGCTAATACAAATAGCTGTGCTCGCATGGTGGTTCTTGGACGAATCAATATCGCTTCAGAAAGGAATGGGAATGGCTATTGCTCTATTGGGAGTGGTTATTGTTCAAGTGAAAATAAAAAGATAATGTTTTGTTAATAAATCCTTCAAATTTTGCAAAGGCTGAGCTCGAAAATGGGAACAATTAAGAATGCAGAGAGATTTAAGGACGGTTCTAAAAATTATCGAATAGAAATATTTAATCCCGCCAAAGGCGGGACAGAGAATATTGACATTTTTATGGCATAGCCACGCCTATGGCAGAACCGCTCTTAAGTGAAACTATATTGCTAGCTGAAGATATGCGGTCAAAAGTAAAATCAAAAAAAATTGATAACATGTTTTATTCCGGCATATATCACTTGTAAATATTTAGAAGTGAATAACTTCGCCTCTAATTTTGTAAACACATTCCAACAATTTTTGTATTATTCCCCAGCTAATAAATAAATCTTATGGACATACTTAAAAAAATTTTTTTCATCAGCACTTTTGTTTTCTTCCTTACCTCATGCGGCAAGGAGAACAAACTTGTCCAGAGCGGCATCTCTGTAAAAGATGATTTAGGATCGATACATAATTTCAATAAAATTCCTCAACGCATTATTACACTTGCACCCAATCTTACCGAAATGATCTATTCTCTTGGACTAGAACAAAAATTAGTTGGCAACACTCTTTATTGCGATTACCCGGAAGCCTCAAAGAATATAGAGAAGGTTGGTAACCTGCTCTCGGTTAATTTCGAAAAGATAGTAACTCTAAAACCGGATCTTGTTTTTATCACTGTGGAAGGAAATACAAAAGAGACTTACGACAAATTCCACCAACTGGGAATAAAAATATTTGTTTCCAATCCGAGAAACTATCTGGGAATAAAAAAGACGTATACCGACCTGGGCAAAATTTTTCAAGTCGAAGAAAGAGCAAAAAATAAAATTGCTATTTGGGATTCAACCGTAGAACGAATTTCGGAGTCATCGAAACAATTCGCTGTAAAATCCGCAATGTTTGTTATCGACCTAAAACCTCTGATAGTTGCGGGTAAGAATACTTTTCTAAATGAATTTTTACAAATGTGCGGATTGAAAAACACGGCGGAAGACTCTCGTGTAAATTACCCAATGTTCTCGCGAGAAGAAATTTTGAAACGCAATCCGGATTATATAATCTATCCTACCGGAAGAGATAATGATATTGTCAAAATAAAAAGCGCATATCCGGAATGGTCTAGAATCAAGGCAGTTAAAAACAATAACGTAATTTTTGTTGATTGGAATTTATACTCCCGCCCGGGACCCCGCTTTGCGGAAGCGGTAAATGATCTGTTTACTCGTCTTCATCCGATAGCGGAGCAGGCTCTGAAGGATCCGCTATAAAAATCATTGAGCAGACATCACCTTTGAATTTACCGATCTCTTTACAGTGTTTATGCCGCGCTTCAACCTTTTTAAGATCAATCTCGGCGCCGTCTATTCCAAAAGCATCAAGATCCTCGCCGCATTCCGAACAGAAACGAACATTGTTGACAATCGCCTTCTCTTTGTTATGTGTGAATTTCTCTCTCTTCATTTTTTATTCCTATCGGTTCCCAGTCCAAGCCTTCGCACGGAAGATTTTTAAGAGAAGGATGTTTATCATACTTTTGACATAAAACTGCCGTTCTATCAAAATGTTTACAAGACGAGCACAGTGTATTGTTCATTATTTCTTCATTATCGTGCAGAAATATTTTGTATTGAATCATAGCCGGATGAAGAATAACGCCATATACAGTTAATACACCAAACCACCACCAATATTTATATTCCATCATACCATAGAGAATCCATAGTGACGGTATTAATATTGCCGTGCGTATTATTCCCCAGAAAATGATGCCGCCCATAAATTTGCTTTCTTGTTATGAGAAACTTAAAGATAGTTTTGGGCACTTTCAAATATCTATGACGCCTTATTATTTTAAAACAAATGATTGCGTAAAGTAGTTCAACCCCTGAAACCGGAAGCGGGCAGCCGGTCAAATTGATTTTCGTGGCATCTTGTTTTAACTTTGATAAGGATAACTAATTTTAAATTATGGAAACGAGCTTTGGATAATCAGAATAAAGCGGAAACCCCAAATATACAGACGCCCAATCCCCAGCAAGGGCAGTCTCCTCAACAAAAAAAACCTTACAGAAGATATTACAATAACAGAAAGCGATTTCGCCCACAGCAAGGAGATCAGAACCAGCCCCAGCGTGAAAATAAAAACATCTCTTTCAAAAAAGTTTCAGTTGTCGTTCCTCTTCTTAACGAAGAAGAATCATTGCGCCCTCTTTACACCGAAATTAAAAAATCTCTTAAAACAATTTCTGCCGACCATGAAATTTTATTTATCGATGACGGCAGCACTGATAAATCTCTCAACATAATTAAAGAACTTGCGCGGACGGATAACAAGATCCGTTATTTCAGTTTTCGCTCGAACTATGGAAAATCAGCCGCTCTTCAGGTAGCTTTCAAAAATGTTACAGGTGACGCCGTTATAACGATGGATGCCGATTTGCAGGACGATCCGAATGAATTTTCCGGTCTTCTTAGAAAACTTGACGAAGGTTTTGATCTTGTTTCCGGATGGAAGAAAAAAAGATTCGATCCGATAACTAAGAAAACCTCCTCTAAGTTTTTCAATTATATAACACGCTTGTTCACAAAAGTAAAGATTCACGATTTCAATTGCGGATTAAAAGCTTACCGTAAACAAGTAGTTCAAAGTATTAACGTATATGGAGAGCTTCACAGATACATTCCGGTACTTGCCGATTGGAAAGGATTTTCAGTTACTGAAATAGTGGTTAAACATCATCCGCGCCGTTATGGTAAAACCAAATTCGGCATCTCCCGTTTCTTCAAAGGCTTTATTGATCTAATCACCGTCATTTTTACTACACGCTATATTAAACGTCCGATGCATTTATTTGGATTTGTCGGATTGATAACCGCGCTTGTAGGATTCGTAATAAGCGCATGGTTGGCGGTAGAAAAATTATTTTACGGATACTCGCTCAGTAACCGTCCTTTGCTTTTTCTCGGAATACTTTTGATAATTGTTGGAGTACAATTTTTTGCAATAGGACTTCTCGGAGAAATACTCGTT
The DNA here is from genome assembly GCA_947085815.1 of uncultured Ignavibacteriota bacterium. Lineage (GTDB taxonomy): Bacteria > Bacteroidota > Ignavibacteria > Ignavibacteriales > Melioribacteraceae > Fen-1258. The sequence continues at coordinate 33,122 of CAMTXU010000012.1, read as the reverse complement.
CACAATTTTAATGACGAGAAAGAATACATCATAAAAGAGAAAAAATAATCTGTTACATTTTTGCATTGACTGTTTATATATGAGCGTGCCTTTTGAATACCTTTGTCACCAGCAAAAGTCATTATTATCTCATCTCCTTTCCAAATAAAAATTAGTATTTTTGACCGTTGTTAATGAATCACTTACACCCAATTATTAAATGAAAATTGTCGTTTTCGGTCCGGGACCAAAATTTAAAGGTGGAATTGCGAACTATACGCTATCGCTTGCAAAGGAATTTGATAAATGCGATAACGTTGAGGTGGACATTGTCTCGTGGACACACCAATATCCGTCAATAATTCCAAGAGACTTCATCAATCGCAGTATTACTGCCGATCCTCTTGAAGACACAAATATAAAAGTCTCTTACATCACCAACTTTAACAACCCGATATCATGGCTTCAAACTGCAGACGTGATTAATAAAATAAAGCCGGCTATTTTAATTGTACAATGGGCAATCGCAATTCAAGGGCTTCCTATCAATACCATCTTGAAAAAAGTTAAAGCTAAGACAAATTGTGAAATAATTTTTATTCTTCATGTTGTAAAACAAAAAGAAGAAAGTGTAATGGATAATTTTCTTCTTAGGCGGGCACTTCGAAATGCCGATTCATACATTGTTCATGCTCAAAAATATTTTGAAGAATTAAAACTTGTCTTTCCGGAGCAAAAATTTTTTATTGACCAAACGGGCAAACGGACTTCGGCACCGGCTGAAAAAACCGTCGTAAAATTGTACCATCCCGTTTATGATATGTTCAAGCCCGATCCGAATTTTGATAAAATGAAGATAAAAGAAGAATTGGGTTTGAAAAAAAATGTGTTTCTTTTTTTTGGATTCATCCGCAAATACAAAGGATTGCACAACGTAATTCGTGCTTTTGCTAAACTTTCCCTTGAGCGTGATGACGTTTCTCTTCTGGTTGTTGGAGAATCATTTTGGAATACTCTCGACACGAGTAGGTTTACTACAAAACTCAAAAAAGGTTTATTCAATGCTATAAAAAAAGTCATCCTAAAAAAGAAGGAAGACGAGAGCGACTATCGTCCATTAGATTTAATAAAAGAGCTAAACCTTCAAAACAAAGTTGTAACCGTTAACAGTTATGTTCCAAATGAAGAGGTACATAAATATTTTCAGGTAGCAGATTGCAATGTTTTGTATTACGAAGTCGCCACACCGTCGGGAGTGGAATCAACGGCATATAATTTTTCCGTGCCGAGCATCGCAACGCGCATTGGTCATTTTTCCGAAAGCATTCAAGATGGTTACAACGGTTATCTGGCGGAACCAAATGATATCGATTCGATGTATCTTGCGATGAAAAAAATTGTGGAACATCCGATACCCAAAGAGAATGTAACCGAGACATCAAAAAATTATAGCTGGAAAAATTACGTTAAAGCAGTTTTGAATAAATAACTTTGTGTTTTTCGCACCGGCTTTGTGAACTTTTTCCATTGGAATTGCTATGCCAGCGGTTATTCTTTTAACCTCTAAGAGCGCAAAGAATATTGCGAAGTACATGAAGAAATGATATGGAGAGCAAATGTCAAAACAAGTAAAAAAAGTTTCGTCAACGCAGAAGAAATCAAGCGAGTCACAATTCTCCTTCGGTAAATATATTCCGGAGAAATATCAAACTCCTGCACTCCTGCTCTCGATCATAATCCTGATCTTGATCTTTTTCTCGCCGGTAACGTTTGGCGATAAGACGACATATTCGGGCGATCTTATTCAGGTAAAAAGCTTACGAGAATATGTGAATCAAGATCGTGATGGTGTCTCTCTCTGGAATCCTTATATATTTTGCGGAATACCTGCTGTAGCAACCTCAATGTCGTTACGCTGGTATGATTTGACTTCGGTTGTGTATTCTTATGCGTCAAAGATTTATTCGGTCGCATTCACGGAATATAATGCGATCTATACTTTTAGTTTTGTGCTGCTCGCCTTCAGTGCATTTTTCTTTATGAGGAGTTTCGGCGCTAGTAGAGGTGTTAGCTTAATTGTTGCGCTTGCAACTATTTTCAGCTCCGGCATACTTATACTCTTTTTTATAGGTCATATCACCAAATTGATGACGCTTGCTCTTTTCCCCTTCATCTTGATGATGCTCTTCAAATTCCAGAAGGAGCTTAAACTTTTAGATGTACTTCTTTTCCTTCTGGGCGCTCATCTATTGGTTCTTAGCGCCCATGTTCAAATTGTGTTTTACTTTGCGCTCGCAATCCTAATTTATTTCATCTACTTTTTTATCCGCGCCTTCATCCTAAAAGATAAATTTTTACAGAAGCAGTTATTCAAATCTTTGAGCATTGTTGCCGCTGTTGGAATTATTTCTTTGCTCATGTCCTTCGATACATATGGACAGCTATATGAATACAAGCCTTATTCAACACGGGGAACAAAAAGTATTACAGAAGAGCAAACTACTGCGGCTCCGACTCAAGCCAATTCATATGAATACGCTACAAACTGGTCATTCTCGCCCGGTGAGGTATTAACTTTTCTTGTTCCTTCCTATTATGGCTTCGGAGCTTCGAAATACAACGGTCCGTTAAGCGAGACGCCGGATGCTGAAGTAAACACTTACTTTGGTCAAATGCCGCACGTTGATACCGCAATGTACATGGGCATTATTGTATTTGTACTTGCTCTATTTACGCTGTTTATTCGGCGCAAGGAATCATGGATTCAGTTTTTGGGAATTGTAATCTTATTCTTTATAATTCTTTCGTTCGGGAAAAATTTACCGTTTCTATATAATTTTTTCTATTACAATTTTCCGCTGTTTGATAATTTCCGCGCTCCGTCTATGATTCTCCATATACTCCAAATCATCTTTCCTATTCTTGCCGGTTTGGGAATAATGAAGATCATTTCTCTTCGTGATGAACCTGATGCGGGTCTGCAATTATTTTTCAGGAATACGACAATTGTTTTTACCGGATTATTTATTCTTGCTCTAATTCTCAGCGGAAGTGTTTCAAGCTGGTTTACACAGCGCGTTAACGATCATGCCGCGTTAGTAAGTGAATCCGGCAATGCGCAAATGTTTACTGCGCTCGCTCCATATATGAGCGATATGTTCACAAGCGATTTACTTACAGCATTAGCTCTACTTACTCTAACTTTTGGATTGATTTATTTTTATGTCTCTTCCAAAATAAATAAGGCATTCTTGATTGTCGGATTAGCCTTTCTAATTTTATTTGATCTGTTCAGAATTGGAAACCGCGGCGCAAGTTATGTCGATTCAGAAATTGTAAATGATCAATTTAAGGAACCGGAATATATTTCCATAATAAAACAGCAGAAGGATAAAGAACCGTTTAGATTACTAAACATGAAACAACGCGACAATTCTCTCGGCTCGATACGTAACAACGCAAACTTTAATGTATACTTCTTACAAGAGGATTTTTCCGGATACTCTGCCGTAAAACCGCGCAGTTACCAGGATATTATTGATGTTGTAACCCCGGCAAACTTTACACTGTGGCGAATGCTCGGTGTAAAATATCTGGTAACCGACAGACCGTTTCCTTTTGATTATTTCACGCAAATATTTATGTCTCAAGATTCAACCACATTCGTCAATCGGAACGACGGGGCTTTACCGCGCATCTATTTTGTTGATAACGTCGAAGAAAAATCTTCAATTGATATTTTGAATTCGATAAAGAACAATTCGTTCGATCCTAAGAAACTTGCCTTTGTGAATAAACTTGATTTTAAGTTTGATAAAGGAGATTCAACTAACACCGCAATAATTACTCAATACAAAGATGAACATGTAGTTGTTGAGTCGAACTCATCAGGGAACAATTTTTTGTTTTTTGGATCTACCTACTTACCGGGATGGAAATCGTTAGTTGATGGTAATCCAACTACTATTTATAAGACTAATCATGGCTTTCAGGGTGTTATCGTTCCAAAAGGAAAACACAAAGTTGATTTTGTTTACGAGCCTCAATCGTTTGTAATTGGAAAATACATTTCACTCTTACTTAACTTGATGTTATTAGGCGGATTTGGTTTTCTGTTTTACGCTTCAAGAAAAAAGAACGTTCCGGAAAAAACATAAATGCTTGCGCGACTTAAAAGCACTGTCCGGGATACACTTGCATATAGTTTAAGCAACATTGCTCCTAAAGTTGTAGGGATAGTTTTACTACCACTTTTTACGGCAAAGTTAACGCTCGGTGAGTTTGGTAATCTAGATCTTCTTGATGTAACACTTGCAATACTTGCGGAGATATTCATACTCGGGCAAGCAACATCAATCATCCTTTTCAATAACTCCGAAGAATTTAAAGAGAAGAAGGAATCGACTCTTTTTACAATTACAACTTTTGTTTTGATGATCTGCGCTCTCTTTGTTCTTTTAGCCGAAACGTTTACATCACTTTTTCCATCACTCTTCTTAAATACGCAAATCCAAGCATCCTATATTCGCTTGATAGCTTATATTGTTCTTCTCCGCGTATTAAATAATCTTTTCTTTGCTAAGGTGCGTGCAGACGAACAATCCGTGTACTATTCCGTTGTAAGCATAATAAAAGTTTTATTGATGACCGGAATAACTCTTTATTTAGTCGGGTGGCTTAACAGAGGAATAGCCGGGGTATTGTACTCTTACGCGCTCGCCGAGTTTTTTACTTTTATGATATTGATAGTAAAAACAATTCCGCAGATGAAAGTAAAATTTGATTCACAAATTCTAAAGTCGGCACTTAAATTTGGATTACCACTTGTCTTTGCATCTGTGGGTTTTCTCTTATTAAACCTGAGTGACCGTTACATCATTAAATTTTTGTTAGGTTCTACGGCACTTGCTCCATATAGTCTTGCTTACAAAGTTGCCGGTGTGCTTAACATGTTTTTAATTCTTCCATTCACTTTAGGATTAATGCCGGTTGCATATAAATATTTTGGAAGTCATAACGATAAACGGTTCTTCACAAAACTGATGACCTATTCATCTTTCTTTTTTATTTGGGGATTCGTTTTTTTATCTCTTTTCAGTAAAGAAATCATTTACGTGTTTGCAGAAAAGCCTGAATACTACAGTGCGTATATTATTGTCCCGGTGATTCTTCTCTCATATGTATTTAGCGGAATGCGGTTGACCGCCTCGCTTGGGATGCTGCTGACAAAAAACACAAAACATGTAGCGTGGATTACACTCGCCGCAGCGGCATTAAATATAATTCTCAATTTCGTCTTTATTCCGGTGTTCGGAATAATTGCCGCCGCGGTTAACACACTCCTCGCATTCGTAATTTTTTATTTCATCACTCAAATATTTTCCGCTAAGTATTACAAAATTCCTTTTGAGAATTATAAATTGATTCTCATGATCATAGTTGGTTCCATTCTGGCGGGAGTTATTTATATTTTACCTGCCATGAACATTCTTTTTGAAATTGGTATCAAGCTTGCCTTAGTGGTTCTATTTCCGCTTGTACTTTTCATTTTTCGTTTTTACGAAAAAGCTGAACTGGATATTATACTCAGTCCGGCAAAAATATTAGATTTCATTAAAGGGATTATGAAGGGCGCTGATAAAGCGTCAACCGATTCCGGACATATTATGTCATGAAGAAAGTTTTAATCATTTCATATTATTGGCCTCCGTCAGGAGGCATAGGTGTTCATCGCTGCTTGAAGTTTGCAAAGTACTTGCGCGAATCGGGCTGGGAGCCGGTAATCTGCACAGCTGATAACGCGGAGTATCCGGTTCTTGATGAAGGAAATTATAAGGATGTTCCCGAAGGAGTTACAATTCTCAAAACCAAAATTTGGGAACCGTATAATCTTTTTAAGTTCATCTCTGGAAAGAAAAAAGAAGAACGTATTCACAACGTTTTTTTGGAAGAGGAAAAGCCGGGTTTTGCACATAAACTTGGAATCTGGATCCGCGGAAATATTTTTATTCCGGATGCTCGCAAATTCTGGATTCGTCCATCGGTAAAATTTCTATCGAAATATCTAAAAGAAAATCCTGTGGATATTTTATTTACCAACGGTCCGCCACATTCTACTCATATGATCGCTTATGGTGTTAAAAAGAAATTGGCAATACCATGGCATGCGGACTTTCAAGATCCATGGACGCAAGTAGATTATTTTTCGCAATTGATGCTCAATCCAATTTCAAAGAAAATCCACAAAGCAATGGAACAACGCATATTCAGCTCTGCGGATAAGGTTACAATTTGCAGTGATACATGGAAGACAGACCTTGAATCTATCGGAGCGAAAGATGTTGGCGTAATTGTCTGGGGATTTGATGAAGACGATTTCAAAAATATTTCCGCTTCTCTTTCAAACAAATTTACGTTGAGTCATTTCGGAAGTTTAGGTCCTGACCGTAACGCTAAAACATTGTGGCAAGCCCTCTCTATAATCGCGAAAGAAGATGAACAGTTCGCGAATGAATTGGAAATTGAACTTGTTGGTTTCATCGGTCACGCTATAATTAATGATATTACTTCGCTCGGTTTAGCCGGTAACTTAAAACTCTCTGCTCATATTTCAAGAGAAGAAACTCTCGAGCGGATGTGCCATTCACAAGTGTTGTTGCTGATTCTAAATGATATGCCAAATGTGAGGGGGCGGCTTCCGGGAAAACTTTTTGAGTATCTTGCATCTCGAAGACCTACGATTGTAATTGGTCCGGATGAAAGCGACGCATCTAAAATTGTTCAGGGTGTTAATGCGGGGTATACATGCGGCTTTAACGATCTTGATAAAACATTAACAACCGTGAAGGAACTTTACACGAAATATAAAAAGGGCGCTCTGATTTCGAATGAAACTGATATATCGCACTACTCAAATAGAAATCTGACAAAAAAATTAGCCGGTTATTTCGATCATATTATTTCTGAGTGTTCTCTGCAGTGAAAAATTTAACCGCAGAGAGCGCGATCTGCAGCGGCGGATCGCAAAGAACCCAAAGACAAAAACGAATGAAGAATAAAATCAAAATACTCTGTTTTACTGATGATGCCGTTGGGCGCGATGTTGAAATGATGCTTCCTATCCGCTACTTTGCCGAGCGATTTCTCGATTGTGAATTCTACCATGCTCTCAATATTGATATACATGAGATTTACCGTCAACGTCCCGATCTTATTCTTCAGGCAAACACTATCGGTTCTAATCTATATTTTGAAATTTCTAAAATCGCTCATAAACAAAATATTCCCTTATTTGCTTTAATATCGGAAGGTAATTTTAGAACTGATGGAAGTTTTGATTACTGGGGATTCAACCGTGACAAAAAATTCTACCAGGAATATATCTGCTGCTGGAGCGAACGCACAGCCGAGTTTTTGAGAAATGAAGTTCCGGAGGCAAATAATAAAATTGTTGTTACAGGCGGGGTCGGATTCGATCGATATTCCATTTACAAATTTCTAAGTAAAGAAAACTTTCTTCGCAAATACAGCAGCACTAAGTTTAAAAGGATTATTGGTTATGCCGGATGGGCGTTTGGCAAACTTGATCATCAACGTGGAAGAAATGAACTAATTGCCTGGGCAAAAGGAGACGAGAGCAAATTAATCTGGATAGAAGAACAAAGGAAGAAAGTTAGAGACATACTAGAGCAGGCAATTATTAAGAATCCAGCCACTCTGTTTGTGCTAAAGCAGCACCCTCAAGAAAATTCCCCTGAGAGAACTCAAACCGTAAAAAACGAAATCAGCGAACTAGCTCACCATAAAAATGTTCTCTATTTATGTAACGAAGAATCTATTCATGATTTGATCAGCGTTTCAGATTTTTGGACTTGCTTCGAATCAACTTCCGCGTTAGAAAGTTGGTTGATGGGCAAACAGACCATTTTTATAAATCCCGAAAAAGATTTCAACCGCGATAGTCTCTATAAAGGTTCAGCACTCATTCAAAATTACGATGAATTTCAAAAATTGATAGATGAATACTACTCAAACGGAAGAATTGAACAATTCTTCGATAATGCAAGAGTAACAATTCGGAAAGAATTGATTAGAGACATTATTGGATTCGGTGATGGACTTAATCACATTCGTGCTTCATTTTATCTTCAAAAAACAATTCTAAAGTCTCAATTCTCAATTCTCAATTCTCAATTCACTTTTCATCTTTGGCATTTTTTAGTTTACTATCTTATTAGAATTGCCGGGACATTTTATTACCGTGCTTTTTATTCACGACTTTACAAATTCAAAAAACATCTTTGGGTTTTCGAGAACTACAAAATGGAGAAACTACATCTACTTTATAACAAATATGCTTCATATATAAATGAATTTTATAATTCAAAGAATATTTCAAAAGAAAATTGTTTTGATTGGCTCAATAAGGCGGATGTAAAATAAGCTTGCCATTCTTTTTTTCAATCTAATTTTCTTCTTCTTCTCATTTGTTTTAACTTTGTCAAAATCAAATTACCAAAGGAGGTTTTTTTGAGTTCACCATCACTAGCCACCCGAATCTTTAGCAAATCTCTTGACTACATTGAAAAAGTTGGTAACAAGCTGCCGCACCCCGCTACTCTTTTTGGATTACTAGCGTTAATTGTGGTTTTTGTTTCATGGCTTGGTGATTTTCTTGCGTGGCAGGCAATTCACCCTGCTAACGGCTCTAAGGTAACTGTTAACAGCCTGGTTAACGGGGATGGATTGAGATGGATGTATACCAACATCACTCATAACTTTGTAAACTTTCCTCCTTTAGGATATGTGCTAGCCGTGATGATAGGAATTGGCGTTGCCGAAGGATCCGGACTTTTTAGCTCTATGATACGCGCCCTTGTATTGAACGCGCCTAAACAATTGATCACCGGAACAATAGTATTTGCAGGAATAATTTCTCACCTCGCATCAGAAGCAGGATATGTAATTTTAATTCCGCTTGGCGCAATAATTTTTCACGCGCTTGGTAGACATCCAATGGCGGGTTTAGCGGCGGCATTTTGTGGAGTGAGCGGCGGATTTGGAGCTAATTTTCTTATCGGCTCTGTGGACCCCATTCTTGCAGGACTTTCCCAATCAGCCGCGCAGATTATCGATCCTAATATTACTATTAATGCAGCTGTAAATTTTTATTTTATGTTTGCATCCGCTTTCTTGATCGTAGTTCTCGGCACATGGGTAACTGAAAAAATTGTTGAGCCCCGATTGAAAATTTATAATGGCGAAGCGGAAAAAATTCCGGTCGAGCAAATATCCGCCGATGAAAAGAAGGGACTAAGATGGGCTGGAATTAGTTTGCTGATTATAATTGCACTGCTGGCATTAACTGTCATACCGGAAAACGGTTTATTCAGAAATCCAAAAACCAACGAAGTACTTCACTCGCCATTTTTCGACGGAATAATTACCGGAATACTTATTTTCTTTTTAGTGCCAGGTTTAATATATGGTATAGTTGTAAAATCAATAAAAAACGACAAAGACATGATGAAGCACATCATCAAGTCGATGACCACTATGGCAACTTATATTGTTCTTGTTTTCTTTGCGGCTCAGTTCGTTTATTTTTTTAGATACAGCAATTTAGGTTTGATCTTTGCAATTCAGGGTGCCGACTTTTTAAAAAACATTGGTCTCACAGGAATTCCCTTGATAGTTGCATTTGTACTGCTCTCTGCATTCATTAATATGTTTATGGGAAGCGCCTCTGCAAAATGGGCAATAATGGCTCCGGTTTTTATACCAATGTTTATGCTTCTTGGATATCATCCGGCACTTACACAAGCTGCGTTCCGCATAGGTGATTCGGTTACAAATTTAATTACTCCAATGATGAGTTACTTTGCATTAATTGTTGCGTTCGCTCAAAAATATGATGAGAAATATGGAATAGGGACGATCATTTCAACTATGATTCCATATACAATTATTTTTACAATCTTTTGGACTCTTTTACTAATTGTTTGGATGATGCTCGGTTTACCTGTGGGACCGGATGGTCCTCTTTATTTGAAATGATTACTTGATGCCGTCTAAAAACCTTTGTGGTTTGTGTTTAAGGAATAATCAAAACATACCAGCCTGCCTCATTGTTATAGATGTTGCGGGCAGGTTTACCACTCCAGAAGGGATGCCTTCGGCATAAGACACTCACATAGTGATCCCTACGGGATAAGTTCACAAAGAAACACTCACATAGTTCAGGGATAAGAAATTTTTACTTACTGAAGCTACTTATTAGAATGCCTCAAGCTTTGTTCGGTTGAAGCTCTTTTATTTCACACCAAACAATAAAATAATTTTCATAAATTTGCTTATAGTATATAAGAGGAAGTATGGACGGTAAAACTATTCTAATTACGGGTGGAACAGGCTCCTTCGGTAAAAAATTTATTGAAACTGTTCTTAAAAGCTACAATCCAAAAAAAATTATTATCTACAGCCGCGATGAACTAAAACAATATGAGATGCAACAAGACATACGTTTTAAAAAAGAAGGTGTGTTAATGCGCTATTTCATCGGCGATGTACGAGATGAAAAAAGATTATCGAGAGCATTGGAGGGAATTGACATCGTGGTTCATGCGGCAGCCTTAAAACAAGTACCTGCGGCAGAATACAATCCTTTTGAGGCTGTGAAGACAAATATTATAGGCGGACAAAATGTAATTAATGCCTGTATAGATAATGGTGTGAAAAAGGTTATTGCTCTAAGCACAGATAAAGCCGCCGCGCCAATTAATCTTTACGGCGCTACGAAGCTGACATCGGACAAATTATTTATAGCCGCCAACAACTTTAAGGGCACACACAATATTAAATTTTCTGTCGTAAGGTATGGGAATGTAATGGGCAGCCGCGGATCGGTAATTCCTTTCTTCATAGAAAAGAAGAAATCCGGTGTTCTTCCAATTACAGATAAAAGAATGACGCGCTTTAATATAACTCTTCAGGAAGGTGTGGATTTCGTTCTTGAGTGTTTTGATAGAATGTGGGGCGGTGAATTATTTGTCCCCAAAATTCCATCTTTTAATATTTTGGATCTTGCAGAAGCTATCGAGCCGGGGATTAAAACGGAAGAAATTGGAATTCGCCCCGGTGAAAAAGTTCATGAAGAAATGATAACCGAAGCCGACGCAATGAGTACGATAGAATTTGAAAATTATTTTGTAATTCTGCCATCCGTGCAACTTGGCGATACGGCACAGTTAAGATTGTGGGACACTGAAAAATTTAGAACAACAAGCAGCAAGAAACCCGGTAAGTTTTGCGATTATAATTTCAAGTATAACAGCGGAACAAATAAATGGTTTCTTTCGGTTGGTGAATTGAGAACGCTGATAAGTAAAAATGTGATTGGTGATTAGTTATTGGTGATTAGACATGACAAGTATCAAATCTTTTCATGATCTTGAGATATGGAAATTATCCCATCAACTTGTTTTAGAGGTTTATAAAATCTCGAAAATGTTTCCCAAGGAAGAAAATTTCCGAATTACTTCTCAGTTATTAAGAGCTGCATATTCAATGCCTTCTAACATTGCCGAAGGAATGGGTAGATATACACGAAAAGAGTTTGTCAATTTTCTTACCATCGCCCGCGGATCTGTAGAAGAATGTAAATACTTTATTTTACTTGCCAAAGATTTGGGATATCTAACCGAACAAATTTATAATGAGCTGACTTTAAAATATGATTCACTTGGCAAGATGATTAATTCATTAATTAATTCCTTAAAAAGAAAACCAGCTTAACCTAATATGCATAAAAGACAACCAACAACTAATAACCAATCACCAATCACCAAGACTTATTCTTACGGTAAACAAACCATTTCCGATTCCGATATTCAAGCTGTTGTTGAAACACTTAAGAGTGATTGGCTTACACAGGGACCTGTAATTTCAAATTTCGAGCAAGCTCTTAATAAAAAGTTTGGAAGCAAATATTCATCTGCAGTGTCAAATGGAACCGCCGGTTTGCATCTTATTGCTATGGCGTTGGGATGGAAAAAAAATGATATTGTTATCACATCACCAATCACATTTCTAGCCAGCGCAAATTGCGCTGTTTATACCGGCGCAACGCCGGATTTTGTTGATATAAATGAATCGACTTATACAATTGATCCGAGCGAGCTTGAATGGAAATTAAAACAGTATTCAATCCGCAACAAGAAAGTTAAAGCCGTTGTTGCTGTTGATTTTGCAGGTCATCCTTGTGATTGGGATGCCCTAAAATCTTTACAAAACAAATATGATTTCCAGCTTGTAAACGACTATTGTCATTCACCCGGCGCAGAATATAAAAACGATACTCAATACGCTGCAAAATTTGCAGATGCTGTGAATATGAGCTTCCACCCTGTAAAACATATCACTACGGGAGAAGGCGGCGCAGTTTTATCTAATGATGAGTCTTTCGATTATAGAATTAAAACCTTACGCTCTCATGGAATTACTAAGGATGAATCTGTTCTCGAGAAGAATGACGGCTCGTGGTATTATGAAATGCATGAAGTGGGGTATAATTATCGTTTAACGGATTTTCAATGCGCGCTTGGAATTAGTCAGTTGAATAAACTTGACCGGTTTATTGAACGACGGAGAGAGATAGCAAAATATTACGATGATTTTTTCGGGAATGATGATAGATTTATTATTCCCGACGTCTCGGAAGATTATAAACATGCTTATCATCTATATCCTCTCCAAATAAAGTTTGATGCGTTAAACGTTTCGAAGAAAAAATTTTTTACACGGATGAAAGAAAAAAATATTTTATTGCAGGTGCATTATGTGCCGGTTCACCTACAGCCATTTTATAAAAACAATTATGGGTTTAAGACTGGCGATTTTCCAATAGCTGAAATATTTTATGAACGGGAATTATCAATCCCGATTTATCCTACGTTGACAGATGATGATTTAGTCTACATTTCTAAATCAATTATTGAAACATTAGAAAAGACATAATGAAAGTATCGATAGTTACAGAGGGTTTATATAATACCGGGTATGGACACATAACACGTTGTCTATCTATCTATCAAGCATTTGAAGAGAGAAACATATTTCCTACTTTATTCATAAATGGTGATGAAGGATGTAAATCATTTCTGCCGGGAATAAAATATGAAATCTTCGATTGGTTAAACAATCAAGACGAATTGATAGCCAAGCTTAAGGGGAGCGAGCTTGTGTTTGTTGATTCATATCTGGCACCTCTTGATTTATATAAAAGAATCTCCGCCTTGTCAACCTTTCCTGTTTATATAGACGATAACATGCGTTTAGATTATCCGGAAGGTGGAATTCTTAACGGATCTATTAATGCCGAGCAAATGGGCTATCCTAATAAAGCAGGTACAACATATTTTTTGGGACCGAAATATATTCCTCTTCGAAAAGAATTTTGGACAGGAAAAGAAAAGCAGATCAAGTCCGAAATCCAATCCGTTCTTCTCACTTTCGGCGGGCAAGACGTAGAAAATTTAACACCGCGTATGCTTCGATTACTAGTTAGAAATCAACCCGATCTGAAAAAGAAAGTTGTAATAGGAGGTGCTTTTAAGAACATCGACTTAATTGTTGAAGCGAAGGACGATCTGACAGAAATATATCACTCTCCATCCGGTTCGGAAATGTTGAAGATTATGTACCATAGCGATATTGCAATCTCGGCGGCGGGACAAACTATTTACGAACTCGCACGAGTTGGTGTACCAACAATTGCAATCGCTGTCGCAGAAAATCAGATCAACAACCTTAACGGATGGATTAAAGAAGAATTTTTAACTGCCGGGTTCAGCGGTGAAACCGTAAACCTTGAGAACCGTCTTTTAGTAGTGTTTAATAATTATAATAAAAGAGAAGTTCGATTAAAACTAAGCGCAATTGGAAGAAAAAAAGTTGACGGTCTTGGCGCAAGACGAATTGTGCAATCAGTTCTTGAACAATTGATAAACAGAAATGGCGGTTGTTACCTAAGAAGTGCGTTAGAGAGCGATTCAATGACGGTTTTTAATTTGTCTAACGATCGCACCGTCAGAATTAATTCTATGAATCAAGCGCAGATTAAATGGCAAGATCATATTCAATGGTATGCAGAAAAAATTAGCAACGAAAAATGTCTCTTCCTCTTAGCCTTTAACGCAAACGACGAGTTTGTTGGGCAGGTTCGTTTTGATATGAATAATGATAATGCCCTGATAAATATTAGCATCGACAAAAAATTTAGAGGAAAGAAATTATCGTCACCCCTTATAATTAAGACCAGCTTTCAACTTTTACTTCAAAGACCGGACATCAAAGCTATTCTGGCATATATTAGACCAAAGAACACAACTTCTATTAAGGCGTTTATCAATTCGGCTTATGTTTTCTCTCATGAAGAATATGTAAATAGCGAAAAATTTATTGTGTATAAATTAGTGCGGCATGTATGAAATTCTCTATTGGCAATAAAACAATAGGCGAAGCGAATAACGTTTTTATTCTTGCGGAACTTTCCGCCAACCATAATCAACAATTTGATCTAGCCATTGATACAATTAGAGCTATCAAAGAGTGTGGCGCCGATGCGGTTAAACTTCAGACTTATACTGCCGATACACTCACAATAGAGAGCGATAAAGATCATTTCAAAATACGGCAAGGCACAATTTGGGATGGCGCTACTTTGTACGAATTATATAAACAAGCCTACACGCCATGGGATTGGCAGCCAAAATTAAAACAATTCGCCGAAGAACTCGGATTGATTTGTTTCTCTTCTCCATTCGATAAAAGCGCCGTTGATTTTCTTGAGAAGATGAATGTCCCTGCTTATAAAATCGCATCATTCGAAATTGTAGATCTTCCTCTAATAGAATATGCCGCATCAAAACGTAAACCGATGATCATATCAACAGGCATCGCTACAGAAGAAGAAATTAATGACGCGGTAAATGCATGTAGAAAAGCCGGCAATAATCAAATCGCTCTCTTGAAATGCACCTCGGAATATCCCGCACCGATTGAAGATGCAAACCTAATGACAATTCCGGCTTTAGCGGAGAAATTTAAAACGGTCGTGGGATTATCAGACCACTCGATGGGCATTACTGTTCCGGTTGCCGCTGTCGCTGTCGGAGCCAGAATAATTGAAAAGCATTTTATACTCGACCGAAAAATTGGAGGACCCGATTCTTTCTTTTCTCTTGAGCCAAACGAATTCAAAAAAATGGTTGATGAAATTCGTCAGGTTGAATTAGCCCTTGGACAAGTTTCTTTTGAATTGAGCGATAAAATTAAGAAGAGCCGAACCTTTGCCCGTTCTTTATTCGTTGTAAAAAATATCTCTGCCGGCGAAAAATTTACAGAAGAAAATATTCGTTCCATAAGACCCTCGCACGGGTTAGCTCCAAAATACTTTTACGAAATTCTTGGCAAAACAGCTGCAAAAGATATTGAACGCGGTACACCAC
Organism: uncultured Ignavibacteriota bacterium; assembly: GCA_947085815.1. GTDB lineage: Bacteria > Bacteroidota > Ignavibacteria > Ignavibacteriales > Melioribacteraceae > Fen-1258. Next base: position 17,637 of record CAMTXU010000012.1, on the reverse strand, counting down.
TAAGCTGGGATCTAATTGAACTGTAAGAAACAAAATTTTAAGGTTGCGGCAATTGTTCAAGCGAGAATGGGCTCAACCCGCCTTCAAGGTAAAATACTTAAAGAGATTTCACATAAGCCGATGCTCTGGCACATTGTCGATCGCCTTTCTCATTCGAAAATAATTGATGAAATTATTGTTGCGACAACTAACCTTCCCGAAGATGATCTGGTTCAAGAGTTTTGCGAGAGGAATAATATTTTATTTTATCGAGGCAGTTCGGAGGATGTCCTTAGTCGTTATTATGAAGCGGCAAATAAATTTAAGACTGATATTGTAATTCGAATTACTTCTGACTGTCCAGTCATTGATCCTCTAATTGTAGATAACATGTTAGAATATTTTTTTACGGAGAATCAATTGAGTGCTCTGGATTATTTGAGCAATGTTCTTCCACGCACATTTCCACGCGGACTTGATACAGAAATAATTTCTTTCAATTCTTTGGCAAGATCGTATAACGAAGCAACACTTCAATTAGAACGCGAGCACGTTACACCCTATATTTACAATCATCCGGAAAAATTTTCAATCAAATATTTTGTCAATGAAAAGAATTACTCTTTTCACAGATGGACAGTTGACACGGAAAAAGATTTCCGGCTAATCGAGGAGATTTATAAAGAGCTTTACGGCAAAAAAGAGTTGTTCCTATTCGAAGATATCTTAAAACTTTTCGATGCACGTCCAGAACTTATCGGCATAAACCAGGATGTAGAGCAGAAAAAACTTGGAGAGTGAAATGAAAATTACACGTCGTAATTTTGTTAGAGCAGGCGCACTAGTCGGCGGCGGATTAGTATCAAATCAATTATCTCCTGAAAAGATATTTGGTTATTCAGTTCCCGGTAGTAAGCTTATTGCTATTTCAACATGGGGAGGCACAATCAAATCCTCAGAAAAAGCATATGAATATTTGAAAGAAGGAAAAAATTCTCTCGATGCAATTGAAGCAGGAATACGTGTAGCTGAAGATGATCCGATGAATAGTTCTGTCGGTTACGGAGGATTGCCGGATGAAGATGGGATTGTAACTCTCGATGCATCTGTTATGGATTGGAAAGGTAATGCCGGTTCTGTGGCGGGAATTGAAGGAATCAAAAATCCAATCTCTGTTGCTAAACTTGTTATGCAAAAGACAAAGCATGTAATGCTTGTTGGTGATGGCGCAAAAAAATTTGCTCTCGAAAATGGATTTAAAGAAGAAAATCTTTTGACTGAAAGTTCGCGTAAGGTATGGGAAGATTGGAAAAAGAAAAATCCGCGCGGGATAAACCGCGTTGATGAAAAGAATCATGATACAATTGGAATGCTTGCAATTGACAGTGCTAACAACCTTAGCGGCGGCGTTTCGACAAGTGGATTAGCATTTAAATTACATGGACGCGTGGGCGATTCACCAATTATCGGCGCAGCTTTATTTGCTGATAATGAAATCGGCGGCGCAGTTGCAACAGGAAACGGCGAGTTTGTAATGAGAACTGTTGGAAGTTTTTTAATTGTTGAAAAAATGCGGGACGGTCTTTCGCCACAAGAGGCGTGCGAATTTGCTATCAAGAGAATTTATAAGACAGCAAGGAACAACAAGGATATTCAAATTGGCTATCTTGCTCTCAACAAGAGCGGCGAATGCGGCGCATTCTCACTTTATGATGGGTTCACTTATGCATTAACATCCGACAACGAGAACAAAGTGATGAAGAGTGGGTTTTTCATCAAATAAAAGTATTGCGAGCCCGGCGAATTGCAGCGAGGAGGTTCATCTTGTTTTTAACTTGCTTTCCTTCCGTGCAGACTTTACATTATGATAGAACAAATAAACACACAGGGTGGTGCCATTAGTTTCTCTCCGGTAAATATTCCAAACTCTTCTTAATATTTTTGCTCTCTCTTTTTTGTTCCAGCGCTTTACTTTATTCTCAAGTAAGGATTAAAGAGAAGGTTATAATTAACCCTACCACACAAACAAAACTTAATTTACGAACGGAACTATCTACACTTTACACACATTCTGTAAGGGTTCAGGTTTCCATGTCAAGTAATGTATTTTGTTATTATGTAGCGTGGGAGAATAAAACTTATTGTTATCCCGGTACAGGAACCGCCCGCATAATACCACCAGGCTCTTCAATTGCTGTAACAGTGCAAGGAGGAGAAGCAACATTTGATCTTGAAGGGACTTATCAATACACCATTACCTGGACAGATCCCTATGGTGGAGCGTCATGCGGGCAGAGTGCTGATATAAAAGTATTTCTAGACAATAACCTTATTTTTTCACGCTCGGTGAATAATGCATGCTCAACCTGGGGATCATTTACAGTTGCTTTCCCGAAGTGCGGCCCGGAGTGTACTACTAGTTCGCCTCCAGTAGCGCCATCTTTTACTTTCTCTCCAGCAACTGACGATAAATATTGTGGACAAGATTTTGGATATACCGCTTATGATAAGAACGAGATTTTCAATAACTATCAAATAGAATTATGTTATAATAGTTCACTGGATCAATGGATAATAAAACTTAATAATTCGAATAAAGCTGTGTTTAAATATTATTCCGGACTTTGTGAAAATAAAATGAACAGTTACCCCTTTGTAGTGAGAAATATCAATGATATTAATAATTTGCCCCCTAATGAGATTTGTCGAGCTAAAAGTGATTTTGAAACGACATATCAGTATCCGCTTCACGGAGGCACATATATTTTTAGAGAATTAATTGAAGGACATGAAAAGGGACATGAATCAGATATTCAAAATCTTTTCAAAAATTTATTTGACAACCAGTATAAGTTTGGCGACCAATTTTTAGCATTCAAATTAAAGTGTGAACAAACAAATGGTTTTAATGATGCCAAAAATAAAGCCGAAACATTTACGAAGAATCTCATTGATAGTTTCAGGGATACGTTTGATAAAGAGTTTACTCGATTATATGGAAATAGTAAAAACAGCAATCATGATTTATATAATAGGTGGTATACATACGAAAAGGATATTCAACGAAAGGCATATGACATTGTGTGGGAAAAATATAAAAGAATATTTGATAGATGCTCTAAATAGACGAGGTATAAAATGAAATTACAAGATTTAACTTTAATAACGATTTTCTGTTTTCTTATCAACTCAAACTTACTTTTCTCACAAACTATAACAGAAGAAGAGAAACAAAGAATACTTTCTGATTTATCATATTCTTATAAAACATTAAATGCAGATCATAATCCATACGATGCCGCGAAAAAAGTAATAGAATTTGGGATTACAGAAGCCGAACCGGTATTGATTAATAATATCTGGAAACAAGACCTATATACCAGAGAACTATTTTTACATGCGCTTAACGTGTTAAAATCACCAAGGACCCATGAATTAACGTTGGCATCTATTGACTCAACTGATACATTCAAATTTAAGGAAGGTTTGGAAGAAGATAGGTTGGAGTATAAAGCTATCATTAACGAGATACTTTTTGATTTTAATGATTTCTCAAAACGGAAATATGTCTATGATTATATTGAAAGCAATCTGCCCAAAGTAGGGTTACCGTATAGGTTGCTTTTAGAAGAAATAATCACCAAATATTCAAAAGAGGAGCTGCCAGCAAAAAATTATTTGATTAAAATTGCGAAGGAAAATATCGACGATAGACAACGGGTTGCATCTTTATTAAAACTATATGAAATCTATGGAACCGAAATACTGCCAGTAGTAATGGAAAGCTTTGTTAAAGACACTAGTTGGTTCGTACGAAATACTGCATTAACCGATATTCTTGGTAAGAATAAAACTAATGAAATACATACGGTATTATTAAATCGAGCCCTAGCTGACCCGGATGATACATTAAGAATAGATATTGCCGATTCCTTATTAAACTGCTATGGATCACCGGTTGATTTTCAAATTGCAAAGACACTTTATACACAACTAAAGGACACCTCCGATCAATCATACTTAAAACAGTATATTCTAGATAAATTTACACCCCACAAAAATGGCAATCTTAGTGTTGTTACATTAATAGATTCTTTGCTCTCATACCACAGTCAATGCACTTCATTTAATTGGCTAGGCAACAATTCATTTTCAGAACAATTAAAACCATTTTTGTTAGATGCAAAAACAAAGCTGGCCAACAGTGATAGCCTTGGTGCGGCAATAAAAATAAAACAATACCAATCGGCAATTGTTCAGGCGTACCAGGACCCAGTAACAAATACTAACCAATTTGTAACATTAGATGGTTACAAGTTTTTGTATCATTACCCAAAATACATTTTAGAAAGGTTACCAAAGCTACCAACAGTTAAGCTGGAGGACAGTCAAGGCAAGTTGCTCAACGGTACGCTCCAATACTACGAAGGCGCGTGGAAGGATGCTGTAAACAATAACGATGGCATCTTTACTGTTCCCACAGCTCTAAAAACCTTTAGCTTAAGAATGAACTACGCTTACAGTTCGCAAACAAAGAACAATGTAACTGTTGGAGCAGACACGGTAGTTTTTCAAACAGTAAATGCGCTGGTAAAACTCCAAAACAGTTTTGGTGCAGCAATAGATACAGGCAAAGTTCAATATTATGCGGGCGCATGGCGGGAGTTTGGTTCAACTGCAAATGGAATTGCTACAAAAGAATTGCTGCCTGGCAATTATTCTTTCCGCACAACTTATGCTTATGCCAGCATTGACAAAGCGCAAGATATTGGCTTAAACACAACCGTAGTATTTTAAACTGTAAATGCAACTGTACAACTAAAGAACAGCCAAGGTAATTTTATAGATCAGGGAACAGTGCAGTACTATTCCGGCGCGTGGAGAGACTTTGGCGTAACAACAAATGGAGTTGCAGTAAAAGAGCTTCTTCCAAACAATTATTCCTTCAGAATGAACTACGCATTTGCAAGCAAAGACAAAGCACATGATATTGGCGTAAACCCAACAGTAGTTTTTCAGACGGTTAACACAACCGTCCAACTAAAAAACAGTTTGGGAAATTTTATAGATCAAGGAACAGTTCAATATTATTCCGGTGCATGGAGAAGCTTTGGTACAACAACCAATGGAATTGCATCATTAGAATTACTTCCGAACAACTACTCATTTAGAATGACGCATGAATATATTTCGAATGATAAGGCACAAGACGTTGGTGTGAACGGCACGTTAAGCTTTACGACTGTTCTATGCAGAGTAAATGTAAAGGATGCACAGAACCAACCAGTTGATAATGCAAGAATAAGTTACTATTCCGGTGCGTGGAGAACAATCGGCAACACTGTCAACGGAACAATAGCCAAAGAACTGCTGCCGGCAAATTTGCAGTTCAGAATGAATTTAGGAACAGCACAACAGGACAAAACACAAAACATATTAACAAACAACATTGTTGAGTTCGGATTATAAAATAGGGGAATAAGAAAATGAAATATGTAAAAATCATATTACTATTCATCACAACAACGGTATTCGCTCAGACAGTCTATGAAGTAATACCGGGCACAAAAGGGAACGAGATAATTCTGAGCATTGTAAATGAATCTGAAACATTAAGCCCGGAAAGAATAATGATTTCTCTCTCCAACAATCCTCAAGGAGTTGAGTTGTGCAACAAGCTTGTTGAGTTGCAAAAACTAAAAACGGGAGAAGAAAGAGAGGCGCTATTTGCTTTTGACGCGAAGAGAATTCCCGGAACTCTGAAAGACACGCTCAAATTTTTAATTACAGACAACAAAGGCAACCGTTGGAACAAAGAGATTATTATTCATTACACTCTGCCAACAGAGTTTAAGTTAGAGCAGAATTATCCTAATCCGTACAATCCTACAACAACAATCGAGTTTACTGTTCCGCAGAACGGGAGATATAATTTATCGGTTTACAATATACTGGGACAGTTGGTTAATGTTCTTGCTGATGATGAGTATCAGCCGGGTTATTACAAAGTAACATTTGATGCAAGCAGACTTGCAAGCGGAATGTACATCTACAAGTTGAGCGGCAATAACGTTAATTTCTTGAAAAAAATGTTGCTGGTGAAATAAAGAGCGATAATAAAATCTTAACTCGCATGAAGTTTCTCAGCACGATCTGCAAGTTTTAATTTTTCTACAAGTTCATGAAGATCGCCCTCAATAATTTCCGAAAGGTTGTAGAGAGTTAATCCAATTCTGTGATCGGTTACTCTATTTTGCGGAAAGTTGTAAGTTCTAATTTTGTCGCTCCGGTCGCCGCTCTTAACCATAGTCTTACGCGTAGCTGCTATTTCACTGTTCTGCTCATTCAATTTCAAATCATACAAACGAGCTTTTAAAACCTTCATTGCTTTATTTCTATTTTTCAATTGTGATCGCTCATCCTGACATTGGACAACCAGGCCTGTTGGAATATGTGTAATTCGTATAGCCGTTTCAACTTTGTTAACATTTTGACCTCCGGCGCCGCCGCTTCTGTAAACATCAATTCTTAAATCGCCGGGATCAATATTAACCTCAACATCCTCCACTTCGGGCATAACAACTACTGACGCCGCAGATGTATGCACTCTGCCGCTTGCTTCAGTTGCAGGAACGCGCTGCACACGGTGAACTCCGCTTTCAAATTTAAGATCGGCGAAGACACTTGTGCCTACAAGACTAAAAACAACCTCTTTAGTTCCCCCTAATCCGGTCTCGCTAAAATCGATTAATTCCTGTTTCCAGCCCCTCACTTCGGCATAGCGGGAATACATTCTGAACAGATCTGCGGCAAATAAACCTGCTTCATCGCCTCCGGTTCCGGCGCGAATTTCCATTATTACGTTTTTATCATCATCGGGGTCTTTTGGAACGAGAAGATATTTAATTTTCTCTTCCATAGCGTCTCGTCTTTTTTTCAATTCACCTAATTCACTTTCAGCCATCTCGGAGAGTTCTTTGTCTTCACCACTGTTAATAATTTCTTGATTACCTTTTATATTCTTCAACAATTCATCATATTCATTAAACGCTTCTACAATATCTACAAGTCCGCTTCTCTCTTTACTTAAAGAGATCAGCTTAGATTGAACCGATAAATTACCGGGATCCGATAACTGCTCGTTTATCTTATCGTACTTTTCTTTTATAGATTTTAACTTCTCGTAGATTTCCATATATCCTCTGAATTGCGGGCAAAATATACTCAAGTTAGATGTGAATTTCTAAAAGCTGTGATTTGTGTTTAGGAAAGATCCCGAAGTCTTGCTAGATATTTTAATTGGATATCGATTGGCGGGATATCATCCGATTCTAAGCGTAAGGGCTCTTGATCATAGTTTTGGAACAACTGATCAAGCGCACTAAACATATTGATTGATGGATATTCATAGTCTCGAAGAAAATGTATTAGTTTCAGTGTGCGGAAGCCGTCGAACCAAATCATTTTTTGTTTTTCTAGCTGCAACTCTGATTTTGAGTTGTGAAGTATTTTACTCCAACTCTCCTCAAATGAATTTTGAATAAGAAACGTATACAGAGTTGTACTAATTGCTTTTGCTTTTTCTAAGTATTCTTCCGCAGTAAGAATTTCTATTGAATTAAACACACGTAGCCAGTTTTGCAATACATCGAATGCTCTCGGATCAAACAATTGATATTCTTCGTGAGTCCCCGCGATATATCTATTAACTCTCTGCCCGGTTCCGAACGGGACGCGCCAGGATCCGCGGCTTGCGGGGTAGATTTTAGTTGAATCAATTTTATGAATGCTGTTGATCTTTGCCAGCTTCTCCATAAAGTAAAAATCTTCCGCCGCTTTCTTCTTGTTCATTCCCCCTATACGAATATAGCTCTCGTAATCGCAAATCATTGTGGAGCCAATCGTCGGAAAAGCAAAGGGGGAATTAGCCAATTTTAATCCCAGCACATAATACCTGAGAAATATTTCATAACAGATAATTGCGCGTTTGTTCTTCTCGCTTTCAGGAAAAGGGTGTTCATAATTAACATACGCCGCGTTAATATCGGTATTATGAAATACTTGAACAATCGTTGTCAGGTAATTCTGTTCAACTGTGCAGTCCGCATCAAGGCAGATCAAGATTTTTTTCGAATCGTTTGAATAATCAAAATTATTGAGAGCCAGGTCCATTCCAATTTTTCTTGCAAGACCAACACCGCCATCTTTTTCCGGTAATTCCAGCCCCGGGCTTGCGGCATCAATTAGACCAACATTTAATCGGGCATCATTAACTTTATCCGCCAGGTCATCACAATTTATTTTTGAGGTTATTTTTCTCAGAAGCGCTACACTTTTGCGATTATCCTCTTTAACCTCGTCGCTCGAACTTGCAAGATTGTTCACAACAAAGAGTAGAAGTGTTTTGTCGAAATATTTGTTATCGTTTTGAATTAATGATTGCAAAAGCTGCCGGATATTTAGGTATTCTTGAATAGCGGGGACGACAATAATATTATTAAATTTTTGTGGAGCGAATAATTCTAATTTCCAATTACCAAGACTATACTTCACTAAATATTTATTAACGGCTGCCGGCAGATTATTCATGAGAAGTAATTCTTTGAGATGATTTGCTCTGCCGCATCGTAGTCTGCTCCTTCTATCCAATTTATTTTTATTCCTTCTTTTTCCATTTTTCTGAACCATGTCATTTGTCTTTTCGAAAAACTATGAATTGCACTGTTCAGTTTCTGAAACATGTCGTTGCGGTTCAGCTCTCCGCTTAAATACTTGCCGACAAATTTATATTCAAGTCCAAATGTTTCCAGCCGCTCGAATGTAATTCCTTCACCAATCAGATTTTTAACTTCGTCTATCATTCCGCTTTCTAATCTTTGCTTCAGCCTTGCTGTTATTCGCTTTTTAATCTCTTCTCTTTCCAGACTAACACCAATAATTAACGAGTTGATTCCACTTCTTCCATCGATTTCTTTATGAGCCGTTTTTTCAGAAAGCATTATTGCACGTATGATACGTTCTTTAATTAAAAGGTCAGTGGTATTGTGCAAAGAAGAATTCTTGGCTTTTAACAACTCCGCCAACTCTTCTAATGTCAATTCGCTTAACTCTGAATAACGCTTATCGTTAAATTCAACGGGATTCAGATCATAATTTTTTAGTATAGAGTGTAGATACAGCCCTGTTCCTCCCACAAGAAAAGGTATTTTTTCTCGAGAAGAAATTTCACGGAAGGCTTTGTAAAATTGTTGATTAAAAAGAAACAGATTAAACTCATCTTTCGGCTCAATCAGATCTATCAAGTGATATGGCAGGGATTTTCCGTTGATCAAATAATCGTTTAAATCTTTTCCGGTACCAATATCCATTCTTCTATAGACCTGGCGCGAATCGGCAGAGATTATTTCTCCGCCAAAACGATCAGCCAGAGAAGCACCGAGAAATGTTTTGCCAACGGCTGTCGGTCCAAGAATGGTTATTAGATTGTATTGCATAAATTAGAAATGTCTCCGGCAAACTTTCACCGTTAAGTTTACGGGAATAAATAAAATGATTAAAACGCCGAGGCTATCGGGAGTGTAACTATAAAAGTTGTACCTTCGCCTAACGAACTTTGAAATGCAATTGTGCCGTTGTGCGATTCAATAATTTTTTTTGTTATTGCAAGACCTAAGCCGGTTCCCTCCTTCTTGCCGTATGACATAAACGGCTCGAATATTTTTTCTTTGAATCCGTCCGGAATGCCAAGCCCATTATCTTTAAAAAATATTTCCACTTTTTTATCCGATCGTTTTGTTGAAATAAATAATTTTCCTCCATCCGGCATGGCGTCGCATGCGTTTTTAATAATATGCATGTACGTTTGAAAAAATTCTTTCACATCAAGTTTTACGGTAACGTCTTTATCATATTCAACTAAAATTTGACAATGTCTGCCTTCTGCATATTGTTCAACGCGAGATGCATAATCTCCAAGAGTGTTATTCAAACTAACGTTTAATACTCTTAAAACGGATTTACCTTCCGAGTAGCTGGAAGTTGTCTGAACCAGCTCGGCAACTTGAGTCAGTTGCTCAAGAAGCATATCTACAACCTGGAGTGTATCCGGCGGAAGGGATTTACTTCGCAAATGTTCGGCATATCTCTTTCCAACAAGAATCGGTTTTTTTATATCCTGAATTAAAAAGTTCGCCATCTTACCAAGCGATTGAACTCTCTCTCCCTGCAAAAGTTTTTCTACTAACTCTGCATTGTTAAGCGCAATTGCAGAATGAATAGAGAGTGCGGCTAAAAATTCTTCGTCCCGTTTAGTAAATTCTCCTTTCCTACTGTTGATCAGTTGAAGCACCCCAATAATTTCGTGCTTGTTGTTTTTGATCGGGAAACAGATCATATTTTTAGTAGTGTACCCGCTCTGCTTGTCATAATCCGATTTGAAGCGCAAATCTTGCCGGACATCTTTAATGTTAATTGTCTCGCCGCTCTTCGCAACAAATCCCGCAAGCCCTTCACCAATCCTCAAACGAATCTCTCGCATTTCATCACCGAGCGCTATTAAGGACCAGAGTTCATTCTTCTCTTTATCAACAAGATACAGTGTACCTCGGTCGGCGTGTGTTAAATCGATCGCAACATTAATTATATTTTTTAAAACTTCATCAACGCGAATGTTTGAGTTGACGAGCTCCGCCGCTTTAATTATCATTTGCAATTCATCGGCATTCATAGAATCATCTCTCTTCAAATCGAGATCGGGCTGAATTGATTCACCGGGTAATTGTTGTTTTGGAATTACCGGCTCTATTGTTATTGTTTTTTCTGTTTGCGAAGTTAGTTTATCACCGGCAGCAAATAATTCTTCCTGTTCGAAGTCCTCGACCTTTGGAGTTTCCACTGAAGGAACAATTATTTCGTCCGCGTGTAGGTTCGTTTCCGGTTCAGCTGGAATTGTCTGTTCGTCTTTCACCGAAGAAACTTCTTCTCCAAACTGAATCTGTTGAGGGCTTGGTTCTTCTTTTAATTCGAAACTCTGAAAAAAAGCTTCATCGTTTTCTTTGTTTACCGGCTCATTATATTTTTTAGGAGGTGCGAATGCAGCAGTTTCGTTTCCGGCAAGAATATTAAAAAGAGCATCATTCAAGTCATCGTCAGGTTTTTTCTCTTTTGTTGTTCTTAATGACGGCTCATCCGGTAATTCAAATTCGGCTTTAGGAATCCCATCCTCATTTAAGAATGCGCTCTCATCAAATTCAAATTCTTTTTTTTCTGTCGGGAATAGCTCTTCCGGCAGTTTAGATTCTTCACTATGCTGGTCTGAAATATTTGCAGCTTCTGTTAGTTGATCGGGAAATATTATTGGTTCTTCTTGGGATTCGGATTTAACAATTATTTGATCTTTTTCTATTTTAGGTAAATTATCATTAAACGCGGGCGCCCATTGAACTTCATCGGTTGTTGTGGAAGCGTTTTTCTTCTCTTCGCTTATCGATATATCGCTTTTTTGAAGCAAGACATCTTCGTCCATCTCCGCAACCGGTTCGCGAAGGTTGATTAATATTTCATCATCTTGTTGAATCAAATATTCAACTTCTTCGCGCGTTAAAGCTATTAAATAAGAATCTCTTAATGCTACGGCTGTTGATGTTCGCGACGTTTCCTCAAAGAATTCCTCGTGCCCGAAGAAATCGTTTTCGCTGAAAATAAAAGATTTCGTCTTTCCGAGAAGGCGTTTCTTCAAAATATTTATCTCACCGCTGGATACCAGATAAATAATATCGGCAATATCTCCTTCGCGGTAAAGAATTTCCCCTTCACCAATAGTAATTAACCGCCCGCGTATACCCCGAATATCAATTTTCGAAATCTCGGCATTTTTGAGTAATTTGTTCCGGCTTAATGTAATTAGTAATTGATTTTCCATTTCTCAAATATTATTTAAGGGAATCTATTGTCAAAAATCGATATAAGTACTGCCGTCAAACACCTGTCCAAGAATGATAAGGTGCTCTCAACAATAATAAAAAACATTGGCATTATCAATTTAACACGACAGAAGAAATACTTCAATCTCTTATTGGGATCCATCATCAGTCAACAATTATCCACCTATGCCGCCGCGGCTATACAAAAGAGATTTTTGGGCTACTTTAAGAATGATCCGCGTCCAGAATTTATTCTCAATACGGATAACACAGAATTGCGGGCTCTCGGTCTATCCAACGCAAAAGTGAAATACATTAAAGATCTCTCTCAAAAATTTCTCTCCGGCGAAGTTAAATTAAACGGGTTTGCGAAGATGTCCGACGATGAAGTGATCGCCGAGCTCACTACAGTAAAAGGAATCGGCGTATGGACCGCGCATATGTTTTTGATATTTACTCTGGGCAGATTAAATATTCTACCTTTTGGCGATCTTGGTATTCGTAAATCTATAATGGTAAATTACCGCTTAAGAAAAATGCCCGATGAACAGAAGATCAACTTAATAGCCCAAAAAAATAATTGGCATCCTTACTGCTCTGTAGCAAGTCTTTATCTATGGCGAAGTATGGACACTAAAAACGAATCCTAATTCCACTAACAGCATCAAATGAAATGGACGAATTAAAACTTATTGAACAAGCGCAAAGCGGAGATAAAAAAGCTTTAACAGAGCTGGTTAAACTTTACGAACAGACTGTTTACAATTTCTCTTTTAAGATTTGCCGCAACAAGGACCGCGCAGAACATACAATGCAGGAAACTTTTCTCAGCATGGTTAAGAGTATCTCTCAATTTAGCGGACAGTCTAAACTTTCAACCTGGCTCTATAGAGTAGTATCAAATCATTGTTTAATGCTGGCACGAATCGAGGGTAAACATGAGTTTGCTTCTTTTGAAGACGACGACGCCATCATTGATGAAAAAAGTATTGCCGATTGGAAAGTAACACCGGATAAAGTTACCGAAAATAATGAACTGAAAATTATTTTAGATGAGGCGATAGAAAAACTGCCGGCAGATTATAGAATTGTTTTTATGCTAAGAGATGTGGAAGGATTATCTTCTGAAGAAACCGCAAAAATGATTGATTTAACAGTCCCTGCTGTTAAATCGCGTCTGCATAGAGCGCGTTCATTTTTAAGAGATGAATTAAACGGGAAATTAAAATATGACTGAAAATAAACCCGCATGTAAAGAAGTTATGGCTCATATCTGCGATAATCTTGGCGAAGAGCTTAACTCTCCCAAATGTATCTCTATAAAAGCACATTTAGAAGACTGCGATAACTGCCAGCACTATTTTAATTCTATTGAAACCACAATTGAGTTTTATAAAAAATATAATGTTAATCTCTCTGAAGATGCACATAATAAATTGATGGATCGTCTGGGGTTGAAGGAATAATTGAGAATTTAGAATGGAGAATTGAGAATTTGGTGCGTATTTTAAACCAAGAAATTAACCCTTCTACTTTATGCAAGAATTCAATTCTAACGAAAGAATTATTAGGGGACTTAGATGCTGAAAGAATATCTTCAAAACTTGCAGCGCTCAATTAACAAAGGCGATGCAACCGAACCAAGTCTTTACAAGCATCTTGAAAAACTTCTCAAAGATTTTGCAGAAGAAACAGCTCTCAAAAATATTGACGTCACTGTTTTGCCAAAACAGACCGAGGCAGGAAATCCGGATTTTAGAGTTTGGGATGGAAAAAACCATGTAACCGGTTACATCGAAGCCAAAGATCCATCGGTTAGAAATCTTAATCATATTGAAGAGACAGATCAGCTCAAGAGATATCTTACAACATTCCCTAATGTTATTCTCACCAACTTTTACGAGTTCCGACTTTACCGCGACGGCGAACTAATAGCTCAAACACAAATTGGAAGACCTGCAATAGCAAGACAACTAAAAACCGCACCGCCGGTTGAAAATGAAATTGCGTTTTTTGATTTATTGAACAAATTTTTTTCCTTTTCACTCCCTCACGTTAAAGACGCAAAAAAATTGGCGCTTGAACTTGCTAAGAGAACCCGTTTTTTAAGAGATGAAGTCGTTGCGATCGAATTGGAAGAAGAACAGAAGAAAGGGAAGAAAGCAATTCTTGGTTTCTACGAAGCATTTAAAAAATATTTAATAGCATCACTTACGGAAAAACAATTTGCCGACCTGTATTCTCAAACACTTACGTATGGTTTGTTTGCAGCAAGAACCCGCGCTAATAGCGAATTCAATCGCGAGCTTGCTTTCAAATTTATTCCAAATACAATTGGAATCTTAAAAGATGTTTTCCGTTTTATCTCTTTAGGTGATCCGCCAAAATCTTTGCAGATAATAATAGAAGATATAAGCGAAGTATTGAAAGTAACAGACGTAAAAAAAATACTTCACGATTATTACACCGAAGGAAAAGGGAAAGACCCCATCATTCATTTTTATGAAACTTTTCTTACAGCATACGATCCTTCAATCAGAGAGAAACGGGGAGTTTATTATACGCCGGAACCGGTAGTGGGTTACATTGTACGTTCAGTTAATCAAATACTTAAAACTCATTTTGATCTTTATGATGGTTTGGCAGATGAAAATGTTACACTGCTGGATCCCGCGGGTGGAACATTAACTTTTCCGGCTGAGGCAATTAAAATTGCGGTTGAAGAATATAGTTCCAATTATGGCGAAGGCGGCGTGGATATTCAGTTATTAAGGGGGCAAATCCTTCAAAACTTTTATTCATTTGAATTGATGATGGCGCCTTATGCAATCGGGCATTTAAAAATGGGCTTTCTGTTTGAAGAACTCGGCTATCCGTTAAAAGAAGATGAAAGATTTAAACTCTACCTCACAAATACACTTGAGACCGAAGACCTTGAACAGATTAGCATACCAGGACTAAGTTCTTTGAGTGAAGAAAGCCATCTTGCCGCCGAGGTTAAAAAGAATCAGCCTGTGCTTGTAATTGTAGGCAACCCGCCTTACAGCGGAATATCTTCTAACATTAACGGCTGGACTGAAAAATTACTAAAGGAAGATATTGACGGGGCGCAGAGTTATTATAAAGTTGATGATGAACCTCTTGGCGAAAAAAAACTTTGGCTGCAAGACGATTATGTGAAGTTCCTCCGCTTTGCTCAATGGAAAATTCATAAAGCCGGGTTTGGAATAGTTGGAATGATCACAAATCACAGTTATCTCGATAACCCTACATTCCGTGGAATGCGTCAAAGTTTAATGAATACTTTTGATGAGATTTATATTCTCGACCTTCACGGCAACAGCAATAAAAAAGAAACCACGCCGGAAGGAGGCAAAGATGAAAATGTTTTTGATATACGCCAGGGCGTTGCCATTGCATTGTTCATCAAGAAGAAGTTAAAAGAGGAAGAGGCAATATCAACCCGCGCACCCGAAATTGTTCGCGGAATTATTCCGCTAAAAACTCCGGCAAAAGTTTTTCATTCAGAGCTGTATGGTTTGAGGGAAGAAAAATATAATTGGCTGAGTAAACATAAACTGAATGCAAAACTTTATAATAGATTAAAACCCGGTTCACCGTGGTACTTTTTCATTCC
The DNA here is from genome assembly GCA_947085815.1 of uncultured Ignavibacteriota bacterium. GTDB lineage: Bacteria > Bacteroidota > Ignavibacteria > Ignavibacteriales > Melioribacteraceae > Fen-1258. Next base: position 2,100 of record CAMTXU010000012.1, on the reverse strand, counting down.
GCGCGATACTGATAAGATTGAAGGTTACCTTGAATGGGACAAGATAAATGAAATCTTCCCGGTGAACGTTACAGGAATTGTAACGGCTCGGGATTCTTTTGTTATCGGTTTTGAAAAAAAGGAAATTGAAAATAGAATAAGACAATTCAGAAATCTTTCTATAAGCGATGAGATAATTGAAAAAGCATTCGACATGAAAGACACAAGGGGTTGGAAGCTAAAAGAAGCAAGAATTGACCTATCTAAAGATCATGATTGGGAAACTTACTGGCAAAAGATTTTATATAGACCTTTCGATGTAAGAGATATTTATTATACCCCTAAAATGGTAGATTGGGGAAGAACTGAATATATGGATCAAATGTTGAAAGAAAACATTTCATTATGTTTCATGCGACAGTTCTCCGGTGATATGCCATACACACATTTTCTTGTTTCGGAACATATGGTTGACAACAGAACTTTCTTTAGCAGCAAAGGAATTATACAACAAGCTCCGCTTTATCTTTATCCCAAATTAATAGAACCAAAGAAAAAAGCATTTACACAGCTAATGATGTTCGAGCCGGAAGCACAATACAAGCCGCATAAACAGCCCAACATCTCGGAAGAAATATTTGCTAAGCTGAAAAAAGCATACCGTAAGGAACCCAAACCGGAAGACTTGTTTTATTATGTGTACGGAATATTTTACAGCAATAAATACAGAGAAAAATACTCCGAGTTTTTGAAGATAGATTTTCCGCGTGTTCCGTTTACTAAAGATTATAAACTATTCAAACAGATTGCCCGGCTTGGTGAGGAACTTGCCGGACTTCATTTGATGAAAAGCAAAATACTGGATAAGGGAACCATTGGTTATCAAGGCAAAGGCGATAATAGAATCGATTTTGTGAAATACAACGAAGATGAAAACAGAATTTATATTAACACAGAAAAATATTTCAGCGGTATCACTCCGGATCTCTGGAATTATCATATTGGCGGTTACCAAGTTTTGGGTAAGTTCTTAAAAGACCGTAAAAATAGAACGATGGATGATCCAAAATTTTACGGAAAAATAGTTACGGCAATTGCTCACACAATTCAGTTGCAAAAAGATATTGATAAGATTTATGACAAGGTGGAAAAGAGTTTGATATAGCTGATTCCCGCAGCAAAGCAAGTTTCTTGGCTATATATAGGGATTTGGTTTTAACCAAGGAATAATATGGCCTACATATTTTTAGATGAAAGCGGAAATCTTGGTTTCGATTTCAAGAAAAAGAAAACAACGAAGTTTTTTGTTATTACATTTTTATTTGTAAAGAATAGAAATTCCTTAAACAAAATAGTGAAGAAAGTATTTAGGGATCTTACTAAGCAAGAATTAAAAACCATCCAGGCGTTCTTCATTGTTATAAAGAAAAACCTAAAACACGGTTAAGATTGTTAAATTATTTACGAGAAGAAGATATCTCTATTATTTCAATATATCTTAATAAACAGAGAGTTTATACTCAGCTACAAGAAGAAAAACATATTCTATACAATTATGTATGTTGCAAATATTTTGCTCGATCGAGTTTACACAAAAAATTTAATTCCCACCGATGAAACAGTTCACTTAATTGCCTCACGACGCGAGACGAACAAGTTTTTGAATCAAAATTTCAAAAATTACCTTCACATGCAGGTTAGTTTGAATCATAAAATAAATTTACAAATAGATATTAAAACGCCGAGCGAGGAAAAGTCGCTGCAAATAGTTGATTTCATATGCTGGTCAATATTTAGAAAAAGGGAGTTTGAAGATGAGAGTTATTATAATTTAATAAAGAACAAAATTGTTGAGGAAAGTGGATTGTTTCTATAAAAACGACAAAACCCCACGCGCTATATTTGAGGAACCTATATGGAGCCCCACGCATGAGGAATTATTTGTCTTGTATAAATGTAAAAAAAGGTTATTAACTTGTCGAAACCTCTGAAAAATTATTCAGAATTTAAAAACTTTTTGATGAATAGCGTTGTAAGAAGGTAAAGAAACCAGAGAAAAAGATGCGAACCAACAAGATTAATAATATTGATTTATTTACCCAAGCAGCCAACGAAGGATTC